>DASXZH010000078.1:0-166246 GCA_036502005.1 Fimbriimonadaceae bacterium
GACATCTCCACGAATCAGCTCCAGCACAACGCGAGACTTGAACTCCGCAGTAAATGTTCTGTTCTTTAACTTCTCTTCAGACATGTTCCTCCAGGGGTAATACCCTCTTTGGGGGGTGTCCAAGAATTCCGGGCCACTACACACCGACCTCTCCTCAAGGAGAGATGAGTAGTTGTTGACTGTATCAGAAGTTGCCCTGCTATGTAAGCCTTTAAGAAGGCGAGAAATTCTGATTCGCAACCAACTAATCATCTCTCCTTGAGGAGAGGTCGGTGAGCTTGCGAACCGGGAGAGGGCAAATGGAGCACCCATATCGAAAGTTAGCCCGACATTCACCTTCACTTTCCAAACCACTCCGCATGAAGCGCCTTCATGGCTGCTTCCAAGTCGGACTCGGCAATGACAATGCTGAGGTTAAGCAAGCTCGCCCCCTGAGAGATCATTCGAACATTCACGGTCTCCAAAGCTTTGAATATCCGTGCGGCAACCCCTTCTGTAGTCCCGATGCTGTTTCCAACGATACTCACGATGGCAAGCTTCTTCTCAACTTCCACGTCAGCGAACTTCTCCAGTTCTTTCTTAACTTGAGAAAGCTTTTCGGTGTTCTCGACTGTCATAGAGACGTTGACCTCGCTCGTCGTAACCATGTCGATGGAGGTTTGGTATCGATCGAAAACCTCAAAGACCCGGCGAAGAAAGCCGTGGGTCATAAACATGGTGGCGGAATGGATGTTCACCAAGGTGATATCCCGCTTACAGGCAAAAGCCCGAACCACATGCTCGCTGGTTACCGAATCCTTGATGATCCTTGTTCCCGGCGCCAAAGGGTTTCGCGAGTTCAATATCACCACCGCGATATCCTTTTCAACGGCCGGCCTTACCGTTGCCGGATGAAGCACCTTGGCTCCAAAATAGGCCAACTCGGCTGCTTCTGCAAAGGAAATGCTATCGATAGGGATAGCGTGGGGAATTAGGCGTGGATCGGTTGTCATCATGCCATCCACGTCAGTCCAAATCTGGATCTCGTCTGCCCCGATGCCGGCGCCGATAATGGAGGCCGAATAATCCGAGCCGCCGCGCCCCAGAGTAGTGGTCTGGCCCTTAGAGGTTGAGGCAATAAACCCGCCCATAACAACCACATTCTTCTTCCCAGCCTTTCCAACGACCTGCTTCATTCGCTTGTAGGTCTCTTTGAAATCAGGGTTGGCTTGCGTATGCCGGTCATCGGTGATAAGCACGTCTCTGGAATCGATATGCGTGGCAGGCAGACCCTGAGCGTTAAAAGCGAGGGCGACGATAAGGCTTGAAAGCCTTTCTCCGTAACTGGAAATGACGTCGATTGACCTCGGAGTTAGCTCACCGAGGATGGCAAGACCATGCAGCAACTGGCTCAACTCCGAGAAGTGAGATTCAAGAATGTGAGTGAGTTGTTCTAGCTGCGAACTCTCCACCGCGTGCATTCCGTGCTCCCAGTGGTAGCGCCTTAGTTCATCCAGCTTGTGGATGTAATCTTTGTCCTGACCGACCGCTAACCGGGCCATCTCCAACAGCTTATTGGTCGTCTTGCCCATTGCCGAAACAACCACGACCGGATTTCGCTCAGCCTGAGATTTTACGATTCCGGCGACGCGCTTGATCGCATCGGCGGACTCCACGGAGGAGCCTCCGAACTTCATGACGATCAACTTAATCCGCCTCCGGTCAACAGTGCTTTTGCCACAATCTTATAAAGCTCAACAGCGCGCAACAGCTCAGATTTTGGCACCCTTTCGTGATCGGTGTGGGCGACGTGGATCGTGCCAGGGCCAAGTAAGAACGGCTCGCCCCAGTTGTCTCCAAAGAGGGGAATATCGGTTGTATAAGCTACCGTGGTTGTCTCAAAACCGGAAAGCTTACGTAGATGCTTGGCCGGAATGCGGAGTGTTTCCTTAACCTCAGCCAAATCACCAACGGCTTCGGTATAAGCGCCCACAATCGAGGTTCCATTATCCACGAGCCTGACTAGGAGTTCCGCCTTCGCGGAGTCTGCGATCACGTTCGGCGCCCTGCCGCCGGCCAAGGTGCCAATGTTTAGGGTGCTAGGGCCGAGAACGGGATCAACAGGCAAGGGAACCGCCTTGATTCTTTCGAGCGCAGCCAGGAGTTTATCGATGGCGGAATCGCCAAGCTCCGGATAGGCCGAGTGGGCCATAACGCCCCAACTTGAAACATCGAGGCGAAGAGCCCCTTTGCTGCCGATGGCCAGTTTGTTTTCCGTGGGCTCGCCGTTTATGAGGAACCTCGCGCCACGATCCACCTTTCCAGCCGCTAACGCTCCGGCACTGCCTCTTTCCTCGCCTACAACGGCCAATATGCCGATTCCAGTAACACCTTCTTCAAGCAACTCGCTAACAGCCGTAACCATTGAGGCCAGAATCCCTTTCGCGTCGCAAGAACCACGGCCGGTTACAAATTCTTCGTCTTCTTCGGAAGGGAAGAAGGGAGGAACCGTATCCAGATGAGTTGAAAACGTTACCGTTGGCGAATCGCCCCAAACGGCAAGCACGTTAAAGCGCTCCCCCGCAACAGGCATCCGCTCCAAGCGGCCACCAAAGCGAGCCAATAAAGGCGCCAAATACGAGCACAGGAATTCGCCAATCGCCGCTTCATTCTCAGTGACGGAGGGAATATCAACCAGTGCTCTCGTGAGTTCTATAACATTCATGGTCTTACAACAAAAAAGGGCAGTGTGGCTTTTGACCACACTGCCCCATAGTTAACTGAGCCTTACTCGATGTGGTCGTCTTCAGCCTTGGGCTCGTCAGAGTCCTCAACTGTGAGTCGTTTCTTGCTAGTCGCTTGAATCGTCTCAACCGGTTCTGCATCCTCATAAGCCAAAGGCGTATGCGTGGATGATTCGGTTGCCTCAGCTAGAGCAGAGGAGAAGGAAGCTCGTTTCGACCACCAAACGGAGAAGGCAAGGGCCGCGACCGCGACTAAGGTGACTGTGATCAAGACCCCGTTGGAGAACGGTGTGATGATAACGGTTGCCAACAATAGAGCGACAAGGTTCATAACCTTGATGAGCGGGTTCATTGCAGGGCCGGCCGTATCCTTGAACGGATCTCCAACAGTGTCGCAGACAATGCCCGCCTTGTGAGCTTCACTGCCTTTGCCGCCGTAGAGACCATCTTCAATGAGCTTCTTGGCGTTGTCCCACATTCCGCCGGAGTTGGCGAGAAGGACAGCCATAAGCTGGCCGCTGACGATGGCTCCGGCAAGGAAGCCACCAAGAGCCTCGGCTCCGACAAGGTTGAATTGTTGCCCGCCAATGGTTGTCAGCGGTTTGCCAATGGCAAACCCAAATCCAACCGCGACAGGAAGGCCGATAGCCAAGATTCCCGGTCCGAGAAGCTCCTTCTGAGCAGCTTCCGTAACAATGGCAACGCAACGGCCATAGTTTGGCTTGCTCGTTCCGGCCATGATGCCCGGGTCTTCTCTGAACTGTCGTCTAACCTCGTTGATGAGTTGGAACGAAGCACGTCCAACCGCATTGATCGAGAATGCCGCGAACAGATAAGGGGCCGCACCACCAATCAAGAGGCCGAGGAAGATCTCAGGAATGTCGATGCGAATGCCAGTTGTGCCCAAGTTCGCAGCCTGTAGGTAGCTCTGGAACAAGGCAACGGCGGCAACAACGGCAGTAGCAATCGCAAAGCCCTTCGTGAGTGCTTTTGTGGTGTTGCCAGCCGCGTCTAGTCGCTGAACAGCTTTCGCGCCGTTTGGCGAATCATGGGCTGCGCCGGACATCTCGAACACGCCTTGTGCGTTATCAGAGATTGGCCCGAAGGTGTCCATGGCCAGAATGAATCCGGTCGTAGTCAAGAGTCCAAGTCCAACCAGGGCGATACCATAGAAGCTCAATATGTATGAGCCTCCGTAGGCCGCGGGTGGGAAGAAGATCAACGGCATGATCAGGGCAACAACAATCGCCAAGACCGAGAACACGCTCGACTCCGCTCCAAGGGCAAAGCCTTGAATGATCATCGGGGCTGGGCCAGCACTTGAAACGCCCGCGATTTCTTGCACAGGGCGCTTATGGGTGGAGACATAGTAGTCCGTAAGCAATTCAATCGCGAACGCCATGATGACGCCGAATGTGATTGCTAGGAAGAACATGTACCAAGGCACCGTCTGGTGATCTTCGAGCATAACGGAGGGAAGGACTGGCGTTGGTTGAGACTGGACCTTCCGGCTAATAATGTCGTTTAGCTTCGACGCGGGGTCCGAGAACACATGCATTTGCGTTTGCATCGAGACTGGGCTCAAGTTAGGCGCATCCTGAATAGCAATCGCTATCTTGCCGTTATCGTCCTCGTAGAGTTGAGCCGGCAAATCGTCGGCCTTCATCTCAACGATGCCGGGGCTAGAATCCATGGCATTTTTTAGTTCGGTAGCCGTAAATGGACCGAAACTGCCTTCGATCGTTTGAGGCTGCTGCGCTGGCTGTCCTTTCTGAGGAGTCGGTGCCGGAATCGTGACCTTCAACTTCGCCATCGTCAGGGGAAGAGCAGTTCGCTGATGAGTCGTTTTATCGAGGGGGTAGTAATGGTCCAGGAACGTGTCAACGGTCGGAGTAGCACGGGGTGCCGCTACCACGACGGAATATCCAAGCACCTTATCATTCTTATTGTTCGGATCAATCAGGTGATAGTTCGAAACATCAATCAAAGGCGGCGCGGTCGTCGGATCAAAGCGCGACGCTTGCTGCAGCGCCTGACCCGCCATTTGGCCAGAGAGCCCCATGGCAAGGACGTCAGGATCCTTCTGAGCCTCAGTCATCGCTTGTGGGTCGGTCGACTGCTTCGCCGTGTACTTGTCGTTAATGGCCTTAAGCTTGGCAAGTTGATCTCGCTTCAGCGGCTCCATGTCCTTGATCTGATTCGTTTGCAAGGCCGTGCCTGCCCTGCCACCCATCAGGTAGAAGGCCAAGAAACCCGTTCCAATGACGGCGATTGCTGCCGATAGCCAGAAACCCTTGCGGATGGCCATGAGTGGATCGGAGTTCAGATCGTCTGAACCCTTTACGGAGTAGATGCCAACGATCGAAGCGACGATTCCAACGCCACGAGCCATGAGCGCGAAGAGGATGAGTTTCATCCAAACGCTTTGGTCAAAGATGGTAGCGGTGGCAGCGCCAAGAATGATGGCGGCAACCAAGGTGACTTCGTAAGATTCGAAGATGTCGGCGGCCATTCCAGCGCAGTCTCCAACGTTGTCTCCAACGTTGTCAGCGATCGTCGCGGGGTTGCGAGGATCGTCCTCAGGAATTCCTGCTTCAACCTTACCGACAAGGTCAGCTCCGACGTCTGCAGCCTTGGTAAAGATTCCACCACCAACACGCATGAAGAGTGCGGCGAGCGAACCTCCAAACCCAAAACCAATAAGCAGCTTCATTGCGTCTGCCTGTGCAAAATAGAAAATGAGCGAAGCGCCGATGAGGCCCATTCCGACCGTGACCATTCCAGCTACAGCGCCGCTGCGGAATGCGACTCTCAGGGTCTTGGAATAAGATGTCAGCGCGGCATTTGCCGTGCGCATATTGCCTTCAACAGCCATCAACATGCCGGTGTAGCCCGCTATATAGGAGGCAGATACGCCGCCTATAAAACAGATTGAAAGCCACATGGCGAGAGTTGTGCTGTGGTAACGACTCTGAAACAGGAAGAAAAGGCCAACGGCAAGAATGACCACAAAAATGGCCATCGTCGTAACTTGCTTCCTTAGATAAGCAAGGGCGCCTTCCTTAATTGCCCTGCCAACCTCTTGCATCTTCTCGTTTCCAGGAGAATGCTTAAGAACTTCGGCCGCAAGCATCCAAGCAAAGAAGAGTGCGACCACTCCAAGGCCGAACGAAATGTATAGGTAAATGAGGTCGCCGCCTGTAAATTTCAGGACAACGTTACTTTCATCCGCCGAGGCCAACGAAGGCATCAACGTAAACAACATAGCCACAAGCAGCATTGCAAGCGACCTTTTCGAAGTGAGCGAAGTAAGCTTGCGCTTCACGTCCAATAACAATTTCATGCAGGTAAGAACCCCCTAGATTCTGCACGCTTCTATGCAACTGGGCATTTGGCCGTGTCGGTCAGTCAAAACGGGTAAAAGGATACCACATTTGTATCTAAAACCCTTCAAATTCGGCTGTAAAGTGCCTTAACAAAGGCGCTTGCTTCGTGATTCGGAGTCCCTTTGCTTGTTCCCGCACATCGAACATCTCCGAGATCACTTCGGCCACATAATTGACGTGGGCCTGCGTGTAAACGCGTCGCGGAAGCGCAAGTCTTACCAACTCTCTGTCCGCCGGGATCTCTTTGCCGTCTTTATGGTGGCCAAACATAACCGAACCGATCTCGACTCCTCGGATTCCTCCGGCCACGTAAAGCTCGTTCACTAGAACTTGAGCAGGGAACTGCTCGGCGGGGATATGGGGATAAAAGTTTTTGGCATCGATATAAACGGCGTGCCCACCTGGCGGTTGAACAGCTCGCACGCCCTTATCGAGCAGCTTTTGTGCAAGATAGCGAACGGTAGCTTGGCGATATTCGAGATATTTCTCGTCAAGGGTTTCATCGAGTCCAACGGCAAGGGCTTCCAGGTCCCGGCCGGCAAGGCCGCCGTAAGTGGGGAAACCTTCGGTGAGAATGAGAAGGTTTCGGGCTTGCTCGGCCAGCTTTTCATCGTTTAGGGCTAGGAAGCCGCCAATGTTGCCAAAGCCATCTTTCTTAAGGCTCATGGTGGCGCCATCTGCATAAGAAAACATTTCTTGCGCGATTTCCTTTGGCGTTTTCTCTTTGTAGCCAGCCTCCCGTTGCTTAATAAACCAGGCGTTTTCCGCGAACCGACAGGCATCGATGATGAAAGGAACACCGTGGCTTCGAAGAAGCTTGCTTGTTTCGCGGATATTCTCCATCGAAACCGGCTGACCACCGCCGGTGTTGTTGGTGACTGTTATCATTCCAATCGGAACGTGCCCTTTTTGCTTATCGAGTAGGTTGGCAAGCTTCTTTAGATCGATATTGCCCTTAAACTGATGAAGATTGTCCGGGTCTTTTCCTTCCTCGATAACGAGGTCCAACGCCTCAGCGCCTGTGAACTCAACGTTTGCACGAGTAGTATCGAAGTGGTTATTGTTTGGGATGGTCTTGTTTTTGCCACCCACAATGCTCATCAGAATTTTCTCAGAGGCTCTTCCCTGATGGGTGGGAATCACATAGTCAAACCCAAATATCTCTTTAACTTTAGCTTCGAATCGCTTAAAGCTCCTTGATCCGGCGTAGCTTTCATCACCGACCATAATCGCTCCCCATTGGGCAGCCGACATGGCGCTCGTTCCGCTATCGGTGAGGAGATCGATGATGACGTCGTCGGCATCGATGAGGAATGGGTTGTACTTGGCGTTCTTGAGTATCTCGACCCGCTGTTCACGCGTGGTGAACCGAATCGGCTCTACCGATTTGATTCGAAAGGGTTCAATGATCTCTCTCATGGGCAGATCTGCCCCCATGACGAATATTCGAGTCGAAAATCGAAAGTCGAAGGTCGAAAGACGGATAAGCGAGGCTTAAGTCTAAAAAATCCGGCTTTAGCTCCAGATAGCCTAACGATCTCCAAATAAATCGGAACGACACCAGAGCCTCTCCGGCTTTCGACTTTCGACCTTCGACCTTCGACCATAGCCCCTATTTAAACGGTCCAATCGCCGTTGTCGAAACCTTCTCTGGATCGAGAATCTTCTGGGCCAACTCTTGCACCGCTTGACTTGTAACGGCGTTTACCTTGGCGATAGTCTCCTCAACCGGGATATCCCGGTGATGATGGAGCTCATTCTTGCTCATGCGCATCATTCGACCGCTCATGCCTTCCAGGGCGAGCACGATGCTTCCGCAGATGTTGCGCTTGGTCCGGTCGATCTCGTCACTTTCCAAGCCGTTCTTGCACAAGTTATCAAACTCTTGCCTAACCAGTTCTTGAACTTTGTCCCAATGCTTTAAGCTCGTACCACCATAAACAGTGTAAGCGCCACCTGCCGCATAGCTAAGGCTATAGCTGCCGATGGCATAGGCCAAACCTCGCTTCTCGCGGATCTCTTGAAAAAGGCGGCTGCTCATACTTCCACCAAGAGAAGCATCTAAAACGGCCAGCGTATAAAGCTCTTCATCAAAAATCGAAGTCCCATCGCCGCCGATGCAGAAATGCACCTGCTCGACTTCTTTCTTGACCAACTCAACTCCGGAACCACCCTTCGGCCGAGGGACTGCCTCCTCTCCGCCACCGGTCGGGATTCGGCCAAGGTCTTTTTCGGCCCACTTTAAAACTTCCTCAGGATCGACGTTTCCAGCAATGCCTAACAGAACGTTACCGCCCCGATATCTGCGATCCAAGTAGGCTTTTAAGTTCTCGCGTTTGAATCCACTAACCGATTCGCGAGTGCCAATAATTGGCTTGCCAAGGGGGTTACCCTTCCAGCGGTGCTCCAAATGCAGTTCGTGAACGTGGTCGCTCGGTTCGTCCTCGCTTCGTTTTATCTCTTCGAGGACGACCTGCTCTTCGCGCTCAAGCTCCTCAGGGTCAATCAGCGAATGAAGCATCATGTCGCTGAGAACGTCAATTCCGTTGCCAACGTCGTCGGCCAGAACTCGGCAGTAATAGCAAGTTGATTCCTTGTCGGTGAATGCGTTTAGCGAACCGCCACGGCCTTCAATTGATTCCGCTATTTGCTTAGCGGTGCGTGATTCTGTGCCCTTAAAAAGCATGTGCTCGATGAGGTGGGTGATGCCCGCTTCTTGATCGGTCTCGTGCCGGCTTCCAGTTTTGCACCAGAGGCCTACGGCGGCGGATTGAACATGGGTGACGGGCTCAACGAGCACGCGCACTCCGTTGTCTAAAGTGAATTTCGTGATATTGCTCATGTTTGGGGTGGGTTATGCGATTCTGGTGGTGAGGACTCCTAGCTTTTCGCAGGCTACTTGCACCTGGTCGCCTTTTTCTAGGGGCTTGCTTGCCGGCCCGAGGGCGATGGCGACGACGTCTCCCTGTTGGAGGGTCGCCGACTCGCTGGCGAAGCTTAGCAGTTCGGCCGGGGTTCTGGGAAGATCGCTAAGATCGAAACTCATCAATTCTTCCGAGTTGACTTTGAGCGAAGCGCCGAAACGATAACGGCGGCCGCGCTCGTCTACCGTGACAGCGTCGTCCAATTCATCGGGAGTGGTTACGGCCGGACCCAAAACGAATCCGATATCTCGGGATCTGGCTCCCTGATCGTTAGGAGTTAGAAAAGAAGTGACAAGGCAGAGGCCCAGTATAAGGCCATCGGCGTCTTCCGGCGATACGTTTCTCCCGGCGCCGGCGATGATGATTCCAATGCACGGAGTTGCTTCCAGCCTTGTAACACGTTCGGCTACCGGCAAAGTGAGCCCGGGCCCGATCATCGAACGGGGATTCAGATATTGAAAATTGGGCAGCGGATTTTCTTCCGCTAAAGACCAATCCGATTCCTCATCGCTTGCATGGAACAATCGAACGCTCGGCGGCATACCAACTGGGGCAAGAAGCCTAACTTCAGACCATTCGTAGGTGCCAATCGGATTGCTTCCGTCCGTCTCATAGACTTTGGAGCCATAAACGATACCGGAGCGAGGATGAGTTGGCGAACTGATCAGCTCGAACCGACAAAGTTTCACGCACAGAGGTTACCCAGAACCCTAAACGAGTATCCGCTTCCTTCTGCGCTTGCCACTATAAGGAATGGCCATGTCCAGATACTTACGCAGCACATAACCGCCTAGAAAAAGAAAAGCGAGGATGCATGCAAATCCAGGCAGCTTGTTAAACAGCGTTTCTTTCTTCTTTGTGATCTCTTCCTGAACCTGCTTTAGAATTCCGCTGCCCGTGTGAGTTGTGGCAGGCAGCACGCCTTTGGAAACGTTCTCGCTTGCATCAGAATCCCCCGCCGGAACAGGCATTTGCGGGCCGTTGTTCGTTTTCATATCCACGGTGCCAACTTCTGGCATCACCTTTTGAACAGACAGCATAGCTTCCCTTTGCTGATCAGTAAGCGTGGCAAAGGCTGGGGGCGTATGATTTGGCCTCCTGTGATAGGCAGAAGCAAACGTGGCCAGGGCGAGGATGGCTATAAGAAAAGGCAAACGCCGCATGGATATTTCTTTCCATGAGGCGTTTGCCGGAACATCGTGATTCTTGCCAGCTTACGTCTTATCGTAATCATTCACGGAATCAGGAATCGTTTTGTCGGCCCAGCGTCTAAAGGCAAAAAACGCCCCATAGCCAAACAGTCCGGCGATGAGGACCCACAAGAGGGACTTAAGCGGCCCTTTCTTAGAGCTTTCGACGGTGATGCTGGCTGCTCTAACGTTCTCAGCAGCTTTGCTTTGCTTTGCGGGCTCCATTTGCTGAGCGCCGGTGACAGCCGATGCCGCGTCGTCGTCAGTTGGAACTGCCGCTTGGGGCACATGTTTAGGGCCCAAATCTATATCGCCTTGCACAGGTATGGATTTAGCGAGAGCTTGATCGTGCTCCAACTTGCTCTCCGTTGTCACGGGGATCGAACTGCCATATCGATGGACATGCGGCGCCGGTGAAAGCGCCGCTAAGATTCCAAGGAACGCGAATAGGGTTGCTGCCTTAAATGTTCTTTGCATGATTGTCTTAAGGGGCCATTGAGAAGCCGAGGTCGTGCCAGCTTGTCTGGGTCAGTTGTGGGCTTCGGGGCAAGTCAATGTCGATAAGTGGTTGGCTCGTGGGGCCTTGGTCTCGAATACGATCATCGTAGTTCTCTGCCATCGGTAGGCTCCAACAAACCATCGCTTCGTCTTTGCTGATGATCGATCCGTTAAGCTTGATGCCGTTACCGCCGGTGGCGATGTTGCCGCCTGCGCAGTTGTTGGTGTACATGATTCCGTCGATCTGGTCCACGCTCGATGCGATGCTATGAATATAAGCGTCGCCCATCGTGCTCTGGTAGAGCATTTTGCCGGTCGAGTCCGTTGCCGTGGCGTTAAACGGCGGGATATAGTTGCCATATTGGTCGTACCGTCCGACCGTAAAGGGTGGAGTCATGTATTGCAGCGGATTGGAACCGAACGTTGAAGTGTCGCCCATGATGATGGAGCCGTTCGCGGCCATTCCGAGCATGTCGGCTTTCTGGTTCGCGGCTACCGCGCTAATACCGCTGCCGGTTGTGAAGTTAGGTGGGTTGGAGTAAATAATGGAGCCGACGATTTGGACGTTGCGGCCCGTGTAAATCGTCCCTTGTCCGGAAACATAGCCCTTAATAACGGCGTCCTGGGTGAATGTAACCGGACCGTGGATTATGATTGGATGAGTCTGAGTGCCAATAATAGCAGCCGAGCCGCTCACCACACCAGCCGTGGTTAACGTTTGGTACGAGTTAGTGGTTGAGTCCCAGGTCTCGATATAAGCCGGTTTGCCATAGTTTGGATTGGCAGCGCCGTCTTGATAGGTCTGGAGTTGGTCCGTATAGTTTTGACTCAAGGCCTCATAGTTGGAAATGTCGCTCAAATCAGGCATGATCAACTCTTTCGTTGGGTTCGTGTCTATTTGACTTTCGGTAGTCGAGCCGGTTAGCGATTCTCGATCCCAAGACTTAGTGCCCGTCGAGTCGGCAAGAATGGCTCCCGCATATTGGCCGTTTACGCTTGCACCGATAGATTGGAAGATCAGTCCCATGTTTTGCATGTAGGCCGTGCTTCCGACCGCCCCATCAACCGAGGAATTGTAATCTTGTCGCCAACGCGTTTGTCCGACTTGGTTGGCTGCATAGGTGCTGTCTGACCACTTGATGGGCGCGCCGTTGACGTGGCCAGCCGCAACAGGAATAAGTTTTGTGCTTGCGCAGGCCATCACGGATCCATTGACCGTTGGTGAGCCGTTGGTGATGTTGAAATCGCCGTTTGCGCGCATATCTCCGGCAACAATGAGGTCGTTGGGGCCAAAGCCATCCATCCAACCATAGTTGTTCACAAAGTAGGTGTAGTCAAAAACTCCGCTTCTGGCCAACTGGTAGGTTGCAGTCTGATCAACCACCTTTTGGGGGTCTGTTGTCGCGAGAGATCCTGTGCCCGCGCCATCCACCCAGCCGACGGATCGAAACTCAATCGTTCGTGTAAAGTTATCGACCTTGGTGTAAGAGATGACGGCGATGGAGAAGTTTCCTACCCCCGGGATGCTTCCCGAGACCGCATCCGTTGGCGCGCTGGCGGAGGCGCCTTGGCACCACTTATCTAGATCTACAAAATTCTGGGTCGTTGAAAAATCTTGCCAGAGGACGCCCAACTGCTGTTGCAGGCCCGCTTCGGCGAGGTGAGAAGTTTCAATATCAAACTGTTCTCGGTTGGCTATTCGCTCCGAAGTCATGCTCGCCGCAATATATGACGCGCCCGCAATTGTGAGCACCATCATGAGCAGGAACGTGGTCATCAATGCTGCCCCACGCTTTTTTGTGTGCTTTGCACGCTTAATAAGTGTCAGTTTCGCTTTCATCCTTGCGCTGCTCTCCTAAGACTGGCTTGTGATTTGGGGAATATTCCGCAAATAGATCGTTTCGCGTTCCCGCGAGGACACCGTTTTACTGGCGCCGTTTGTTTTATGGGCAAAAGCCTGGGTTGCGACTTCAATCGTTACCTGATTGGTTGTCGTTCCGATCCCCGGGGTAAAAGGCGCGTAGGCTTTGGTCCCGTTGGTGCTGTACGGATCGGTAAGAATGAGGCCATAAGCCACCACCTCTTGCTGAGTTCCGTCGACCATCACCAACTCGTTGGTGTTCTGGATTAGGACCTGGCGATTTATGCCATCCCAAGCAAGGGGTAGCAGGTAGTTGCCGTTGCCATCGGTTTGGGGCAGCTTATAGGTCAGGCTTTGCCCGTTGGAAGCCACCGTAACCGACATAGCTTCTTGCAGCCGTTTTGAAATCGTTCGAACCGCATTCTGCGCATAGCTGGCAGAAGCCGTCTCGCCGAGTCCCGTGGCCCAACTAGCGGATCCTGCAAAGAGGATGCTTAGGCAAACGCCTAGAACCATTACTGATAATCCCGTCGCGACTACCAACTCGACAAGAGTTGCTCCGCGCTGTTTCTTCCGTGAAATAGCCATCAGGGTTTACAAATTAGCAATTAACGTGCCAACGGCGAAGTTCTTTAACTGTCCCGTTTTTCTCCAAACGTTGAGGTCGAGCCAGGAAACGGTGACCGTCACACGTATTAAGTTAAGATTCAATTGTTCGATTTTCACGGAGCCCGCGCCTTGCGCCAGAACTGTTCCCGGATTATCGAAGTTAGCGTTGTCGCTGTTGGTAAAACTGTATGTATTGGTCGATATTTGATTTGTGCTGTCGATCAGCCCAACGGTTGCCAACTGGGTCGGGTTTACGTTAGGAAATCCTTGGCCCCGTATGGCTTCGAGCTGTTTTTGGGCAAGTCCCATAGCCTTATCCAAATCCGATGCTTTGCTCTGAGAGGCATTGGAGATCGGCATTGTGGCAGCGACTATAAAGGCGCAAATGACGACCAAGAAAATGGCGAACAGAACTTCGATGAGTGTGAAACCGCGCTTTTTTCGCATTCTAGGACTCCGATTCGGGAGACGCTCCCTACTTTTAATGTCGGTTCATAGAATCTAGATTTGAATGGCTTCAGTTCGATAGATTTCAAGGTTGGTAACTTTTCCAGTATTTTCTGGCCTTTTGGGTTCTTGGCACGAGAGTTGCTGACACATTGTTCAGTTCAAGTTTTCCCGGCAAAGGGGGGAATGAAGAACAACTGCAATCAAAGGAAAACTCATGAATAAACTCAGCGCAATCACATTCGTCATCGTCGTTACCGCCGTTGCTGCTCTTGCTAACACCAAGTATCAGTGCACACCGGAGCCCGTAACCATGCTCGCTCTTATCCCGGGCGTTGCTATGTTCATCCGCCGACGCAAGCAAGCGTAAGCACGGATCAACTTCTGCTGGGAAGGGACCGATCGAGGATCGGTCCTTTTCCAATTTAGAGCCTCGGTTAGTTACCAGGTTATAGGCAACTAGGCAAGCGTGGCACGAAGTTTGTTTCGATTATCTACAGTCGTAGACCTCTTGAAAAAGTAGTTGCGAACTCTGACTTGCAAAGAAAAACACGGATATATCTTATGAAGAAACTTTCACTCATTACTCTCGCCCTTCTCGCTTTCGCCGTTGCCGCTTCTGCAGCATCTGTGACGACCAACAAGCACCAGTGCACACCTGAGCCCATCACGATGCTGGCTCTCATTCCTGGCGTTGCTATGTTCATCCGCAAGCGCAAACAAGCGTAAGCCAAAGCATAGAAAGCTTAAAGCCGGCCCCAAAAGGGGTCGGTTTTTTTTTGTCTTGAAAACTCGGTGCCCCTTAAATGCGAGGGTGCAAAGTCGCCTTGTGCCGGCCTTCAATGAATGGGCGCGAGAAAAATCTCGGTCCCCAATCGAAAATCAAAAATCGAAAAATCGAAAATTCCTGTTGGGGGTGACAAACGGGCCTGTCGCGACTAGCGACTCCGCACCGAATCAAACGTTTTAGCAATTCGTCCTAAGGTTTCCATTTGGGTACGTGACCAGGTAAAAATGCAGTTCATGCGCAACGTATGAATTTGAGCCACGCCCCGGAGGCAATCCCAAATGAGATTTTCTTTAAGCCTTGCAGCTATTGCTGTAGTTATTTTTGCAATCGGATGCAGTAAGGGTGGAGACGATACTTCCACTGCTTCATCCACGACCTCGGCGGGTACCACAGGCACACCGGCACCTGCAGCGGGCGCTCCGTCGACAACGACCACCGGCACGGCAGCAGCCACGACGGGCACCACTGCTGCCGCAACCGGTAAGGGCTATGCCGCCGTGCAGGCTATTTTTACAAGCTCCTGCTTGCCTTGCCATGCATCAGGGAAACCGAAAGCGGGTGTGGATATGAGCAATTATGATGGTGTGATGAAGGGCGGGGAGCACGGCAAGATCGTCGTCGCGGGCGATTCCAAAAAGAGCGATCTCATTGGATTCATTACCGGAACCAAGCAGCCCGCCATGCCTAAGAACCGACCGCCTCTTTCAACCGACCAGGTGAAGGTCATTTCTGACTGGATCGATGCCGGCGCGAAAAATGACTGACGGGGAAGTCGATATGTCGAAAAGTCGATAGTCGAAAGTCGAAAGTCGAAAGCCGGAAGCGCAAGGGAGCGGGATAGGCGACTGAGAATGGGTCGGACACTCTCCTTTGCTCGGCCTTCCTCATTCCCCCTTCCTCCCTTCGATTTTCGCCATTCGCCTTTCGACCCGCGACTTGCGACCTTCGATTTCCGGCTTTCGCCTTTCGACCTTCGCCTTTCGCCTTCCTCCTTATGCCCTTTCGATTTCCATCTTTCGACTTTCGACTTCCGCTCTCGAAACCTATCACCTATCACCTATCACGCTCCCGCCCTGCCATACTTCTTAAGTGAGTCCTAACGAGTTAGATCAGGACACGCTCAAAGAAGAATGCGGCGTTTTGGGCGTCTTCACTCCGGGCCGCGAAGCGGCCCGCATTGCGTTTTTTGGCCTTTTTGCACTTCAACACAGGGGACAAGAATCTGCCGGCATCGCTGTAAGTGACGGTTCGCTCGTTCGAATGCACAAGGATATGGGCCTAGTAAGCCAGGTCTTTCACGAAGAGACGCTGCAGGCTTTGCCCGGCCACATGGCGGTTGGCCACACCCGTTACAGCACCACGGGCGCCAGCGTTCTGCGGAACGCCCAGCCGATTTACTGCCAGAGTCTGGTCGGTGATATTGCTGTGGCACACAACGGCAACCTGATCAACACCCGCGAACTTCGCGCGGAGATGGAAAAAGAGGGCGAGCATTTTGATAGCACGAGCGATAGCGAGATCATAGCCCGGCTCTTGGTTCGCAATATGCATCTCGGCCCGGAGAACGCCGTTGCGACCACTATGCGGCGCGTTAAAGGCGCTTATAGCTGCACGGTTTTAACTCCCAAGATGCTCGTTGGATTTCGGGATCCTTACGGGATCAGGCCCCTCGTTGCCGGCACTTTAGAAGACGGCTATATGGTCGCCAGTGAGAGTTGCGCGTTTTCACCGGTTGATGGAAAGGCTGAAAGAGAGCTTGAACCCGGCGAGATGGTGATTATCGATTCAAAAGGGATGCGCTTTGCCCAGGGAATGCCGCCCGAGCGAAAGGCGATGTGCATGTTCGAGTTCATTTACTTTGCCCGCCCGGACAGCACGATGTACGACACCCTCCTTTATTCCGCCCGCGAAAGGATGGGTGAGAACCTGGCCCTGGAGCACCCTGTCGAGGCAGATATCGTCGTTCCCGTGCCTGATAGCGGCATTCCCGCCGCCCTCGGTTATAGCCGCCAGAGCGGAATCCCATTTCAAGAAGGGATGACGAAAAGCCGCTATATCCACCGCACCTTTATTGCTCCCGACCAGCGTCTGCGCGAGATCGGCGTAAAAATGAAGCTGACCGTGTTGGTTGAGCACATTAAGGGCAAGCGAGTGATATTGGTGGACGATTCTATCGTAAGGGCAACCACTACCAAACAGATCGTTAAGCTCCTATTCGAAGCCGGCGCGGCAGAGGTCCACGTTCGAATCACCGCCCCACCTATCAAGTGGCCATGTTTTTATGGGATTGATATGTGCAGCAATAAGGAACTTGCTGCTGCCAACTTCACAATCGACGAGATCCGGCGGAATGTAGGCGCGACCTCGCTAGGCTATCTTTCTATTAAGGGTGTCGTTCAAGCGGTGGGGAAGGAAGAAAACCAATTCTGCCTCGCCTGTTTCAGCGGCAACTACCCGCTAGCGGTGCCTGCCGATAGTGAAAAGAATGAGTTCGAAAATCCCGCCGATGTCGGCGCTCTCTCCGCGATTAACGCCGGCCAGCCATCGCTGATTAAATGACGTTTAGAATCGCCAACACCCTATGCATTTCAGTGGGGGCACTTATTTGGAGCGCGCACGAATATCACCAGCGGTGGCACCTATTTTGGAGTGCGCGCGATTTATCGCCGCTTTAACCTTTGAAGGTCTCCAGCGATTTATCGCGCCCCTAACGGAAGCCACCGTTGAAGCCAGGGAACGTTTTCGTTTCAGAAAAACCCTCGCCGCGTATTCGACTCTCAGCGTTCTTCGCGTGAAACTAAAAAGGTTTCGCTGCAAATTGCTTTCTGCGTTGATCCATAAACTCGCGCCGCGTCTTCGCATCTCCGCGTTCTCCGCGTTCTCCGCGTTCTTCGCGTTCTTCGCGTGAAACATTACCGGCCCCACTCCAAATCCGCTTTTCGCCTTGGACATTAACCTCCCACCGCGCCTTCGCTTCTCCGCGTTCTCGCGTGAAACATTACCGGCTCCGCTCCAAATCCGCTTTTCGCCTTGGACATCAACCTCCCACCGCGCCTTCGCTCCTCCGCGTTCTTCGCGTGAAACATTACCGGCCCCACTCCAAATCCGCTTTTCGCCTTGGACATCAACCTCCCACCGCGTCTTCGCATCCCCGCGTTCTTCGCGTGAAACAAACAGGTTTCGCCACCATTTTGCTTTCAGCGTTGAACGTTAAACTCCCACCGCGTCTTCGCTCCTCCGCGTTCTTCGCGTGAACTAACGGGCGGTGCAGCGCGCTAAAACTATTCACTTCTAAGTCAAGTTTTTGCGCTCTGGCGCTACGTATAATGATCTAACAGTTACGTCGGAGAGAACACGCAATGGAGCAAGATAGTTTTCCAATCAGAAGAGTTGACCACGTTCGTTTTTATGTCGGAAATGCCAAGCAGGCATCCTACTACTACCAGAATGTTTTTGGTTTCGATATCACAGGCTTTGCCGGCTTAGAGACCGCTCAGAAGCATGAGGTTGACTACCTGCTGGAGCAGGGAAAGATTAAGTTTTTGCTATCCGCGCCGGTGAGGCCAGACCACCCTTACGCGGCCGCCCTCGCTCGCCACGGCGACGGGATTCAGGACATTGCTTTCGAAGTGGACGACGTAGATTGGGCGTTTAAGACCGCGGTTGAAAGAGGCGCGAAACCGGCTAGAGAGCCGTGGACGATGCGCGACGATAACGGCTCCGTTCGCCTTGCCGCCATCCACACCTACGGCGACACGATTCATACCTTCATCAACCGCGACGATTTTGCGGGCCACTTCCTGCCCGGCTTTAGGGAAGTCCATTCAAAGGGGGTAAGCACCGGCCTTGAGGAACTTGACCACTGCGTTGGCAACGTCGAACTTGGCAAGATGAACGAGTGGATCGGGTTTTACGAGAAGGTTTTAGGCTTTACGCAACTCATATCCTTTGATGATAAGGACATCTCCACCGAATACACTGCCCTTATGTCCAAGGTAATGTCCAACGGTAACGGACGCGTGAAGTTTCCCATTAACGAGCCTGCCGAAGGCAAGAAGAAGTCACAGATCGACGAATATTTAGAGTTTTACGGCGGACCGGGCGTTCAGCACGTCGCCTTGAATACAAGCGATATCGTGACCACAGTGACTGAGCTTAAAAAGCGCGGGCTTGAATTTCTTGCCGTTCCTTCGACCTACTATGAGGCGTTGCCGGAGCGAGTTGGCAAGATCGACGAGGACCTGAAAGAGCTCGAAAAACTCGGCGTTTTGGTCGACCGCGACGACGAAGGCTATCTGCTTCAGATCTTCTCGAAGCCTGTTGAAGACCGTCCAACCGTGTTTTACGAGATCATCGAGCGCAAAGGCGCAAAGAGCTTTGGCAAGGGCAACTTCAAGGCCCTGTTTGAAGCCATCGAGCGCGAGCAGGAGCTACGCGGCACTTTGTAGGTCGGAAGCTTTCATTAGTCAGCGCGCGAAGCTGTGGAGTGCGCAAGCTTGCTTGCGCTGAAATCAGGCAGCTTGCTGCCGAGGTTGAGGAGTGCTTTGTTTAGGAAATTAAATCCATGCGAATAGGAATTGTCGGTGCGGGAGGAATGGGCAACGTCCATGCCCGGCACTTATCTCGCCTTACCGGCGTCGAGCTTTATTATTTCGAACCTGATGCTGCCCGGGCGGCCGAGTTCGGTTCTAAATACAAAGTTGCTCAGTGCGACTCGCTTGCCTCTTTGTTAGGGAAAGTAGACGTTGTTGATGTCTGCGTCCCGACCGATCTTCACATTCCCATCGCCTTGGATGCTGTAAACGCGGGCAAAGCCGCTTTCGTCGAAAAACCTGTTGCGCGAACGGTAGCCGATGCCCTCCCGCTCCTAGAAGCCTCCAGGAAGGCCAAAGTTCCAGTTGGAGTTGGGCAGGTAGTGCGTTATTTCCCCGAGTTCAGAAACGCCCGCAAAATGGTGGTGGATGGCAAAATAGGCACACCGGCGGCCGCGCGAACTCGCCGCGGCGGGCTTATGCCCGGCAAAGGCGCGAACTGGTTTGCAGACCATAACCGATCCGGCGGGGTTTTGATCGACCTCGCTATACACGACTTCGATTGGCTGCGATGGACGCTGGGCGAAGTAACAAGCTTGTACAGCCGCTCCGTAGGGGCTGCCACCATGGCCGGCCCCGATTACGCGTTGACCACTTTAACCTTCGATAACGGCGCCGTTGGCCACGTGGAATCCACCTGGATGGATCCCGCCGGTTTCAGAACCACCTTCGAAGTTTGCGGAAGCGGAGGGATGATCGAGTTCGACAGCCGCCTCTCCGCTTCGCTGAGAACAACTGCGGGGGGGATAAGCGCAGCGGAATCGCCTCTGTCGGCTTCGGACGATCCCTACTTCAACGAACTATCCGATTTCGTAAGCGCGGTCGAGAACGGTAAGGAGCCGCCGGTGAGCCTTTACGATGGCATGATGGCGCTTAGCATTGCAGAAGCAGCGCTCGAAAGCGCGCAAACCGGAAAACCGGTGAACCCAACGAGAGATTTCTGAAAAATGGGAGCCACGCGCAAAACCGCCCCTCCCCAGCACATTCCGTCCTTCGACTTTCGACTTTCGACTTTCGACTTTCGACTTTCGACCCTCGACATCCGGCCTTCGACCTTCGACCTTCGCCTTTCGACTATTCGACTTTCGACTTTCGACTTTCGGACCTTCGGCCCTCGACATCCGGCCTTCGACCTTCGCCTTTCGACTATTCGACTATTCGACTTTCGACTTTCGACTTTCGACCATTCTAGCTCGTCATAATCTCAGACATGATTGCAACACAGCGTCGTGAGTCGTATGAAGCCAACGGCTATTTACTAGAGAAGCAGGTCTTCTCCCCAGACGAAGTTGCGGCTCTGCGCGATCACTATATGCATTTGCGCGAATCGGACACCTATCCAGGCGACTTCGACGGTGTTGATATCAAGAGCGGTGACCCGCTGAAGAAATACCCGCGCATGATCCACATGCACCGATTCGACGAGGTCAGCCTGAAGTGGCTAATCGACGATCGCCTAAACAAAATCCTCACCGAAATCAGTGGCGTCGAGCCGTTTGCCGTGCAAACGATGCTGTACTTCAAGCCGGCCGGCGCGAGGGGGCAAGCGCTTCACCAGGATCAATACTATCTAAAAGCCCAACCCGGAACCTGCGTGGCCGCCTGGTTAGCGCTAGATGATTGCGACGAAGAGAATGGTTGCATGCGCGTAGTACAAGGTTCGCACAACTGGCCCATTCTATGCACTGAAAAGGCCGACACGACTAAAAGTTTTACCGATGTAACGGTGCCAGTTCCGGAGGACGCCAACGTTATTCCGGCGATTACGAAAGCAGGAGATGTGCTCTTCTTTCACGGAATGCTGGTTCACGGCAGCTATCCAAATGAGAGCAAGGATCGGTTCCGTCGCGCCCTTATCGGCCACTACATCACCGGCAATGCCGAGCAGGTTGCCACCTACTACCACCCGGTTTTAAGGATGGATGGCTCGGAAGTTGAGCTAGAGGTTAGCAAAGGCGGAGGGGCATGCGGGGTCTGGGCCGATTCTGGAATTGAAATGGTAGACCAGGGGCCCGAAGAGGACCTTCACGAGTGAAGCGCATTGAGTGCATTGTCCGTGTGAACAAACTCGAAGAAGTGAAGCAAGCCCTGGAAGACACGGGCGTTTTTGGCCTAACTTGTGAGCAAGTTAGAGGCTATGGACGACAGCTTGGCCGCACTGACAAATACCGTGGCAGCACCTACGCCGTGAACCTTCTTCCTAAGATGAAAATCGAGGTCGTTGTGAAAGATGACCAGGTAGAAGATTCCGTTCAGGCTATTTTAGGTGTGGCCCAAAGCGGCGAAATCGGCGATGGCAAGATCTTTATCAGCGAAGTCCAGGAAGCGATAAGGATCCGGACAGGTGAGCGGGGCGACGCTGCGATTTCGTAAACCATGTTTTCTAACTTTCGGATGTGGCGGGGCAGGTTGCCCCATTGGCGGGCGGACGACGTTCGCTATTACGTCACCTTTCGGCACCGTCGCGAGTTGGATGAAGCCGAGCGCCGCGTTGTTTACAAGCAGTTAACGCGTCCGGAAGGGAAGCGCTGGGACCTCGTCATCCTTTGCGTCTTAGCTGATCGGAGCGAACTTATTTTTACGGTTAGGGAGGGCCGCGACGGCCGTCCGTTCGAGCTTTCCGACGTGGTGGAATCGGCCAAGCGCAAGGCCGGCGCGGTGATCATTAAGAACACAGGCGAGCGCTTTCCGCCCTTCTACACAGAGAGCTTTGACCGGATCATCCGGGACGAATGCGAGTTGGAAGAACGATTTAACGAAATTTTGGAGTCTTCGGTGAAAGCGGAGTTGGTTGAAGATCCGGAGGAATACGCCACCCTTTGGGTATCCGCCGCGCCGTAAGTTTTCTTCCCGGAACGTCAACGTTCTGAGTCTCGTTTAATACTCTAAGATGTCACGGATATTTCCATTGCTTGCTTCGACAACCTTGCTCGCGATTATCGGATGCGCGAAGAATGATCCCGTAACAGTTGCAAGCTCTGGTGCTCTAACTCCTCCTAACCCTGCCGAAGTCATGATTAAGAAGAGCATGGATATGTATAAGAATCTTAATGGCTTTTCAACAAAATGCTCATGGAATGCCACGGTTGGGCCAGACACGGTGAAAGCGGAAAGAACATTGCATTACGAAGCTCCAAACCGTTACGAGGCCGTTGCAAAGGCGAACAGCGGCAAGATAAATGTGACCATGACGAGCATTTCTGATGGGAAAAAGGTGCTTGAAACCTCTACGAATGCCCCTGGAAGCGCGCTAGGTTCACCCGCACCCCCAACAATCGCCGACACATCTTCGATGTTAATGCAATCGCAGTTTGCGGAAGGGTCGCTTTTGTATAAGTTTTTCGCGGGATCCGGTGCATATGAAGGTTTGGTTGACACTTCAAAGGGGCCGGCTGGCTTTGGCAATGAGGTTAAAGAACCTAAAGAGACTGCCAAACAAGTTAAGTTTTATGGAACCGGAATGTATGGCCACGTAACCGCCGTAATCGGAGAGAAAACGGGCGAAGTTTATGAGATTTCTTACGATAGCGAGCCGATTACGCAGCGAGCTGCCCAAGCCGGAAAGACTATAAAAGCAAACGCGGTCGAAAAATACAATCAAATCGAGTTGAACCCTACCGCTAAGGTAGCGTTCGTGACTACGCCCGCCAAGGGGGTAAAGCTTATGGATGCGAACGCTCCCGCTCCTCAGGAAAGCAAAACGGCCGTAGCCATCGGCGCGAAAGCGCCGACCTTCAAGGTGATTCCCGTTAACGGTGGCGCACCTGTTTCTCTCGCCTCGTTAAGAGGTAAGCCGGTGCTGATTGACTTTTGGGCAACCTGGTGCGGCCCGTGCAAGATGAGCCTGCCTCATACCCAAGCGATTTATGATGACTTGAAGTCGAAGGGGCTCCAGGTTTTGGTTGTAAGCGACGAGGAGATTCCTAAGATCAAGGCCTTTGTTAGTCAGAACAAATACACTTTTCCTGTTTACCAGGACCCGGGGAATGCCGCCGAGGCCGCTTTTGGAGTTAATGCGATTCCGCGTATGCTGATTATTGACAAGGACGGCAAAGTGCAAAGCGATTTTGTGGGTCTGCAGGATGAATCGACTTTGCGCGATGCATTGAAGAAAGTGGGCGTCAGCTAATTTTTGATTTTTGATTAATGCATACTCAGTTCTTTCCAGTTAGAATCTAGACTGTCTTCGGGCCCGTTGCGATTGGCTGTACAATGCTCCTTATGAAGTCATTTCAGTTGATTGAGCCTGATGAGGATCACGCAAATCGGGTCTATGCAGCAAAATCCGCAGATGATGCGGGTCTTCTGGAGCTGCTTACGGCATTCCCGAACGCTATGGACGGAATGTATTTACCGATAGACCACTGGCTTGTGCAGGATGCGGAAGGCCCGAGAACCGTGGCTATGGCAGACCATGCGTTCCGCCACTACTACAAAGAATGCTGAGGCGTTAAATTCAATAAACGGTGCTCGGCCAGCTTATACAAGTGCATGATTCCGAAGGAACTGATCGAACTTTCTGCCATCGACATTGAATGGCTCATAACAAACCAGGTGTGCGAAAGCCAGACGCTGGAATACAAAGAGATTTTGAATATTGGCGACCCAAAGACCAATAGGGAGTTTGCCCGCGACGTGACGGCTTTTGCAAACTCTTTCGGGGGCGACCTTATCGTGGGAGTGAAATCGGTCGACGGACTTCCTTCCGCGATTGTTGGAGTTGAAGAAAACGAAGATGAGTTATCGTTGCGGATCGACAATATCCTTCGCTCTCACGTCCATCCAAGACTCCACTTAGAGCCGCTAAAGTATTTAACGGTTCAAGGCAAGCGCGTTCTCTTGATTCGTGTGCCGAGATCCTTCATCGGGCCTCACATCGCAGATACTAAAGGTGACACAACATTTTTCGCTAGGAGCAGTGCGGGTAAATTTCAGATGAATGTAGGCCAAGTCAGAAGCCAGTTCTTAAACTCACAAAGTATCTCCCGAGACATGCGCAACTTCATTGGCGAGCGCCTGACAAAGATCGCCGCTGAGAATGATAGGCTGTGGGGTCTTGGGCGCGGTGTAATTCATCTACTTCCCTTGGCGTCATTTACTGATCAATATCAAGCGGATTTAACTGCCGTTTGGAATCTTGTGCAAGCTACTAACCATTCTGGGCCTTTCATAGGATATCGCAATCGTTACAACTTTGAAGGGATTCTACAAGACGGCGTAAACCAGATGGATGCATTGCGGCGGGTCACAAGCGCTTCTCAGTTCTACAGAAACGGAGTTGTGGAATGTGTTGAGACGGGCATAGCAATAACTACTAATACCTCCAAGGGCTGGGGGGTTGTGCAAAACATCGACAAGTGTTTTCTGGAAGGGACTTTACACCGATTGCGAATTCTGGAAAGAGCTGGCGTTCCAAATCCAGTGTGGGTCGTCTGGTCGATACTCGGTCTAGACGGTTGCAATAGGGCAGGAGAATTCCTAGAAGATTTCAAGCCGATTGATTCTAACAGAGTCCAACTTCCCGAAGTAGAGTTTAGAGAATATCCTCCTGACTTGGAGTCTCTGACTGCCAAGATGAAATCTGCACTTGATGTTCTCTGGCAATCAATGGGGCGGCCAGCATATAGGCTCTAAGCTTGCTCTGTGCAATGCTTGTAGTGTAAGATTCATCTATGCCCAGGGGATGTGAGGTTCGACCAAGACGATGGACGGAGGTTGAAGACCTCTTCGACAATGGCGACTACTCCGCAATCTGGGGCAGGTATCGACACGACGACGAAATCAAGCGGCCTAGATGTCTTGGCGTTCGATGGAACGGTGATGAGCAGCGGCCCCTGGGCTACCCTGTCACGCGCAGGTATCCGCAATGGCACGTGGAACCTGACTTTTTAACCGAAGCCATACTCCAGTCGTTGAGGCAACAAGCGGAACGCATAGATTATGCGAATGACTCTCAAAAGCACATTGCCAACATAGATGCAGCACTCGTTGAGTTCCGCTGCCAGCCTCAATAAGCTTCTGCTGTTGAAACTATGATGTGCCATGGAACAACAAGGTGTGTTCAGTTGAAAAACAGGGGGTTGGCTCTTAGGAGGATCCGTCCATCCACTTCTGCCGAGTTTGAATGGGCATTCCCATAGTTTGGGCTAGGATGTCCAAAGCATCCTTCATGGCCGTCGCCAACTCAGCGTCGGTCTGATATAGCGACTTTTCTAATTCCACAGGAGGAATGGTGAGTTGATTTACATCAATCGGTGGATAAGAGCCGCGTTGAGCGCCTTCAGCTCCCTTTATGGACCAACTGACAAAAACGGGGGGCGGCATGTCGCGGTGCCCCATGACGGCTAAATAGGTTCGCGTGGCGCCGATGAGTTCACTCTCAAGTGAATGGCTCACGAACAGATCGGAGTTGTCGAACTGCCCTTTCTGAGCCCCTGGGTGCTCTATGAGGATATAGCTTATCCCCTCGATGAGACCGTTTCTAAAGACTTGAGCCTCGGAAAGAATATGATTTGTAAAATTCGAACACATCACTTTAAAGCCGAGGAAGTTGTGTCGGTAGGAGCTTGCTTGGAAGTGGTTTCCTGAAGAAAGATCGCTAGGATGAATCTGAGTGACGTCAATAGCGAAGTCGCCCGAGAAAGATGCCAGCGGAAGGACATGCACTACTACCGCCGCAGCATTGTAAGAAAGAGAACGAAGGCGAATCAGCCCCAACCGATCTTGGATAAACGTCTCCATCTTACTGGACACAACTTCAGACCTCAGGAAGGTGTCTCTGACTTCACTTACGGTCATTCTGGATTTACCATTGCTTCGTCTCGCCTGAAACGGTGTTTCATCATTTATAGACGGAAGGTGTGGCGCATTGTATGATCGAGGCACCCGTATGATCAGAACGCTGCCGTTCGGGAAACCAGTGATTTCCTTTATTGTTACTGGTGGCAAGGGGGGCTTGGCCCATTTTCTAGCCACCTCTTGGATCTGTAACTCGAATCTATCGAGCCCCTGCGGGAAAACTAAGCCAGGAATCTCAACTGCCACTGCGTCACGTTCCTTTATCCCCACGAGGTAATCCCCCCCACTGGTATTTGCGAATGAAGTTAAGTCTCGGATGAACTCTTCTTTGGCTTCTTTAGATTCAAGGTTGAGGGATTCTTTGAATTCAATCGTCTGGCCCTCTCTGACCCCATCCGTCAGTAAGGCTTCGATTTCCGATTTCGTAATGTCTGCCAATGGCCGAGAGAAAATACTCATAGTTCATTCTATCTCTGGACCTGTTGGGACTTCGTATGGTGGTAAGGATGATACAGACTGTTGCACCTAATCTTGACCAGCAGGCTCGTTCGGTCGAAACCCAGGTAGTCGGTGCACGATCGCTTCGGTAGCCTTAATCACCTTAGGGGTGTTGTTGTTGTGGTGGACTGCCGTATGACGGATCGCAAACGCACAGGCCAAAGCAAGTTTGAAAAGTGCAATGACTGCGCCAAACGCGACAATCACCCCTGGATGCAGAAATGCCAGGAGGAGTTTCAGAAAGTTATCGCTGTCAAAAATAGCCATTTTGATTGTCCCTAAAGCGATAGCAAACGAGATCACGTAGACTGCAAAGAATGTGGCCTTACTCAGATGAGTAACCGTCTGTGGTGGAGCAGGCAGCTCAACGGGCGCGGACTCAAATTGCCCGTTCTTTCTGCTTCCTCCTGCCAACTGGTTTCCTATCATTGTCTTGCTCCAATTCTAACTGTCGTGCTTACATATCTATTTCGGCTCACGGCTTGGCGTCCGAACTACTTTCCCTGCCGCACCATGTAAAGTAGCGTCAAGTGTTGAGCTTGTCAAGGTGCCATCTCCTCCGCCGCAAGAACGGGGCGGGGGGCCAAGGCGCTGGAGTGAACTTGTACGTTTCACTTCCTTCAGCTTTTCACCAAAGAGTAGTGATAAAAAAAGCCAAGGTCAACCCGTGACCTCGGCTCTAAAAGCTCGATATTCAGACGCAAAAATTCTTAGATATGTATGTGGGGGTGGCGATCCTCAGGCACGACGAATCGCTCGTGTAAATATTATACGGAGTGAGGGGGGAGGTTGTCAAGTCCCTGGGGGAGTGCCTTCTACGCAGGATCAATGGAAGTCAGATCTACAAAGCTAACGTTTAGCGCAAACGCTAAATCGTGCAACTCGGTGAACTCGATCGGCCGATTCCCATTAAGCACTTTGTTTAGAAACGAACTCGGCATTCCCAGCTTCTTGGATACCTGTCGCTGGCTCAGCCCAGAACCCTCTAGCGCAGCCAATATCCTTTGCCGCAGGATTGTGTATTCAGGCCGACTAAGACGTTCTTTATTCCTGTTCCTCGGCTCCCCTGGCCGCGCTCTCTTATCTGGCACTACCAAAACTAGGCGATTTGATGTAACCTAATAAGTAACACATGCTTCAAATAGCCTTTATGGTGATGGCGTTTGCCGCCCTAATTTCACTTGTTTTTGGACGTAAGGCCGCCCAAGGCTTTGTTCAATGGGTGCTCACAGGTTTTGTCGCGTTCTTTGCATTCATGGCTTTCATTATTTGGAAGATAGATACGGCAACGAAAACTGCTGGTGTCGAACCTGGGATTCAGCCACTAACCCCGATGGCGGTGTCACCAACGCAAAACGTCACGTCGACAAATTCCGACAACGCCTACACTCAGCGATCCACGCAATGGGTTGCCTGCGCGGTGTGCGGTGGAACAGGCCGCATGAAGTGCCCATATTGTGGCGGCAGGCATTACCTCCAATCTAACTGGACGCTTACGCCTGAAGACTCGATACCCCCGCCTCCGCCAGAATGCCCATATTGCGGCTTTGATGGCACCGTAACCTGTTCAGCTTGTGGTGGCGCTGGCGGCCACTGGCAGTAACTCCTTAGGTTCAAATCTGGCTTATCATCCCCTCCCCAAAACGGGAGAGTAGCGTTCCGTGATAGGAGGGAATGATTAGCGATGATTTCCCAAAAAGTGAGTTCGAGTTCCATGAGAGGTTCTCAACTGAAGAAGATTGCCGTGAGTATTTGTTTCAAGTGCGATGGCCGAAAGGCTTTATTTGCCCCCATTGCGGTTACACACAGTGCTGGCGCAGATCAAACAGAGATGAGTTAATATGCGCCGCCAGAGCTTGCGGAAAGGAAACCTCTCTTAGAGCTGGCACTGTGCTTCATAACTCTCGTAAACCGCTGAAACAGTGGCTAATGGCCATGTTTCACATGACTAATAACAAACAGGCAATAAGCGCCTTTCTGCTCCAAAGGCTGATGGGCTTTGGCTCGATCAATACAGCCATTCGCTGGCTTAGGGAGCTTCGAAGAGCAATGGCTTCGGTGGTAGAAAACCATAGGCTCCGCGGCGAAGTGGAAGCGGACGAAGCCAATATCGCGGGCAAGAAAGAAGGTGGCAAACGGGGCAAAGGAGCACATCCAGTCCGCATGCTTGTGATGGTTGAACGCCTCGAAACGGGGTGCGGACGGGCGCGGATCCAATATATACGAGGCTACGCCCACGCCCAGATTCAGGGCTTTATTGATCAAGTAGTTGAGAAGGGTTCCGTTCTGCATACGGACGGCGAAAGAGCCTACAGGAGCCTGGATCTGATGGGCTACATCCCCGACTCAAGGGTGATCACTCACACCAGGGGAAAGGATAAAGGCAAGACTAAGAAACTTGACGAGGGCAAGAAGTCCGTTCTGGTGCATCTGCCTCGCGTTCACAGGGTGATCAGCTTAGTAAAGCGAGTGATTCTCGGAGCGTATCAGGGCCGCTACAGTGAGCGGCACGTGCAGAGCTATCTTGATGAATACTGCTTCCGCTTCAATAGACGGAACGATAAGCGGCCGCTGGCGCTATTCCAGCGCCTCGCGCCAGCAATCTTTGACCAGAAGGCGGTTCCTTATTGGAAGTCGAGCGGCAGGCCCTATAACAAGAAACCAGCAGATGGACAACCATACTTCGTGCGGGACCAGCGCAAGGTCGACCGAATCAACGCATGGCGAGCACTTGCCAAGGACGGAATCTAATGGGAAGCAGCCGTTATTTCAATTGGAGCCATTCCAGGCAAGAACTCTACGAGAGGTGCCCCAGGGCTATGTTTTACGAGTATTACCCTTGGGGGGAAACTGCGCCTCATGAGGACATCTTGGCGCTGTTTAAGCGCTCCACGTCTGTGCCGCTGCTTACGGGAACAATCGTTCACGACTTCATATCCATTGCTCTTCGGAACTTCAAAACTACTGGTGGCGAGATCGAGGATTTAATCCCAGCGGCCCTACGCCGATACAACCAGATTGTCAAGAGAAGCTTGGATGTAGCGACGCTTGTCAGGAAGGGCCTCAAGCCACATGGCAACGCCGTGATGTTTATGCATCACTACGAGGATGGCCACCCAAGGGAGGAGTTGGAAGAGTTTGGTCGCACTTTGATCAGAGATTCGCTTGCCCAATTTCAGACATCTGCGACATGGAAGGCGATCAAGAAAACTGAACCGAGAAGGTGGGAGAGCATTAACACGACTTCCGATCAGCAGCCGTACTTTGAAGCAACTGCGGCGATGGGGTTCAAGGCTGCCGTTGGTGTAAGAATCTACACGGCTTTCGATCTAGCTGTTCGTGACGACGATGACAACATCATCATCATCGACTGGAAAACTGGAATGAGAACCATAAAGAGTCTGGCTACCGCTAGGCGCCAGCTATCTGCTTACGCATTGTGGGCAATATCGAAAGGACGGCCACTTTCAAAAGTGAAAGTCCATGTCGCGTTCTTAAAGCCAGGCCAGCGATGGAGTCCGAAATCCGTTTCAGAAGATCAAATCCAAGAGGCACTAGCTCGGATCGACACTCAGGTTGGGAGAGAGAAATCGGTGATTCTAGAAGAGAAAGATGAAACTAGAAAGAAGGCATACTTTGCCAACGCGAAAGAATTTCCTGCTCGGCCTGGGTTGAGAGTCTGCGGCAACTGCAAATATCGACACGTTTGTTCGGCGGGAAAGACAATCATCTGAGATGTTATGAAAACACGTTGTATAACATCTCTAAATGGCGCCTGCGCAAATATTGGTGGAACGCGGAGATCTTACGTCGCGGGAGTTCTTGTTCTTCGATGCACTTTCCGATTTGCAAGTTGAATTGAGCCGATATGCGAATAAATGTGAACTGGCAATACTAGATCGCGTGTTTGAGCTGTTCGAGAAACATGTAGGGCACCCTTATAAGTTTACTGCTGCACCAGCGGCAGAAAGCCCTTGAGGGCGGGTACAACCGTTCTTAATGGCAAAATTTCACGTAGATAGCCTAACGGGCGCAGGCGTGCAAGACGCTTTTTTGTCTGGAGTTGCACCTTTTGTAGTTGTAAGTAACGAAAGTGTGACAGATATAATCGGCCCTGAACACGAAAGAAGGAAGCCTCAAATTAAAGCCTTCTGCCCAACGAGAACAGCAGCGAGGGACGTGGTGGCAGCTCTTAATAGCTTGGAGAGTTCGCCAGCAGCCGAGCTACGCAATCTTGTCTCGCCAGATTCGTTTCAATCTAGGCTTGAGGATCTCCTTTCAAGAGATTCTCGTTTGCTACTGCAGTTTGAAATTCTCGTCCAAGAGGCTCGCAAGAAAATGGATGCGCGGGTTAAAAGATAGAGTCCCTATTGTTTCAATGGTCTCTAGAGGACCATTGTTGGATCCATCCGAGTCGTCAATGTTCCTAGGTCGAAGCCCGCGCTCCATTCCCGAATGCCCATCGACAACCAGAGCCTATCTAGGGCAGGCCGCACTACCTCAACGAACTCGGCCCCGTTTTTGGGATACCGTTTTATGAGATTTGGTCGAAACCGAAGTTCATCCTTGTCAATCCCGTGATTCCACCCGTGTATACGAGCACCTTTTACCCCTAACAATGCCCATGCTATGTACATTGGCATAGGAACGCCAGCTTTGAATTGAACTCGCATGAAATCCAAAGTGCTCTGAATTAAAGCGACATCAATTGCGCGTTCAACTTCTTTGCGTGGTTTCGGAGGTTCTTCATCTCCTTCGGATGAATGAACCAGCTCATAGCTGACCGCCTCTATGGCTCCGTTCCAGAATAACTGCGCCTCACAATGCAATTGACCCAATAACTGACTTTCACCGCGAATTCCGTCATTATTGAACCTGGTATTCCGAATGTAGAACGCATTGTTGTAGTGCTCGAAATACATGCTGTTGACGCTTTGAATATCTACTTCAAACTCGCCGATCAAACTCGAAACAGGAACGAGGTTTATAACTACAGCCCCAGAAGTTGCGAGTTTTCGGGCAGAAATTTCCTGTAATCTCTCGTCGATATAAGTTGATATGGTGAGCCGCTCTGAGCTCGTGGTTTCAGCTAAGCGGACATTGTTAGTCTTCGGGACTGTTTCGAGCTTTTTCGTCGGCTTAGATGTAAGAGCGTCTTTTTCTATTCGCTTCTTAAATTGATCAACAATAGCTTCTACCCCATGGCCCGAATCCAAACAGTATGCGTCCGCCAGGGGAGGAGAAAAGGATCTAATCTGTTCGATAGAAATATCGTGCCTAAGGGGAAGGATCATTTGCCTATCTTCTGATGTCTGCCGCGAAACCAACCCTGCCAGCTCTCTCTTTGGCCACCCTTTTTCGAAGAAGCTATTCGTGAGCACGACTATGCCGTATCGGCTGTGCGCTAGTCCGTGATCAATTGAGCTTGATAAACTGTCCCCCCAAACGAGTTCGCTCTCGTCATACCAAATCGTGAAGCCCGCTTCCGTCAATGCGGCCGCTAACTCGCGAACAAGACCCTCTTTATCTTCCGAAGCGTGGGAGATGAAGACATCATATTCTGGCATCGACTGGTCCATCACCTAGGCAAGAATACCGTCTAAGCGCTCAACGTTCTGACTTAGCAAGCGGTGGGGCAGCCATAGATTTCTTTTGCGGTAGGGGAGGGTGTCAGGCTCTGAGTAGGTTTTTCCAATTAGATTGAAAAACGGACTTTTTTTGAAAAAGTGGCATGTTAGAATATCCTAACAGGGCTTTTGCCAGATACAATCGCGGCGTTATGAATGAAGACTTGAAAGGCGCCGATCCAAGGGCAAGCGTAACGCTGCCATTGACATTGAGAGAACTCGCAAGCATTCTCGATATGATTGAGGGTTACCAGATGAGTGCTGGCCAATACTCGGATGATCCCAATGCTGGTACGAACTGCTTCGAGGACGACATTGTCCGCTACGTGAGAGAACAGTTCCAAGATCAACTCGAAAGACTTCGTCCGAAATTTGGCCCCCCTATTGAGGCGTAGTTGGCTTAAGCGCTAATGATAGGACCGCGGTTTCGCTAGTCCCAAGCAGTGCTTTCCAATCAAGCGTGCCCTAATGGGCGAAGAAATGATTGCAATGGGCCCACTTACATGGATTGACATTGATCCCCAGCGTAAAATCTGGACTTGTTGGCATGAGGCTGCCCACGCTGTTGCCGCCTTGTACTTACACGGAAAGATCACAGATATTGTTCTAAAAAGGCACATGCACGAAGGGCAAGAACTAAACATGTCCGTCGCGTGGTGGATTCCTAACCCCAAGTATTCGAATATAGTATGCGGAGCGGGAGCCGTAATTGATCGGCTGTATGGATATAGGTTCACGGATGATCCCGATGAAATCGCATTCAAGTGCAGCCAAGACAGATCTCAACTTTCAAAAATCCTTCTGAGGAACGGAAAAAAAGCTGATCCTCGCATTTTGGAACGAAGATTTGAGCAAGGCTTCTCGAAAGCCAAAGCTATTCTGTTAAAGCCGCCCACGGCTGAATTAGTGATAGATCTTCGCAACTGGATTCACGAAGAGTTTCTAAAGGGCACTTCGAAGCTAGGCGAGCAGGAGATTGATGGTTTTTTAGAGGGATGGGGGCTTCAACAAAGGTGGCGCAATGGCTTTAGGCGCCAACCCCGAGCGAATGGATTCTAGCTTCAGAGGTAGCAGCCAACGCCGCTAGGTTCTAACTGGAAAGAACTGCGTATGCACTTTTTGATTTTTCATTTTTGATTGTCGGATGAGTTCGCAGCTGCTTTGGGAGTGCGGTGGCCCGACACCGCTTTAGATCAGGCGACTTGTCGCCGCGGCAATTTCCAGCAATAGGTAGAGCCGATAACCGCGTGTATGATAGGTTCAAAAGCGGTGTCGGGCCACCGCACTCCAAAGGAGTAGGACGCCCCCTGAGCTCGACCTCAATCTCGATAGGCCTTTAGACATCCCACCAGTTCGCCATTGTCTTACACTAAGGATAGATGCGAAAACTTCTAGGCTTTTTCCTTGTCTCATGTATGGCGCTCGTTCTAACCGGATGCGGAAAGGCAAATGTTGTAGGCACTTGGACCGCGAGACTTTCTAACACCAAACCCGAAGCGGCCGGCATCAGTGCCGCGCTAGACAAGCTAACCACCATGTCCCTGGAGTTCAAGGGTGACGGCACCTGCTTGATGACCATGCTTGTAAAGATCCCCGGCACCTATGAAGTTTCGGGCAACAAGGTCACGGTCACTATCCCAAATAACGATTCGACCGGGACCTCCAACAAGAACAACAAGCCCTTAGTGTTAGACCTCAGTTCGGATGGAAACTCTATGGAAGCCGAAAAAGACTCCACATCAAATGGCGATTTGGTGTTTACCAAGCAATCAGCCCAAAGCTAATCGCATTCCGAGTTCTGCCAGATCCACGAGGGGCAATTCCTTCGATTTTTCACGACTAACCCAGGCGCACCGATCAGTGGTGCCATCTGCTTCATGCTTCATTTCACCACCTACGATGTGGGCGCTAAATAGAATCCTGATCGCGTGCCGTGGCGGGCCAGGGAAGCGATACAGCATGGAGTCGACACCGGCAATGCCATCGAGGGCGACCTCGAAGCCGGTTTCTTCCAAGACTTCACGGACAACCGCTGCCTCCGGATGCTCGCCGAATTCGACGCCACCACCGGGAAGTGTCCACTGTCCTGCAGGTTTCACCCTGCCCGAAAGTCTGCAAAGAAGAAGTGCATTTTCTTTTGTTATGAGCGCGTAGCTCGCAATGCGCTGTATGCCCTCTCCGGAAATTGGCTTGGAGATACTGGGCAGTCGCGCTGGTCTTGACCGCATGGTTGTAAGAGTACTATAAAGCTTCACGCGCGGGCGGAAGGAGAGTTTGCATATGAAGGTGTTTATTTCGGCGGATATGGAAGGGATTACGGGTTTAGTCGCATGGGGCCAGTGCGGTAGGCCAAACAGCGACCACTACGATTTTGCCTTCGCCAGAGAAATGATCACCCATGATGTGAATGCCGCTATTCGTGGCGCGCGCAAGGCAGGCGCTTCCGAGATTGTTATAAAGGATTCGCACGGAAGCAGCAAGAACATTCTGCTGAAGGACCTTGAACCTGATGTAAGGCTCATTTCCGGTTATGGGTGTTCGCACACCGACGGCATGATGGAGGGCATCGACGACACCTTTGATGCGGCCATGCTTATTGGCTACCACGCTATGGCGGGCACCCAAGCCGGCATTATGGAGCACACCATCATGGGGCAAATCCATCGAATGAAAATAAACGGTATGCCCGCCGGCGAGATCGCGCTCAGCGCAGGCGTGGCCTCATCGTATGGCGTGCCAATCGTGTGCGTTTCTAGTGACTTTGCTGGGGCGGCAGAAGCTGAAAAACTTTTGCCAGGCGTTTCCACGGCGGTGGTGAAAACTGGATTGGCACGCTACATGGGTGATTGCCTACACCCATCCCTAACTGCGCCTCTGATCGAAAACGCGTCCGAGCTCGGTTGTATAAAGGCCAAAGAGATCGAGCCGTGGCGGCCGTTTAGCCCTGTGACGATGTCCGTTGAGTTCAACCGTTCGGAAGAAGCCGACGCTGCTGGGCGATTGAACGGGGTCGTCCGTCCGGATACCTACACTGTCGAGTTCACAGGTAAGGATTATGCCGAGGCGCACCGCGTGGCGTGGAGCATTTTCTCGATGGGCGGGCTTGGAGCAGGAGCGAACACGTGAAGACGTGGTTGGGACGGATATTGGCTTTCGGTGCCCTAGGCGCGGCTGCGAGTTGCGCTGCCGCCGATAACGGATTTGAAGGGTTAAAACTCTCTTTTGAAGGCCAGGAATTCTCGCTACAGCAGATTAGAGCAACGTCTACAAAAAGCAAATCTCTATCCGGCACCTTCGGCGGCGATCCATTTGTCGTTCTATCTGCCGCGAGAAAATCCGCGCTTCTTTCCGCCCGCTATGTTGGAAATGACGTTTCCGAAATGCGCGAGATATTTAGTGACAACGCCTCTCGTCCGTTTCCATCTTTTAGCATCGTTAACCTTCCTCCCAACATTCATTGCTTCAGCTTCAAGGAGAGAAACTTTTCCCCTCCGAGTTTCAGCCTGAACGAGACGGCAACGCCTTGCTTGTTCTTCAACGATAAAGGGCAAGCCTTTATTTTCTCTCCGGCTTCCAATTTCATGATTTCGAGGCTAACCGGTGACGGGAAGACCTCGGTTGGACTTGCTTTCAACCCACAGGTTCAGAAGATCGCTGCCGGGACTAGTCAGGACGCGCTTCTTGTGTTCGCCCCAACCATCCATGAAGCTTGGCAGAAATGGGGAGCGGCTCTTCGAAAGCTCTATCACAGAGATCCGGTTAAAGACGACCAGGATATCCTCCTCAAAAAATTCGGCTACTGGACAGACAACGGCGCCGATTACTACTACAACTACAACCTGGACCGGGGATACGCAAACACTCTGCTAGACCTTCGCCAACGCTATCAAGATGAGGGCATTCCTCTGGGCTATATGCAGTTGGATAGCTGGTGGTACGAAAAGTCGACTACCGACGCCACCGGGAAGTTTAGCGGAGCGATCAAAAACTCAAAGCTGCCGCCCGGGATGTGGAACCGGTACGGCGGGCTCATGGAATACAAGGCAGACCCCTTCTTATTTTCCAACGGTTTGGAAGCGTTTGATAAGGAACTGGGATTACCTCTGGCCACCCATAACCGCTGGATGGATGTGAACAGCCCGTATCGCGGCCGCTTTAAAGTCAGCGGTGTTGCCGCTATAGACCTCGGATTTTGGAATGAGATCGCTTCTTATTTATCCAACTCGGGCGTGAAGTGTTATGAGCAGGATTGGCTGGACAGAATATACGATAACTCTCCAGAAATGGCCACCGATGAATCGATAGGCAACGCCTTCACGGGCGGCATGGCTAAAGCCTGTGGAAACAAGGGACTGACGATGCAATATTGCATGGCTACGCCCCGCTTTATGCTGAACGGCGTGAAATACCCCAACCTGACAACGATCCGAACAAGCGATGACCGTTTTGGCCCCGACCGATGGCGGGATTTTCTCTATGTCTCCGAACTGGCCGACGGCATTGGTGCGCGGCCCTGGTGCGATGTATACATGAGTTCCGAAACGCCCAACATGATTCTCGACGTTCTTTCCGGCGGACCTGTCGGAACTGGAGACCGAATCGGGAACGAGGACAAGGCAAATATCATGAAAGCTGTCCGTCCAGATGGAGTCATTGTGAAGCCAGATACGCCCTTATTGCCCACCGATAGGACGTTCATAAACGAAGTAAACAAGGTCGATGCGCCTTTTGTGGCGAGAACTTCGACTCATGGAGGAGTCCTCTACTATTTCGCCTTTATGCACGGCGGCAACAACAACGAAGCAACCCTTGATATGGTGGCTGGGAGACGATATTATCTCTGTGATCTTCTTTCCGGAGAGGGACGATATGTCGATTCCCGGGGCCCGGTCCCTGTCCGAGTGGGCCGAGATGGTTATGGATATTGGATGGCGTGCTTGGTCAATCAGGGAGGGGTCACGATTCTAGGCGATTTAGATCAATTCGTCCCGCAAAGCCGTGAGCGAGTCGAGCAGCTCACGGACTTTCATCCAATTACTCAGCCGGGGCCCCATTATTCTGTTTATTTTGCTAAAGGTGAAAGTGCCGTTCAAATTTCTGGAGTTTCGGATCATCGTCCGACTGTGAAATCAGATAACGGAGAGGCGGAACTGACGAGCTATTTGGAGCCCACCGAGCGATTTGTGATTACGGTCAGCCCTAAACCCGGAATGACCCAAGCGAACCTGACGATAAAGTGAATTGTTCAGTTCAAAGCGCTAACGCTTGGCGCACGTTCTAGCGTCTAACTTCGTAATGAGTGTAGTGAGAGCCTTTCGCGCCCTTTGTTTTTGCCTCGCGCTAGCCGTAGCAGCCTTCGCTTTCCCAGCTTCGAGAGTGGACAAGGGGGGCTGGATCATCGTGAGGCTTTCAGGAACCCCGAAAGAGATCGGCTTTAAGCATGGCCAACTTCTGGCTCCGGAGATCCAAGACACTCTCACAACCCTCAAAGCCGATTTACTGGCAAGAAGCGGGAAGGATTGGGCCTGGTATCGGGAAACCGCTCACCACATTTTCTGGCCAAAACTAGACCCCGAATACAAGCAGGAGATTGCATCGATTGCTGAAGGGGCGAGATCCAAAGGCGTCCAGATTGACACCGACGATGTCCTCGCCATTAACGGACATGTCGAGCTTTGGATGTATTACCTGCCTCTTGTTAAAGCCGAAAGTTTGAACCTAACACCGGTGAGTATGGCTCCAAACGCATGCAGCGCCTTCGTTGCCACCGGATCGGAAACAGCCGATGGCAAGGTGGTTATGGGCCAGAACTTCTGGTGGGATTACATCATCGGCGAGCGATGGCGCGTCATTTTCGATATCACTCCGGCGAAAGGCAACCGGTTCATGATGGATTCACTCCCAGGTCTGATCATGAGTGGCACCGACTGGGCCATTAACTCAGCCGGACTCGCACTCACTGAGACCACAATCGGCGACTTCGTTGGGTTTAAAGAGGACGGCGCGCCCGAGTTCGAGCGCATGCGCAAGGCGATCCAGTATTCCAACAACTTAACCGATATCTGCACCAATCTGGAGACCGATAACAACGGCGCTTACGCCAACACATGGCTCATGGCCGATACTAAAAGCAATGAGATTGGCAAGCTGGAGCTTGGGCTCAAGAACGTCACCTACGTTCACTCCAACGACGGCTACTATTACGGCGCCAACTTCCCAGAGAATCCGAAGCTGATCGCAGAAGAAGCGCCAGGTTATTCTGCGGATACCGAAGCTCCGCGCAAGCGACGTTGGGTTCACGATTTAACCGTTAACAAAGGGAAGATCGATGCCGATATGGCCAAGCTTTTTGTGGACGATTCCTACGATGAGCGCACTAAACAAAACGACGGCGAAGGCGGTGCGCTGTGCGGCAAGAGCCCCGATTGGGGCGCAGTGAGCGCGCGCGTTCTAACCAGCGATATGGTTAAGAAGATGCAGTTTTGGGCCCGAATGGGCATTCCCGATGGGACCACCTTGGATGCGGCGAAACTTGAGGCAGCCAATCCGGAGTTAAGGGGAGTTGGGGCACACGATTTACCCGCTTCGCCCTGGATGATCATCCAGTAGGTTTACTCTCCGCCGCCGAAACTTGCTTGTTCCTGATGTAGCTTGCCACCTTTCCACCACACCTTCAGCAAAGCTGTCCAAAAGGTTGTTGTATCATTGCCCGGTGTCCGATGATAGCGATCGAACTCCACTAAGGCTTTCGTTTTCGAAAGCCATACCGCTTCGCCCACCCCAATTTGGGCGTATCCAGTTTTGTCGTAACTGTTCTGATCGATGAAGGTTTTATCGTCCCTAATTGTGGATGTTTCCTTGCGAAGCGCCGTCATTACTGCTGGACGAGCGCCTATGAAAAGCAATTCCGATTTTTCTTCCTGGGCTATCAGGGTTTTGTAAATTTCGATTTCGTATTTTATTGGCAGCGGGCCAGACGCAAGAATCCTAGGTTTTGCTTTCCTGCCCTTTCTCTTTAGCTCGTAAAACGCCTTCCCGTCCGTGCCTGTTCCCCCGACTTCCAGGCTCAAATCGCATCGCACAAGATGGGAACCGTCGAACAGAACATCATCCCATAAAGTAAGCTCCCAGCAGCGGCGTTTTTCGCCCTCGGTATACCTGCCGATCCTTGGGTCCACGCCCCTTAACTGCGAGTAAACGCGATTGTCCATACCATCCCCAACTAGAATTGGGAGATTGTCCGGACAACTCTTTACCGCGTAGCATAGGAACTTGACCTCCTCGGCGGTGCCCAAGACCTTTCCGGCAACGTCCTCCGTAGCCGACATCTGCTTTCCCAATGTTGACGCGACCAGTAAAGCCAGAATTGCAACCATATCCGAAGTATAGTGCGTGTTGATACATAGCTCAAAGGAACCCACAGGATTAGACTAAACTCTTCGCTGATGCCCAAAGAACCTAATCTCCTGGACGACATCTGGGTTCATCCGGAGATCGAGAAAGCGCACACGCTTCCTTCCAAGTTTTATCAGAACCAAGCGATATACGATCTCTGCTTAGAACGGCTTTTCGCTCCAAGTTGGCAGTATTTAGGCGAGACATCCATTGTGAAGGTGCCCGGAGCGGTTTATCCTTTAAATTTTTTGGAGGGTTCGTTGAACGAGCCGCTTATTCTCACGCGAGATATGGGCGACAAGTTGCACCTCATCAGCAACGTTTGCACCCACCGAGGGAATCTCGTTTGTGAGGGTGCGGGGAATGAGCGCTTCTTACGCTGCCGCTACCATGGAAGGCGATTCGACCTGGCAGGCAAGTTCGTTTCTATGCCCGAATTCGAAGGCGTCACTAACTTTCCATCCGAAGCAGACAACTTGGCCAACCTCCAGGTTGGTAAATGGGGCAATCTTCTGTTTGGCTCTTTGGCAGCAAACAAATCCCTTAAGGAAGTTCTCGGGCCTTTGCAGGAAAGGCTGGACTGGTTGCCGCTTCACGAGTTCCGTCTGGACCCAACAAGGGTGAGGGAGTATCTGGTGAGAGCCCACTGGGCGCTATATGTGGACAACTACCTGGAGGGGTTTCATATCCCGTTTATTCACCCAGAGTTGAACCAGGCGATCGATTACGACAACTACAGCTACGAACTCTTTGAAACGGGGAATCTACAACTTGCCATCGCCAAACCTGGCGATTCTTGTTTTGAGATCCCGCACGGCATGGATCGTGGCCGCCAAATCGCCGCCTACTATTACTGGATCTTCCCAAACATGATGTTCAACTTTTATCCCTGGGGGCTGTCAATTAACATAGTGAGGCCGATGGGGCCGGACCTCACTCGGGTCTCCTTCATCCCTTACGTGTGGCAGGAAGATCGGCTGGCCGAAGGAGCCGGAGCGGCCATCGACAAGGTGGAAAGGGAAGACGAGGCAGTAGTGGAGCTTGTGCAAAAGGGCGTCAAATCCCGATTCTATAACCGAGGAAGGTATTCGCCAACAAAGGAGATAGGAACGCATCACTTCCACCAACTGATCGCCAAGGCGCTGAATCCATGCTAAGAATCGATTTCGTAACCCTTTTTCCGGATATGGTGCTGAACGCGGCGAGGCACAGCATGCTCCTAAGGGCCGAGCAGGATGGCATCGTCGAGTTCGCGGCAACAGATCCGAGGACCTTTACAACTGATAACCACCGAACAGTCGACGACAAACCTTATGGTGGAGGGCCCGGCATGCTCATGATCCCCGAGCCATTGTTTGCCGCCTTAAATAAGTTGCAACTGGAAAAAGGAACAGCCGTTGTCGTTCCCGACCCCACGGGGCAGGTCTACAATCAAAACCACGCCCAAGAACTAAGCCAGAAAAAGAGGGTCGTTTTTCTTTGCGGACACTACGAGGGGATCGATGAGCGTGTAATCGAAAAGTTTGCCACTCACCGCTTTAGCATGGGCGACTACGTTCTCACAGGTGGCGAGTTGCCCGCCTTAACCATCGCCGACAGCGTGGTGCGCCTCCTTCCAGGTGTGCTTGGTTGCGAGGGAAGTCTGGGCATCGATAGCCATAGCGATGGACTTTTGAGTGCTCCGCAATACACAAGACCAGAAAGTTACGCCGAACTGGCCGTTCCTGAAGTCCTAAAATCTGGAAATCACGGCGCAATTGAAACTTGGAAGAGAAAAAAAGCGCTAATGCTTACCAGGGAGAATCGTCCCGATTTATTTTGCCGGGCGAGACTAGAAAGAAAAGACCTTGAACTGCTATCCTCTTAACTTCGTGTGGTCCCTTTTTGCGCAACAAGATCAGAGCGCTTTATCAACCCATATTGACCAGCTTGCGCGAACTCCGCTCAGCAAGGTCATCATTTTCGTGGCGATTTGCAGCGCTATTAGGCTTGCCATCGCACCGTGGCTTTCCAAGCAGCCGGCGCACTTAAGATCGGGCCTTTATTCAGTTGGTAAGATCACCAACGAAGCGCTCGATGCGATTATTTACGCCGGCGTTTTTGTTTTCTTGCTAATTAGGCCGTTTTGCATTCAGGCCTTTACCATTCCATCGCCGTCCATGGTCCCGGCGCTCTTGGTGGGTGACTTCATCATTGCCAACAAGGCAATCTACCGTTATACGGATCCCAAGGTTGGCGACATCGTCGTATTTCAGCCGCCGAAATGGGCCTGCTATCCCAACCAGTTGGATTCGGATGGGGAAGTGAACGTCGACTTTATCAAGCGCTGTGTTGGCAAAGAGGGTGACGTGGTGGAGATTCGCCACGGAACATTATATAGAAACGGAGTAGCGGTTCCAGAGCCATTTTTGAAAGAGAACATGGACCCGAATATTGACTATAAGCTGGTGAAATACCATGCTGCTCCCGGCGTTCCTTCCACTACGGCGGATTCGGTGTACTGGCCCATAAAGTTGCGCAACGATTCCGTGAACGCATCAGACGATACCGCCACCCCCTACCGCCTGCAGGACCAACAGCAAGAAGAATATGTTCGTAATTTGCCCCCAATAGCGGTACCCAAAGGCTACTTCTTGTTCATGGGTGACAACCGAAACGACTCGGACGACGGCCGCGCCTGGGGCCTTGTACCTAAAGATGATATTATCGGCCGATCAGAGTTTATTTGGTTCCCATTGAGCCGGATTAGGATAACGCGCTAGGCGCTCCGCGCGTGACAGTGAAAGGTGATAAGGAGAGTAGAGCAAGCGGAAATGCGGTGGTTCTCCTCGACTCCAGCGCAAAACAGCGGCTTCTATCACATATCATCTTCCACCTCCGCCTATCACTTATCACCTATCACCTATCGCTCGCCAAAGCGTAGCGACGGGCGACCGAAATCTGCTATCCTTTTAGATTCGAGCTTCGGGCATAAGGCCTGGTCACGCTTGGAGATAGAGAAATGTCAAAGTCAGCGATTTTAGATAGCATTGCCCAGCAGAACATCAAATCGGATGTCCCAGAGATTCGGGCTGGTGATACCGTTCGAGCCCACGTAAAAGTCCGCGAAGCGGGAAAAGAGAGAATTCAGATATTTGAGGGCACGGTTATCGCGGTCAAGAACGGCGGCATTGCTAAAAACGTGACTCTGAGAAAGATCAGCAGCGGGGTAGGGGTGGAAAGAACTTTCCCCATCCATTCGCCAAACGTGTCAAAATTCGAAGTGGTCCGCAAAGGCCTCGTGCGCAGAGCCAAGCTCTATTATCTTCGCGATAAAGTCGGGAAGGATGCTCGAATTAAAGAGCGGCGCTAACAAGCGTGCAGCCACTCTTTGCGCAGGAGCAAACCAAAGATTGGTCTAACGTTGTTGACCAGCTAGCCCGTACTCCCCTCAGCAAAGTAATTGCTTTTGTTGCGATCTGCACCTTAGTGCGGCTCATCTTGGCACCCTTAATCGCCCGCGTTCCGGCAGAAAAGCGTGGATTTGGCCATGGGCTGTTAAGATTTGTAAACGAAGCGCTCGATGCGGTCGTTTATGCCGGCGTTTTTGTTTTCCTTCTGATCAGGCCCTTTTGCATTCAGGCTTTTAAAATTCCGTCCGGATCTATGATTCCGACATTGTTGGAGGGGGATTTTATCGTCGCTAACAAGGCCGTCTTTCGCTACAGCGATCCTCAGATCAACAATATTGTCGTGTTCAGGCCCCCCGACTGGGCTTGCGAACCGGGGCAGGTCGATGCCGATGGCCAGGTAAATGTTGATTTTATTAAGCGCTGTGTCGGCCGTCCCGGTGATATCGTCGAGGTCAAGAACCATATCCTGTACCGGAACGGAGTCGCCGTTCGAGAGCCTTACCTCAGCGACCCGATGGACGATGATTTCAAACTCGTCAAATATAAACCGGCGCCTGGAGTTGCGCCGGATAGCGCGCAGTCGACTTATTGGCCCCTTAAAATCAATGGTGATTATGTAAATACCAACGACCGACTCACCGCGAAGCCTTATCTCTTGAACGATATGCGTGAAGAGAACAAAGTGCGGAATCTCCCGAACGCGCGGATCCCGAAGGGTTACTACCTCTTCATGGGGGACAATCGGAATTATTCGTTCGATGGGCGCTCGTGGGGTTTAGTCCAACGAGACGCCATCATCGGCCGATCTGAGTTCATCTGGCTGCCGCTCAAGCGGATTGGAAAGACTCGCTAGGGGCTACCAAGCCTGCTTTTGAGCTTTGATTCTTGGTACAGGCTGGTCTAGCCAGCGGTCGTGCATAAAGACCAAGAACATTTCGCCAAGGACCGGAATAAAGGAGAACAGGCCATAGGCGCTGTGGTAGCCCTTGCTCTTTGCATAGTCGCGCCAACCGCAGAAGCCGATGAGCTTGGCGATTATAAGAAACGCGGCAAAGACCACCGAGAAGCGCTGGACTTGAAACTCCATATTGGCGTAAGCCCAGAGAGAAATGGCGCCCATTAGCCATGCGATGCCTATAAGCATGTAAGCCTGGGTGCGAAGCTTAAGTTGATCTTCAAATGTAAAATATCTGCTCATGCCCTTTGATATGCATGAGGTGTGCCAATGCCGGTTTTGCTTGCCACCAAGAAGCATTAGCGGGCCCAAAGTCCAGCAAATTCATTGGGCACAGCGAACTGTGTGCAGACACCGGGCCGTTAACTCGCCGGGTGAACCCCCCACATCCTTTGCGCCCATTCTGATTAGGAATAGGTGCACATACTATAACCATTCTTATCAAAGAGTTTTTGCGTGAAATCGAATTAACGACTTGCAAAGTGAACTATAAGTTGGGACAATATTAGTGGCCCATACCATATTGGTTAATCAAATGCGCAACTTCATTTCTATCCCAAAAACAGCACTGTTTCCTAAAAATGTGCTTAGTCGTTTTATTGCAGGAATAGCGTTCACGCTGGCAACCGTTGGTTTGGCCTGCGCTTTCCCGATTGCCGATCCTTGGCCTTCCAACTTCGGCAATTCCGGAAACACTGCTACAAGTTACGGAGAAGGAGCAAACTCGGACCTCTCATGGATAGGAGGAGCGGCTGGAGCCGATAATTACGGTGCTCCTGTAGTCGGCTCGAACGGGGTTATTTATGCTTTCGATACCAATAATGGCAACTACGCGCTAGAAGCAATTAGCCCCGCGACGGGAGCCATAAATTGGAGTTTTCTGCTTACCTCGTCGGCTGGAACAGTTCCAGCTGTTGGAATGGATGGGACCATCTACATATCCAACGGTGCGTCGATCTATGCCCTTACAGATAGTGGTAGCAGCGTGTCCCAAAAATGGGTGGTCAATGTACCTCTCTCGGGGGGCGCTACGTTGGGCTCTCTTAACATCGGGCCAAATGGAACGATCTACAGTGTTTCAAGCGATGGCTCCCTTATTGGAGTGACAGATGGAGGCACTAGCGGCACGATTGCCGTGCAAAACCAATTCTTTATTAACGCTCTTACGTTTGCTCCAGCGATTGCACCGGACGGCACCGTTTACGTAGCTTTTGGGAACGTTATCTCTGCCCGTGACGGTACAACTGGGGCGGAGCTGTGGGAATACGGCGCAGATTCTAATGTCGCGTCCCCGATCACCAACAGCAACGGAAATCTTTATTTCGTAACTCAGAATGAGGTCACTTCGATCAGTGCTGCATCGGGATCTGGGAACTGGTCGGATCCTCTGTCTGAGTTCAACGGTTTCTCAAACTTCGTAGCGGGCAACATAGCGGTTGCCGCGAATAACACGATTTATGTTGCTTTGTCAGGTAGTAGCAATATATTTTCGTTCTATTCGTTAGCCTCAGTAAACGCATTAAGTGGCGCCTCAAATTGGACTTATCAAGGAGGGGTTTCGTTTTATACTCAGACTTCTGTGGCCTGCGGCGGAGACGGTACGATCTACTTCAACGAGAACGAATTGGATTCGCTGACAGATAACGGGACCTCTTACACGATTAATTGGCAAAGGAGCATCTCCAACCTTACAGGAAACTTAGGAAATGGCTCGGATTTGGCAATCGGTGGCGACGGAACTCTTTACACGTCCTTGGGCCAAATAGTCGCGATCGGGAACGATATCACCAGCTTTAAGCTTGACTCCTCCACAGCTGTCGGTGGCAGCCCGGCGACCGGCTCGATCCAGTTGGGTCAGGATGCAATTACGAATGGTGATGCGGTCACCCTATCGAGTTCTAGCCTTGACGTTCAGGTTCCTTCATCCGTTGTTGCCAACGCTTCTGGCGTCGTCCCCTTCACCTTGACGACCAGCGCGGTGTCAAGTCTAGAAACCGTAATCCTAACCGCAACCTGTAATTCACAAACAAAAGAAGTGTTGCTTAAGCTCGTTCCCCTTTCGGTTACCCAAGAAAAATTCACCCCAGTAGTGCTCGGTGGCGGGGCCAACGCCACTTGCAAAATCACGTTAAACGGCCCCGCCGCAACTGGCGGAGCAACGTTTAATGTAACGACTTCCAGCGCAGACGCGCAAACGCCCGCTACCGTCACCGTTCCTCAAGGTGATACAACATTGGTCTTCACCTTCCCAACGAGCCCCGTAAGCTCGGAAGAAGACATTCAGGTAGGGGTCGGATCTCAAAGCGCGACGCTCATGCTGAGTCCGGTGGCGATCTCCTACTTAAGACTTGCTCCAACGGCGGTGCAGGGCGGCCAACTGGCTGCCTTTGCCGCATACCTCAACGCTCCCGCCGGAGCCGGTGGAGTTTCGGTATCCGTTTCTTCGTCATCCACATATGCGGTTGTGGGATCGAGCACGATTAACGTTGCTCAAGGCGCGACGGCCGGTAATGTAGCTATTCACACCTTGCCTGTAAGTTCTCAAGAATCTGTAACCTTAACAGCGACGTTGGGGTCGAGCAGCATGCAAACAACCCTTACGCTAAATCCTGCTGCGCTGACTGGTATTAAACTCGGCTCATCGTCTATATTGGGCGGCTCAGGTACCGCACTCGCAGTCTATTTGAATGGGGCCGCCGGTGCAAGCGGGGATGTTGTTAGCCTGTCAAGTTCCTCCACAGATGTGACGGTGCCGAGTTCGGTTACCGTCAGTCAAGGCAGTTCAGCGGCAAATGTTCAGATTCAATCCGCGGCTGTGAGCACTCAGGAGCAGGTTACGCTCTCAGCAACCATGGGATCGGCCACTTTACAGACGACGGTTAATCTTAATCCCCCGGTGCTTTCAGGCCTGAAGCTTCAGGCAACTTCGGTAACGGGCGGTTCGCCAACCACTCTAGCCATTTACCTCAATGGGCGGACAGGCAATGGGGCAATATCGGTAAATCTGAGCAGTTCCTCGAACTCGGCCACCCTTACAAGTTCGGTCGTCATTAATCCCGGCTCGGGTTCAGCAACTACAGTTGTACATACTGCCGCCGTGGATTCGCAAACCGTGGTGACTTTGACGGCAACCCTCGGTGGACAAACGGCGACCACAACGCTGACTATAAACCCGGCAGTTTTGACCTCAGTAAAGCTGCAGCCGACTACCGTGAAAGGTGGGAACAATGCTAAGTTCGCGGTGTATCTAAATGGACCGGCCGGACCAAGTGGGACGACAGTGAACTTCGGATACACCGGTACAAGCTCGTCGATGCCTTCCTCAGTCGTTATTCCGCCAGGAGCAACAGCGGCTAACGTCACGATCACAACTGTTCCAGTTAACTTCACTACGACTATTGGCGTGTTTGCGACTCAGGGATCGCAGACTCAATCAACCCAGTTGACGATCACTCCGTAGGTGCATTAACACCAAAGATATAGATTAACGCGATGCATCATTGATGTGAGAGCGGAAAACTGCGCTAGAGAATAGCTTAGCGAGAAATTATTTGCAGCTAAAGAAATTTATTGGCTTAACCATACAATTTCTCACCGTTCCTCGTTAAACTGAGGGCATGACACGTTTGAGTAGAAGTCCCCAGTTTGCAATGCTTTGCTTTGCAGCTTTGCTTGGAATCGCATGCCAGGGCATTGCGAAGCCTAAACCATCAAAATCAGGTCCAAATGCCAACGAAGTTTTAGTTTCTGTCGAGAACGATAGGGACAGCAAAGACTTTGCAAAAGGCATTGGCCGAGTAGTCGGCGAAGACAAGGGCTCGGACATGTTGATTGTCCAGCTTGACAAGCATTGGAACGCCGACAAGGCGATTGCTGCTCTATCAAAGCGAAAGGGCGTAAAGCTTGCGCTTCCCATGTCCGCTAAGGACGTCGACCGAATGTCTTTGGCTTCCGTTACGAATCATGCCAAATATCTGGACGCATTCGATGACGACAAAGCCGATGCCGAAAAGCCTCTCGCCAATGGCAAAGTAAAGATCAAGGTGGATCGTGGCGATTATTTCAACGCTCTGAAATATTATCTCGAGCGCCACGTTGCCGTTGGATCGGATCACGTTGATTTTGCTGCGATCAAAAACGGTGTCAAGCACCGTGAGCAAATGCCGAAAGTTAGCCTCAATGGTACAAGGCCGGATCCGAAAAAGCCCAGTTCTCTAATAGGAAATACCTGGACGTTTATTGGGCCGAAAAACATGGCTTCGCCGTACAACATCTATTACGGCACGCCTCCACTTTCCGGCCGTATTAGTTGCCTCGCTTACGATCCGAACACTAGCTCCACGATTTACGCGGGCTCTGGAGGCGGCGGTCTGTGGAAATCTACTAATTCTGGATCGACATGGACTTGCATGTCAGATACTTCGCCCTGGATATATCCGGACGTAGACTGCATAGCAGTTGATCCTACAAACACGCAAATCCTCTATGTTGGAACTGGCGATTACGACGGTTTTTTATCCCGGCTACAATCAGGGCGTCATGAAATCGACCGATGGTGGCAACACATGGACGAACCTGGCATCGAGCGTAGCAGGTATTTCGAACCTGGCCGTTAGCCGCATCGTTATTGATCCAACAAACGACCAGATTATTACTATTACAACAGGAAGAGGTGGTTACGGTGGCCCTAACGCTGGAACCGGCAATGTTTGGCGCTCGATTGACGCGGGAGCGAACTGGACTTCGGCAGGCCTGACCGCTGGCAATTATTGTGCGCTTGATATTTCGCCGGAGGATAACACTTATTACGCGCTAGCAGCGGGAGCACCGGGCAAGATCTTTAAATCCGTAGACCATGGCCAAGACTGGACGGCAGCAGTTGCGCCGGACAATTCTATTGAGCAGGATTGGAGCATTGCCACTTCAAAAACGACGGCAGGAACGATCTTCGTAGTTGCTACCGGCTCTAGGAATGTCTATAAATCAACTGATTCCGGATCAACCTGGTCGAACATAACAAGCGGCCTTCCAGGCGTTGTAAATCAAGAGAATAACTGGTCGCAAGCTACTTATGATTACTATATCTCGACGGCTCTAGAGCCATCGGCAACTTCTGGAGAGATGCTATTCTGCGGCTTGATTACAAGTTGCTACAGCGTGGATGACGGCGCCCACTGGGTGGATTACGGCAACACTTATCAGAGCCAGGGCGGGACTGCGATCATGCATAACGATCAGCACCAGTTCGCTTCCGCGCCAAGTGACCAGAGTCAACTCTTAATTGGGTGCGATGGCGGCGTGTTCAACCTTTCAATAACAGCGTGGAATTCCGGTTCGCCAACAATTTCTTTTCACCCGCTGAACGCAAACTTGGGGATCACCCAGTTGTATCAAATCGCGCCCCATCCAACTGACGATCAGCAGATACTTGGTGGTGCGCAGGACAATGCGTCGCCTAGTGCCCTTACTGCGGCAGGAGGTTTATCGAGTTGGACCAATCTTTACGCTGGAGACGGCGGATGGTGTGGTTGGAACCTAGCAACAAACCAGGTGCTGACGACTTCTGACCAGGGATCTGTGTACCTGTCCGATTTCAGCGGCAACGTGCAGAGCTTCATTCAAAGTGCTAGCGAAAACTTTGACTTTATTTCACCAACCGTGTTTTCCTCCGATAACACCAAGATTTATCTTGGTGGGACAACTTTGCAGTCCTACTTGTTGTCTTCTGGTACCCGCGCTTTTACAAGTGGAAATACCACTCTCACCGCGGGCGTTATCACTTACATCACTACCGTCGCCGGAGATGCTAGCAGGATTTACACCGGTGGAAGCGACGGCCTCCTCGCAATGACGGCCGACGGCGGTTCGACCTACAAACAGTTAAATGGCGCGGAACCCTCCGCAGTTGTAGGCGCGATTGCCGTAAATCAAAACAATGAAAACGACATTCTAGCCGGCTTCCAGCAGACCGGCATCGATCATCTTTGGCAGTGCCAAGACGTAACGGCCGCAAGCCCAGTTTGGACTGATGTAAGCGGCTCGGGCCCAACCGCCCTTCCGGATGTGCCCGTTAGCGGCATCGTGCGAGGGCCATTTGACCCCGTTAACAACTGGTATGTTGGAACCGATTTAGGCGTTTACGTAACCACAAACGCCGGCGCTTCTTGGGCCTTGGTAACTGGCCTGCCGGAAGTTCAGGTCTATGACCTGAAATACGCGAACGGCTACCTTTACGCAGGAACCTATGGCCGAGGCGTGTGGATCGTTCCGATCGTCGGTTTGGAGCAGATCCGTCTTCAGCCGACCACCATGCAGGGCGGCCAGCAAGGGGCAGTCGCGTTCTACCTTAACACCATCGCCCGCTCTGGATCTGTAACGGTCAACGTGGGATCATCTTCGAGTGATGCCGTCCTGGGATCGAGCACGATCACGATTCCGCAAGGCTCGCAAGCGGGGAATACCCTCATCCACACTCTACCGGTAGATGCAGCAGAACAGATCAAGATAACGGGCTCCTATAACGGCACAACGTTATATCGCTATCTCACCCTTGAACCGGCGACTCTATCAGGAATAAAGGTTGCCCCGACCACCCTAGAAGGTGGCTATTCGGGCGCCCTTGCCGTTTACCTGAATGGCCTAGCGGGGCCAAGTGGCGCCACGGTATCCCTTTCTAGTGGCTCACCCGACGTAACTGTTCAAGGTTCCGTTATGGTGAACCCAGGCTCTAACTCCGCTAATGTGACCATTAGCACAGTGGCTGTAAGCTCGCCGGAGACAGTCACTCTGATGGCAACTTATGGAGCCACGACGCTAAACACGACGGTGACCTTAAATCCGCCGCTGCTTACGGGTGCGGTACTGCAAAATGCGACGGTTACGGGTGGCAACCCAACGGCGATTGCGCTCTATCTCAATGAGCGCGCTCCAACGGGCGGCACAACCATCACGTTATCGAGCTCATCAGCAGACGCAACAATCGCGGGTACGGCTGTTATCGCACAAGGCGCAGCATCGACCAACGTAGTTATTCACACGGCAGTGGTCAGCGCTACAGAGCCTATAACGATCACGGCGACCTACGGGTCAACTACCTTGAATAGGACGCTGACGTTAAATCCGGCTGCGCTAACATCGGTAAAGTTGAATCCGACTTCGGTGACAGGAGGATCTAAGACGGTGTTTAGCGTCTATTTGAACGGTCCGGCCGGACCCGGTGGAACAGCCGTAAGCTTGTCGAGTGCGTCCGGTGATGCCACTATCATTCCAAGCGTTACGATTCCCCAGGGAGCGACCTTCGCGAATGTGTCGGTAAGCACGAAAGCTGTCGGCGCCAGCGAGCAGGTGAATATCTCTGCAACAGTTGGAGCGACAACTGTAACTGCGCCCCTTACGATAAATCCGTAAGGGAGCTTTGGCAAGGACGGGGCCGAATCATCGGCCTCGTCGCGTTGAGTATCTTGCGCTCGATGTCTCCTGTGTGTCATCCCGAACTCCGTGTGAGGGATCTCGGGGCTCTGCGATTCTTTTCAAGAGGTCGACGCCGGCTCAACTGGCCGAGAAGGGCTCGGCGAAGACAACTGACCCTGAGTCATACCCGTGCGAAAGACTAGAGCCTTGCTCTAAGGGTCCGACACGCCGGACGCGTAGCACGAAGGTAGCCAGGGGTTGAGCAAGTCGGCGAAGCATAAGCGAAGCCGGAAAAGCGATACCCCTGGAAGAGTGCCGCCCGATTGTCCGGCGCAACTTTGTCAGACGCGAAGCGTTACAAACGTTGCGCTCTAGGGGAACTTGCATTTTCAGAGCAGGCAGCAAACCCTAGTTCTTATTGCCAATCGATGGTGTCGCCAACAACGGCCTTATCGATGGATGCGACGGGGTTAAAAGTAAATAAGCGATCTGGATGAGTTAAGCGAATGACGACCACATCTTTGATGGTCGATATCTTGCGCATCGTGTCGCCGTAGCCATTCGTGCCTTTTTGGCTAGACCAAAAGAGAACGGATTTGTCGCCGTTCGAATTAGTACACCATCCCAAAAATACAACCGAATGCCCTAGACCACTTTTCCAGGAGATGTTCATGAAATCGCCAGGACGAGCTTCTTCGGGCTTAATGCGGTCGCCCATTCCGGTGTATTGAACCAGGGCGTATTGCGTCCCCGGGCCGTCGGCATTCCAAGTCCCCCAAACCTTTACAAAATCATCACGTCGGCCGCCATCCGGCTCCTGCATTCGCATCGCCTCCAGCCGATCCGGCGAGATCGCCTTCGGCGGGGTAGGGAAGATGTTGTTCAACGCTTCAATAAACGCCGCATAGCTGGAGCCACTGCAATAGCTGGTCGATCGCGAAGGCGCAAGCATAGGCTGCCCAAAAAGGGTTAATGAATAACCAACGGGCGATTCCGCGGGAACCGCATGCACACCCACAAAATATCCGCCCCCATCCATAGCAGTCGACTGCACCTTATCCACCGCTTTTAAAACGGCACCGTTAAATCCCGGGGCATCCTTGGAAAAGGATTCAAAGTGCTTTGTGTTTTGCGTTCCAAATTGAAGTGGATTCGGCACCATATACCACTGGGCAGTTTGAATCGCGGCTATAAGGAGAGTTAACATTGCGCTGATTCAATTTTACTCAACATAGTTTTGATTTGAGAATGTGCCCTTGCCGAGTTGGTACTCATTAACGATGCTAATCGCACGATAACCACATTTATATTGAATTGTTGAGATGGTAATAGTTAATAATCAAATAGGCCCATAAAGCCTTTGGCACTATTGGAGAGCGTGGGTCGTTTTGATGTGCGCCGTCTTCCTCGGTCATACCATGAAATCCAAAATGAATTCCTCATTTCCCTTCTCAAAATTTCTAACTGCCGTCGCCCTACTTGTTGGGCTAAGCGCTGTGTCTTTTGCGCAGCTTCAATCTGGTTCACCGTGGCCAAAAATTCACGGAAACCTCCAAAACACCAATGAGGGTACCGGGCCCGGAATTGCCGCTCCATACTCGGAATGGACATGGGGTGGAGTCGGCGACCATTGCGGTCCCGGCGTAATCGGGGCTAACGGCAATATTTATTTTGAAGATGTAAACAATGGCAGTTGCAGTCTGATTGCCGTAAATAGCTTGACGGGCCAAGAGATGTGGCACTTGGGTATTGGCGGTTCGGTAGCGTACTCACCGGCAATAGGAAGCGATGGCACCATCTATGTCGGGCAAGGCCCAAATATTTCGCTAATCCTGGATCAAGGAAACAGCGGCCTTACGAATTGGAATCTATCTCTTCTTACTCAAGTCACAGGCTCTCCAACAATCTTGGCGAACGGCACCATTGTCTTTCCGGCGGGGAGCACCTTGGAATATGTAACTATAACAATGTTTGGCATTCCACTTGGGACATCAGTTACCCTACCATCAAGCACTACAACCTCTCCCGTCGTGGATTCAAGCGGCGATATCGTTGTCGGGACCACAGGAGGAACATTCTATACGTACGATTCTTTGGGAAACCAGCTTAGCAATTTTGCAACGAACGCGATCGACCCGATCACTCAAGACTCAGCCATGATTCCAGGCGGTGATTTTTTAGGCCTAGAAGGCGATTTTCTTTACGAGTTGGCATCTCCTTCAAGCTTCAGCTATCAGGGGTCTAATGCGTTTGGCGCCCTGATCACCACTCCCGCCGCTCCTGCCAGTGGATCATTCTACGTCCCAACAGCCGGCAACGGGACTGGCGACTATGTGATTGAGTTTCCCAGTGAAGCTTGGTTTTTTAGGGGTCCAGCCTCCACTACAACTCCAACTACCATCCAGGCAACCGACGGAACGATTTATCTAGCCAGCGATCAAATTTACAGCCTTACCGTAGGCCAGGGGTCCGAAAACTGGAGCTATCCTCTTAGTCCCCAAGCTCCCATGGCAATGGATGCCTACGGCACCCTCTACATGCCAGATTCCGTGAACGGCGGCTTCGCCGCAATCGGCAACCCCATCGCGCAGTTTGCGCCAGCCAGCAGCAGCGTTTATGGCGGCAATCCCTTCACCGTAACAGTGCAGTTCGCCGGATCCTTAACGAGCTCAGATATCTCAAACGCTACCGTTTCGAGTAATAACGCAAACGTCCAAGCCGGGGCGCTGACTCAAAGTTCCGGTAACACTTATGCCGCTAACTTCACATCCTCGGTGGTCAGCTCACAGCAATCGGTTACCTTAACCGCCACATATGGCTCTTTCAGCACAACCGCGACTTTAACGGTTTTGCCGCTGGCTATCTCGTCAACATCCTTGACCGCGAGCAATATTTTGGGTGGACAGGCCACCTACTTTACTGTGAACCTCAATGGCCCGCTGCCTGCGGGAGCGGTTATTTCGTTAAGTTCCTCGGATGCTACAAATGTGAGCATTCCCAGTACCGTTACCGCAAGTGCAGGGGACACCTCTGAAACAATCCATGTGCACACCCTTCCGGTTTCTAGCCAAGAGCAAGTTGCGATAAACGTATCTTATAACGGGACGACTTCCAACCAAACTCTTACCCTCAATCCAGCGCAGCTAACCGGAATTCGCGTCGCTCCGACGTCTTTGCAGGGTGGCGCTACCGGTGCGCTGGCCGTTTATTTAAACATAGCAACCTCGTCCACAGGCGTGAATGTTGCCCTATCGAGTTCCTCGTCCGACGTTTCGGTGCCAAGTTCCGTAACCGTCTCAGGCGGCAGCACCGCCGCGAACGTTGTTGTTACGACTGTTCCGGTAAGCGCCAGTGAATCGGTTACTCTATCGGCCACTCTCAACTCCGTTACCTTGCAGACGACGATTAGCCTGACCCCAACTGCTTTATCTGGTGTTAAGTTGCTCTACTCTTCAGTCGTCGGAGGTAATCCTTCCGCTGTGGCAGTGTATTTGAATGGGCGCGCAGGGTCTAGCGGCGCTAACGTAGGTCTTGCGAGTTCGTCCAGTGCCGCCACCTTGGCTAATTCGGTAACTATTCCGCAGGGAGCCGGATCAGCTAATGTGGCGATCCATACGGCCGCTGTGGACAGTGCTACGCCTGTGTTTATATCTGCCACTTTGGGGACGAACACGGTTCAATCCACACTCACCGTCATGCCGGCTTCATTAAGCGGCCTGAAGCTATTGCCAACATCGGTACAAGGAGGCAGACAGGGTGCCTTTGCCGTCTACTTAAATGGACCGGCTGGCCCAAGCGGCGTCACCGTGAATCTTTCGAGCCCGTCGCCGGATGCAACGTTACCAATGAGCGTAAATATCCCGCCTGGCGGCACTTCCGCAAGTGTAACGGTAGCAACTTCGCATGTGGCTTCGTCGGAGGTAGTTCAGATTTCTGCCACATTGGGTTCCACAACGCTTTCGACTCCGTTAACGATTCATCCCTAGCTGCCAGGAACTTGAACCGTGTCGCCTTCATTAAGGCCGGACTTAATCTCGGTGACGACGTCGTCGCTGAGGCCCGTCTCGACGGGCGTATCAACCCAGTTGCCGTTCTTCTGAACCTTAACCATCGACTTGCCATTGCTCTTGATAACAGCGTTAGCAGGGACGACTAAAACATTCCGATCTTGACCTGTGCGAACTCCAATACTCTTGATCGTCTGCGCGGGTGTGATGATCTGGCGAGGATTGGTAAACCGGATCTCGGCTAGGTACCCGCCGCTCCTTTGGCCAGCAGACGGAGGAGCGACCGTCACGTTAAGAACCCTTCCGTCGACCGGTTCCGAACTCGCGCCATTCATGGCGATGATCACGTGTGCGCCAGGCACAACCTGATCTTTCATTGCTGCTGGAACGGATCCTTGAATTCTGACCGCAGCGAAGTTGATGATTGTTGCCAGGGTGTCGTTGGCCTTTGCAGCCATTCCCGGTTTGGCAGTCAACGCCACAATCGTTCCGGAAATAGGGGCCCTTACCAACCCCTTGCGGGCGTCGGCCCGGACCATGGCCAGTTCTTCCGCTGTCTCGTTAACGTCCGTTTTGCTGCCCTGCAAGTTTTGGTTTAACTGCTGTTCCGCCGTCTGAAGATCCTGTTCGGCTTGAACTCTCGCCTGCGTTGCCGCGTCAACGTCTGCCGTGCCGCCATTTGCCACCGTGTCCTTCGCTTGCTGCTCGGCAGTCTTCGCATCGGCTAGAGCTTGCTTTGCTTGGTCTACCGGACCGGAGTTAGCGGCTTTCTGGGTGGAAAGGGAAGACTTTGCGGAAGACAGATCAGCCTTGGCTTGCGTAGTGGCTTCGTCGGCTCCCGGGATCGTTAGCTTGACCAATGTTTGGCCCTTTTCAACGATCTTCCCCAGGGTCACGGGGACGGCTTCGACAGGCGTATCGAATGGTGAGGATGCATTTGCTTGGGCCGTGTCCGGAATCACCATCTTTCCGGAAAAGAAATCGTATCCAGTGACGTCCTGCCTTTTTACCGTCGCCGTCGTTGTCTGGGCGACAGCAGTGCCTGTCCCTTCGGGTGTCGAGTTGCTTGTTGTGACGCCATTACAACCTGCAAGAGCCACAACAGCGAAAAGGGCAAGAGAACGTCCATCCATGAGTTTCATGGTGTGTTAGATGCAACTGCAACTTTCCGGTTTGTAGCGATTTGTTAGGATAGTGTTGCGAATGCTCTCCAGCCCAGGATTTTCCGAGATGCATCATAGCTGAAAGCTTGATATAGTAATATTTCAACCATTCCCATTTTGTTTCCCCGGATTTACACGCCACCTTAACGGTAAATCCGGCTGCGCGGGTTGGTCTCAAGCTCGCACCGACAACCGTTGTTGGAGGAGGCACTGCCGCGTTTGCCGTATATCTTAACGGCGCTGTCGGTCCCGGTGGCACGATAGTTACGTTGACGAGTTCGTCTTCCTCTGCGACCATTCCGGCCATCGTTACAGTGCCCGAAGGCGCGACCGCAGCGAACGTTCAGATTCACACATCGGCTGTAACTTCCGCTAAGCAAGCTACCATTACCGCTACGCTCCGCTCGGCTTCGTTATCAACAACATTGACGATCAACCCCTAAAGTAGCGGTGAGGAATCCGGCCGCTAGAAGTGGCTCATTCACAACAGACCTTAAGTCGCGTTCCGTCTATTGGCTCCACGGCGCACCCTAACTCTTTCAGTGCCAGGGTTACCGCTTCCACGTCGCATTCTCGCCCAATGTCGACATCGAAGACCGTCTCGTGCCTGTTATCGTCAAGCAGAATTTTAGCAAATCTCATTGCTCTCGAGAAATCCAAATGACACAACCTTTGCGCATCAAAGATATCTCCCCGCGGATGCAAATTTATGGTAACCCAGGAACCGTCGGTCAACTCAAGAGTTTAATTCGATGCTATAAAAACCGCTGCTTTGGGATACGTACAGGGTTGCTTCGTAGAGTTCGCTTAAGGTCTCCGCAACAAGGATCTCACACTTTGGACCTTCTGCAAAGACACGCCCATTTTTGAGAAGGATAATCCATTCAACTTCAGGAATGACTTCCTCGACATGATGGGTGATCATGATAATCGTTTTGCCTGATTGCGCGATGGCTTGTAGCCGTTCCAAGAATCGGCGCCGAGCGACGATGTCGAGCCCCGCCGTTGGCTCATCAAGAATGAGCGACTGCGGGTCAATCACCAATGCACGGGCGATGAGGACGCGCCGTGCCTCGCCAGTCGACATTTGGTTGATTGGCTTCTTCGCAAAATTCGCAGCCTCCATCAAGTCAAGCATCCGGATCGCCTCATCGCGCATTGCCGGAGTAACCCGTGTGTGTTTGTAGAGGGCGTGAGTAGAGAAAAATCCCGAAAGAACCACCTCGATACCGGACCGGCTGTCGCCTTCCTCAAGGGCTTTTTCCATGTCTCTTGACACTATCCCAAGCTGAGAACGCAGTTCGGAAATATCCCATCGCTCATGTCCCAGAATGCGAATGGGTGGCTCGGCATCGTTATGAAGCGGATAGAGTTCGCGTGTTATGAGTTTGACGAGCGTCGATTTGCCGGAGCCGTTTGGACCGAGAACAGCCGTATTTCGCCCAAGAGGGATTTTTACAGTGAGCTTATCTATGGCAGGCGTGCCTGATCGAAGAACAGTAGCGTTGTTTAGCTCAAGCAAATATTGTTGGGGCATAGTTAAGGAGGGGTTCTGAAACCAGGATACAGGCGTCCTAAACCTGTGCTTCATCCGATGGAGAAGGAAACCTAGAGGATTAGTGCATGAATAGTAGCCCAAAGTTGGCAACGTTAGGGCACTTCAACGTAAAATGATCAGAAGATGAATCCAGTTTGGGCGGCAATGGATAGCGGACTACTAAGCGGTTTCCGCGCGCCGCTAGTTACAGGGATTGTCGCGCTCGTCGTGACCCTAATCTTAACGCCTTTTGTAAAAAAGCTGGCGATCAAAAAGGGCGCGGTAGATGACCCGAAAATCGACGATCGGCGCGTTCACACGGAGCCGATTCCTCGCTGGGGCGGGATCGCCATTTTCGGTGGAATTCTTGTTGCCGTTGTGGCGGCAATGCTGATCGAGTACAGGGATCAGCCGTTCCCGATGTATCTTGTCGGCATTCTTCTTTGTTCGGCGGCCGTGGTTGTCGTTGGCGCGCTAGATGACCTGCATCAATATAAGGCCAGGATCCAGGCCGGCTGCCTCCTTGCATTAGGGCTCATCGTTCAGCTTTTTGTGACCAAAACACCGACGGGCCATGACATCAGCGTTCACATTGAAGGCCTTAAAATTGGCGCTAACTGGGTGGATCTTGGTTGGTGGGCTTATCCCTTGACGGCAATCTACATCTTCGTCGTTTCCAAGACGATGGATACCATAGACGGTATTGATGGCCTCGCTGCCGGCATTGCCGCCATTGCCGCAACAACCCTTTCTGTAGTCGCCACTTACTTTGTGTTGAACTACCAGCACATCGAAAAATCTGCCATGTTGGAACTGCCCCGAGTGGCTCTTATCTCGGCCGCTATCGCAGGTGCGGCTCTTGGCTTCCTTCGCTACAACTACAACCCGGCAAAGATTTTTATGGGCACGGGCGGCGCGCAGGTTTTCGGCTTTATGCTCGCCGCCATCAGCATTGTAGGCGTTCTGAAAACGGCGGCTGCCGTGTCGCTCGTAATTCCAATTTTGGCGTTTGGCATCCCCATGTTCGACGCGGTGTTTGTGATTATTAGAAGAATCGCAAGCAGACAGCCGATCACCCAAGCCGATAAGCGCCACCTTCACCACACTCTGCTAGGGAAGGGACTTAGTCAGAAGCAGGCCGTGTGGGTGTTGTATATTGCTGCAATCATGCTTTGCGGCGTGATCGGTTTGGTGGTATCTCGAAAGCATGGCTAAACCTCGCATCGTCAGCGTGGTGGGGACTCGACCTGACGCGATTAAAAGCGCGCCCGTTATTCTAGAGCTCCGGAAATATTCCGAGGTGGTCGACACGACTGTGATTGCCACTGGCCAACACCGCGAGATGTTGGCGCAAGCGTTGCTTGCCTTCGGTTTAAAGCCCGACATCGACCTGGACATCATGCAGCACGGCCAAAGCCTTGCGCAGGTCACCACAAGGTCTCTGGAGGGCCTAGACAAGGCCTTTGAAGAACTGAAGCCCGATTACGCGATTGCCCAGGGCGACACAACAACCACCTTTGTGGCGGCACTGTGCAGTTTTTATCGATCCGTGCCCTTCGGGCACGTTGAAGCGGGCTTACGAACCCCGACCATCCACGATCCTTTTCCGGAGGAGTTCAACCGTCGCGCGGCCGCTCTTGTAACTACCCAACACTTCGCGCCAACACAATGGGCCGCCAAGAACTTGCTTCGCGAGGGTTATAAAAGGGAAAGCATCTTTGTGACCGGCAACACCGGAATCGATGCAGTTTTAGCCACCGCGTCGCAAGTTGACTCTGAATGGTATGAGGAGCATCCTGGCCGTTTGGTGGTTCTTACCACTCATCGAAGGGAGAACTGGGGCGAGCCCCAGCAGCGCATCGCGCGTGCCGCCCGCCAGCTTATCGATAGCTATGACGACCTCCTGCTCGTCGTTCCCATGCACCGTAATCCTCAAGTAAGGGAAACCCTTACGGCGATATTAGGAAACCATGAAAGGATCAAACTGATAGAGCCGCCCGATTACGGGCCCTTTGTAAAACTCATGCAGCGGGCTACCCTAATCCTGAGCGACTCAGGCGGCGTGCAGGAAGAAGCCCCTGCTTTTGGCAAGCCTGTGCTGGTTCTTCGCGAGACCACAGAAAGACCGGAGGGAGTCGATGCAGGAACGGCAAAGCTGGTTGGCACCGACACCCAACTTATCGTAGCCGAGGCCGCGAAACTTCTAAGCAATAAATCAGCTTATGCGCAGATGGCGCAAGCGGTCAGCCCCTACGGAGATGGGCTCGCTGCAGAGCGGATCCGGTGCGTGATTCTGCAGTATCTGGGCTTACCATCCCAAAGCATGCCAATGTGGGCCTCAAGTTAGGTAGTGTTTTAGAGTTTTCAACTAATGCAAATCACCTACTTACAGGCTGTCATCCTTGGGTTGCTTCAAGGCGTTTCCGAGCTCTTTCCCGTTTCGAGCTTGGGCCATAGCGTAATCCTTCCGGATTTATTGGGTTGGCATATCCAGCAGGATCAAACGTCGACCAAGCATTCCTTTTTTCTCACCTTTTTAATCGCCACTCACTTAGCAACGGCTTTGGTGTTGGTTGGCTTCTTTTGGAAAGACTGGGTGAGGATTGTGAAGGCGATGGGCAAATCCCTTAAGGATAGGGAAGTGAGGGCCGATGACATCCCTGCGAGGACTGGCTGGCTCGTTGTGATCGGTACGATTCCGGCCGGGATTCTAGGTGCAGTGTTTGAAGAGCCCTTACGGGCGATGTTTACTTCTTCCAGAGTTGCCGCTGGGTTCTTGATTGCCAATGGCGCGCTCCTTTATGCCGCCGAGTTGCTGCGGCGGAGAGCCGTTACCGCAGCCCTGAGCGAGGACCCTGATGCCGAGATCTCAAAGCTGCCTTGGTGGAAGGCGGTTTGCGTTGGCGCGGTGCAGGCCATCGCACTTATTCCCGGGTTCTCTCGGTCTGGAGCCGCAATGAGCGGCGGACTCTTGGTCGGGCTCAATAATGAGGATTCGGCCCGGTTTACGTTCCTGCTGGCCACCCCGATCATCTTGGCAGCCGCTTTGCTTAACGTTCCGGAGCTATTTGACCCCAAGAATCAATCCTTGTTGGGACCGTGTTTGGTTGGGGCGATTTGCTCGGGGATCACGGCATTCTTGGCGGTTCGCTTCCTAATGAAATACTTTGAAACGAACCGCCTAACGCCTTTCGCGATTTACTGCGCCGCCGCCGGCATTGTTACGTCGGCTATTTTCCTGTTGAGGAAGTAGATTTAGAGCCGGAAGCGAACCACGCAAAAACAAATAAGGCAAGCGCAACCACGATTGCCGCAATTCCGTGCTTTGAATGCTTTTCCGGGGTCGCGGTCGCGGAGTGGCCCGGGAAGAAGCTGGGCAGGTGGTCAGCGGTTTGCGTCATGTACAGGACACCAACGCCGAGAAGGATAACGCCGAGAATGCCGGCCAATATGGCTAGTTTTTTGTTGTTCATAGTTAGAATCCGGGTTCAATCCAAATCAATCTAAAATCTCGAGTCGGCTGCAGAAATGACCATCGGGGTGCCCCCTATATGCGAGGGCGCAAAGTCGAGAAGCGTCGCAAAACTCAGGAAAGAGCCCCACCGAGACTGCGCACCGAGCGGAGGGGGAACCAGTGGAGCGAGGAACGAGCGTAACTGGAGGGGGTGGCAAACGGACCCGCCGCGACTAGCGACTCCATAAAAATCGAAAGTTTGTAATCACTTCTTTAAAATCAAAATCAAAAAAAGACCACTCGTGGTTGGTCCGCGAGGAGCCATTCTCCCGGAATGAAAAGACGAAGTTCTGATGGTATTTGATTGAGCTAATTGTGGAAGCTCGCAGCCGCCGCAGAACAACAGACAAAGAGTTTTGTGCAAATTTGGGCGAAAGTCCAACTGGGGAAGCCAAAATCTAAGGGCCCTATGTTCCGTAAGAAACCCGCCCCAATAATTGCCCCCGAATGGATGATCGTGGGGCTTGGCAATCCCGGCGGCGAGTACAAGGGCACGCGGCACAACGTGGGCTTCGAAGTCATCGACCGGATCGCAGCCCAAAACAGGGCCAAACTCGATAAGGGTCGAAACCGGGCTCTAACCGGAACGGCCAATCTCGGCGGAGTTTCCGTGCTTCTGGTAAAGCCGCTCACCTATATGAACCTAAGCGGACAATCGGTTGGGCCGCTTGCCCGAACCTTCAACCTAAAGCCGGACCGAATCCTAGTCGTAGCCGACGATTTAGACCTTGAAACCGGCCGAGTTAAGATGAAGCTGAAGGGAAGTGCCGGCGGGCACAACGGCCACAAGTCTCTTATTGGCGCGATTGGGATGGAGTATCCCAGAATCAAAATCGGCATTGGCCACGTTAACCGGAACCACACCATTGACCACGTTCTAAGCTCTTTCGATCGAGACGAGCGCCCGCTCATCGATGAAGCGGTGCAACTGGCTGCAGAAGCATGCGAACTGGCTTGTACGCAGGGAATAAACGCGGCACTAAATAGGATCGCCCTGTCCAACAAGAACAGGGGCGAAACGGTGGAAGAAGAAGACCCTACCTAAGAAGGAGCGGCTCGCCGCGTTCTACATAGGTGTGCTGAGTGTTGAGCATGTGAAGGGGCATTTCAGAACGGCCCCAAACCGATTCTTCGGCATCCATAAAGGTGTTGTAGACAATGCTGCCATCCTTGCTCTTTTTCCAGCCAGGCGTTCCGTGGCCGGTATAAAGCACCACGTAAAGGCCAGGAGACACATAAACGTCGTCACAAAAAGCGTGGCCTACGTTGCACAGGCCAGCTCCTTCAAATGCGCTCTGGCTCAGCAACGCATGGCCCTTCAAATTGACTCGCATCGAGCCCTGATTCTGGAGTAATACAAACTCCCTTTCTGGTCGATCTTCCTTGTGAACTCCTACTATGCGAAGCAATGCTCCTACCTCCGTCCCTCGTGTTTTAAGGGACGTAACCGAGCGCAATTTTGCATCCCGGAACATGGGTTGTACCCGAAGAAATGGAAGATTATTCGCCCAACAGAGCAATTTCCGAAACTTCTTCAAGACCCGATCTGCGGCGCTCGAAGAAGTGCATGGAGTACCGTACAGATTCTTCTGCCGCGCTGCGAAACACCTTTAAAGTTCGTGGCCTGGCCAGCAGCCACGAGTCTGCCGTGATGTCCGTGCGATGGTCTCGGTTAAAGATCTCAGAGGCAATTTCCAGCACCCTTTGCAAAGGCAAAAACTGCTTGCGAAGCGCGAGACTCACCCGCAAAGGAGACCCCGCCAGCCGACCGACAACGGCCGGGTCGATCGTTTCAAATCCTTGTGGCAAACGGTAGGCGATTTCCTGCCGATAGTGGTCGGTGACCATCACTGGCCAGTATTGGAAAAGCTGCTTGAGTTCCCGCTCTTCGGGTGACTCGGCGGTTTCTAAAGCGTAAAAGGCGGCAGCGGCGGCAATGAGGCCGTATCGAAGGCCCAAGGTGCACGAATAGGCCATGGGCTTGAGGGGATATCGGTTTGGAAGGCGAAACTGAACGCATCGCAAACCTTGCGATAAAGCTGATTCTGCTCGCTCCTGGATGGGCTTCATTGATTCACCGAGAGCACGGTCCGAGTCATCCGAATTCTACCGGCAATTCTGCGACGACGTGGGAAGGATGCAAGTTCAAACACGAGACACTAATCTGATTTCTTTGAAATCGTCTTCGCTTCTTTTAGGCGCTTCAAATCTGCTTCGTCAACTTCTTCCGGCGAGTGCGTGTCATGCACGTTCGGCTCGTGGTTATCATCCGAAGCGGGTCTGTTGCTGCCATACAAGTTTTTGGGAAGTTTCGATTCTTCGTCCACATTTAGTTATACGGCAATTTGTGCCCGCCGTGCGTGTTTCATGCAAGGGATTTTGCGTGTGTTAATTTTGAATCTGGAGCAACGTGCGTCCCCTTTGCCGTATAATTCGGAGTTATGCGCTTCGCCATTCTTTCTCTATCTTTCTTTGCTCTTGCCTTGGCCACCGCCGGTTGCAGCAGCAGCCAGGACGCTACCTCGACCGGAGCTCAAACTTCCGCTACTTCGACCCCTGCTACTACCGCAGCATCCACCGATACCGCGACACCGCCTGAAACTAAAACCATGCCAGACACTTCCAAGCCCGCATCGTCATCTGCCTCCCAAGGAACGACCAACGACAACGTGGCAGCCATGCCGAAGGATGGGGATGAGGTTGCCGTCATCAACACGAATCAAGGTGAGATGATTGTTAAGTTCTTTCCGGACATCGCCCCGAAAACGGTTGAGAACTTCAAGAAGTTGGCCAGTTCCAAGTTCTACGATGGAACAAAGTTCCACCGCGTAATTGCAAACTTCATGATCCAGGGCGGCGATCCGAAGTCAAAGGATGAGAGCAAGAGAGCCGAATGGGGAACAGGCGGTCCAGACTGGAAAGTTCCGGCCGAGTTTAGCGACATCAGCCACGTTCGTGGAATCGTCAGCATGGCTCGTTCATCAGATCCAAATAGCGCGGGAAGCCAGTTCTTTATCGTTGTTGCTCCTTCCACCTTCTTGGATCACCAATACACGGCCTTCGGCTATGTTGTAAAGGGAATGGACGTTGCCGACAAGATCGTTGCCCTTCCGAATGACGGACCCCCAAGCAACGGCCCCTCCGCCGGCCACGAGGCTGTCATGAAGACCGTCAAGATTGAGAAATGGCCGGTTAAGAGCTAGGAGTGGCTTTTGGCATTCGGCCTTAGGCGTTCGGCCTTTGGCCTCAGGTAAATCCAGAGTTAGGACTGACTCCAGCGCTTACTGTTTGCCGGTCCAAAATCAGATTTGGTGGTTCTCCGCCCCCCGAACGCCTAAGGCCGAACGCCTAAGGCCGAACGCCGAGGGCCTTAAGGATTGACCTTCAGCATCAACTGGCCTTCTTTAACTTCTTGCTTTACAATCGACTGACGCCCGTCGCAGTCGAAGGTGAAGCTGTTCATCCCTGGCTTCACGGAGACCATATCCGCGCCGGTAGAAAGTCCCGCCGCCATCGGCGAAGGGTCGAGCAAATAGCAGTTGTCCGGATGCTGCACGATGACGGTCACCTTCGCTGGGCCGTCCGGTTTGCAGCTAAAGGTTCCGACTGTGCAGACGATGCTTGCCACCAGGCTGCACATTATGGACATGACGATGCGCTTGCTCATGGCTTTTGCCATGATTATCGGCGTGTAAAGCGCGAAAGACGAGGCCTAGACTGGAGTATTCGAATCCGAACTCTGAGGTTTTGCCTGCGGTGACCTTTCTACAGCTTTGATGAGGTTATCCACCATGTCCTTGAACACGGCGCTAAGCTTCTTCCCAGTTCCTGTCATTCTCGCCATAAAGGGACGTGGCCCGGCAAGCACCTGGCACTGAATGATGTTCGTTCCGCCGTTTAGCAAAGGCTCAAAAAACCAGATATAGCAGCTTCGGGTCGCCAAAGGATAGGCGTTAAAAATCTTCGTACCTTTATCGATCTTGAACCAAACCACGCTCAGGTTTTTGTCAACCTCTCGCACCGTCTCTTTGGAAACTATTTTGCCAAGTGTCCCGCCGTAGTTGTAGGTCAATTCGATCTTAACACCCGGTTCCCACTCGTGATTGTCTTTGTCTGCCCATCTCGCGGTGGTAACAAACGGCTTCTGCCATTGGGGCCACTTCTCGATCTCGCTCCAAACCTGAAAAACCACTTCCGGGCTGGCGGAGGTTTCCGCGCTCGCATAAAGAATCAAGGTGGACTTTGTTTTTTGGTACATCCCAAGGCGGCTGAGAGCGCCTTTAACCACGGGAGTCTGCTCAACCCGAAACTTTTCGACGACCGGCTTCTTCGCCTTCTTTTCTTTAGGAGGCTTTTCTTTAAGGGCCTTGACTGGCTTCGGCTCCTTCACCTTCTGTTCTTTAGGCTCTTTTGGCATTGACCTACAGTATAAGGCATAAAACGTGCCGATAAATCAACCTAATCTGGTTCATTCTTTGTCGGCTCCGCGGGTTCCTCCCATTCGCTAAGCCAACTTTCGGCGCGCTCCTTAAATACGACGTCGTCGTCTTTCTTCCCAACTTCCATTCCGCCCCAAAAACCGGACCCTATGGCCTGGGTATGGGTGATCCAAACGCCAAAGACAATTGCCGATTTCCAGATCGGGTCCACCGGCAAGAATAGGCACGCAGCAGATAGAATCGCTGATCCTATTGCGATCAGAACGAACGTAAAAATCGGGCGTGTTCGGTAGCGCTGCGCAATCGCTCTTCCGAGCCTGTAAAGGCCGTAGCAATATGCGTACAGCCAGAACGTTCCCATAAGGAACGCGATTGGGAGTACCAGATACAGACCGTTGTCCATTTTTCCCCGGCTTGCACCCTCGGGCTTTTAGGTGTAGTGCTAATTGCTACTACTACCTGCGGGCGCTGGAAATAGCGGTTTTTACTGAGAAAAAAGAAAATGGACGGCTTCTTTTCAGAAGTCGCCCATTTCTTCAGAGGGAGGTCTCAATCGTACGCTTTCATTAAAAGTCAACGCGATTGGGGTTAAGGTTTGTTCCGATAAGTTTGGGTTCTCAGCAAACTCACAGCTAGGGAAGTCGAAAGTCGAAGGTCGAATGATGGAGGGTTGCAGCCTCTTTAGAGTGCTCGAGCTTGATCGAGATCTTCCCAGGCGGCTTGACGCCGCATAGGATTCTCGATTTCGGCAAGCGAACCGAGACTAATACGACCTCTCCCCCAACCCCCTCTCCTCCCACGGAGCAGGTGAGGGGGCTTTCCGGACTATCCCCTATCCGCTACAAAATCGAAAATCAAAAAGCGAGATTCGAAATCCCCCCAGCGGCTAACTCCGCGCCAACGCTAAGGCGGGAAAACCTGCTCCGTTACCCAATATGTTAAGAAAGGCGCATGCATCAACTATTTAACGCGCAAAAACGCAACAAATCTTTACGCCTATCGATACTCATAAATGGAGAGAAAAAGAGGAAACAATGAAACGTGCCTTAAACATCATCACATCCATCTCAGCGACCATGATCCTTGCCTGCATTGTTGGTGCACAAAACAACCCACCAACCTGGAGCCCTTCCATCGACTATAAGGCCGGCGATACGGTCAACTATCTCGGAATCACATTTCAATGCACAATCAATGAAACAACAACCCGTTATAACCCGCACCAACCGAGCGGCTGGAGCATTTACTACGTGCCAAGCGGGAACGTTCCAATTCCGGTCGGGCCGGGCACGGCTTGCCCCCACCTGATCAACGCATGGAACTACATAAAATCAGCTCGCCTGGCTGCAGGAGCAACCATCACTCTCGAACTGCAGCACGGATTTAACGACAGCTTTTCATCAAGCTTCTCGTTGGATCACCCGTTTGGGTCGCAGATAAGCATCACAGGAGATAACTCGGGCCAGATCGCTTCATTTACGTCTCAATCTCCGGGATTCACCCTGGATAGTGGCCATTCGTTCGGCGGACTTGGGGGCCTTAGTATCCAGGGTCCGACCACGGGTTCTGGCGGCACTCCAGCGATTTTGGTGTCTCAACGGTCATTTCTCAAAGGCCTGTCTAATGTCAGCTTCTCCAATTTCGACGTGGGAATTTCGGCGGACTCTTCTCAGATCGACAATGTATCGGAAATAAGCATAAAGCAGTTTGTGACAGGAGGTGTTGCCTCAAACGGAAACGGTGCACGTATTAACATTGTGGCGCCGATCAAAGTTGATGGCGCAGATACCGTCAGCGGAACTCCGCCGCAATACGCTTTTCTTGCTCTAAACGGCGGAGCAATTGACTGCCCGAAATGCATTGGAAATGACTGCTACTACTGTTTTGACGCCGAGGAAACTGGGACGATTCACTGTCAGAACTCCTCCTCGACATCTCCAGCAACAACACTATACGGGGCTAACTATTGGGCTAGCGATAAAGGATTCATCTACGCCGTGAGCTCTTCCTCCACTGGGTCTCAATCCGGATATGCCTGTAGATACGATAGCTGTATCGACGCTACAAGCTGTTCGGCCGTTGGGTACAAGACATACGGCTACTTTCCTTATTACACATCGACAATTATGGCTTTTGGTAGTTCGGGGTATCCGTTTAACGGGCAGGATTCCAGCGTTTGGCAGTAATTCGCTGTTCGCAGTATGCTCGGTGTTGCAGGCCCGCATGGCTGCTTCGCCCGCAGAGGGGGGTAGGTGGCAGTTCGGCTAACACCCTCCGATCCTTTTCCGGCGCGAGTTTGCAAACCTCCGGGTCTGCAAACTCGCGCCTAGATCCGGTATTCCCTAATAATCCCGAGTTGCACCACTTGCCAGGCGGTTAATTGAGCAAACTCGGCCTAAACAAAAACCAAACGTGCGCCTACTTCCGTCGAGTCTTCTGCCTACCATGCGGTAGCCTACACCAGTGCATGCAGATGTGAGAGGGCGTAGTTGACTGAGCTGATTTGGGATGGGAAGTACAAGGACGGGAAGAAGGTTGCGCCCCTACGCGTGGCGCTTCCGTTCCAAACCGTCGAAACCGTCAACGAGTCGGCCCAAGACCGACAACACGCACTAGATTTATTCGGCCAGGGCGGCGAAACCGAGTGGCGAAATCGGCTGATTTGGGGTGATAAGAAATATGTTCTGCCCTCGTTGCTTCCGGAGTTTGCTGGCAAGGTCGATCTAATCTATATCGACCCGCCATTCGATACCGGAGCGAACTTTTCCTTCACGGCCCTAGTCCCGGGGTCGACTGAGGAAATCAACAAGGAGCCAAGTGGCATTGAGCAGAAAGCATATCGGGACACTTGGGGTAACGGACTTGACTCGTACCTGAAATGGTTCTACGAAACGCTGTTAATGCTAAGAGAGTTGCTTTCCGAGAAGGGCTCCATCTATGTGCACCTCGACGACAATGTTTCCCACTATGCGAAGTGCGTCTTAGACGAGATATTTGGAACTGATCGATTTCTGAACGAGATCGTGTGGCCGCGAACCAACGCGCACAACATGATCGGCAACTATTATGCAAGGGTGCACGACGTTATCTTGCTATATACCAAATCTCAGCAATACTTGTGGAACAGGCAACACGTAGATTTCGAAGAAAACCAACTTCGAGAATACAGGCCCGACCCGGACGGCCGCATGTTCACCGGACAAGATCTAACTGTAAGCTCAACTTCGAAGGGGCGGCAGTTTGAGTGGAGAGGCGCCCGCCCACCGGCTAATCGAGCATGGGCCTTCTCGGAAGAGGCGCTTGAGAAGCTTTTTTCCGAAGGGAAGATACTAACCAAGCCTGACGGCGTTCCACGACTTAGAGGACTGAAGGTTTACCTAGATGAACGACCTGGCAAAAAAGTGACGAGCATATGGCAGGACATCGGTCGAGTCGGAAACACCAGTGGCGAACGCCTAAACTATCCGACCCAAAAGCCAGAATCCCTCCTTGAAAGAATATTGATCGGAAGTCGCTACAAGGATCTCGTTGAGACCTACGCTCAAACTTCCGAGCTGAAACTCCTCCAGCATGACGAGATGGCGCGCTACGCGCTGAAGATGGCAACCGGCTCTGGAAAGACCAAGGTGATGTCGCTAGCTATCGCCTGGCAATATTTCAACGCGGTTTGCGAAGGCAAATCTGAGTATGCCAAAACCTTCCTTGTCATTGCCCCAAACGTGATCGTATTCGAGCGCCTTCGCACGGACTTTGCGAATGGTGCCGCTTTCAGAACTGATCCCGTAATTCCAGACTCGCTAAAGATCTATTGGGATATGGAGTTTTACATGAGGGGCGATGGTGAACGCGCCCACTCCGAAGGCGCTCTTTACCTAACCAACATCCAGCAGATGCACGATCGCTCTCAACAGGACGATGACGAGCCAGACGTGATGACCGCAATGCTCGGGTCCAAACCGCCCTCTTCCAAGATCGAGGTGGATGACTTTAAGAAACGGGTGCTCGCCAGAAACGAACCTATCGCCGTAATAAATGACGAAGCCCACCACACCCACGACGAAAAACTGAAATGGAACGAGATCATTCGCGGTCTCAACCAGGAAAGCGATAGCGGCCTAGCGGTTCAACTCGATTTCTCGGCTACGCCTAGACACAGTAAGGGTGCCCTCTTCTCGTGGACCATCTTCGACTACCCGCTAAAACAAGCGATCATCGATGGCATTGTTAAAAAGCCCGTGAAAGGAATCACGAATAGGCTTGAGGAGCAAAAGAGCGATATTGCGAGCGTGCGATACCAACCGTTCTTAACGGCTGGCGTGAACCGATGGAAAGAGTATCACGACCAACCGCGCCCGCTTAAGAAGCGGCCGATTCTGTTCGTCATGATGAACTCCACCACTGAGGCGGACGAGGTTGCCGACTACCTCCGAACGAAATATCCGCAGTACTTCGTCGGCGACCAGCTACTCATCATTCACACGGACAACACGGGCGAGGTGTCGAAGAAAGACTTGGAAGCAGCCCGTAAGACGGCGCGAGAAGTCGACAAGGGCGACAGCAAAGTCAATGCGATTGTCAGCGTGCTCATGCTTCGGGAAGGCTGGGACGTTTCAAATGTCACCGTCGTCGTTGGCTTGCGCCCCTATTCTTCCAAAGCAAACATTCTGCCTGAGCAGACCATTGGCCGCGGCCTGCGCCTCATGTTTCGCGACCTGACCAAGACCTACATAGAGCGCGTAGACGTGATCGGAAACAAAGGCTTCATGGAGTTTGTAGCCCAGCTTGAAAAGGACGAAGTCTTTGAACTGGAGTCATTCGATCCGGAAAAAGACAAGCTCGAAATCGTCTCGATCATGCCCGATCTCGAGAAGCTGAACGTTGACATTTCGCTTCCCGAACTCAGTCCCATCCTTGAAAGAAAGAAGACGCTGGAAGAGGAAATCAGGGCGATGGAGTTAGAGGCGCCAGCCCGGCCACTTCCGATAAAGTTCACCGATCAGGAGATGACAACTTTCATCTATGAGGCGTTCGACGTGATCACTTCGGAGAAGATCATCGAGCGGGAGTATTTCATCCCAGACCCTCAAACGCCCGAGGAAGTCATCTCCTACTATGCGAAGAGAATCGCTCAAAACTTAAAGCTTCCTTCCCAATTCCACGTCCTCGCGCCGCGAGTGCGGGAGTTTTTGGAGACAAAAGCCTTTGGGCAGAAAGTGGACCTTAAAGAGCCAAGTTTGCTTCGTGCGATCTCCAGCAATGTCGCTCAGTTCACAACCCTGAATGCGTTTACGAAAGCGCTGCGGGCACTGGTTGTACAAGAGCTATCACCGCGACTGGTTTCCGAGGGTAAGAAGCTTTCAGTCACCCCGGCCTATCCATTTTCAAAAAAGACATTTGACTCCGAGAAGACTGTGTTTAATAAAGTCGCTCCAGACAACAATTTTGAGTTCAAGTTCGCCGAGTTCCTGCACCGGGCGGAAGACGTCGTGGCCTTCGCGAAGCTTCCGAAACGATTTGGCTTTACCATCGACTACACGGACAATGCCACGAACCTACGTTACTACGAGCCTGATTTTGTGGCCGTCCTGACGGACGGCGCTCATGTTATTATCGAGACCAAGGGCCAAGAGAACATCGACGTCGTGCATAAAGACCGGGCCGCAACGGTTTGGGCGGAGAATGCGACTCTCTTAACTGGCACCCAATGGAGCTATCTTAAGGTGCCCGACAAGCCTTTCGAAAGTCTTGAACCTGATCTCTTTAACGACCTTTGGTATTTGCAATGACAAAAGCTGGGTCTTCCTAAAGCAACCTGTCTTGAGGGTGCGAGCAAACGCGCTTGGCTTAAAGTTATAAAGGAGGCTTTGGATAGTTAAGTAGGCCGGAAATCAGAACCTCTCCCCCAACCCCCTCTCCTCCTCCAAAAGGGGCACCAGATCGCACAAGGCATCGATCAGGTTTCCCCCTTGAACCCCCTCCGAATGGATTCGGCTCCCCGGAGCACAGGAGAGGGGGCTTTCCGGAGGCGTCCGCCCTCCAGCATTCGACATTCGACCCTCCCCCAATTCCCTATCCGCTCCGTGATCGACATTCGAGATTCGACATTCGACATTCGACATTCGACATTCGAGATTCGACATTCGACTATCCGCCATCCGCCATCCTCCATCCCCTATCCTCAAAATTCCCAGGGCTCAAGACCCAATACTCGACACTCACGGCCTCCGATCTATCACAATATCTCATGCCCCGTTGGATCGCTCTCCCGCTCGTACTCACGCTCTTTTCGCTCGGCAAAGCCCAAATCACCCCCTCCCGCATGCCCCGAACTCCCGATATCCATGGAGATCGGGTCGTCTTCAGTGCCGAAGGGAACTTGTGGCTGGGATCGCTCTCCGCAGGAACTGCCGAACGCATTACCAGCGACGAAGGCGTCGAAATAAACCCGCGCTTCTCGCCCGACGGTAAATGGATCGCCTTTACTGGCGGATACGATGGCGGCACCGATGTTTATGTGATGTCAATCGAAGGGGGCGCACCTAGAAGGTTAACTTACGACCCAACCCGGGCGGAAATGGTGGCCTGGAGCCCCGATGGAAAAAGCGTCCTCTTCCGATCGAGGAGATCGAGCGGAGTCGGCAGCACGCGCCTCTATTCGGTTCCCGTGGAAGGCGGCAACCCGCAGCCATTGCCAATGGAGAAGGGCGCGCAAGCAAGTTACTCACCGGATGGGGCGGAGCTCGTCTACACGCGGCTCCCCATGGAAAACCATCACTGGAAGCGTTACCACGGCGGGGAAGCGAATGCGATTTGGATCGCGGACCTGCCTCACAAAAAGTTCAGCCGAATCGATAAGGATGTGGTCAACGAACAGTATCCGGTCTGGGTTGGCAAGGACATCTTTTACGTCTCGGAGCGGGATGGCACGGCAAACTTATGGCGCTACAACACGGTTTCCCATGCCGATGACCGGGTGACTTCCAGGGATACCTACGATGTCAACACCCCTGCTTCCGATGGCCACAAGATCATTTATCAGTGGGGGAACGAGCTTTGGGTTTACGATATCGCCACCGGGAAAGAAAAGGAAGTAAAGCTTTCTCTTGTTTCCGACATGATCCACGCGCGGCCGTACACGATAACTGGATCAATAACTTCGTTTTCTCTGGGGCCGACGGGTAAACGGGTTGCCATTATGGGACGCGGGCAGATATTCACCGCGCCCGCCGAATCGGGCGATATCCGAAGTGTTGCTTTACAACCTGGATCGCGCTCTAAAGACGCGAATTGGTCTCCTGATGGGAAATGGATTGCCTATGTTAGCGACCGTTCGGGAGAGGAGAATATTTGGGTAGCTCCTTCGGGAGGCGATGGCGAACCTAGGCAGGTCACCAAAGAATCGAAGCTGATCTTGGACAGCCCCCTTTGGTGTCCGGACAGCAAGCATCTAATCTACCGAGACCTCACCCAAACCATTTATCTGTTGGACACGGCGACTGGCAATAAAACGAAGATCGATCAGAGCGACTGGGGAGACATTACCGACTATATGGTTTCGCCGGATGGAAAGTGGATTGCTTATTCGAAACCGTTAGGAATCGTTTTGAGATCGTTGTATTTGTACAACATTGAGTCGAAAACTTCAACAAGAGTGACGTTCCCGCCGACGATCGATCAGCAGCCTTCATTCGATCCGGCAGGCAAATACCTCTATTTCGAATCGAATCGAGGGCTGACTGCAAGGCCCGATGATTTCGACTTTCAGATGGATTTTCTGAACACGACCAAGCTTTATGCAGTGGCGTTAGCCAAAGATACGCCAGATTTAATCCCGCTTACGAACGACGAGGAACCAGGCTCTTTACCAAGCAACGAACCGGCTAAGAAGGAAGAAACAGAGGAGGAGGCGGCCGACAAGAAAGAGGGCCCACCAAAGGATATTAAGGTTGACCTGGATGGCATTTCGAATCGCATTATCGAACTGCCGGTAACGAGCGGCAACCTCAAGGGTATTTATGGGCTGAGCGGCTCATTAATGTATATCGCCACAACCGATGACGGCGGCAACGAGCTTAAAACCTACACATTTAAGTCGAAAAAGGAAGAGACAGTTGCGAGCAATATCCTCGGCATCGACGTATCTCCGGACGCGAAGAAAATGGCCATCCAAACAGCCGCTGGTCTTCAGATCGGTGAGGCTGGACATGAGCTTGGTTCGGAAGGGAAGGTCGACCTTTCGACCTGGAAGATCACGGTGGATCCGGTCGCGGAATGGCACCAGATCTTTCTCCAGGCCTGGCGGCAACACCGAGATGTTTTCTACGATCCGATGCTGCACGGCCAAAATTGGGAGGCGGTTCGCAAGAAATACGAGGCGCTCCTCCCTTCCATCGGTTCGCGGGGCGAGTTAAATGAGATCATCGGCAACATGCAAGGTGAGATGAACGTCTCTCACGAATTTGTTGGCGGCGGGTCGAATCGGCGAACACCTCCTCCTTCGCCGGGTGTTGCCAGCCTGGGCGCCGATTTGTCATACGATAAGGCGGCAAACGCCTACAAAATCACCAACATTTTGGCTGGCGATGGTTTCGATGCATCGGCGCGATCGCCTCTTCTTACTCCCGGCTTAAATGTGCAAGAAGGCGATTATTTGCTTTCCATAAACGGTAAGGCCCTAACGGCCAATGAAGATCCAAACAAACTGTTGGTTGGCGAAGCAGGACACGTGGTGCGCCTTGAGGTGAACTCGAAGCCTTCAACCGAAGGGGCCAAAATTGTGAGGATCAAAGCTATGGCATCCGATGCGAAAGCGCGATATTACAACTGGGTGGGCGCCAACCGAAACTATGTAACCAAATACGGTGGCCCAAATATTGCCTACATTCACATTCCGGATATGGAATCGGAGGGGATGCAGGAGTTTACAAAGCATTTCTACTCCAATCTGGATAAGGACGGCATGGTCATCGATGTGCGCTACAACCATGGTGGCGATACATCCGGCCAGATCCTAGAAAGACTGCGCCGGGTGATCTTTGAGTTTGACCAACCCCGGTATGGCGTTCCCCAACCCTATCACCGCATGGGCTATCTGGGCAAGGTAGTCGTTCTTTGTAATGAGGGGACTTCGTCCGATGGCGAATATTTCTGCACCGGGTTCCGATACGAGAAGCTGGGACCAGTTGTGGGAACACGAACCTGGGGCGGATTCATGGCTGTTGGCGGATATCCAACCATCGACGGCGCCACCGTTACGACACCTGTCGAGGGCAGCTTTACCCCGGAAGGCAAGTGGCTTCCGGACGGTACCGGCTTCACACCCGATTACATTGTTGAGGAAGACCCGAACGCCTTTGTGGCGGGCCGGGATCCTCAAATGGATAAGGCTTTAGAACTCTTGAAAGCTGAGATCCAAAAAGACCCTCCGAAATGGCCGAAGCGGATACTGCCTCCTTCAAAAGAGAAGGCATTTGGGCCCAACCATAAGTGAGATCAACGTTTGAGAAGGATCTTGTAGGCGGCCAGAACGGCTTTGGCGCTCGCCTCGAGTGAAAAGTGGCTTTCCACACGTTCCCGAGCGCTGCGGCCCATGGTTTCCCTGGTTTCTGCGTTGCTGAGGAGGCGCTCGCAGGCGTTAGCGATGGCCGGGACATCGTTGGCCGGAGTTGTGATGCCGGTTGACACGTCGACCACTTCGGGGATGCCGCCGACGTCGCTTGAGACAACGGGCAGGCCCATGGCCATGGCCTCGATAATCGAGATTCCCATGGCCTCTTTAAGGGAAGGAAAGAGGAACACGTCCATGGCGGAAAGGAGGTCGAGCACATCATCGCGAAAGCCCAGAAAGTGGACCATGCCTTCAACTTTCAGGGCCGCTGCCTGGGCGCGCAGTTCGCTCAGATATTCGCCTTCGCCGGCGAAAACATAGTGCAGAGTCGGGAACTTGCGCCTAAGCATCGCGGCGGCATCAATCGCGTTCTGAATGCCTTTGCCGAAATCCGCCCGGGACGTGCTGCCAATCACGAGAGCATGCTCATCGAGTCCCAATGAGGCCCTAATCTTAGACTTAGCTTGGCGGCTTGGCAGAGTCGGAAGGGCGATCCCGTTATAGGCGACAGAGATTTGGTTGGAACGGATTCCTTGTCTTACGAGGTGCTTCTTGGCGGCCTCCGATACGGTGATAAGCCTATTGGCAAAGCTGTAGGTCCACCGCTGGTTCATGCCATGCACAGTCGCAATGACAGGAACTTTAGCGAGACGCGCGGCAAAGCTGCCGCTCAGGGTTGCGGCGGAAAGGTGTGTGTGGACGAGGTCCGGCTTTTGCGCCTTGAGAATATCTCTCACGTGCAAGATCCCGCGGATATTGAACTTGTTGAAGGGCTCTAGCTCGATCGTGTTGAAGCCCGCCATCTCGTCGCCAAGGGTTCGGCCCTTGAAAGTCATGAGGGTGACATCATGCCCTTGGGCTTTAAGCTGTAAACTGAGATTCTTGATGCTTACGGAGGCGCCGTACCTTTCCGATCCGCGAACAAACTGAACGATCTTCAGTCCTTCACCCGGCATCTCTATTCGGCGACCTTTCGCAGCTTATGAAGAAGATAAGCCGGCGAACTGGTGGCTCTCACGTTTACGCGGCCCAGATCGTAAAGGTCTGTTTCGGGAGTGTTGGTATGTTTATCGGTGCCGCACGCGCCTAAAAAGCCGGCTTCCTTAACTAAGCGCCGCTCGCGCTCGCCATTCTTGCCGAACGGATAGGAAAACCACTGAATGGGGATCTTGAGGTCAGATTCAATATCAAACTTTGAACGTGTGATCTCCTCTTGGGCCATTTCGTCGGGGCAAAACCTCAGGTCAGGATGGCTCATGGTATGAGCTCCGATTTCCATGCCTTGTTTATGGGCGAAGAGGATCTCTTCGCGGTTCAACAAAGGCTCGGATACGTCGCCTTTAGCTTCATCCCACCGATTGGTGTGGCCGATGCAGTTGCCAACCAAGAAGACAGTCGCCTTCATGCCATGTTTCTTTAGGATGGGAATCGCGCTATCGGTAAAGCTCTTATAGCCATCGTCGAAAGTGATAACGATATATTTGCCAGTTGAAGCCTTATCAATAAAGAGCGATTTCATTTCGCTAAGGCTGATTGATTGGTAGCCCTGCTTTTGCAGAGCCTGGAGTTGTTTCTCAAATAGGGCGGCAGGGACGTATTGATCGCGGACGATCGACGTTGAGATTCTGGGGCCGATCCGGTGATACATGAGGATCGGGATTTTAAGGGCGCCGGCTGCCATGCTTTGCGTTAGTATGTAAGATTCTTATTTGCCGCCGAAGCCCGTAAGGGTCACGCCTTCGATGAAGTAGCGCTGGGCAAAGAAAAAGAGCAATAAAACAGGAACCATGGACATCGCGGCGAAGGCCATGATCAATCCGGGCTCGGTTGCCCGGTCAACTGCAAACAACTGGGCCGCGTAGGAGATCGTCATCTTCTCCGGCGAGTTGATGTAAATCAACGGCCCCATGAAGTCATTCCAAGCCCCCATAAAGGTCCAAATGCCGATAACGGTAAGAGCCGGTTTGACTTGCGGCATCATCACCCGCCAATAGCTATGGAGGTAGTTGCAACCATCGATCTTTGCCGCGTCTTCCAACTCAACAGGAATGTTCTTGAAGAATTGGCGAAGCAAGAACACATTGAAGGCACTCGCGAAAAAGGCGGGCGCCCAGAGGGGATAGAGGGTGTCGATCCATCCTAGCTGCCGAAAAACGATGAACTTGGGCAAGAGAGTGACCGCAGATGGCAGCATCATGGTGCTTAGCAAAATGCCAAACAGAACGTCCCGTCCTGGAAATCGGATCCGGGAAAAGGCATAGGCAACCAGCGAGGACGAAAGAATTGTTCCGATCACACTGAGAATCGTGATGAGCAAGGTGTTCTTTAGATAAGTCAAGCCGTTGTCGGCTTCAGGAGGCAGATATTCTAACGCGTCGCTATAGTTTTCCCAACGCAAGCCAACTTTGCGAAGCGGTTCGAGATTGCTAGGGATATCGGTGAAAACCTGGCCCTTCAGCCCCTGCGGCGTTAAAACCTTCACCTTCTGGCGTCCATCGCTAAATGGCTCCAGTACATAACCCATAACGTTTAGCCCTTTGAATTTGCCCGTCACTTCGGGGGCATCCACGGCAACTTGGTGGAGTTTGCTCAAGGGTGTGTCGAAGGCGAGACCCTGGATGCCGGCCGGGCTTACCACGTTCACCCGAGCGCTGCTATCGGGAGACTTGAACATGATTTCGACCTTAACCGCGCGACCTTCAAAAGAAGTCGCGTAGATGGACGGAACGGTATCCATGGCGCTAAAGGTTTGCTGAACTTTCGGTACCCAAATGATGCCATTTGCGGACACCATATCGCGATCCTCTTTCAGGCTCGTGATGACAAGCCAAAAGAAGGGAAGCCCGAAAACCACACAACCCACTAGCAGAGTCAAATGCGTGACCAAGACTCTTGCGTATCCGCCAAGTCGAAGCTTGTTCGAAGTGCCCGCCATTGCAAAGAGGGCCGCTACGGCAAAGGCGGCCAGAGCCACAGCGCCCTGAATGGAAAGAGGAATCGCGCCGGTTGCAAACACGAGGGGGTCACCGCTTGCTTTGAAACCCCAGAAGAACAGCGAAGCGGCCATAAGCCACACAATCGCATAAAGAGGCGTCTTCTTTGAGCCCAAAAACGCCCAGTTCGTCGCCTCCACTAGCGCCAAGACCACGAAAGTAAAAGCGGCCCATGCGGCGAAAGGCATGATCGGCCAGAACACGGGCAGGCTTAAGCCCCTAGAAGCCTGGTGGGGAATAATTGCAGCCAGCAGAAAAAAGCCTCCACCAATCACAAAATCAAACAGAGCGGATTTAAGCCGTTGTGTCCGCTCCGGTTGCAGAGCCGCTTTTGCGGCGAAAAGCTGATAGACGCTTGTTAATAGGCAAGCAATGCCAAGCCATGAACAGAGAATCGAAGCGGCATAAAACCCTTTCAACCGTCCGCCTCGTAATTCACCCAACTCGGCGCGAGCTTGAATTGAATAGCGGTGAGGATCAGAATAATAAGAAAAATAAGCCACGCCAGAGCGCTGGCATAACCCATCTTGAAGTAGCCAAAGCCATTTCTAAACAGATAGAAAACGGGCACCAAGAGCGAATCGCCGGGACCGGCGGTTTCGCTCGACGGCTTCATTACATAAACACGGTCGAACTCTTGCAAAGCTCCTATAATCCCAATTACCGCATTAAAGAAAATGATTGGGCTAAGCTGCGGAACCGTGATCGATAAGAACTGCTTTCGAGGTCCCGCTCCATCGATCTCCGCCGCTTCATAAAGCGAGCGCGGAACGCCTTTCAACCCTGCAAGCCACAGAATCATTCCACTTCCTGCTCCCCAAAGGCCCATCACGATTAGGGCCGGCTTCGCCCAGGCCTCGGATTGGAGCCAGCCAGGCGCGGGCAGGCTGATCCATTTCTGGATTGTCTCGGCCCAAATGGAGTTCACCAAACCCCGAGAGGGATCGGCCGAAAGAACCCAGGTCCACAAGATCGCGCTGGGGATGGTGGGCACAATGGCAGGCATGTAGAAGATCGTTCGATACCACCGCAGACCCCTTACTCGGGTGTTTAGGAGCATGGCGATGGCAAGGCCGGTGAAAATGCCCAGTGGAACGCCCACGCCGGCCAGATAGAAGGCGTTCGAGAACGCCTTCCAAACATTCATCTTGTCGCTTGTTACGGTTGCCGCGTAGTTGGCCATACCAACCCAGCGCGCGTCCGTAAGGTCGTTGTATTCGGTAAAGCTGAGAAAGAGGGAAGCGATCATAGGCCCGAGCGTGAACACCACAAAGCCAACGATCCATGGAGAAATAAGCAGGTATCCCCATTTGGCGTCATGGCGGTGCAGTTTGCCTAGCTTCATTCTCTTGTACAAGAGAACTAGGACCAATAGGGCCAACACGCCAGCCGCAACAAACGACCAAAACACGACCTGTAAGTTCAGTTCTGGGTGCTTTGTGTGGTCGTAATAGGCATCTAACTCGTGCTGGACCGTATGCTGGGCCCTTAACAGCGCCTGATGAGGCGTGAGGCTTTTTTGGCAAGCGTTTTCTAACGCTCGCTGGAGTTCATCCCACATAACCTGGCCCACAAAGGTGACCGGCCTCACACGCGCGTGCGACATAAGATCGATGTGAGTTTTGAGGGCAGCCGCCAGCTTGGGATCTGCCGGCTTGTAGATCCGGTAGAGTTCCGCATTGGCATCTTTATTCGATTGGGTAACAAAGATATAGGTGCGGCCCTTATACCGATCCCACGCCGCTTGCCCTGCGGAATCGATGAGCCGGCCCTCAACGCTGGTTGCAAACTTGATAAATGCCCAGCCTCCTGCAGTGTTCTTGGCCCCTTTTGGGATGGCATAGGAGAATCCGCCCGTCCAAGTGATGAACGTGTCTTTGTCTTTGGCAAACCGTCCCAGATGCTTGAATCTGGCATCCGGAACAGGCGCGGGATCTACTGCATAATCGAGGGTTGGCGCGTACTGCGAGATTGAATTCAGTCGCCAGTTGCCATCGATCTTCATGGCAACCTTGCCCAAGATAAAAGGGTCGTTTTCGTCCGAAAGGAATCCGCTTTCAAAGTTCCTTGCCTTGTCGTAGCCGCCAATAACTTGGTAGCCGTCCACAATGAACTGAAGGGCTTCCTCAGATTCTTTGGAGTCCGCCGTACATGTTCGGCCATCAGCGCTTATGAACTTGGCGTCGTTCTGAAACGCGTACATGTAAAGCCACGAGTTGCCGTAGTTGGGAATGAATCCGGCGATTTTCAGGGTCCCATCCGGACTGAATTCGGTTAGGGTCTTGGAATAGGCCAGAAGCTCGGTCCATGTTCGCGGTGGACGGTTGGGGTCAAGCCCAGCCTTTTCCAGTTCCGCCGCGTGTTGGCGGAATAAGGCACGGTTCCAATAGAGGGCTCGGTTATCGGCTTCAGCGGGGATGCCGTAAACCTGTCCATCGTAAGTCACCTCTTGCCAAGTTGAAGGATAATAATCTTTCGGCAAAGGGTCTTCCGGATCGGCAATGTCCCGGGCGATTAGATTATTCAGGCTCTCAAAAGCGCCCCTGCTGGCCCAATCGCTGATTGTGAACCGATCTTGAATGATCACGTCAGGAGCAACGTTTCCCACAACGGCGGTCATCAACTTTTGAGGATCGGTGCCGCCCGCGCCCATGGAAATGGCTCGCAAGTTGTATTCGGGGTGGCGCTTTTGGAACTCTCTTAAAACGGCCTGCTGGCCCTGACTGTTTTCATTCAGGGCTGTTCCCCAAATGATCACATCTTCTTTAGGTTGGGCAGAGCATAGGCAAGTGAGGAAGCATAGGAGGCCGAACAGGTGGGCACGCTTCATCGCTTACTTCATTCTATCGTTTGGCGGAGAGAATATTCATAATGCTTCTGTGGAACCCAACTACTCGCTGTTCTTCAGAAATGGCAAGCTCGTCAACTACGGAAACATAAGTCAACTAGATCGTCCCGATCTAGTATTTGTGGCAAAGGCAAGTTTTTCATTTGAGCCGGACGCGAACGGTCGGCCAGGTGGCAAAGAATTTGATCGCATAGGGCAACTAGAAACCGCGCTAATAAATGAGCTGGCGCGCCACAAAGGTGTGCATGTGGGACATATCACAAAAACGGGTGTGATGGAAGTAGTATTTCGCTTTCCACAAGAAACTCCCAAAAGCGTTTCTCTCAAGACTGGATTTTTTAAATCGCAGAATTTTTCGCTGGAGTCGTTGAATGATCCTGAATGGAGTTGGCATAAAAAGGAGATGCTACCTACGGTTGAGGAACAGACCGACATTTCTTACCGCATGCTCTACGCAAAACTTGCGGAGGCAGGGGATGATAATAGCAAGCCTCGCAACGTGGAGTTTGCCGCTACATTTTTCTCGGCAGAAGATAGAGGTTTATTCTTAAAAGATGTTGAGGTTTAGGGATTTTCTACTGTAAAAACGGAAACTTGGGAGCCGGAATCTGACCCGCAGCAATACTGGTGCACCTTTCATCAAATGACCGGTATTGAATGGATTCCGATGGGCGCCAAATACAACCTTCTGAATGACCTTGCAAACAAGTGTAATGGCGGATTCGATGGATGGGATACTCCAATCGTAAAGTAACAACCGACGTCCAAGTAAGCGAGTCTCCGGAGAAGCTCCCCCCAAATTTCGGAGCAACAAAACAGATGTCAGGAACCTTAAATCAAATGAAACTGATCGCCGCAGTAATTTGCCTGGCAGGCGGCGGGTTTGCCGCGTCGTTGCGTCATCAGGCCATCGAGTTGCCCTCCCAAAAGGTGCAAGCCGACATGGAAAAGTTTATCGGTTGCGCCTTAATCGGTTCTTACGGCTCGGCATCGACGAAACCATCCGGCAAACGCGAAATTTATGAAGCGCTGAACATCAAGAAGAATCGCTTCTCGTTCCCCCGCTCGTTTAACCAAAAGATCACTCTCGCCAAAATGGCCGCGCCCGGGGACGATACAAACAGATGGGACCAGAATGCAGAGATCCCGGTTCGAGTCACAGGCTATGTCGCGTTTCTCATTCAGAACTTTGAAGGAGAATCCTGCAACTGCTTTAAGCATGATGATGCCCACAGCGATACCCATATCGACCTGGTTATGGATCCCGATGAAACGGCCGATTTTACGAAGCACGTGGTTGTGGAGATAACGCCAAGGATGAAGTATTTGGCTAAGACTCGTGGCCTGAATTGGAGTTCTAATTCACTATCGAAGCAATTCTTAGGAAAGCGAGTGACGGTTGAAGGTTGGCTGATGTGGGATGGAGAGCACGGGAAACAAGCCCAGAATACGCACCCCCATGATCCATCTCATTTGAACTGGCGAGCTACCTGTTGGGAAGTTCATCCGGTCACGAATATTTATTTGGCGGGGAAGGGATAGGGGATAGGGGATAGGCGTTAAGGCTAGAGGAGTTTAAAGGTTTACGTTGCGTTCCGACACCTATCTTCTATCCCCTATCAGCTATTTTGTTAATGAAGAGGCCGGCTATCCAGCACTGCCATATCGGATTGAGTTCCGTCAGGTAGAACCGTCCTCGCAGTGATGTGGAACACCGTGTGGCTCATGTCGTCGAGGCCCTCGATGTGGAGCTTCGGCGTCGTGAAGTTGCCGCCGCGATCAGCCACCACCGCAACGTCCGCGAGTTGCCCGCTAACATCCGCGTGTGGTCCAATAACGGTCTTGTAGTGAACCTGGATCAGAACCGTCGATCCCGGAGGGGCGCTGCCTGCAATCACAAGCGGATTAGCGATCGCTTGCGAGGCTAAGGGCGAAGCGATGATGGGGATGAACGCCTTCATCGAAATGTTGCCCGAAACACCCATCATCTGCGGGGATTCGATGGTGTAGGTCTGGCCGCCGTTTGGAGGCACGATAGTTGCCGTAACAATATCCCCGCCAAAGCGGTCATAGGGTTGAACGGTGTAATCGCCGGTATACACTCCCGGGCTCGTCTCGCTCAATGGAGCGGTATCGCCGTTACCGAGAGTAACCGTAACCTGGCAACCAGGGGCCGCGCTCAAGCTGAAGTGAACATGGTTACCAGGTGCAAGGGTTCCCGTGCCTGTGTGGATGAAGTTTGAGGTTATGCTGTTACCAATAACCGAGAAGTTCCACTTCTTGGAAGCCACATTTCCTGCCTTATCGCCTACTGAAAATGCAACCGAATATTGCCCAGGAGACAGGTCGTTTGGCAAATCGTAGGTCAGATTGCTATCAGTGATTTTGCAGCTTCCGGTAACGTCCTGGCCGTTAAACGTCATGTGGATTTTTGCGGGATCGATTCCGCTCGCGTCATCGACGAAATGAACCTTCATCTCGGGCTTGAACCCACTGATAACGGCATTATCGACAGGGAACGCGGCCGAGATTACTGGCGGCGTCATATCGACGTTTAGGTTGGTAACGCCTGGAGAATAATAAGTCTTGTCCCCAAGAGTTAGCTTGGCCATCGCGGTTGCAGCAATAACCGTAACCGGCGAGGTCGCGCTGGGCGTCCACGTGGCTGTATAAGTGCCGGGCTGCGATTCGGTCATGGGTATGTCGCCGGAAATCCCCGGCATCACGAGCGCTGCTTTTCCGCCAGGACTACCGGTTAGCGTAAATTGAACGGCTTGCCCGCCTGCCAACCAACCGTTTACATTATCGGCCAGCTTTAAGGGCGCGGTGGTTTGTATCTGGCTGTTCGCCTGTAATGTATCCGTCGTGTTAACGGTTTGGGTGTTCATGGCATCTGCCATGTCAATATCGACCGTTCGGTTCGAAGCATCCCAGTTGACGGTAGCCCCAAAGGTTTCGCTCAAGAATCTTAACGGCACCAATGTTGTGCCGCCCATAAGAACGGCTGGCTGATCCAACGGCTGGTCTTGGCCATTTACTTTGGCATTTGAATCGCCGATATGCATAACGACATCGGTGCTCCCCTTGTTGATCGTGATCTGTTGCGCGTTTTGATCCCAATCGACATTGGCTCCGAGGCTCTCTAGAACCCCTCGAAGCGGGACCATCACTCGGCCGCCGATCATTCGGGCGCTTCCACTGCTAATTGCGACGGCCTGGCCATTTACGTCGACAGTAATTCCGCAGCCCGATTGCGCGTAAAGCGCGCTTGCGAGCACCAAGCTGCCGGCCAAAGTTGCGCCCCGCATGAGTTTCTTAAGTTGCATTTCTGTTTCTCTCCCTTATTCAAGACACACCCGCACGCGAACATCTTAATTGCTTTTGACCCGACTCGTTTCGGCGCGGTTCCGGGAGTCGTGAAGCGGTTATATACGACACCGTGCCTTAAAAGGTCCAATTTGGAGGTACTTTTAAGCTTGAATGAAAAGGGCTCTCCCCATTTTTTGTATTCTGCCTGCTCTCGTGTTTGGCCAGAGCACTCCTGCGACAAGCTTGCCGCCTGCCAAAAGCCTATTGGCCAATATTCATCCCCGTGAGCTTGGTCCCACCACCATGGGCGGTCGCGTCACGTCTCTTTCTGTTTATGAAAAGGAGCCGCGCATTTTTCTCGTCGGTGCGGCCGCAGGCGGAATTTGGAAAACGGAAAACGGAGGCTTAACCTTCACCCCCATTTTTACGAACGAGGGTTCGGCCAGTATTGGAGATGTTGAGATATCTCAGAGCGATCCCAATCTTATATGGGTCGCTACGGGCGAAGGCACAAGCCGAAACTCGGTTGGTTGGGGCGATGGCATTTATAAATCGACCGATGGCGGAAAGACGTGGGCCAACATGGGCCTTACCAACACGTTCAGCTTCACAAAAGTTGTTCTTGACCCGAAAGACAAGAACACCGTCTTTGCCGGCGCCCTCGGCCAAACCTGGGGTTATAACCAAGACCGTGGCGTTTACAAGACCACCGATGGCGGCAAGACTTGGCAGCGAACTCTGTATGTCGATGACAAAACCGGCGTCGCCGATATGGTTATGAATCCGACGAATCATCACGAGTTGCTAGCCGCTATGTGGCAGCATTTGCGTCTTCCGTACAGCTTTATCAGCGGTGGGCCAGGATCCGGCCTTTATCGAAGCACCGATGGCGGAGCCAGTTGGCATCAAGTTCACAAGGGGCTGCCTACGAGCGCCCTAGGGCGCATCGGTCTCAGCTATTTCCACAAGGACACACGCGTCGTCATCGCCACTGTCGAAGCCAAAGAAGGCGGGGGGCTTTATCGAAGCACGGATGGCGGCGAAACTTGGGCAAAAATCAGCGGCTTAAACCCGCGTCCATTTTATTTCAGCCTACCTAGACAGGACCCGCAAGATGTAAACAGGATTTATGAGTCGTCGACGACAATCCATGTTTCTGAAAATATGGGCAAATCTTTCGACGATTTGCCGAGTTCCGTTCACGTGGACCACCACGCTTTTTGGATCGATCCGGCCGACAACAACCATATTCTTATTGGCGAAGACGGCGGAGTCGGTCAAACGCGAGATCGGGGCAAAACCTGGGATCATCTCAACTCCATGCGTATTGGCCAGTTCTACGCGGTCACATTCGATATGCGAAAACCATATTGGGTTTATGGAGGCATGCAAGACAATGGATGCTGGGCGGGGCCGACCCAAACATCTCACGGCGGCGTGAGCTTCTGGGATTTCTTCCCGGTAAATGGCGGCGATGGATTTCACGTGCAAGTCGATCCCAACGATTGGACCACGCTCTACAGCGAGAGCCAAGGCGGTGCCTTGGAACGTCTTGATCAAAAGTACGGCGGTGGTAAGTTCATCGCTCCTCGGGCTCCGAAGGGTGAGAAATACCGCGCGAATTGGAGCACGCCATTCATCCTCTCGAGCTTTAACTCCAAAACAATCTACTTTGGCGGTAATAAGCTGCACAAATCGGTAGACCGGGGCGACCACTGGACAGCCATAAGTGGAGATCTCACCCGCAATAACCCTGCATGGCAGAAGCCGGGTGAGGGAAGTATCAGCCCGGAAGATACGGGTGCCGAAGCGTATGACACGATTATCACAATCAGCGAATCCCCACTAAAGCAAGGGCTGCTCTGGGTTGGAACGGACGATGGGCTTGTTCAACTTACCCAGGACGATGGCGTTCATTGGACGAACGTGACGGCAAACATTAAAGATCTTCCTAACTACACCTGGGTTTCGCGGGTCACTGCCAGCCGATTTGTTGAGGGGCGGGCCTACGCCACCTTTGATGGGCACCGCAACAACGACTACAAAACTTATGTGTACGCCACCGAAGACTTCGGCAAGACCTGGTCCAAACTAAACTCGAACCTGCCTGCCGACGAGCCTTGCTACGTGATCAAGGAAGGGCTGAAGAACCCGAGCCTTCTTATGCTGGGAACGGAGTTTTCGCTCTATTTCTCGTTTGATAGGGGCCAAAGCTGGACCAAATACCAAGCAACTAACTGGCCCACCGTACCGGTTCATGATTTAGAGATCCAGCCGCAATCGGAAGATTTACTGATCGCAACTCACGGCAGATCGCTTTGGATCTTGCACATTGGCGGATTGGACGACCTTACTCCGGAGAACCTCCAAAAAGACGTTTTTCTGGCAAAGCCCAGCAATGTGTACGAGTTCGGAAACGTGACGGGCAGGGAATCGGAAGGGGACCGTTATTGGTCGGCTCCGAACACCCAGCCGGGCACCTCGTTCTTCTACTACTTAAAAAGCGACGGAAAGGGCACCGGCCAAATAAAGGTGACCGATGCCGCAAGTTCCCGAACTGTTGAGAACTTCGACGCACCCCTAAAGGCGGGCTTAAACGCAGTCAGTTGGATGACGCCAAGAAGGCTGGCCCCTGGAGATTATCGGGTGGTACTCACTATTGCGGGCAAGGATTATGTGACTTCGCTAAGGGTTGAGGAAGTGACCGACGAGCAAACAGCCTCCCAACCGCGCATTGCCACAGGAACTGTAACTCCTCTTGAAAGCGAAGACAAGGAAGTGCAGAAAAAGAAAGAAACCGACGACGAGCCTGGCGACAAAGGCTGATGGACGAAAAGGCTCTTTTTGCCGCTGCCTGCGCGCTGGATTTGGATTTAGCAAGCGCCCAAATTCAGCAGTTTGCGGCGTTTGAGGAGAGCCTTTATGCAGCTAATAAAAGCATGAACCTGACAAGGGTGCCACGGGAAGAGTGTTGGTCTCGGCACTTTATCGATTCGCTCCTTTTTCACGATTTGATACCAAATGGCTCAAGGGTGCTCGATATCGGGACCGGCCCGGGTTTCCCGGCTTGGCCCTTGGCCTGTGCGCGTCCCGATTTGCAGGTAGTTGCTCTTGATTCATCAGGCAAGATGTTGGGGTTCCTAAAGCAACATTTGCTTCCTAATTTGAAGGTTGTTAAAGGCAGAGCCGAGGAGCTAAACGCCCGTGAGGAATTCGATGCGGTTACCGGCCGCGCGGTGGCTCGGCTTCCTGTTTTCATGGAAATCGCGGCGGCGGCGGCGAAAATTAAAGGCGTTGTTATTCCGATGCGAACGGCGAGAGATGCGCAGGAGATCGAGGCATGCAACTTCCTGGCCCTTGGCTTAAAGTTGGAAAAGGCCTGCGAGCGTTCTCTGCCGATTGGCGGCGAAGGAGACGAAGAAGTGCATCGCCTGTTTCCCCTTTTTCGCAAGTTCAAAAAAACTCCCGTTCGCTTTCCAAGAAGTTGGGCGGAGATTAAGAGAGGCGCTGGAACTTAGAACCTAGAACTTAGAACGCAGAAACGGAGAATGCAGAACGGAGAATGCGGAACCTAAATCCTAGAAGGAGGACGGAGAAAGCAGACTCTCGGAAAGCCAGGGAGCCGTCTGCGAGCAAAACGGGTATGGAATCTATATCTGATCAGTTTTTGATCGCACGGGGTGTTTCTCTTCTACGTTCCAGTTTTAACGCTCTCTGGACCAGTTGCCACCGTCCTCCGTCCTCCGTCCTCCGTCCTCCGCTCTCCGCACTGCGTTCTAAGTTCTACGTTCTATTTTCCCACCTGCTTCTTACTGGCCGCTTGATGCGACCTCATGATCTGGGCATAAAGCGCTTGCACCTCTTTGTTCTTCGAATTGATCCTATAGGCATCCTTTAAAATCCCTATGGCAGCCTTGTCGTGCCCCAACTGGGCCTCCGCTTCGGCCTCCGCAAACTTGTACTGGTCGCTCTTCGGTTCATAGTGCGAAGCGATTTGCGCTTCATCGGCCGCTTTTAGGTAGATGTGCTGCAAGAACAGGCACTTAGAAATCATGTAATGCGCGTTGGCTAAAGATTCAATGTAGACATCCTTGTCCAAATCTGGCGTCCATGGTTGCTCCACGCATTGATAAAAATAGGTCTGCGCAGTTGGATAGTCTTGCAACTGATACGAGATTTTGCCCGCCAGTAAATAGTTGTTGTAGCGCTGTGGCATGAATCCGATTAGGCCCTTAACCTTCACTGCCGCAACTCTTAAATCGTGTTCTTCTTTAGCCGTCAACTGGGCATCATCGCCTTTTTCGAGGGGGCCTTCGGAAAGCTTCGCCACTTCTTTCACGAGGGAATCGTATTGGTCAGCGGTGCGGACGATAGGTACGTCTAGCTCCGAATTAGAGCAGCCACGAAAGATTGCGACGCAGATGAGCGCGATTGCAATGAGGGCAAGAACAACTCCGATATTTAGCTTGCTAGTTTGCAACGATATTCACCAACTTGCCAGGAATCACAATGATTTTACGTATCGTGAGATCCTCTAAGTTCGATTGAACTTTGGGAGAAGCTTTCGCAGAGAGTTCGTGATCTTCGTTGGAAGCGCCTGAAGCGACGCTTACGGTATCCCTAAGCTTGCCGTTCACCTGTACCGCGATGGTGACCGTATCTGCAACGAGAAGAGAGGGGTCGTGAATAGGCCATTCCTGGTGATAGGTAAAGCCCTTCTTTCCCAATGTCTCCCAAAGCTCGTCGGCGGAGTGGGGTGCGCCGGGAGCCAGCAACAAAATGAGGCTTTCGATCGCTTCGCTGAGGGCCAATGATTCTGCTTCGGCCGGTGGTTTGGCGCTCGAATCGAATGCGTCCTGAAGAGCGTTCGAAAAAATCATAAGCGCCGAAACATAGGTGTTAAAGGCGAACCGGTCGATATCTTCGGTGGCTTTTGCGATGGCGGTGTGGGTGGCGCGCCGAATCTCGGCGCTTTTTGCTGTGGGCATGGCTGCGCGGATGCTTGCCGCCCAGTCTTTTTTGAAATAAGGTTTGATTACTTCGGTGAGCTTGAAAATTCTATGCAGGAACCGAACCTGGCCCTTAATATCGTCGGTTTGCCACTGAACGTCTTGGGTGAACGGCGCGACGAACAGTTCGTACAAACGCAGGGCGTCCGCGCCCTGGCTCTCAACCACTTCATCGGGCGTGACTACGTTCCCCTTGGATTTACTCATTCGAGCCCATCGGTAAAAGACTTGATCCTTTGGCAAAGCCTTGGCTTCGGAAAATGAGAGTTGAATGCCATCTTCACCGACGGCCAACTTTTCTCCCTCTCGGGGTTTTCGGTAAGGAGTTTGGGCTAGAACTTGGCCTTGGTTTTGCAGCCTGGCAAACGGTTCGCTAACGGAAACTAGGCCGGCGTCGAAAAGCACCTTTGTCCAAAACCGGGCGTAGAGCAGGTGCATTACGGCATGCTCGGCGCCGCCTACGTAGCAATCCACCGGCATCCAGTAAGCGGCTTTTTCTTGACTCCAGGCTTCTTCGTAGTTCTCCGGATCGCAGAACCTTAGGAAGTACCAGGAGGAGCAGGCGAACCCGCCCATGGTGTCGGTTTCTCGGTGGCCGAGTTTGCCCTCGCTATCGGTTACGTTAACGAACTCGGGAATACGTTTGAGTGGGGAAGAACCGTCGCCGCTAGGTTCGTAGTTGTCGACTTCGGGGAGGGTTACGGGAAGGCAATCTTCGGTTACCAACTCCTTCTCGCCGTCGGCATCGTAGATTACGGGGATCGGGCAACCCCAATAGCGCTGGCGGCTTATCAGCCAGTCTCTTAGCCGGTATTGGGTTTTGCGTTCGCCGATTCCGAGGCCCTCGAACCATTTGCCGAGGGCTAATTGGCCTTCGTAAACGGTTGATCCGGTGTATTCGCCGGAGTTGATCATGATGCCGTCTTTCGCTTCGTAAGGAAGAGCTTTGGCGCCCTGGGCTTTCGTATCTTGACCCTTTGGCGGGATAGGCGCGATGACTTCCTTGACTTCGATCCCAAACTTCTTCGCAAACTCATAATCCCTCGAATCATGGCCCGGTACAGCCATGATGGCCCCAGTTCCGTAGGTCGAGAGAACGTAGTCTGCAATCCAGATTTGCACCTTCTCACCGTTGCCTGGGTTGATGGCGTAAGCCCCCGTGAACACGCCCGTCTTTTCGAGGTTTGCGGCCTGGCGGTCCACATCGCTTAAGGACTTTGCCTTCTCTTTATAGGCACGGATTTGGTTTGCGTGCTCTTCACCGACCATGTTCAACAGTTGATCGATGAGGGCATGCTCGGGGGCGAGAACGCAGAAGGTCATGCCGAAGATGGTGTCTATCCGGGTGGTGAACACACGAAAGGCGAGGTCATCGGAGCCTTTTTCCTCAAAGAAGGTTTGTCCAAGCTGAAGGGAGGCCATGTCCACCTTCATTCGGAACTCGACTCCCTCACTGCGGCCGATCCAGTTTCGCTGCTGAGCTTTAATCCCTTCCGGCCAATCGATGGTGTCTAAGTCGGCCGCTAATCTGTCAGCGTAGGCGGTTATCTTGAAGAACCACTGGGGGATGAGCTTCTTTTCGACGGGCACACCCGAACGCCAGCCCAGTCCGCCGATGACTTCCTCGTCGGCAAGGACCGTCTGCTCAACCGGATCCCAGTTCACACTCGCCATTTTTTGGTAGGCTAGGCCCCTATTGTAAAGGAGTTCGAATATCCATTGAGTCCATTTGTAGAAGCTCGGATCGCTTGACGAGAATGACCGCGACCAGTCGTAGCCGATGCCGATAAGATCCATCTGCCGGTGGTAGTTGGCGGCATATTTCTGGATCATCTTTTGGGGGTGAGACTTCGTTTTTATGGCTTCGTTTTCCGCGGGAAGGCCGAAGGCATCAAACCCCATGGGGTGCAAAACATTGTAGCCCTGCATGTATTTCATGCGGGCGATGACGTCGGTCGGAATGTAGTTCCGGCAGTGGCCCACGCTAAGCCCGGCGCCGCTTGGATACGGGAAGAAATCTAGGGCGTAGAATTTCTTACGACCCGACTCCTCACGGGTCAGGAATAGGTTGGCGTCTTTCCATCGGGCGCGCCATTTGGCTTCAAAAGAGGAGGGGTCATACCGGTCCGGCATCGTGGGAATTTACCCTTTTAGGCAAATCTCGATTCTCGATTGTCGAATCTCGATTGGGGAAGGGAAGATTTCTATTTTCAATTGCTTATTTTCAGTTTGGGAGCGGATTGCTGCCCGCGATCCAGCGGTCCAGCGGTCCAGCGATTGTGTCTCAGTCGATGGGCCAGAATGGAACGGATTAGGCCAGAATCATTGGTGTTGAACCTGATTCTGACAATCGTGGCTGATTCTGGCGCGCCATATTTGTGCGAGAAATGGGTCGTTTTGAACTTGTTCTGCCAATTGTGGCAATCGGTGTAGGTTCAAAGTTTTGATTTTTCAAATCAAGCTCGCTCGCGGTGGTCATCCCATTTTCTCCATTCCGTTCCGTCCAGTAAGGTAGACGGATGCAGCGCCCTCAATGCGAATGGAAACGATGGCCTTTTTTGCGGAAAGTATCCGGATGGCTATTCACCTCAAAATATAATGAGCCACGCTTGCGACTATGGACCAGCATCGTTTTTAGCGAGGAGTCCAAGTTATGGAGCTTTGATACGCTTCCCAAAAACTTAGAGTTAGGCATACTTCTTCTCCTGGTGTCGCACTACATTCCACTTAATAGTTCGTTAATTGAACTAACGTACTTTTGTGGCAATGATGAAGTCGATGAGATCCGCTAGTCGATGGGACCAGAAAAGGTTGAGGCCCTCAGCTTGAGCCGTTTGCAGATTGTTGACGTTGAACACGCCGGAAAGAACGGCGCTCGGCACTATCTGGTTGTTCCCGAAAGCGCCAAGCCATTGTTTTGCCTTTCCGGCCGCTTCATGGTTTACGCGTTTGAAGGAATTGACCTCGCTGTTTGAGGCCTTGCATTCGATGGCAAGAACGCGGTCATCGAAAAGCCGAATAACGAGATCGGCGCGGGTGTTTCCTAGTTTGCTTTCTCCGCAAAACTCGCCTCTATTTGGCCCTTGGCTAAGCAATTGGATATTCCGCTTCGGAACCTCGAGGTAATCCAGTTCGGCAAGAATGGATTTAACGCCTTCCTCTTGGAGTTTCCGGGCGCTGCTGCGCCTGCTGGTTTCGACTTTCTTGGCCGCCACAAGGGCTGCTGAGGACGCAATCGCTATTTCCCGCTCCATCTGGCTAGGCTCTCGCTGTTCTTTGGCCCAAATGAAGCGGTGAGGGTCGAGTATATGGAGCACGATTTCGCGGACACGCTTGGCGCTGTCCGGATTGCTTTTCAAGGCTGTGGCTGACAGTTTGGCGTCGGCAAGAACTTTGAGATCATCCTCGGAGATGGGCGGCGCGGCAAGATATCGAAACGCCGTTTTTTTGTTGCTACTGCGCATAAGTGCGGCAAGATGTTCTGGATCCTCGGATCGTGTGATTGTGCTTAAAGTGTCGACCAGTTCGGCAAAGATTGGGACGAACGTGTCAAAGAACTCGCTGTAGAGTTCGAGGGGCTCGTCTATTCGCTCGTGCCGGAAGCCGGTACGGGCCAAATTTGCATCGGCCTTGAGATCAGCCAAGGTCCAAATCTTTGGGTTGATCATGCTTCAAGAAATTCCAGGGAAGGGACGTGGACCCGCTCTAGTTCGCGGGGTTCGAACTTAGTAAGTCCTCCTGCGTAAGTGCGGCCACCCGCGGTCGAAACATTGTGGCGCAAGTAGTCAGTAAGCCTATCTAACGTCTTCTCGCTCAGTTGCTCACGGGGATATAGACCATGGGCGATATTTATATGGCGTGCACTGCAAAGGTTCCGAACAAAAGCCGGTGCCCGCCTAGCCATGTAGGTGCACATGATGGGTGCAGGTTCGGTTAAGCGAACCTCCCACCAAGCGCGGCGGTGCTGGGCGGTGTAGCTTCTATCCGCCCCCTGCCGTTTCGCCCATGCGACAAAACGTTTAACTGCCGGCAAGAACTCAGCGTCAATGTCATCGAGATTCGCTGGCAAGTTTATAACGCGTCGAAGCGGGGAAGGATCCTGGAGGATGTCGACAGCCTCTATAAGTTCGCGGGCCTTTGTCACAGTTGGCAGCAACAAGTCTTCGGGAAGGCCCTTGGCGTGTGGGCCCGCAATCCAGATTTCATTATTGCCGGTGACCTGGCCGCGGTGAACACGGCAAAGCTCACCGAGTTCAATATGGTCGCTCGGCGGCTTTGGGCCTGGTCGGACAATAGTGGACCACCGGGGCGACAGCTGGGCCTCGGACCAGGGGATGGAATTGCCGTTTGAAAGGGCGTTGAGGTCAGCAAGGCTCTCAACCGCTTGCAGCCGGAACGTCTTGGGGCGCTGCCGAACCTTAAAGCAGGTTATCGCGCCCGTTGTGGCCACATCGGGAAATGGCATTGCCTTCGGGTCGAGGACATGAAGGGAAGTGCCACCGAGCTCGCCAGCTAGGAGATTCCGGAGAACTGACCCGTAATTGACATCGAGCCATTCGGCCGAGGTGATAAACGCTCCATAATCACCTTCCCGGGCAAGCTGCAGAGTTCTAATAAAAAAATGGATATGGAGGCCAGCAAGCTTGCTCGCAAGGTGGCCGTAGTCGCCGGCGCCATCGGCAAACCATTGTTTCCATTTTGGTTCTATGTCGTGGTGCCGAACGTAGGGAGGGTTTCCGAGAAATAGTGTTGGGCCATCGATCGGCGAAATATCAGCTTCTCGGTAGTCCTCAGGGATTATTCTCGCGCGTTCGGAGTAACCGCAGACATGTAGATTGGCGCGGAGAATGTCGACTGCAAGTGGGTCGATCTCGACCCCGATGAGTTCCGCATCCGGAAAGACCCTCGCTGCAGCTAGAAGAAAACGGCCGGATCCGGCACCGGGGTCGACAACTCGGGCCGGTGTACCCTGCTGCTGAGCCCAAGCGATCATCGAGCTAACAATCTCACCTGGCGTATAAACCGTTCCTGTTATCCTGCGATCGTCGGCGCTTCGAGCTGCGATAAAGGCATCTCCAAGAGGGTCGGCTCCCGCCCGGATGGATTCAGCGATGACCGTGAGGGCCGCAGTTAGATTCTTACCCCTAACAAGGGATGCTGCAATGTCGCTGAGTTCCTCTGAAAAGGGGAACGCTGTTTGCAGATTAGGGCTTGGCATTGGCATTTCCGTAACGATCATTTGCATTGATGTCGACGCGCCGACATCAATGTTTGTGTGGGCAAATTTCCGAAAGCGACGCTGAGCGTCAAATACTAGATTTGTTAAGGCTGTTATGTAGACTAAATATACCTATTGTGTGTAGTAATGAACAGACTTAAAACCACGGAACCTTTAAAACACCCGTCATGCGTCTACATCTACAAATGAAGCTAGACGACAGAGAAATATACGATCGCAACTACTGGAAGCACCAACTTCCCAAATATCCCCGCTCGGACATCCACGGCGGACAACAACTAGCCCTCTACCCTGACACCGCGGGCAGGATACTCGTCGAAATCGCTTGTGGCGTCCGGCCAAAAGCCGCCTTCGCCCTTGAAAGCATTTCCGCGAGAACCTACGAACGCTACCTGAAGCGTTCCAAACTCCAAAACGCGGGCATCGATAACGCGCTCCCAGAAAACATACACCAACAAGAAATCGACAATTACTTGTTTTGCTATTTCGAACTGCAGGCAATGGCGCTAGAAATCGCTGGCATTCAGCGCAGCAAAGCAGAAGTTCAGATGATGATTGGCTCACCAACCAGGCGTATAACCCGAAAGAAGATTTACAAGAGCCGCCAGGTCCTATGCGGTTCCCAAGTGGTTACCCTTCGCGACGAGACCAATATCGAGTCATGCAACACCATGGAGCATCAGCCCCGCGTCCCCCCAACAGTTTTTTTCCAAAATCTTGAGGATTGAACCAGTAGTGACCGACTCATGCCGACACAACTGCTTCCAACTGTCGCTCGACTGTCGCGACACACCCCGCCAAATGCGACAATTGCCAGATAAAGCCAATTTCAAGATAATACGATCCGCTCCCTCTGCGCCTCATAACCATTTAACGAAGGGAATTTATGGATACCGCAAAAACCTTCACCCCTCTCGGGCGGAGGGGTGGTGTCCAATCCACTCGGAGGGGGTCAAAGGGGGAAACCGGTCCGATGGCTCGTGCGGACCGGGTGCCCCCTTTAAGTCGAAGGAGTCCGCGAACCGGGAGAGGCGCGAGCCTACTGCTCGGAAAAAGCCTTAAATTGATGGCAATGTCCCCCTGCCCCCTCCCCTCCGCCCGCGATTTCCGAGTTAAAGCGCAGGGAAGGGGGTCTGGACCAAAACTCTCCGCTTTGTTGACAACACCCCGATTTATGCGTCATAATCACCGTTGCTTTAGGCGTATTGCGCCTGAAGTGAATTGAATCGAGGAGGCAGTGCCCGGTTTCGGAAAGAACTACGAGCCTAAACGTGTAGATCAATCTTCCGGTAAGCAGTGCGCCCCTCGATAGTTCGAAGGGGTTTTTTAATTTGCGGGCCTTAAAACTCGCGAAAAAAGAAAGCCCACCATAGAAATACGAGCAAGAAAAGACGTAGGGAAAACTAAAACAAGCATGCCCACAGTGAACCAACTGGTACGTAAAGGACGAGCAACACCAAAGCTCAAGTCCAAGTCTCCCGCACTTAAGAGCAACCCTCAAAAGCGCGGCGTTTGCACCGTTGTGCGAACAGTCACTCCCAAAAAGCCGAACTCGGCTCTAAGGAAAGTGGCCCGTGTAAGGCTTACCAACGGAATCGAAGTCAGCGCCTATATTCCGGGCGTTGGCCACAACCTCCAAGAGCACTCGGTTGTTCTTGTAAGAGGCGGGCGCGTTAAGGATCTTCCCGGTGTGCGATATCACATCGTGCGCGGAACCCAGCAGACAGCCGGTACCAACAACCGAATGCAGGGCCGAAGCAAATACGGCACCAAGCGTCCGAAAGCAGGAGCTAAGAAGTAATGCCACGTAAAGGCGCAGCACCCAAAAGACTCATTTTGCCTGACCCGATTTATGGCAGCGAAATGGCACAAAGATTTATCAACCGAATGATGCTTGACGGCAAGAAAGTAACGGCCGAGAAGATCTTCTACGGGGCAATGGCCAACGCAGAAGAGAAGGCCGGCGTTCCCGCCATCGAGATCTTCGAGAAGGCTCTTTCCAACGTTATGCCGGGCGTCGAAGTTCGACCTCGACGTGTTGGTGGCCAGACCTATCAGGTTCCGATGGACGTCCGCCCCGAGCGACGACGTACGCTAGCCCTCCGCTGGCTGATCGGCGCTGCCCGGAAACGAGCTGGCAAAAGCATGACCGAGAAGCTCGCAGGCGAACTGCTGGATGCCTACAACGGCACCGGCACATCTATTAAAAAGCGTGAGGATACGCACCGAATGGCAGAAGCTAACAAAGCTTTTGCCCACTATCGGTTCTAAGTTTCGTAGAGTCAAAGAATGGCAAGAAGTCATCCCCTAGAATTGGTTCGGAATATTGGTATTGCGGCTCATATTGACGCCGGTAAGACAACTACAACTGAACGAATTCTTTACTACACAGGCCGATCCCATAAAATGGGTGAAGTACACCAAGGCACTGCAACCATGGACTGGATGGAGCAGGAGCAGGAAAGAGGCATTACGATCACCTCTGCTGCTACCACCTGCTTCTGGAGCGGCTCCAACAACGATAAGCCTGAGCACAAGATCAATATTATCGACACTCCCGGCCACGTGGATTTCACGGTGGAAGTGGAGCGTTCGCTGCGTGTCCTCGACGGATGCGTTGCTGTGTTCTGCGCGGTTGGCGGCGTTCAGCCCCAGAGCGAAACAGTTTGGCGTCAGGCTAACAAGTACGGCGTTCCTCGAATTGTTTATGTGAACAAGATGGACCGCTTAGGCGCGGACTTCTTCAGCGTTGTCGAAAGGATCTTGCAGCGATTGGGCGCTAACGGCGCACCGATCCAGATCCCGATCGGTGCTGAGAGCAACTACCGGGGCTATATCGATTTAATCACCATGAAGGCGACCATCTATCCCAACGTGGACGATGGCAAAACCTTTGAGATCCACGAGATTCCTGAGGACATGAAAGCGGAAGCTGCAAAGTGGCGCGAGAAGATGCTCGAAGCCATTGCGGATTACGACGACTCCATCATGGAGCGGTTCTTGGACGGTCACGAGATCGAAGAGAAGGATATTCGCCAGGCTTTGCGCAAAGGCACGATTGCTAATAAGATCGTTCCGATAATCAGCGGTTCGTCCTTTAAGAATAAGGGCGTACAGGCCATGATCGACGCGGTTGTGGATTACCTGCCTTCGCCTCTCGATGTTGGCTCCGTTAAGGGCGTTCATCCTCGGTCTGAGGAAGAGGAGATGCGAGAGCCGAATGACACGGCTCCTTTCGCATCGCTCGCTTTTAAGATCATGAGCGACAAGTATGTTGGCCGCTTGACCTATCTTCGCGTATACAGTGGAACGCTGAAGAAGGGAAGTGCGGTCACGGTTGCTTACCGCGATCCTCAGACGAACGAATTTAGGACGAGAACGGAGAGAATTGGCCGAATCCTTGAGATGCACGCCAACTCCCGAACGGACCTCGATATTGCCTACACGGGCGATATCATCGGCGCTATTGGGTTGAACGATGTAAACACCGGAATGACCATCTGCGACGAAGCACGTCCGCTCGCGCTGGAAAGCATTAAGTTTCCGGAGCCCGTTATTCAGATCGCCATCGAGCCGAAGAGCAAGGCGGACCAAGAGAAACTTGGTTCGAGCCTTCAGCGCTTGGCCCAGGAGGACCCAACTTTCCGAGTCCACACGGATCAGGAAAGCGGCCAGACGATCATTGCTGGAATGGGTGAGCTTCACCTTGAGATCATCGTTGACCGACTGAGTAGAGAATTTAACGTTCAGGCAAACCAGGGCAAGCCCCAGGTCGCCTATCGTGAGACGGTAAGAACCCTTGCTAAAGCAGAAGGCCGATTTATTCGGCAGACTGGTGGCTCGGGCCAGTACGGCCATTGTTGGATCAACATGTCGCCTCTGCCCATCGGTTCTGGATTCGTCTTTGAAAACAAGGTCGTGGGTGGTTCGATTCCTAAGGAATACATCCCCGCGATTGAAAAGGGAGTGCGCGAAGGACTGCTGACGGGTGTTCTCGCGGGCTATCCGGTTGTTGACATCAAGGTCACGCTTCTGGAAGGAAGCTACCATGAGGTCGACTCGAACGAAAACGCTTTCAAACAGGCTGGACTGATCGCTTTCCGAGAAGCGATGAGGAAAGCTAATCCGGTTCTAAAAGAGCCGATTATGCACGTTGAAGTTACTACGCCGGAGACGAACGTCGGCGACGTGGTTGGCGACATCAACGGCAGACGCGGTAGGATTGAGGGCATGGAGCCATCTCTAGGCGGAACGACTATCGTGAACGCCCACGTGCCTCTGTCGGAAATGTTTGGATACGTGACGACGCTTCGCTCGCTTACTCAAGGGCGCGCGACGCCAAACGTGACGCCGTCGCACTACGAGGAAGTTCCTCAAAATATCGCTAACGAAATTATTGCAAAAGCCCAAGGTGGGCGCTAAAGCAGGAGAATAGGAGAAACACTACATGGCAAGAGCCAAGTTTGAAAGAAATAAGCCGCACGTCAACATCGGGACGATCGGACACGTCGACCATGGCAAGACGTCGCTAACCGCGGCGATCACGCGCGTATTGGCGGATAAGGGTCTCGCAAAAGCTCAGAAGTACGACGAGATCGACTCGGCGCCTGAAGAAAAGGCACGAGGCATAACGATCAACATCTATCACGCGGAGTACGAGACGGAGAAGCGACACTACGCTCACGTCGACTGCCCCGGCCACGCCGACTTCATTAAGAACATGATCACCGGTGCGGCGCAGATGGATGGCGCGATCCTCGTTGTTTCGGCGACGGACGGCCCCATGCCCCAGACTCGTGAGCACATTCTGCTCGCCCGTCAGGTCGGCGTGCCTCACATCGTTGTCTTCATGAACAAGATCGACCTCGTGGATGATCCTGAGCTGCTCGACCTCGTCGAGTTGGAAGTTCGAGAGCTTCTCAGCAAGTACGGATTCCCAGGAGACGACACGCCAATCATTCGTGGTTCGGCCGTTAAGGTTCTTGAGCAGGAGAAGCTTGATCCGGATAACAACTACGTTAAGGCCGTTGTTGAACTGATGGATTCAGTGGACAGCTTTATTCCCACGCCTGTACGCGATACGGATAAGCCGTTCCTCACCGCCGTTGAAGACGTTTTCACGATCACAGGTCGTGGAACCGTTGCTACCGGCCGTGTCGAGCGAGGCCAGCTTAAGGCTATGGAAGAAGTTGAGATCGTTGGTCTCCACGAAGCCAGCCGCAAGACGGTTTGCACCGGAATCGAAATGTTCCGAAAGCTGCTTGACTACTGTCAGGCAGGCGACAACGTTGGACTGCTCCTTCGAGGCGTTGAGCGAAAGGACATCGAGCGAGGCATGGTTATTGCCAAGCCCGGTTCCATCAAGCCTCACACGAAGTTCGACGCTGAGGTTTACGTTCTCTCGAAAGAAGAGGGCGGACGCCACACGCCGTTCGTTACCGGATATCGCCCTCAGTTCTACTTCAGAACGACGGACGTTACGGGAACGCTCGCACTTCCGACCGGCGTCGAGATGGTTATGCCCGGCGACAACATCACCATGACGATCGAGCTTATTCAGCCGATCGCTATGGAGCAAGGCTCCAAGTTCGCTATTCGCGAAGGCGGCCGAACTGTTGGCGCAGGCACAATCACGAAGGTGCACGCATAAGAGAAAAAAGAAGAACCCCGGAAACGGGGTTTTTCTTTTTATAACCAGATGTATTGTGTGTTGTGTCTTATGTCTTAGCTGAATGCTAGGAAGACACAAGACTCAAGACACAAAACACAAAATTAGAATGGCACAAACAAAAGTTAGAATCAGATTAAGAGCCTACGATCACCGGATCATAGACCAATCCGCTGAGAAGATCACGGATACGGCCAAGAGAACCGGCGCTCGGATTAGCGGCCCTATTCCGCTGCCCACCAACATCCGCCGCTTCTGCGTGATCCGTGGACCGCATATTGATAAGGAGTCCATGGAGCATTTCGAGCTTCGGACCCACAATCGTTTGATCGACATCCTCGATCCTACGAACAAGACGATCGATGCCCTTATGAGACTGGACCTGCCCAGTGGCGTCGACATCGAAATTAGAAGCTAATTAAGCCTTTAGCCAGTAGTGTTTAGCCCAACTCCGCTTATCGGGGTTGGGCTTTTTTGTGGGTTAGTAGAGGGGGAACTTCTTCAAGTATTCGCTCCAGATTCGATCCATGTACTGAAGCGCATACTGTTCTGCGTACGGCTCGCCTCTCGGCGCTCTGACCTTGCTCTTAGTGGACATGCGGTCGTGGTGATGGCCCAACTCATGTAAGAAGATGTGCAGCAGTTGGAAGGCTTTGGCTTGGTCTTCCGTGTATTTGCAGCGCATGTCCCCGTTCTCCAAGGGCTCCATTTCAACCCCGAGCTTCTCAAGCACGTCTATATGCTCCTTGTAGAAAGCCGGGGGGTAATCCATCCATAGGTCTCAATCCCATCCACAAATGGCGACTACGCCTTCTGAATGCCAACCCGCACAGTCATCGTCAGGTGCTAACACGATGGCTTTGAGCCCTTTAGAGAGTTCCGGCCAATCAGGCAAGAGATCGATGAACTTTTGGATGTCGGACTTGGTGAGAAGATGGCGGTGCCCTTCCCCTGGACGCTGACGGTCGATCACGGGATATCCTCGGTCGTGGTCCCAATAATTAAATGTAGGCTCGTGCGAGCTCTTCTTTTGAACTTTCCCTGAGACCACCTTCGGCGTTACTTTTCTAGATTGTGATCTCATGAGTCGAGGCTCCCTTAGCTACTTTCGGTTTGCTCATCTTAGGCTCGCTTGAGCGTCGTAATCTCTGGAGCTCTCAAGTATCATTTCTGCCGCGTTTATTACTTGCGCCGCGTTGATCGAGCTAATCTGAGAATCGGGCTTGGAGCACACCAGTTGCAGTGGTGCCTTGCTCAGCGGAGCCCATTCGACGAGGTCGCCGGGAAGATCGTACAATGCGACAATCGGTGAGCCAACGGCTGCGGCGAGATGCATGGGCCCTGTGTTGTAACCAACGTAAAGAGCGGCTTGCTCTAGGATCGCGGCGAACACCAAAGCATCGACCCTGCCACATAGGTTTGTAATCGGATGTTTCGCGGCGGCGATAACGCGCGCAACCTCTGGATCTTGGGTGGCAGAACAGACGACTACCTGGATCCCGGACTCGAAGAACCAATCGGACACTTCGGCAAACCGCTCCGGAGACCAATGGCGTTCAGGAGCGCGCTTTCCGCAACTGCACTGCAGAACAATGAAAGGTTTTAGGACCTCCTTCTGACGAAGCAGATAAGACGCCTGTCGGCGGTGTTCTTCCGTTAAGTCTAACGTTGGATAGAGATCTTCGGTGCTGTGCTTGATCCCTAAAGGCGCGAGCAAATCGGCCAATCGGTCAGCCACATGCTTTCTTCGGTCTAAATCGATGACGTCAGTGTAAAGATAGCGATCCGGAATGCCTTTAACGTCGAACGCTATTCGCTTTTTGGCTCCGATAAGCGCAGTCTGTCCTCGAGTTCTTCCAGTCGCTTGGAAATCTATACTAATCTGATAGCGATTGCGCCGGATCGCCAGGAGCCTTGCGACGTACCGGGGAAGATTTGGCTTATAGGTAAGCAAGTGAATATCGTTAAAGTACGGAGCGGCCTGGAAGACTTGCCCGCTATAAGGGCTTCCGATTAACGAAATGTGGGCATCCGGGCGCGCGGCGCGTAAAAGCCGCAGGGTGGGAATGCTGACGATGCAATCCCCCAAAGCTCCTGAACGGAGCAGGATTATTCTTTCCATACCTTCCCGTGGCCCGGCAAAATAGTCACTCTTGCCGCTCTCCTATTATAGGATATACGCTGCGAACGTTAGAACTCTCTATGTTCGCGTTTTTTTCCATGATTTTTAGAATGCGCCGGTTGGCAACTGCATCACAAAGATCCTTTAATTCTTACTGCGAGATAGGACGACCAAATAGTGCCAATTGGGCTTAGTGGTGGCCGATGATCTGAGCTAGTGGATCCTCTATTGGGCTGTACTTTAAGCCGGACTTGTTTGGAACACCGCTGCTCGACCATGCTTGTGCGAAGTACCCTTCGAGGCTTTCCGGATATAGTTGACGTAACGCATACCTAACCGCCTCAAGAGCGACACTAGCTTCTTTCGGAAGCGAGAACTTAAGGAGGGTGACCCGAAATTCCTCGCCAAAACCTCCGTTGAAGCCATCTGAGTCCTCTTCCCAGTCAAGGCCCCTCTGTTTCATCGCCTCTCTAAAAGCAGCGATTTCGGCTTGTTGCTGATTTGTTTTAAAATCTGCGCTCATTTCAAGATGGTCTCCTTCAATGTAGAGAATAACGCCTCCGTACAGATCTTCTGCCCTGTTAATCCAAAGGTTATCGAAAGCTTGCTCTTCGATCATTACGTTGACCGCCTCTTGGAGTTCCAACTCGTTTAGTTGATGAACAGGCTTTTTAGAAGAGCTAAAGGCGGCAAACCCAAATCTATGGCTTAGATAGAGGGTGCCTTTCTTAAGTAGCACCGAACGTAAAACCGCGAGGAGAACAAAAACACCTAATATCACCAAGAGCCAAACGAGCATTTTGCGTCCCATCAGTATCTCACAGTGTGCGGAACTGCAATTCGCTGTCAAACTATGCAGGAACTAAAAAATGCCAGAGACTAGCATCAGACCAATTAAGATATTCGCCACTACTGGGTCTGGTGAATTAGCAGATTCCATCACGCACGAACTATCGATGCGTTTGGCTGCGCCGGAAGTTGCCAGCCGATACGGCAAGATTGACGTTCATCGGGGAATCTCGGAAGTCCAGATGTTTTCGAACGAGAACCTTCAGGTTCGAGTTGAGAGCGTGCGAGATTGCATGGCAGCGGTTATTTCCACGCAAGTTCCTCCGGTCAATCAGAACCTAATGGAACTGATGATGCTCATGCACGCGCTAAAGAACTCCCGCGCGAGCGACGAACTGCTGATTTTCCCATACATGCCCTATGGCCGATCCGACCGTAAGAATGAAGCGCATATTTCGTCCGGAGGCGTGTTTATTCCTCAGATTTTTAGCGGCATTTTACAGGTTAAACGAACGCTTCTTCTGGACCCTCACGACACCCACATCAAACACTATTTTGAGTTCGGCAGCATGCCCGCTGCAGATGAGGTTACGGCTACCTATTTGGTCATGGATTATATCGAGCGCTCGCTTCCGGCATGGGGCTGGAAGAAGGAAGACGTTGTGATTGTGTTTGCAGACAGCGGTGCTTCGATGCGTTTTAGGGAAGTGCCCAATAAGCTAGGAGTTGGGCGCGCTTATATCGACAAATCACGGATCGACCATAGTGAAAACCCGAATGTCCACGAAGTGGTCGGCCATATTAAGGGCAAGCGCTGCATCATCTTTGATGACGAGATCCTGACTGGAAGCACCGCTATCCGCGACGCGGAGACGGTAATGGCGCATGGCGCGAAATCGATTGTTATGGCGGCGATCCACGCGCCATTGATGGACAAGCGAATTTCCGAAGAAGCGCTGATGGAAAGGCTTTCCTCGTCAAGCATTGAGCGGTTTATCCTTACGGACACGATTCCGTGCCATTCGAAAGTTTGCGGGCACGGGAAGTTTACGGTTCTATCGGTCGCCCCTTTGTTGGCGGAATCGATCAAGCGAATCGCGTTAGGCGAATCGTTGACGGCGCTTCACGATCCGGCCTCGGTTTCGCTCTATTCAAACTAGTCTAAAATGAACCGTGGCCACTGCAGCACGCGGATTTACCGCTCTCCGGGTTTACCTGGAGATGATAAAGTTCGAACACTCCATCTTCGCTCTCCCTTTCGCCATGATCGGCATGATGTGGGGAAGCTTGAGCGTTCACGACACGGCCTGGCCTGGATGGAGCGTTTTTCTGTGGATCGTTGTTGCCATGGTTTCTTGCCGAAGCGCGGCGATGGCGTTCAACCGCATTGCCGATAGGCAAATTGATGCGCTCAATCCTCGCACGAAGACTCGGGCTCTGCCGGCGGGGATTTTGAGACTTTCTCAAGCTAGCTTCTTCTTCTTCGCCAGTTGCATTATCTTTTTCTTGGCGGCAGCGATGCTGAACAGGCTCACGTTAATCTTGAGTCCCATCGCTCTCGTTGTAACCCTGTTTTATAGCGTCACAAAGCGGTTTACGCCCCTTTGCCACTTCATATTGGGGCTAAGCCTGGGTATCGCTCCTTCTGCCGCCTGGATCGGCTCAGCAGGGAAGTTGAGCTGGGCGATTGTGCCGGTCACTTTGGCGGTTATCTTTTGGACGGCTGGGTTCGATATCATTTACGCGCTGCAAGACGTGCAGTTTGACAAGGAGAACCATCTGCGCTCTTTACCGGAGACTATCGGTGTTCCGAAAGCGTTGATGACAAGCCGTTTCTGCCATTCTTTTGCTGTTTTGTGCTTGGTCGAAGCGGGGGTTCTTGTTTCCGCGGGGCCGCTTTATTTCGTCGGGGTCGCCGTAGCGGCGGGGTTGCTTATTTATGAGCAGAGCCTTGTTAAACCGAACGATTTAAGCAAGGTGAACCTTGCTTTTTTCACCCTGAACGGGTTTGTTTCGATGGGAGTTTTTATATTTGCCCTGGCTGACGTCTTGGTTAGAAAGGGATGAGTAGTGTGTTTTGTGTCTTGAGAGGCTGTCACAAAACCCGGGGGGTTCAGTTTCCGTGTGGGATTGTGCGGTATTTTGCGGCGCATAATAGGTTCAAAAGCAATTGAGAATTTAAAAATACCTCGATTCTTGGAATCATCTTGCCGCAAATCGATCATTCGCTTGGCTTCCCAGATGCAGACGGACCAACAGCCGTTAATGTAAAAATCATGTAAAGTTTTGCGATTGGCTCTTGAGTCTTGGGAGGCAGTCGCAAAACCCCTTGTCGAGACGCGAAGCGTCTCGACAAGGGGTTTTCCGCTTTTATCTAGCGAAACTAACTAATGAAGAACGGAATCGAGAACTCGTAGCCGCCTCCGCTCCCAGCGCCAGTCTAAACAAGTTGCCCAGCACTCAACTATAATTCAACATGCATGTTGATCCGCAACGGACGATCTCCGAGTTGAAGGAACTCCGCGCGCTTACCGGTGATGAAAACGGCGCGCAGCGTGTGGCTTGGACCGACACCTGGCTCAAGGCCCGAGAATGGTTCCACACAAAGCTTAGGGACCTGCCTATAGAGCACCATTTCGATGCGGCAGGGAACCATTGGACGACTTTGACGGGCGATTCCGAAAAGGCGCTGATCATTGGGGGCCACCTGGATTCGGTTCCGAACGGCGGTTGGCTCGATGGCTGTTTGGGGGTCCTGACCGGACTAGAGATTTTGCGTGGAATCAACGCTGAGTACAATGGCAAGCCGCCGGTGACGATTCGGTTGGTGGACTGGGCCGACGAGGAAGGCGCCCGCTTTGGCCGCAGCTTGCTTGGCTCCTCGGCTTTCGCTGGAACCGAAACGATTGAAGCGGATAGGGGCAGAACGGACAAAGATGGGATTCGGCTGGAAGATGCACTTAGACGCTGCGGAGTGGAGATCGATCGGTTTCCCGAGGCTCAGAAAGAACAAGCGAACGCTGCCGCTTATCTTGAACTGCACATCGAGCAGGGCCCGGTCTTAGAGAAGCTTGGCTTGCCGCTGGGGGTTGTTCTGGGCACGAAGGGCGTTGAACGCCATGCGATCACGTTTCACGGGCAAGAGGCCCATTCCGGCTCAACCCCGATGACCGCGCGACGCGATGTTTTAGCTGCTGCCGCTAAGTTGGCTTTGGAAATAAGGCCGATTGCCATGAAACACGCTGATGCCGTTTGCACGATGGGAAGTGTGAAAACTTTTCCTGGGATTGTGACGGCCGTCGTCGGCCGTTGTGAGGCAACTTTGGACCAGAGAGATTTGGACGCGGGCGTGCTCGCGCAAATGTATAACGAGGCCGTTTCAGCGAGTAAGCAGTTTGCGGAGGAAGAGAAGTGTACGGTGGAATGGTCTCGGATTTGGAGTATCGAGCCGATTCCGTTTCATCCTGAGTTAATCGCGTTTTGTGAAGAGGCTATTAGGGATACTGCGGAGACGGTGCAGAAGCTGCCTTCAGGCCCCTTGCACGACGCGGCCGAGGTTGCCCGAGCAGGCATTCCGACCGTGATGATGTTTTGTCAATCGCTTTACGGCATTAGCCACAACAAGATAGAGGACACCAAGGAAGAGCATCTGGTGTTAGCAGTGCAGGCAATGGGCAAACTGGCAGAGAAAGCGGCGGCGTGGATTAAGAAATAGCCACTCATGCCCAGGCGATCAATCTTCCAGGCAAAAGCGGGAATAAATTCCCGCACTCCTAACATCGGAGATGTGCAGAGAAGCGTCATAATAGCCGGGGAGAAAATGACCGAAACTACGCCTTTTCACGTTATAAGATCTTGGCAGCCAGATAGGCCGCATGTGCTTGTAGTTGCCTGTTCCGATGGCAGATTGCAAGAGCCCTTGGACGACTTCTTGAACCGCGCGTTAGGAATCGTTAGCTATGACCGCATTTATTTGCCTGGAGGGCCGGCAGCCCTTTCGCCTGCAGCTTCTGAACACACGCGCCTGGAGATTGCATCAAAAGAGTTTCATTTCCTGCTTGATGCCCACCAGATCGAGACAGTAATCCTTACTTACCATTGCTCTGCCGAGGGTGGGCCCGAAGCGTCTGTTTGCGCTGACTACCGGCGGATGTATCCAAGTTATTCGGCGGAACGTGTGCGCAAGCAGCAGGAACTGGACACTGAAGAGATTTTGCGCGGGCCTTTATCTGAGTTCAAGCTAGAGCAGGTCTTGGCGTTTCGAATGGAAGTTGGGGCCAATTACGAGATTGATGTGAAGAGCCTTCTTTAATTTTTGACTTTTGATTTTTGATTTTGATTTGGCGAGCGCTCGGAAGCTCACGGCGTGATAGTCAACGGAATCGTACAACTAATGCCATTAAACGTTGCCTTTATCGTGACAGTTGTCGTCTTCGTCACTTTTGGCGTTTGAACCGTGAAGTCACCATGAAACCAACTAGCCGGGACGTTAACGTTGGAAGGCGTAAGCTTTACGCCCGCTAAGCTTGAGGTAACAGCCACAATGCAACCAGCAGCGGGCGCAGGGCCGAGCATCCAAACATGTCCGGTCGTCGACGTTCCGCCAACGACGGAAGAAGCATCCAATAAGATGTAGTTCGGCGCCTCGGCCATCAAAGTGAACTGGCAGGTAAGCGTTTTGCCCCCCGCCGTTGAAGTAATCGTCACCACCGTGTTCTTGGCCACTGCCGTCGTGTTGAAAGGAACTGTCAAAGATGTAGACCCGGCAGCAAAGCTAGCGGAGCCTGGAATCTGAACCGCCGTGCTGTTGGCAGAAATGGTTATGGGTTCGCTCGCCGGCGCTGCCGATGCCAAGTATAGCTTCAAGGAGTTTGGAATGCCAACTGCGCTTGTGGGCGCGTTGGTTTGCACATAGTTTAGGGGAACGGTTTGCGTACTCTGGGTCGCCGTAACTCCGGCGTACCATTGGGTAAAGGTCATCACGTCCAAACTTCCAGCCTGCTGTAAAGAAGCGATGTAATCGATGATCGCTTCAAAATCCTGGTCATTCCAATCTATCGCGACCTGAGGGGTTGGGGTGATGTTATGAAAAGTGATCTCAAGCGCCCCACCGTCGGCCACAACTTGGTTAACACTGGCGATAATGTCGGCGCGAGTTTGGCTGGTGCTATCAGGAACTTGGGAATAGAGCAGGTATTGGGAATCTATCTGGTTAGCTTGCGGCAAGGTTTCCATTACCGTGCGGGCAGTCAAAATACCGGCAGCGGAATCCGCGGCAAGCACTGTGCTGTTGAAGTAGCCGTAGGGGTATGCCACATGCCGATAGCCCTGATTGCGGGTCCAGCCTTTCGCGACCAGGAAGTTCGCGCAGGTTTCGTATTCATTGAAAACTTGGGCCTCAGTTAAAGTTCTCAGATCCGGATGGGTGGTGGTGTGGTTGCACATATCCCAACCGCTGTTATACATCTGCTGAAGCTGGGCAGTGGTGGCTCGTCCGGCTTGGTCAACATAGCTGCTGATGACAAACTCGGTTCCGCTGAATCCGTATTTCTGCAAATACTGATAGCCGTAGGTGTAGCTGGAAGAGTAGTTGTCATCGAACGCTATAATCACCTTTGGCCGGGTAAAGCTGTTCATTTCCATATCCGCAAAGGAGACGGACATGCCAGCGGTGGTATCTCCAAAGAGGGCAAGCTGCATGGTCGTCATCGTATTGCTCCAAGACGGGTTTCCGCTCGGCACAAAATCGCTCTTGGAGAACGTCAGTTTTGACCAGCCAGGGTGAAGCTGTTGGGTGGTGGCTAGGAAATAGTCTTGATAGTTATCGTTGGTGAGGTAAATGGAAGCAGCGTGCCAGCCGTCGCTATTCACGGGATATTGTGCGTAAACCCACATCGTAATCGTGGTCATGCTGTTGAAATTGGTGCTGATTGCCTTGTGCATGTGGGCATTGCTGCCCGGCACAGCGGTGAGCATTAGGGAAGGAACACCATTTTGCTCATGCGCGCTATCTGCGGAGACTGAAGCGTCATAGCTTGTCCAGTTGGCCGGATCTTGGAACGTTTGATATGAAGTTCCGGCGTGCAACAAGAATGCAGGCTGTTTCTGGGCAAATGAAGTGCCGATCGTTGCGATAAAGCCTAGCAAAAGAAATAGGTGTTTCATACGCTCCCACCCTATGATATGCAAGAACCGGGCCAAGGGAAGCTAATGAAGCGCATCAACTAGTGTTTTTGCGGTGATGTGGGGCTCTTCAAAATACTCTTCCAGGCGCAGGCAACTCGATCGCATCGGATCGCGGAAAACCTCTAGCGCTTGGGCAAGCGCTCCGGCCGTGTCGATGCTGGTGACACATGGCGCGCCCGTTTCAATGCACGCTCTTCTGATATAAGCGCCCTCAGATTCGGCCGCTTGTTCGGCGGACGGGGTGTTGATCATCAGGCTAACTTCGCCTGCTGAAATGAGGTCCATCAGGTTTGGGGAGCCTTCATGGATTTTGTTAATCCGCGTGCATTCGATCCCGGCCGCCTTTAGGGCTTTTGCCGTGCCAGCAGTTGCCGCTATTTTGTATCCACGTTCGCTTAGTTGACGGGATATTTCTATAGCCTTGGGCTTGTCGGCATCTTGAACGGTAACCACCACATAGCCATCTCCCTTGAAATTGATTCCGCTTGCGACGAGGGCTTTATAGAGAGCACCGACATAGGTGTGGTCGATGCCTAGGATCTCGCCGGTTGACTTCATTTCCGGCCCGAGGCTAGGTTCAACCTTGGCAAGCTTTTGGAAGCTGAAAACGGGCGCTTTTACAGCGAAGAGGTGCGGTTCCGGAATGCGGGCGGTGCCGTTTTCGAAGGCTTCGACCGGGATTATGGAGCCCGATACGTGGGGCTGAAAAGATTGACGGGAATTTTTGATTTTTGATTTTTGATTTTCGATTGGGGAAAAAGCCTCTTGCGGGGAGGAGGGGGGGGGGTTCTCGGAGCTATTCAAATCATCAGAGCAGGAGAAGGGGTTTTGAGAACCATCCGGAACCCAAAGACCGCTGGAGTAGCCGAGATCCTTAAGGTTCTCGCCCATCATGCAACGGGTGGCGAGATCAACCATGGGGATGCCGGTCACTTTGCTTAAATAAGGAACTGTCCTCGATGCGCGGGGATTTACTTCCAAAACGTAAGCCTTCTCATCCTGGATCACGAACTGGATGTTCATGAGGCCCTTGACGCCAAGCTCCCGAGCCAACTTACAGGCGCTAGTAACCATTTGGGCTTGGATGTCATCGCTTAGCGAAACTGCAGGATACACAGCCATTGAGTCGCCGCTGTGGATCCCAGCGCGCTCGATGTGCTCCATGATGCCGGGAACGAGTGTATCGACTCCGTCCGATATTACGTCAACCTCGGCCTCTTTTCCAAGGAGATACTTATCTACAAGGACGGGTTGGCCTGGGTTGGCCTGCTCGGCTTCTTCGTAAAAACCTTTAAGTTGAGATTCGTCGTAAACGATCTCCATCGCGCGGCCTCCGAGAACAAAGCTCGGCCTAACAAGAATGGGATAGCCAATTTCGGCGGCAACCTTTCTCGCCTGGGCCAGACTTCGAACAGCGCGTCCATCCGGCTTGGGGATATTCAGCTTGCTTAAAAGCTGCTCAAACTGATCTCTGTCTTCAGCAGCAGCAATCGCGGCCGGCGAAGTGCCGAGGACCTTGAATCCTTTTTCATTTAGCCCTTCGGCCAGATTGATCGCGGTTTGCCCGCCAAACTGGACGACCACCCCGATCGGGTTTTCGTGGCGGATAACGTCGGTGACGTCATCAATGGTCACCGGTTCGAAGTACAGGCCATCACCGGTGTCGAAGTCGGTGGAGACCGTCTCCGGGTTGTTGTTCATGATGATCGCGCGGTAACCCAACCGCTTTAGCGACCAAACGCAGTGAACGCAGGAATAGTCGAACTCAATTCCCTGACCGATCCTTATCGGGCCGGAGCCCAGAACGAGGACCGTACGCCCGTCGCCTTCTCGCGCATCATCCTTAGCGTCGTCCTCTTTCTCGTAGGTGCCGTAAAAGTAGGGCGTTTTAGATTCGAACTCGCCCGCACAGGTATCGACCATTTTGAAAACGGGAGCATCTTTCAGGTTGGCGATAACTGCGGTCGCGAAGAAACGGGACTTGAAGAATGGATCATCCAGGTCGTATCTAGTTGAGAGGTCAGCCCTGTCGGGCGTCGCGGCGTTGTCCGACTCCGATTCCTCAATCTCCCGCTTTCGGTCCTCCATAAATCGCTTCAATCCCTCCGCATCTAAGGCTCCAACTTGCTTTTCGAGCGCCAGAATCTTTTCGGTGAAATAGCTTCGCGCAAGGTCGTCTACGTCCTCTGGCGGTAGTTTTTGGATGGCGTTTCGCCATATTCGAAGATCGTCCGCGAACTCTGGCGTAATTCCCACTAGGCTTACAAGACTCGCTGAGGGAAATCCCGCGATAAAACCTTCCTCAATAATCTGCCGCATCGCAACGGCATCTTCAACATGATCTTTGAGATTGACCAACTTCTTCTCAATGGCAAGCAGGTTATTGATCTTCCGCAAGAACCACACATCTACCTTGCCGATGCGGTTGACCTCGGCTTCACTCCAGCCTCTTCTTAACCCCTCGGCGAGAGCCCAAAGCCGCTCGTCGGTGGGCTTCCGAATCTCGCGGGCCAGGTCCTCATCGCCTAGAGCTTGAATTCGTGCATGCCGCAAATCCTTTTGCTTTACTTCCAAGCCGCGTAAGGCTTTCATCAGGGCAGACTCAAAGCTGCGATCTATGGCCATCACTTCGCCGGTGGCCTTCATTTGAGTGAACAACGAGCGGTCGCCGCTAGCAAACTTATCAAAAGGCCATCTGGGGATCTTCACCACGCAATAGTCCAGGGCCGGTTCAAAACAGGCTTTGGTTGAGCCGGTGACTTGGTTGTCGATCTCGTCTAAGGTCTTGCCGATGGCGATCTTTGCGGCAACGCGCGCGATGGGATAACCAGTGGCCTTGCTAGCCAAGGCCGAGGATCGCGAAACCCGAGGGTTCACCTCGATAATGTAGTAGTCAAAACTGTGCGGGTTCACCGCCAACTGCACGTTGCACCCGCCCTCGATCCCCAGCGACTGGATGATCTTCAGCGAAGCGGTGCGGAGCATGTTGTATTCGATATCGCTAAGTGTCTGGCTTGGAGCTATAACAATTGAGTCGCCGGTGTGGACACCCATAGGGTCCAGGTTTTCCATATTGCAGACGGTAATGCAATTGCCTTTCTTATCTCGAATGACTTCGTATTCGACCTCTTTCCAACCGAGCAGGCTGCGTTCCACCATGATCTGGCTGCGCATAGAAAGCTTGAGGCCTTTGTTGCCAATCTCCCAAAGCTCTTCCGGGGTTTCCGCCACACCACCACCGGTTCCACCGAGTGTGTAAGCGGGACGAATGATGCAAGGGTAGGGAACCACACTGAGAACGTTTTGTAGCTCTTCAGGGGTTTTAATGATCCAGCTCTCAGGGACGGGTTCTTTTATCTCACGCATGAGAGCTCGGAACTGCTCACGGTCTTCGGCTTTTCGAATGGCACTTAATGGAGTGCCGAGAAGCTTGACGTTGTATTTCTTTAAAATCCCCTGGTCGGCGAGTTGGGTAGCTAGGTTGAGTCCAGTTTGGCCGCCTAAGGTTGGCAGCAACGCATCGGGTCTCTCTTTTGCTATGACCCTTTCGCAGAATTCGACGGTGAGAGGTTCGATGTAAAGGGCATCGGACATGCCGATGTCGGTCATGATCGTGGCTGGATTGCTGTTGATAAGGACGACTTCGTGTCCTTCCTCGCGAAGGCTCTTACACGCCTGCGTGCCGGCATAGTCGAACTCGGCCGCTTGACCTATCACTATTGGGCCGGAGCCGATTAGAAGAATTTTCAAGATCGGCTCCTAACATCTGTGGTCGAAAGTCGCAGGTCGAAAGTCGAAAGACGGAGCGCCGCTCTGGCGATTGTTATTTCGGTCGCGATCTGATTCAGAGACACAAAACGGTCCGAGCGAAGCTGAACTTGTCGATCCGTCTTTCGTCTTTCGACCTTCGACTTTCGACTCATCGGCCCATCTCCTCCACAAACCTCGCAAAGTAGGGTCGCGAATCCCAGGGGCCGGGGGCGGCTTCGGGGTGATACTGGATAGACGACACTCTCAACTCCTCGGACCTCAGCCCTTCTACGGTCTCGTCGTTAAGGTTGATCTGCGTTATCTTAGCCCCGGAACCTTCCATAGATGAAGGATCCACGGCGTAGCCATGGTTCTGGGAAGTAATCGTCACCGAGCCGGTTTCCAAATCCTTTACAGGGTGGTTGGAACCCCGGTGGCCAAACTTCAGCTTAAATGTACGACCACCTAAGGCGTGGCAGACCAACTGGTTGCCGAGGCAAATACCAAACATGGGCTTCTTACCCAAGAGATCGCGCACGGTCCTTATGACCGGCTCCAGCCGTGCCGGATCGCCGGGGCCGGGAGAAAGGAGAATTCCATCGGGATTCCATGAGAGAACCTCGTCCGCCGAAGTCGTCGCTGGCAAAACAATAGAACGACAACCTGCAGCCGCAAACCGACGCAGAATGTTGTACTTCAAGCCGCAATCGAGAACAACTAGCCGCCGCTTGTAGGTGCCCTCAGTCTCCTCTACAGATTCCAGGCCGGAATAGCCCCAGGCGTAGGGACCCTTGGTGGTTACCGAGTAGACAAAGTCGGAGTCGTCGTAGCTTTGCCCTTGCTTAATCCTTTCCAAGGCGTCGTCTGGCGAGGAAGTTATCAGACCCATGGTTACGCCGCCGGAGCGAATGTGCTTTGTAACAGCTCGCGTATCCAGCCCCTGGATTCCAACCAAACCCCTTTCCACCATCAGTTGATGGATCGACTTGACGGATCGCCAGTTAGAAGGTTTATCGCAGGCTTCTTTAACGATCAAACCGCGCGGCTGGAGTTGTCGGGACTCAAAGTCGTCGTCATTGATCCCGTAGTTCCCAATAAGGGGATAAGTAAGAAGGACAAGTTGCCCGGCGTAGCTGGGGTCAGTGAGAATTTCCTGATATCCCGTCATGCCGGTATTGAAAACGACTTCTCCGGACGTTTCACCGTCGGCGCCGAGGGGCATGCCCTCGTACACCGTGCCATCGCTAAGTACGAGATATCTGCTCAATTCTTGAGGGCCAGGCACGCGCACGGGACCGCACTGCTTGGCTAGGGATTTTACAGATTATATCAGGTACGTCGTATAAACCTCAATATTCAATTTATAAATCGTTCCAGATGTTAAAATAGAATTGTAAGGGGCGGCGGCCATGAGTATGCAAACAATCTCAACCGATCAAGCGTCGCTACCGGATTTCTCCAAACTGGAAGATAGCAACGGCGCAAAGCTGTTGGTCGAGTCGGGCAAGCTTTTTGCAAGAACCCTGGACAGTCAACGTGCCTACGAAACTTTCAAACATGTTGTACGGAACACTATAGAGTGCGACGCCGTTCTCGTTTCCGCTTATTCCTCTGAAACGCAAATGATCCGTTGCGCTTTCGCATTTGTGGATGGGGAAACGATGGATCCGGCGGTCTTTCCCGAGGTCCCTTTTGAGGCGATCCCAGGTCGCGGAATGCAGAGCGAGGTTATCCGAACCGGGGAGGCGAGGCTATTTGGCGACGTGAGCGACCGTGTTGCCGAAGGCAAAGGCACCTTCTACACGATAGATGAAGAGGGAAGTGTTGTCCACTTAGAGAAGGGCCAAAGACCCGATACCCAGTTCGCTATTATGGTGCCGGTAAAGCTAGATTCAACCATTATTGGAGTCGCCCAAGTTAGCAAAGACGGAGGCGCGCCGTTCAGCGAAGAGCAGATGGTTTTTGTGGAGGGGCTCGCCATGCAAATGGCGGCAGCGCTGAAAAACGCCGAACTCTTTCGGCTGATGCAAGAGGAGATCTCGGAAAGGATCAAAGCTGAGCAAACTTTGCGCGAACGGGAAGAAGAAGTTGAGCGGCTCAACCACGAGCTTGAGCATCGGGTGAAGGAAAGGACAGAAGAACTCGGAAAGGCAACGGCCGATATGGAGGGCTTCTGCTACAGCGTTTCTCACGATCTCAGAACTCCCTTAAGAGGTATTAGCGGCGCAGCCATGATGCTGATGGAGGATTACGGCGATAAGTTTGACGATGAAGGCAAAGACCATCTGAAATCGATGCGCGCGGCGGCCAATAGAATGAGCCAACTCATTGATGGCCTGTTGAATTTTTCCCGGCTGGGCCGGCACCAGATGCAGCCCGTCGAAGTCGATCTATCGACCCTGGCAGAGCGTTTAGCGGCTAGCGCTAAACGCACTTACAACAGCCATGCCGAGGCTGAGATCCAGCCGAACTTGCTTGTAAATGCCGACCAACAGATGATGTCCATGGCGCTGGAAAACTTGCTCTCAAATGCGGTGAAATTTTCTTCGAAGGTGGAGCATCCGAAGGTGCAGGTAGGGTCCCTCGATAAAGATGGGCAGACGATTTATTACGTTAAGGATAACGGCGCGGGTTTCGAGCAAGAGTTTGTCGAGAAGATCTTCAAGCCTTTCGAAAGGCTTCATAAGGACTCTGAGTTTCCCGGGACAGGCATTGGCCTTGCAAATGTGAAGCGGGTGATCGAGCGTCACGAAGGCAGGATTTGGGCGGAAGGCGAACCTGATAAGGGTGCGACGATCTACTTTACGATTGGCCCCGTGGCCAGTTAAAAGTTTAAGGGGCGCCGATGGGGGTTATACACGCAGCGCCCGCTTGCCTATCAAGAGGATCATTCGCGCGCAGCAACCTGTCATAGTTGCCAGTTGTTTTTATCCGTCTTCAATAGGGTTTGATGAAAGCCTGTGGGTCCAGGGTCACAGTAAATTGGCAGATTCAAAAAATTGTTAGGTTTTTTATAAATGAAAGGCCTAAAAGTCTCGTAGTTGAAGCTGTTATCAAGCAAACTTTGTACGTTCGCTATCAGTGTAAATTGCGACGCGAACTTGGCTTATTTTGCTCCATCCTTGGAGTGAGCCGATTTTCCAGGTCTTGATCTTGAAAAGTGCAAGTGTTTGTTTGTGCGCACAGTTTTGAATATCGATGAAAACCGTAGTCTTTTGCCACTCGTTAGTTTCAGATTGGAACAGTGGGCACGCCCACTTCATCCGTGGCGTCGTTTCGGAGCTTATTGCTCGCGGCGTTGACGTAATCGTGTACGAGCCGAAAGACTCTTGGAATGCGATCAACTTGCTTGAGGAATATGGGCAGGGAGCTCTAGAAGGATTTAAAGAAGCCTATCCGGACCTCGTTTCGCGATCTTACGATCCTGCGACGATCGATCTAAACAAGGCACTTTCCGGAGCAGACGCGGTTTTGGTCCACGAGTGGAACAACCTCGATCTTATTCGTCGCATCGGTGAGCACCATAAGACCAAGGGCCATTATGTGCTTCTGTTCCACGATTCCCACCATAGGTCGGCCGAGGAACTGGAAGACGCAGGGAAGTATGACCTCCGAAATTACGATGGCGTTTTGGCCTTCGGAAACGTGGTTCGTGACCTCTATCTTAACAACGGCTGGATCGACCAGGCTTGGACCTGGCACGAGGCGGCCGACACAAGGCTTTTCCACCCCATTGTTTCCCATAAGGAAGGGGATCTCGTATGGTTCGGCAACTGGTCGGACGATGAACGGGCAATCGAGATTCGGGAATTTCTTATCGAGCCGGTGAAGCAGTTGGGCATTCGTGCCAAGGTTTTTGGAACGAACTATCCCACCGAAGCGGTTCGCGAGCTTGAGAGAGCTGGCATAGAGTTTGGCGGTTGGCTGCCAGATTATCGGGTGCCGGAAGTTTTTGCGAAGTATCGAATGACGATCCATATCCCCCGCCGGGCTTACGTTCGCGCTCTGCCCGGGATCCCAACCGTTCGCATGTATGAAGCTTTGGCTTGCGCCATTCCCCTTATTTCCACGCCCTGGAGAGATACCGAGCGCTTGTTTACTAAGGCTGACTTTTTGGGAGCCAGAAATGGGGAAGAAATGGAGGCGCAAATCTCTTGGGTTCTTCACCACGAGGCCGCTGCGAGGGAGATTGCCTCTCACGGCCGCCGAACGGTGCTGGAAAGCCACACCTGCAGCCACCGTGCGGACGAGTTCTTGCAGATCGTGGACAACGCGCAACGAGACCTGATCGTGCGGCGCGAATCAGCTTAATGGGGTGACGGGTAACGGCATAAACGCTGGGGAGCCAGACCCTGCATTCTCTGATCCACAAACCTCTCCCGGATGGAGAGGTCGGTGAGTCCCCGAACCGGGAGAGGCGCGAACCGCAAGCTTGGAAATGTTAACGCTTAGCCCGTCGAGGACTGGTCACCAACGATCAGTTCAAAATAGATTAGCGGCGCCCCCCCCAATAGCTTGTGCGGCCGACTTCCGTGAAGCCGCGTTTGGCGTAAAAGTCACCGGCACCGGCGGGCGCGTCGTAGGCATCTAGTCGGATGGCGTCTGCCGGCCAGTTTCTGGCTAATTCTTGCGCTTGCACAAGGAGGGATCTACCAAGGCCCTTTCTTTGGAGGTCAGGGATGACGGCCATTGCTGTGAGGTAGAGGGGCTTTTTGGCGGACGTAAAGTAGCTGATGTCGACGGACCAGGGTTTTCTAGTGGTGAGAGCCAACGAGCCGACGATTTGGCCATTTTCGCGGGCTATGAACAAAGTCGACCTGCGCATTTCAAATAACGTCTGTTTTTCGCTGCCTGCGCGCGCTGCCCAGTATCCGGGGCCGAATTGTTCGGCGAGGCGATCGCTGATCGCTTGTCGGAAGGCGATTATTTCTTGGACGTCTTCTGGGGAAGCGGGCAAGAGTTTCGCCTTCATGGGAAGAATGCTACTTTCAAACGCTTGAATATAGCTGGCGCAACAGATTATTAAGAACATAACAGCCAGGGACGTGGTTTGTTTGGTCTCAAAATAGGGCCCAATAACCCGGTGCGGTGTTTCTGCTCCTTCCATGTGTACATCTAAAACGCCATTGCTGTAACTGGTTACGACCAGGACCTTCTTCAATAGATCCCATCGCCCCGACCATGCAATTGGTTGGGACGGCTCCGCGAGAGACTGTGAGCGGATCAGAATCGTTGGCTCGTGCATATGAGTATCTCCCGCAAAAACATCCTCCACAAGTGAAGGACTGACTTGGCGCATGTATGTATGAGGCACCTGGAAAGTACCCAAGATTGTGGGCTGCACTGCGTATTTAGAAGCCACATCGGGAATAAATGGTCGTTGAGGGCGCCTGTCGTTATGCCAGAAGTCCACGCGCGACAGTGTCACCGCGAGTGCTTCTGCGGTCAGTTCCGGTGTGTTGACAGTGGCCCAATAATCGCCCGCTGAGAAGGAAGCATTCCATTTATTGGAGCTTTGTTGGTATGAAGCAGCGAAATCTCCCGATGGAGAAAGCGAGACGTCTACAGATCGTTCACCAATAACAGCCAAGAAAAATGAAGATCGGAGGTCTCGTTCTCGCAATACGGCCGCAACGGCGCCCGTGTTGTCGTACCAACGGAAAAAGATATTAAGGCCGTCAGGCGCGACAAGTTTAGCTAAACGACCATGTTCCGTATCGCTGTAATTAACGTCCCAACTGGGGGGCAGCGTTACGCAGGGTCCGTTTGGATTCTGCTTGGCAAGGGCGGAGGCAAGAAGCACGCTGGCGATCAGAATCATGCGATTATGACGTGTCGACGGATAGCAGAGTTACAGTAGCCGGAGAAGGGACAAACTAAATCGTTCTGATAATATTGATTATGAACACCGACAAGGCTTTTGGCACGTATGATACCCTTCTCTTTCTCAGCGATTCATTAAAATGCCAAACCAGTCAGTCCACGCGGCTTCATTGCTGCGCTTTATTCTAACTATTCACGGTAAGATTTAGGTTGCAGAAACGTTTCAGCATATTTGCTAGTTGAAAGGTTTAGTTTCCTGAGTCAAAGATGATCACAGCCCTAATTTTCCTTGCCATTCCCAAAACCGTCCCCCTGCGTGGGATGGCCCTCCTGGACGATATCTCCCACCGTGCGTTCAACTATTTCTGGGAGCAATCCCCGCATACATTCGCCCTCGACCGCGCGCCAAACTATCCAGGCGTTGCGCCAAGGCCGGCCAGCAATAACCCTGCGAGCATTGCAACCATCGGTTTCGAGCTATCAGCCTGCGCCATTGGGGCTCATAACCGCTGGGTTTCCCGAAAAGACGCCCTCAATCGCGCTATTGAAACAGCGGAAACGATGTTCACAAAGGCTCCGGAAAAGGACGGCTGGTTCTACCACTGGATCAATCCGGACGACCAGTCCATTATGTGGGGCAGCGAGGTCTCGACCATCGATTCGGCGATCTATTTCGACGGTCTGATGCTGGCGGATGGTTTCTTTAAAGACCCTCGGCTAACAGAAATCGCGAATAAGACTTTCGCCCGTATCAACTGGAACTTCTTTTTAACCAATGATGGCAAAATGCCAAATGAGACCTTCTTTTCAATGGGATACCACGAAAATGCCGGCTTTTTGGATGCTCGATGGCGCGACTTTAATGAGCTCATGACGCTGGAGATCCCCGCCTACGCCCTTTGGGATAAGATGCCGATTGCCAGTTGGGATAAGTGGGATCGAGACGCGGTTGAATACGACGGCTTACACTTCTTCCGCGGCGGGGCCCTCTTTATGCACCAGATGGCGGAAGGCTTTTTTGACTTCAAAAACCGGCGGGATCGCTTAGGATACGACTACTGGGTGGATGGCAAGAACGCCACCCTCGCGCAAATCGCTTACTGCAAAGCGAATCCTCAGCACTATGAAGGCTACGGAGCCAATATCTGGGGATTGAGCGCGTGCGACGTTCCGGATGGCTACGATGCCAACGGCGCCCCGGTAGATGTTCACGATACGGGAACTCTGGCACCTGCAGCTGCGGTGGCAAGCGCGCCGTTCACGCCCGAGGAAAGCATGAAGGCGGCCGATGCCTTTGTGAAGCAATACCCGGATAGCTACGGCATTTATGGATTTACAACCGGCCTTAACCCAAGTAAGCACTGGCATTCCGATTTCGTGATCGGGATCGATCTTGGCCAGGTGATGCTGAACATCGAGAACTATCGGGACAACGGACCGCACAGTTGGATGATGTCCCAACCTCGAGTTAAGAAGGCATTTGAGCGAATTGGTTTAAAGGTTACGTCTGAAGGGCCGGTTAACTCTCGGGCGCTTTACGTTGAACCTAAGGGGAGTTAGGGATTCTCGATTTGGGAGGCCTGACAGTGAGTCAAAGTGGGCACCTAAGGCCCCCATGCCAACCCTTATTGCATTTCCTGCATCTTCTTGCTGGGGAGTCATTTTCATAGCGGCCGGGATATTGTAATCGCCCACCACTAAATGCTGAAGCGCGTAAGGAAAGCCCGGTGCGATAGGCGCGCCAAACCAGGCTACTCTTCCCTTCCGGTCAACCACAAAAAGCCTGGGAATATAGTTCAAACCCGCGTCCAAAGGCTCGTGGCCATCCTAGCTCTTGAACCTTCGGACGCTTCTTAAAAGATGACCGAGCTGCGGGACCTTCCGTGGTCCCTCCCTCGCCGATCCGTCTTTGCCATCACGAGTAGTTTTACGCCCTTTTTGAACCCGAAGGATAGGTAGAAGTGGTACTGATTTGGCCACAGAATTAAATTTCGCAAAACAACGGTTAGACAATTCTTGCAGTACAGGTGTTCTGGCAGAGATAGCTAGACATTGTCACTCGTTACTTCGGAAAGTGTCACGCAAAGACGCGAAGCTCGCAAAGAATTGAGGGAGTCGAACTGTGCCCAATTGCACCTTTCTCACTTCCTCCAGCGTATCCACACTATGGATAAAAAAGGCGCTCTAGCCCTCAGCCTCGGAATGTTGCTCCTTGCAGGGTGCAAGGGTGGAAGCGTTCAGCAGGGTGCTACAGGCGGTTCTAATACTCTCGTTGGAACCTGGAAAGGGACCGAGCCGAATCCAATGAAGAACATGAAAATGATGGGAGGCTCGACGAACACACAGACGGCTAACATTGCACTTACCTATAAATTCAACCAAGACGGGTCATTTAGCATAACTTCTGATTCAGGGCCAATTTCATCCGAACTTGACGGCAACTATACCTATGCCGAAACCACAAAGCTGCTGAATACAAAACTCGTTAGCATGAAAATCGGAAGCAAGGGGAGCAAGGCTCCGATATCTGGTAACACAAGCAAGTCAGAAACGATTACCTGGAAAACGCCAAACGAATTTGTGGTCAGTGCTGGGCCTGCCGATGTCGATTTGAAGCGGCAGTAGATTCCTCAAAAAAGTCTTAACGCCAGTCAAATTTGCTATCTCTTCAGGCGGCCACGTTTCCGATGATTAATACGTGGCTGGAAAGAAATGTCCCAAATGTTCGGAACTCAATGGTGAACTCTCAAGTCGCTGCTGGCAATGCGGCACGCGATTCGACGGAAAGAGAGACCAAAGGTCATTTTCATTCCTCGGACCGTTTATAGTTGTTTCCGTAGTTGTCGTCATCTGTACATGCGTTGGCCTATTTGCACTTAGGGTCAAGAAACAAGCCGTGTTACTCGCTCATCGGCATGCACCCGTCGATGTCAAGGCAGCCGAGACGATCGGGGCGCTCGAAAATGCTCACGAGGCATCCAAGCCTGGCAGCAGCTTTACTCAATTCCTGCCAACGATGAAGGTTGTTAAGTCTTCCGTTAAAGAATATGTTTCCACTCACGACAAGAAAGCCAGACTGACCAAACAGCTTTATGGCCTTATGATTGTCCAAGAGGATATTCAAGCGCTTTGGGCAAGGCAAATAAAGCACAAGGGCGATGGATTTACTTCGGCCGATCCGGATCAGAAGAAAATGATCGACTTAATCTTGGCTAAGATGCCTGAAGCTCGCGATCTGATCACGACGAAGAAAGGCTCCGACGGGCAACCTAGCGTATATGTTCTTCCCTACTCGGCGACGAGAGCTGCCTTTTGGAAGCGATCAGCGCTAGCTTTAGAAGAAGTTCGAGCCGAAGCCGATCTGCCTACCCATCCTACATTGGCCTCAGAGGGCAATATCCTCTATAAGCCAAGCAGAACGATTGCTCATCCCAAAGATCTCAGAAATCCATTTTCTCCCACGCATTCGGCCTCTCTGGTAAAGCCTAGAGGAACGGCAGTGGCCGATTCGCTTCACGCCAAGGCAAAGCCCATAGTTGGCGCTGCTTCGCAACCGATGGTTGCCGCCAAAGGCAAGCATCTAAGTGGAGACGCTAAAGACGCGCTGTCTTCCCTTGCCAAGCTAGATTTAACCTATCAGCAAGGTATTAAGCCCTTTGCCGCACAGCTAAAGGTCAGCCATCTCAAGGTCGCTGCATATATCAAAGCCCACGGCGCGAACGATCCGCTGGCGAAGAAAATGATGTTTGTGATGGGAATGGAAACCGGCGTTGAAATGAGTTGGCAGCAAAAGCTGCGCACGGGAAGCCAAGACCTGCAGGTCACGGGCGGGCGCGATAAAGCGGAACTGGATAGCATTGTCCGCACTGCTCCCGAGCTTAAATCGAAGGTGGTTACGCGCTCCAGGCCCGGAACATCGCCCATTTACAGCCTCAGCTTTGATGCGATCATCCAAGCGCTTCGCGCCCGAGCCGATGCGCTTTTGATATCGGCCAACAACGCGGCCTAATCGCGTTCTAAAATGGGAGGTGCCCGAGCTTCCTGAAGTTGAGACCGTTTGCCGTATAATGCGGCGCGTCCTGGTAGGACACCGCATTTCCGACGTTGAAGTTGTCCCTGATCCAATTATCTTTGGCGACACGCCCCCAGAAGCGATTGTTGCCGCCCTAAAGGGTCGCACAGTTCAGAGAGTTGGCCGTAAAGGCAAAACTTGGTGGATAGATTGCGGGTCACCGCCTGTGCTCTTTGGCCATTTAGGAATGACCGGCTGGATACGCGAATTAGGCGCTCACACGATCCGGCTGAAAGAACATGGCGAAGCCCCTCTGGATGACACGGCCGGAAGGCCACGCTTCTTAAAACTGCTTATAACCACCGACGAAGGAAAGCAGATCTCATTTACTGATGCTCGACGGTTGGCTCACGTCTGGCTGGGAGATTCCCCTGCCACGAATAAGAAAGTCAGTCAACTAGGGCCGGACGCGTTGGAAGATCTGCCAAAGGGTGTGCACTTTAACAAACTGTTCGCCAAGAGAACCGCGCCCGCAAAGGCGTTGCTGATGGATCAGACCTTCCTTTCCGGAATCGGCAATTGGGTGGCCGACGAAGTCTTGTATATGGCGAAGATCGCGCCGAAGCGGACGGGGTCTTCCCTTTCTACGTCGGAGCTAGCGAAGCTAAGAAAGGCGATATTGCACGTGCTGCAATTAGCAGTAGATGCTGGAGCAGACCATGAAAAGTATCCCGAAACCTGGATGTTTCACCACCGGTGGGGTGGCGCGCGAGGCCATCAGAAAATCGGAAATCACGACATCGTGCGGGAACAGGTCGGCGGGAGAACGACGGCCTGGGTTCCTAAGGTTCAGAAGTAAAGCCCGCAATTAGTAAAGGTCTCCTAAGCTGCCAAGGGGAGAGCAAATGCAACCTGAAGACCTCTACTAATCATGACTGATTAAAAGGCCCATGCATACGGACCTTGTTGCGCCTTTTGACACAAGATTCACTTTTCGCTGCCGACCTCTTCACGCTCTCTAGGCGCATCTTCCCTTCCACGAGTGCTCTGAGGAGAAGCTAGATTAACAGTTCCATGCCTCTCGAACTTGCCCCATCCGGTTCGCGCCCCTTTTAAAGCCTGCCAGATGGCCTTCCAAACCACCGCGTAGAGAACTTGTCGATAAACCAATCGCTGGAAGAAAAGCCACCAAAGCTGGCTCTTCTTTTCATGGTCCATACGAAATGCGATAAACGCGCTGACGAACTCGACCATGAAAAACAGGGCGTACATGAACCCAATGTAAGCCATTGTTTGGCTCGCGTCGGAGAGCGGTCGCCAGTCGCGTGTAAGAACGCTGTGCGAAGCCCAGGCTGAACCGAAAACGAGAACGGAATAGACCAACTGCAAGTCCACAAAAGGGGCTATGATCTGCATTCCGAACTGATAGATCCACAACATGGGCAGCGCCAACCGGCCAAAAAGGCCACTTTTGCCCAGTGATTTTCTATGTTTAAACAGGCACTGCAGGGTGCCAAATGTCCATCGGAAACGCTGCTTAAAGAAGGAGCTAAGAGTTGCCGGGGCTTCTGTATAAGCTACAGCATCGCTCTCGTTGTCGATCTTCCACCCAGCAAGGCGAACGCGCCAGGTGAGGTCCATGTCCTCCGCGAGCGTATCGGATGTGTAACCTCCGGCCGATTGAACCGCTGTCTTTCTCCAAGCGCCAATCGCGCCGGGAACAACAGTTACCGTGTTGATTAGGGCGTAAGCACGACGATCAAGATTCTGGCTGGCGATGTACTCCACCGATTGGAGCCTGGTAAGGGTGTTAATCCTGTTGCCAACCTTAACGTTGCCCGCAACGGCCCCAACTTTATCGTCTGCAAAGTGCTGAACCAGCTTTTGAATGGCGTCAGGAGCGAGGATCGTATCTGCATCGAGGTAGACGAACACGTCTCCTCGAGAGTGGTCCATTCCGTAGTTGAGGGCTGAGGCTTTACCACCGTTTTCCTGGCTTAGGACGATCACTGATTTGTGGTTACCATAGGCTTCTTGCACCACTCCTATGGTGCCGTCCTTGGATCCATCATCGACGACTATGATCTCAATGTTTTCATAGGTGCTGCCAAGAACGCTCTCAACCGTTCTGGCAATCACCCCTTCCTCGTTGTACGCGGCGATGATAACGCTTACGAACGGGAGTTCCATTAATGGCAAGAGCGGGGTTTGCTTTCCCCGACGATTCGCGACGATTGCCAGAGGCGTGACAAAGAAAATGCGCGCGATGCCCAGGCCGATAGCAGTCAAGAAGGCCAAGGTCAGGAAGGTCGCGATGACATACCACGCGTAAAAGAAGACCTTCTCGAAGGGATATAGGAACAGGTCCTCACCAACGAGGGGAGGCATCACCTTGTCCCGATCCAACCCTAAAAGCTGGGATGAGGTTACAAACTTGTAGCCATCTGCCTGTAGCCTTGGCACTAATATTTTCAGGGCTTCGACGGTCATATGGCGGTCGCCGCCGCCATCGTGGAGCAGCACCACGCTTCCTTCGTGCCCCTCGACTCCAGCTATGACATCCTTCGCAATCTGATCCGCGCTCTTTCCGGATGCTTGAAGGTTCCAGTCTTGGGGGTCGATCGATTCGCCGACTGTGTAGTAGTTCAGTTGCGAAGCCAGAACTACGGGTGCCACCTCCTCCATGGAGGTGGGTTCTACATCCGCGTTGTAGGGAGGCCGAAATAAGCGAGTCGAGCGCCCTATGATGCTCTGGATGGCCCGTTGGGTAGCGTCCAGTTCAAGATGAGCTCTCGTATCCGATACTTCCGCGATGTTAGGGTGGGTAAAGGTATGGCTGCCGATCTCATCGCCATCGGCATATGCTCTTCTCAGTAGCCCCGGATGCGATATCGCATTTTCACCGATTACAAAAAAGGTGCCAGGAACGTGCAGGTCTTCCAGCGTTTGCAAAATTTCGGGAGTGTAGGTTCCGTCCGGCCCGTCGTCAAAGGTGAGGGCAACTTCATAGGGGGGCTTATTTGGAGGCTTCCCTATCCTGTTGATCACGATCGGAGTGGGATATTTTTGGTAGACCGTGTTGACGACATAACCGTCCGAGTCGGTCTCGATGCTTCTCTGTCCGGGCTTGGATTTCTCGAAGCCGGTGGGAACCTGCAGGATCTCCCCGCCGCCATGGAAGTTGATTTCGTAGGGAAACGAGACCTGCTGCAAGACCTTGCTGGCCTCTGGCACGCCGGTTTGCCGAACGTTGTAAAACGTCCAAATGGAGGGGTCTTCGGTGCCAAGCTCCCATAAGGCTTCGCCCCGAACGCCGGCTTCGCGCGATACTTTGTATTCGTTGTAAGCGCTCGGCCCATCGAGCAGCCAAACGTCGTGAGGATCGCCGTTGTCATCATCGTAGCTGTAATGAGAGTTAAGCGAATCAGGATCGAAGACGATACGCTGCGAGATTGGGAGGTCGTCACGCGATTCCTGGGCTAGCATGGCCGCGTCTTGATACGAAATGCTTTGGGCTTGCGCTTTCGTTTTGGTGTCCCAGTCATAACCGTAGTTGCCCATCCCTACCACGAGTTTGTTGGCGGGAATGTTGTTCAACGCCTCCCTGATGTTGCTGGTAAACCAATCCAATGGCGCGATGGCGCCAGATTCCCCGTTTTCGGAGTGATCGTCGTAGTCCATCAAGATGGCAAAGTCGACGTTGGCGACCATGTCCGATGCAGACGAGATTTCCGAGGATTCCAGATCAAAGCTGGTGCCCAAGTTGTGAGCATGAAGTGCGGCCGTAAGCTCGGCAAAAAATCCAGGCAGCTTTGCATAGTCGGCGTCCTTCAACTCCTCGAAGTCGATGTTAACGCCTTCGAACTTGTTGGCAAGCAGCCACTTTGTAAGCTGGTCTATCACTGAAGCGCGTAGCGCTTTGGAGTTCAGGAGGGTTGCTACCGATTTCTCGTCGGGTGTTCCCTGCTCCATGTTGCTAAACACGGGATACACAAGAATGCCGTTCTTATCCGCGATGTCTTCAACATCTCTCGTTCGAGAATCATCTACGGGATCAAAGTTGGACAGATCCAAGCCCGCCCCGTTCGGAGTTAACTCCAGCCAAGTGGGCATTAAGTGCGTAAGCTTCTGGGCGTTCTCACGCAAGGAGTTAATGCTGGTGTCCTGCCAAGGCTCGTAGAAAGCCGCAACAATTGGCCCCTCTGAACTGGCCTTAGGAAGTGGTTTCTTGCCAACCTGATCCCGAATATTTCTCTTTAAATCCCTGTTAATTTGGGCGAGGAGAAAACCGGCGATTCTCGGCTCGTCTCCATGAATTAACGGTGCATGGGTGCTTCTGAGAATAACCGGTTGCTTGCTACCCGGAAGACCTGGGATAAAGGGCAAAAGAAAAAGGCCAAATACAACGACCGTTATCAGGACGGCGGAAACGACGCCTATTACGGCTCCAAAGCCGACGGCTTGGCGCTTGCGGCGTCCTTTCGAATCGTAAAAAACTGGCTTTTCGTTCAAAGTATTATTCTTGCGCTCTGGGATTTGATATTTTCAACGTTTTTCCCGTGCAGCGAAGTACGAGCATGCTTAAAAAGACGCAAGTTTGGACTCATTGAGACCGTTATTTCAACGTGGATCGATGCTACCTCTTTGGGCGGGGGATGGGAGGATAGGGGATATGGGGATTGTCGAAGGTCGAAAGTCGAAAGTCGAAAGTTGTTGGGGGCGAGCAGGGCCGTCCTTGCTGATTGGGGGTTTCTTTGATCGAGAAACAGATCATGGGTGGGATTGAAAAACTCTGAGAACCAACCCTATAAAGCTCGACTCGCTATTGTCAAGTCGGTCTTTAGAACAACGCCTCCGCTAATCGCCCGTCTTTCGACTTTCGACTTTCGACCTTCGACTACTCCGCTTGAACCCCAATCTCCAGTGCGAATCGCCGCAATGCTTCCCGGTCGTAATCATCCATTTTGGATGCGCGTTCTTTCTCCTGGGATGCCTCTTCTTTGAGACCCATTTCCGTCTGGAGAAGCTCCAGAATCCCGTGGTAGAGGTGCTTGTCCGGATCGAGATCGCTTGCCAATCGAATCGCCTTCACCGCTTCCTGCTGCCGTCCCGCGCCCCAAAATGCGCTGGCGGTTCTCAGGTAAAGATAGTCGTCTCCTGGCGAAAGTTCCAAAGCTGCCCTTAGCGCTTCCAGGGCTTCGTCATATTGCCGCAAATCAATAAGAAGATCGCCGACCCAATAATGGTAGAACGGATCAACAGGTGCCAAACTAACGGCCATGCGAGCAGCCGTAAGGGCGGCTTCTTTATCACCGATCTCCCGAAGGATCTCGGCGAGTTTGAACTGATAAAAGGCATTTCTTGGCTCAAGGGCAAGCGCTTCTTCCAACTGCCTTACGGAGTCCTTGTACCGGGCATACCGCTTGTAAACTTGGGAAAGTCCGAGCAACGGCTCCGGCTGATCACGGCGGACTCTTAGAGCAATTTCGTATTGGCGAAGCGCCTCGGGCGCCATTTCGGCGAACTCGTATGCTCCGGCAAGGTCGACGCGACCCTGAACATCGTTGGGATCTCGCTGTTCAACTGCTCTTCTGAAATGCTCAATCGCCTTCTCAAAGTCACCTTCCGTAAGGCTTTGAGAACCAAGCTCAACACTTTCCTCGGCGTTGTCGCCTTTTGTTCTCCGTGGGCTCTCTTCTATCTCGGGTTCGGAATCGATTTCAACAGAAAAGAGGTCCGCAATATCTTTGCGCGTGGGTTCCATTCCTCTCTATTTTGACTCAAGCTCGCCATGATTAGTGGTAAGCGCGCGATTCGCCATAGAGGCCCATGGTTGGCCGCACCGTGATGGTGGCCGGATAACTGCCGCCAGAAAGCGGGCATGTCAGGACTGTTATGGATTTGGACTCGCCTGGATCAAGGTGGAGCTTAGTAATAAGCGCCTCTTCCTTAGGCTGCAGCAACCGCGTCCTTACGAGGGTTCCGTCGACAACGAATAGCCCTCCGGAATAGCCCGCGCTGGATTCGAAAACGACCTCGATCTCGGCCGGCACGGACGTCGGATTCTCCATCTGAGCATGAATTGTGTAGACCACTCCAAAGTTGCCGTCCAGTGACTGCAAGCTGTCCGCGCTCTTGAGGGGCTTCAAACCAATGGAGGCAAACCCGAATTTGCCGCCGACCTTATACACCACGTTTTGAGTTCGAAAAGGCGAAGGATAGACTTCCTTGGACATGGAAGCCTCGTTATCGGATGCCTTGACGGGCTGGGGTCCTATTACCCGCCAGGGGGTCGAAGTTCCGTAGGCCAACTCGTCAGAGGGATCGATTGATTCCGTGTTCACCGCATCCGTTCTCACTAAAAGCTGTTTTGGGCCGCCGCCAAGCAGACGAAGATAGCAGAGACCGCTTACCGTTTCGCCGGTGAGCAGCTTTCTTAGGGAAAGCGGCAACTCCGAGTTGGCTGGAATTGTAACTATTTCTCCGGAGAAACTTATCCAATTCCGTAGGAACTGATCTCCGGCCCTATAGCCCGCCAAGACAGGATTTCGATTGGGAGGACTATCTCCGGGGATCACAAGCAGCCTGGCTGGCTGCGAAGAATTGTTGATGACACGGACGGACACGTCCAGCGGTCCATCGGTTTTATTGAAATGATGGTAAAGGAGTCGGGCCGGACTATCGACTTCTAACTCGGCCGCGAACAGGTTCCCCACCTTGCAGATGTCTTCCGGGTAGTTGCTATACCAAAGCTGGCTCTCGTGCTTGCCTGCTAGCGGGACGTTATGGACTTGAATCGTAACGTTGCCTTCAGATGGAAAAGAATCGGGTGCGGCCACATGAACCGGAATCTGGAAAGTCTCCGTGCCTTCAAAAGCGACACCCGTAACGGTGGGCATCGTATATTGCAGTTCTGCCCCAGGTTGGCACATCACCCTCGTTCGAATGGCGCCTTCTACCGCGCCTGCCACTGTTTCCTGCGTGGTGGGATCACCGGTAAGCTCAACGTCCAGGGTCTGCGGCAAAACGGCCGCCAAGGGCTGAACCAAGATTCGAAGCGTTTTTGTGGTGGTAGGGCCCGTTAGGGTCACCGTTGATTCGCCTACTGCGATGGCCCTCACGTACAGCACGTCCTGTTTGTGAAAAATTGCCGCAACCGTTGGGTCGGAGTTCGAAACTGTCGCTGCTGCCACTTCACTGCCGAGGGTAGCCACTTCAGCCTTGGCTCCAGCTTGCAGTTTAACCTCGGATTTGCCAAGCTGAATGGGAGGTAGTGCGAGAGCGCCGCGGATATTCGTCAGCCACGAACTGGCCAAGCCTTCAACACTTTGCCCCTGCGCGGAAGCCTCGCCATCCTCGACGGTGAGGACGATGAAATCACCGGACATGATCTTTACGAATCCGTCTTCAACTTTTAAGGACAAAGGCGATTGCGCGTCAAGCTTTGAAATACGCGCCGAGATATTCGCTGCTTTCTTGCTGAGCGAATCGGAGTTACCGTACTTGAGGGTTAAAACAAGCTCTTCATTAACATAGACCCTGTCCCCTCGCGCGTTGGCGGACGAGGCGATAGCGCTGGATACCAGTGCTCCTCCAAGGATGACAGCGACTATGATTCTTGAGAGACCCTTAGACACGAACCGCTCAGATTACCCCTAGTAATTTTGCAATATTGTATCCCGCCTCGGCGAGATTGACCTTGCAGATTCAGAAATTGAGCCAATCAGAACAAAGTTAAGGCTCCCGCAGGATTCTCCATAAATAAATGCGGAGTTTCTAGCACATTTGCCTGCCTATCGCCTCATATAGCGTCATTCGGGTTTACAAAGAGGACCAAATCGAACCAAACACCTATATTTGCTTTCAATGGATAGGCCCGACTTGGAGTTATTACGCTACCGTGGTTTCCAACGGAAGTGCCTTTGACTCATTTTGATACAATTGAATAGACCAAAAGATACAAAACATTTGGTCTCTGGCACGGTTGGTGTTATAGTGTATTGAGGGAACAGCGGACTTCGAATTCTCTCTAAGAACTAGCATGGGTAAGGACCACTCTGCAAAGAGCACAACAAAAGATTCGCCCATCGTCACATCGGTGGTGTCACGGATTTTGGCGATGATACGTGAGGGTTCTTTGGCTGTTGATTGCGCTTTGCCCAGCGAGCGAGAACTGTCGGAAAGGTTTTCGACCAGCCGCGGCGTCATTCGAGCGGCCATAAGGGATTTATCGATCTCCGGCGTCTTAGAAACGAAATCCCGCTGTCGCCCCGTCGTTGTTGGTAACGGTGCTCCGGCCCGCACGAATGGCTCAAGCAAGCGTCATATTGGTATTTGGCTCTGGCCGAACACAAGCGATTATGCCGCGTCTTCTATTCTCAAGGGCATTCAGAGTGCCGGACTAGGAATTGACGTGAGACTGATGATTGCGAGCGCGATAGATAGCGATTGGAGTTCGATCTTCGACGCAGAAGCACGGTTCCTCGAGTCCATTGCGGATGAGCCGGTTGGCGCGGGATTGATCACTTGGTATTTGGGAGGTGAGAGAAACTTGCCATCCCTCCTTAAACTCCGCCAAGCCGGCGTTCCAATGGTCTTTTTGGATCGGCTTCCACCCGAGGAGCTTTCTGCCGATTTCGTTGGGACAGATAACGAGGGATGCGCCCGCAAAGCAGTTCAGCATTTGATTGATCTCGGTCATCGCAAAATCGCTTTGATCAGTAACATAGATGCCGCATCGAGCGTAAAGGATCGTGAATCGGGTTACAAGCGTGCTCTCCGCGATGCCGGGATCTCCTTCAACGAGGATTACATTCAGCGGGATCAGGTGGACACCCCCGAAGGCGTCGAAGCCGCCCTTGACACACTTTTTGGCTTGCAAGAGCCACCTACTGCCATTTTCGCCGTTAACGATCATATCGCCTTGCAGATATATGAAGCTCTCCAGAGCAGAAAAATCTCAGTGCCGAATCATGTATCAGTCGTCGGTTTCGATGGCCTTCTTAGGTGGGTGCCCGGAGGCGGGTACCTTACGACCTTCCAACAGGATTTCCAGCGGATGGGGCAACTCGCCGCGGAAATCATGATTCAGAGACTGGACAATGGTGCGCCGAAAGCCTACAAACACGTGCTTCTCGATGCTCCCTTTACGGACCGAGGATCAACCGCCCAGCCGAAATCTATCATTAGCAATTCAAACATGCCTTCAATGGAGAACATCTAACAATGAATAATCATAAAAATCGCGCCTTTACGCTCATAGAACTTCTAGTCGTAATCGCAATCATCGCAATCCTTGCGGCGATCCTCTTCCCCGTCTTCGCACAGGCGAAGGCTGCTGCCAAGCAGTCGGCTTGCCTTAGCAACGTGAAGCAGATCACCCTCGGCGGAATCATGTATTCCAACGACTATGACGATCAGATCCTGCCCTCTTACGCGCTGACTCCTTCCTCATGGGAAGCGCCGGCTGTGGCGCTGAACGAGCCGTTGAGCTTCTGGTGTGACATGGTTCAGCCATACATCAAGAGCGGCCAAGTCTCAAATGCACAACTCGGCCAGTCAACCGGTACGGGCATCATGGGCGATCCAGGCGGCAGCGTTGCTGCTTTCAACAAGAGCACCGTTTATCCTGGCTATGACTACGGCGGAAGGGCGGGATACACCGTTCTGGCCGACTACTCTTATGCTATCACCGGTTTGGGTGGGCTTCACGACTATGCAAACTGGCTCTACGATGCAGGCTTTGGCAGCTACGCAGGCCACAACAGCACATGTCCCGGAACCGACACACAAGCAGCGTGGAACCACGGCTATACAAATGGCGATGCCGGTACGCCAGATAACCCCTGCATGAACCCTCCTGGAAACGGTCCTGGATTCCCTGGGACTTATCAGAGCCACGAGGGTGCCATCGACTATGACTTCCAAGGAACGTTCGCTACGAACAACTCGACGACATCGGTCGCCCGACCGTCTGAGACGGTCATCGCTTGCGATGGTCCGACGGTAGTTGGCATCGATCCGGCTAACGGTATTCCGAAGTTCACCCTGTATATGTGGCCAGGCGGAGGAGATGCCGTTCACAACAACGGAGGCAACTATGGCTTCGTTGATGGACACGCAAAACGAATCACGCTTAACCCGCTCGACTATGTTCAGAAGAGCGCTGCAGGCTACTACATCATGACGTACTTCACGATGAGCGAGTAAATGAATCAAAAAAACTTTGGATCTTTGAGAATGATCACGTTTCTGACGGCATTAGCTTTGTCAGGAGCGATGATATCGGGCTGCAGTGGCGCCGGCGATGCAAATCCCACGAACACTGGGAAAAGCACATACAACAACAAGGGTACTTCGGCAGCCGACAAAATCGGGGCATTGCGAATGAAAAGACGCTTGATGTCCGGCGGTCCAAAGCCTGATTCACAATAGGCCTGCGGACAAATAACGTGGCAAGTGGCCGGTATTCGTTAGGATACCGGCCATTATTCTATTTCAGATTCTTTATCGGCCCCAGCCAAGGTTCGAAGTGGCGCCAGCGTTCGACCGATGTTTGATAGACCTTCTGACGCGCTTGCCAGTTACTTGGTGTGCTAACGTTCCTTTTGTTTTGTTCAGGCGCCAGGCAGGAAGCGTCCCAATCCAGGTTACAAAACTCTAGAAGCCGTTTCGTTGCGTGCTTCTGATCATTAACTGTGCTCTCATATGAGACATCTAGCAGGGTGTTTGGGGGAAGCACCGTTCTCCAGTGCGCCATTAAACGCTGATATTGCTCTACGTACGAAACAATATTCTCCCGACTTTGAGTGAAAGGCGGCCGGACGCGGTATGGGGTCATGTAAAGGGAGATAGCGTTATCAAGTTGATTCCGCTGGCAGTGGATGAATTTCGCTTTGGGGAAAAGTGTGTAAAGAAAGCCCAAAAACAAGAAGTTATCGGGTCGCTTGTCAGTGACATAGTGAGCTTCGGGCCCGTGCACGCGCAGCCGTTTTTCATATTCTTGGGCCAAGGCGAGGACTTCTTTCTCCTCCTCGGCAAGAGAAACTATCTTACATTCCGAGTCCACATCGGACCAAAAGGGCTGTTCGCCCGCGGCTGCCACTTGTGGATGGCGTGAGAGGATCTGTTCTGTCAGGGTCGTTCCGGATCTAGGCAGCCCGATTATGAAGATAGGAGTCGTGGAACTTGACCCCCATTTCTCATGCTTTAAAGAATAGCCCGTGGTAAAGGTCTCGATGATCGACCCAACATATTCCTCAAAAGCGTCAGCGTCAAAACTGTTGCGGCCATGCCCCCGTTCAATTTCTAAACGAGTGGCTTCATCTATTTCATTGATGGCTTGCTCGTAGTTTCCCAAATCATCGTAAGCTTTTCCTAGGGCTGTGTGCAAGAGGACTCTATCTTTGATATCCACAGAGCCAGCGTTTTTAAGGGATGCGACCCTTTCGATGAGATATTGTTGCCCGGGCCCTACCTTTGAATTTGAGAACAGCCCCAAATATGAACCACCTTGGTCCGGCTTTAGCTCGATAGAACGAAGGAACGTCTGTTCCGCCTGTTGAAACTTTCCCAATTCCTGTAACCGGAGGCCAAGTTGATAATGTGCTTCGGCCGATTGAGGATCCTCCGAGAGCGCCTTCTCAATTAGCTGAAGGGATGCCTCACTCTCTCCCGACATAGCTCTCGCATCGGCGAGCCTCAGCATGCGAATCGGAGAACTTGGCGTTAAGCTAAGAGCTTTCTCAAAATTCTCGATTGCCGATCTCCGGTTTCTGAGGGCAGAATAGACCGAAGCAAGGCCATCGAATGCCTCGGCTAACGCTGGGGCTAATTCTGTGGCGCGTCGGTAGCTGGCCAAAGCCGATTCATAGTCGTTGAGTTTTTGTTGAACGGATCCTAAATTGAGATAAATCGCGGCCGCCCCAGGGTTTAGCCGAATCGCATGGTTAAAGAATTCAATGGCTTCGTCATAATTCTCTTGTGCTGCTTCGCAGAGGCCTATCGTATTGAATGCGTTCGCATACTTCGGGGCAACTTCAATCGCTCTTCTTGCCAACTCAATGGCTTCCGTCAGTTTGCCCTCATTTCTGCGAATGTTCGCCAGAGCGCATAAGGAAGGGGGATGATTGGGGGCTATCGCCAATGTCCGACGCAAGAACTCAAAATGAGACCTCAAATCTCCCTTGGCTAGAGAAAGCATGCCCATGAGGTGCAAAGCTTGAATATTTCGAGGTTCTTCGCCGAGAACCTTCGATGCTAAGTCACTTGCTTGTGCGAGGTCCGACCTTTCATATGCTTCAAAAGCCAGGGCCAACGGGGAAAGCGATTGACTCATCGATTTATCAATTGGACAGCTTTACGCTGCATTTCGTGCCCAGCATGCGACAAGTTCCGCAGTACATCCTGTAAACAGGCTATATTATTGCTTAGGAAAACTTATGGGGCCAAACATCCTCGCCCAACTTAACCTTGCGAGAGACGATTTTAGAAATAATAGGTTGGAAGAGGCAGAAGAAAAGCTCCGCCAAACCTTAAGTCTGGACCCAAACAATCCGTACGCTCTCACCTTATTGGCCGGTATCCGTTTTCGCAGCCAACGATCGGATGAAGCGGCAGAAATCGCAGAAGGCGTAATCCGTGCAAATGGCACGCATTTAGATGCAGTCGGCTTGCTTGCCGTAATCCGGAAAGGGCAGGGCCGCTTCAAAGAAGCGGGCGATCTCTTTCAAAACCTCGTATCGCTCGGCCAGGAATCCGTCGATCTTCTTACGCAGTTGGGACTTTGCAGGATGGAATCGGGCGACTACATCGACGCCGGAATTGCCTTCAAGAGGGTCGTCGAATTGGACCGCAATCGCGCGGAAAGCTACTATAACCTGGGTCGGGCTCTCAAAATGGCCGGATCGAGTTTTGAGACTTTTGCAACGTTTAAGAGAGCGATTCAGCTTAATCCGCAGAATCACGACAGCTACGTTCAACTTTGGGAAGCAATGCGCCTTCTATTGAACTGGGAAGAAGGATTACCTTTAATGGAGCAAGGCTTGCGATTGAACCCAGATTCTCCAATTATGAAAGTGATGCTGGCCGTCACTTTTGGCAAAGTTGGGAGAAAGGAGGAAGCGGAGCGATTGTTTAAAGCCGCTGCTTGGGCAGATTTCAACTCGGCCCTTCCCTACGCCCATTTCTTGCAGGAGGAAGGGAGATTTGATGAGTCCATCCCCATCCTTGAGGCGGCTATTAAGCTTAGTCCGATACAGGGCCAAGCCTACTTTAACCTGGCGATGGCAAAGCACTATGAATATGGCGGAGACAGCTTCAACGAAATATTGCCAAAACTGGTAGAGGAAGAATCGCTCGATACGGAGCAAAGAATGTATTTGCATTACGCGCTGGCGAAAAGCCTCGACCAGGCCAAGAACTTTGAACAGGCCATGAAGCAATACGATTTAGCTAATGCAAAGGCATATAGCTTATACATTTCTGACATCGAGCAGCCCCAGACGTCAGCCATGGATGCATTGCAGCAGATTTACATACGCGAGCTGTTTGAGCGATCAACTGATCTCGGATCAAAAAGCCACACACCGATTTTTATCGTTGGAATGATCCGTACAGGCACAACATTATTGGACCAAATACTTTCCAGCCATCACTCCATTTCTTCGGCGGGCGAGCAGCCGTTTTGGCAAATCGCGGCCGGGCGATTTAATAATAAGTGGCTAAACGAAGAGCCTTCCGAGCGCGATATTAAAGATCTTGAGCATGCCTATTTAGCGGCGATAAGGGATGCAGCGGGAAGTTTCAGCCGGATCACTGATAAAATGCCCACGAATTTTTGGCACATCGGCATGATGTCGCTTGTTTTTCCGAGAGCGAAGTTCATTCACACACGTCGCAACCCGATGGATACGGTCCTTTCAATCTACACGACCTATCTTGGAAGGGGTACACAATTTGCGTACGATCAGGGGAATATCGTGGCCTACTACGAGGCTTACCTGCAAGTGATGGAGTTTTGGCGCTCCGTGATCCCTAAAGATCGCATGATTGAAATCGATTACGAACAACTTGTTACGGACAAGGAGACCATGATAAGGCAACTTCTCGACTTTGTTGACCTGGAATTTGATCCATCGTGTTTAGAGCATGACCGTAGCGAGTCCCATGTAAGCACTCCGAGCCTGTATACGGCGAGGCAAGCTGTGAACGCTGCCTCGGTTGAAAGGTGGCGAAAGTATGAACCCTGGCTTGGGAAGTTGTTGGCGTTGAAAGACGTTAGCCACCCGCCGAAATTAGCTTGAGTCGTTCGCGCTGCTTCTTAGCCCTCTTCTTATTACTTTGCGTGCTTGGCGTCTTTGCGTAAAATTCAATCCGCCCCGTTTAATCATCGCCATTCCCAGTTCCGAACTCGACCTTTGACGCTTGCGCATCCGCAAGCTGTTGTTGTCTCCTTTCATTTTCCGGAGTCAACGAAAGAGCCTTTGCAAAGTTCCCAATCGCTTCGTCTAGCTTGTTTTGCTGGGTAAAGAATCTTCCTAGAGCGTCATAGACTTCTGGGTAATCCGGAGAAAGTTCTTCTCCCTTGCGAAGGGCCTCAAGGGCTTCGTCCCACTGGCCAAGATTTTGAAGGGCTTTGCCAAGGTTTACGTAAAGAGGCCCGATTTGGGGGTCCAACCGGATCGCATAACTAAAACACTCGGCTGCCTCTTCGTAATTTTCCAGGATGAGTTGGCATAGTCCAAGAGTGTTGTACGCATGAGTGTATTCTGGAGCTACGTGGATCGCTCGCCGCGCGAGTTCGGATGCCTCGGTCAACCGCCCCTCACTTCGCCTAATAAGTGCCGCCGCGACCAGCGAAGGCGGGTGATTGGGCGCAATATTCAATATCCTTTGAACAAAATTGGTGTGGACCTTGTATTGGCCACTCGAGAGTGCGACCACGCTCATCAACTGCAGCGCCCGAATGTTGCGAGGCTCTGCTAGGACGACCTCAGTTCCGAGATCTCTTGCAGTTTGCAAATCTCCGGCCCGAAGAGCTTCGTAAGCGAGAGCTAAGGGCGATGGCTGGGCTGGTTCACTCATCTTTTTCAATCAATAGGACAACTTAAAGCCTTGTTAAGTACCATCCACTCAGCCAATGGCTGGAAAACGGCTACATACTTGAAGATCGGAACCCTTCTTTGAGAGCACAAATGTCTGACCTCGATTCCCTTTTGTCACAAGCATTATCCCTCAAGCAACAGGGGCGCGCGGATTTAGCGGCAGAACTTCTGGCAAACTCAAAGCAAAAAGATAAGAGCCCAGAAGCAATGAACCTGTTTGGCATCTGCCTGATCTCGATGGGAAGAGCGGCCGAGGCCGAATCGGCTTTTAGGTCACTTCTCGCAAATGGGTCCAATGAAGCGCCGGTCCACCAAAATCTGGGCTTAGCGTTGCGAATGCAAAACAAGAGCCATGAGGCACTCCAGGAATTTCAAACTGCCCTTGTTTTGGATCCTCGGGAGCAGAATTTCCTTCAAGTCTTTAAACAACTTCAGCACCTGTCCTTATGGAACGAGGCTGTCGCTAACCTGCAATCGGGGCTGGCAGCCCACCCGGATTCGCTGCGGCTAGCGGAAGCTCTTGCGATTACCTATGGCCGCTTAAACCGCATCCAAGAAGCGGAGGAACTGTTCAAGAGGATCTATGCGAAGGGCCCTTCCAACGCCAATGCCCATGCCACCTGGTTGCAGGAGCAAGGAAGATTTCAAGATTCTGTTCCAATCCTATACGAATCGTTGAAGATGGTCCCCGAGCAGGGTGTTCCCTACCGTTTGCTCGCGGAGGCGAAGCATTACTCATTTGACCAAGATTCCGCGATGGCGCTGGCATATAGTGTCAAGTTAAATGCCAGCGAGCGCATGAACCTGGCTTATGCCCTAGGCAGGTTATTTGAATCCCGAAAAGCATTTAAAGATTCGATGGAATGGTTTGATCGAGCCAACGACTTGGCCTATGGGATCTATCCTTCTTCCAAAACCTTTAACGCAGAATGGGTTCACCGTGAGCCGGGGCTTGCGGCATCGATTTACACCAAGAAAGACTTGGAGCAGTGGGCGCCTTTTGGTTCTACCGATGAGCGCCCCGTTTTTATTGTTGGGATGATCCGTTCTGGCACCACCCTCCTTGATCAAATTGTCTCTTCCCATGCCCAGGTTGTCGCTATCGGGGAAAGCCCTTTCTGGACCGCCGAAGGCGATGCGATCCATTCCAAATGGCTCGCGTCTGGCCCGGATCAAATCGATATTGATAAGATTTCGAAACGATACATCCAATCCATAAGGAGTTTGGAAGAATACGAGCGATTCACCGACAAGATGCCGCTCAACTTTCGGCATTTGGGCCTCATCAACATCGCTTTCCCAAATGCCAAGATCCTGCACATCCGTCGCGATCCGTTCGATGCCTGCCTTTCCATTTACACCACGTTTTTTTCCGGTGGCCCGAACTTCGCCTATCGAAAGGAGAATATTGTAGCGTTCTACCGGAGCTATTTGGCCTTTATGGAGCACTGGCGCCAGGTTCTGCCCGCCAAGACCTTTATGGAACTCGATTATGAAAGCCTAGTAACCGAGCCCGAACCCATAACACGCGAGATTATTACCTTCTTAGGCTTGCCATGGGACAAGGCATGCCTTAGCCCGCAATCTAACACGTCGCAGGTTTCCACGCCGAGCCGATGGCAAGCGAGGCAGCCTGTCTACACCACGTCCATCGGCAAAAAGGAAATCTTTGGTCAGTTCATCCCGGAATTCTTAAATATCTAGGCGGCTCTCGATAAAGCGCTCACTCATGAAAAAGTTTGAACAACTGCTGCGAAAGAACGGAGTGGTGTTAGCCGTTACGGTAACCGCCGTTTTTGTTATATTGTTTGGCATCGCTTCCGAAGCATCGTACAAGGTCATTATTGCAGTGCTTCTCCTATTATTCTTTGGAGTACCACTTGTAATCCTGGTCGGGTACCTGGCCACATTGCCGGTAATAGCATTTCATGAATTGGGGCATTTAGTTGCTGGCAAACTCGTGGGCTACAAGTTCAACTATGTTTCCGTTTCTCATTTTGTATTTTGGAAAAGTGGGGGCACCCTTTGTATTTCCTATCGGAAAGATTTTCCAAAGCTAGGAGGCCTAACAAAAATGTCAACGGGACCTAAGGAAGACGCTGGTTCCTATATCATCTTTGTGATGGGCGGACTATTCGCGAGCCTTTTACTGTTTGGCGGCATTCTGATGGTCGACGTTTTTCAACATCCGTTGGATGCCTTTAACGGAAACACAGACCCCAATATTTTATGGGATGACGCGCTTCTACTCTTGAACCTATACACGCTTTTGGTTGCCATGGGCTCCCTGATTCCCCATGTGAGCGGGCGATATCCTTCGGACATGCATCAAATCGTGAGTGTCCTGAAGAATCCGAACTTGGTAAGGCTGAAAAATCTGCGGGCTAAGATTCAAGAGCACTTCAAAAATGGGCACCGCGGCAGAGAACTAGAGGCACAAGATATAACGGGCTGCCTTCAGTTTTCAACAACCGAAGATGAGATTCGAATGTCCAATTTTTACGCTTACGATTATTTCCTGGACAGCGGACAATACAAGCTGGCTGCTGAAGCGATCGAACGCGGTTTTCAGGTTTCAAAATCAGGAAAGTCTCTGAAAGATCCGTATGCCAAGCTTGTTTGCTTAGAGTTCGCCTACATGAATGCTCTTGACGGCAATCTATCCGTGGCTCAAGAAGCCTATGCGCTTTCTGATAAAGACCCGAGCGCTTGGCCCACGCAGAAAGATCGGGCATACGCCGCTATTTTAATGGCGCAAGGCAACTGTGATCAAGCTAAGGCGGCGGCTGACCGGGCGGAAGCACACATTAGGGGACTGGCTGAGACTCCCTCCGATAGCTCTCAAGCGGAGTTGGAATGGATATCGTTTGCTCTGGAGGGCCTTCCTCAAACTCCCCCTCAGGAAACTCCGAATGAAAATTAGTCTTGGCATTGCCGTCACTTTATTGTTGAGCAGTTGCTCAAACGTGCCGAAGCCGGTTTCTGTTCACCGGATTATGCAGGAAGCAGCAGATCGGACTGATGCCGTTTGGCCTTGGCCAAACCCCTTACAGACAGAACCGCACCTAGGCGTTAGCCGTTGGTTCAGCGTCAGTCCTGATAAAACAGAGATGGAGCTATTTAGGTTCGATTTCAAGACGAATCCAAATCTGCGGTTCGAATTATACGACCAAGACGAGGACAGCATCCCACCCTATCGAGACGACGCGGATTACACCACTCGCGGAGTGGGAGCGATTGTAAAGCACCTGAATGAAGCAGGTTCCGGCACGGTGGTTGCAGCGTGGAACGGCCTTTTTTTCTCCTACTCAAGCGGTACGGGCAAGGGCGGAAGCCATATCGGGCCAGCAGTTATTGCCGGTAAAGCCCATTACAATGTTGGAAGCATGAGGTGGGCCTTTGGTGTCTCATACAAGAACGGCAAACCCGAGTTTAAGGTCATTCACGAACCCAATATCCACGCGATGGAAAGGGCCCTCGATTACGGAGCGATCGGTGCGCAATGTTTGATAAAAGATGGCGTCGCCTTAAAGTTGCACGCGTTCCCACAGCCAGGGGATCCGACTTTGAAGACACCTGTGCCTTCCACGGATCAGGAAGTCGGCCATATTCCCCGCGTGGATTTCATTCGAACTTCGCGGACCTCAATGGGATGGTCGAAGGATAATCGCAATTTTTATCTGTTAGTAGTAAACGCGCCCGAGACTGAAACAGAGAGCTGGATCGGCCTTGAGAACGGTGCATCTAATCTTGGCGGCTGGACTTTACGAGACTTGCAGAGTTTCTGGAAGTCTTTTGGAGCTTGGGGCGCGGTGAATAGTGATGGCGGGATCATCACCCAATCCTGCTACGAGCTACCAGATGGGCGCTATTCCCTGCTTCCCTCCCGAATCTATTCGCCGAATAAGCGGTTGTTTCTGGAAAACGATCTGAAAGGAGCACCCGGCGGCGGCTCGTTGATGACTTTCTATGTTCGCGATACTTCGTAATAAGGTTTTGGCTAGTCGTAAAATAGCGGAATGGACTCGCAGCCAGATTTCGAAGGCATAGTCACCATTCGCGAGGGAATGTTCCACAGAGTTGGGTTCAGGCCCGATTTCTTCTATAAGGGAGCGACGAAGGTCGGCTGGCTCATATGGCCGCAACAGGTGCTCGACCTGGAGGGCCAGGTTCTTCCAGAAGGAACCCCATATCCGCGGACAGCTTTAGTTCGGCTCATCATACTCTCCGAAGAGTTTAAGCCTATGCATCGAGAGCGGCTACGGCCTGGCGTAGAATTCACGCTTAATGAAGGTTCGCACATAATCATGGATGGAGTTGTAACGAAAGTCTTCGATTCGCTGACACATCCATAATCAGAACTATGTCGGAATGCAAGATCATACGGAACTCAAATGCCTTCAAAGGCAAACAGCAATGGGACTACTTCTCTGGCGTCTCTGCAGAGTCCGCGGGCTCTAAGGCGATCTGTATGCACATGCTCATCATGCCGCCGGGAGCAAAAGCCGCGCCTCATTATCATGAGGGCCACGAAACTGCCATCTATATGCTTGAGGGAGTCTCTGAATTTCTACACGGCCCAAATTTAGAGAACTGCGATAGGGTTGAAGCCGGAGACTATGTCTACATTCCGGCCGGCGTACCGCACCAGCCGTATAACCCCTCAACGGAACGAGCGGTGGCCATCATTGCCCGAACCGATCCTAACGAACAAGAAAGTGTCGTTCTCATTTAACTAGATACATTGCTAACGGATTAAAAGGAGTTGGTGAAGCGCCTCCCGTTTTGTCTGGCCGCCATTGTCGGGCTCGCCATGGGCGCATTTGCCGATAACAATGTATTCACCGACCAACTAGATGTCGGCGGGCAGGGTGGTTATTGGTTTGTTACTGTTATGGAATTCCGCAAGATAACGCGGAAAAGAGTGGAGTTGGCTCACCGGACATCTCGGTTACGGCTAAATCGTCGTCAAGCTCACCTATGGTTTTCCTACCTATTCTATAACCGTCTTGCACATTCAAAACCCAGGTTCCCGTTTCCCTAGCCCTTAGCAGTTTTCTTTTTTGGTTTGCCTACGAGATCATAGCTTTCGTCGGCCAGATCTTTGGCAAGCGCGAGGGTGTCTTCGTCGATCACTTCCATGCTGATCCAGCCGTATCGGCCAACATAGGCGGCGACCGAGATTTGAGGATGCATGGTAAGGGCTGCCTGCTTGTCCAGCGTGCTTTTTAGCGTGTAGCGCGCGCTCCCCTCGCTGGTGAAAACGAAGGCTTTGTTTTTGACCTTCCATGCGATATCGCCCCAAGGGCGATCTTCAGTCGCGCCCTCTTTGGACAGGCAGTGCTCTTTCATTTCTTGAAAGATGCCCTCTTTGCTAAGTTTCGATCCCATCGAAGGGATTCTATCTCTTCGGCTTTGCCGGAGGATAGACCCTAGCTCCATGGACTTTCTTCAGTTTCCTGAGTAGCCAATCCTCATCTTTTGCCACTATCTTTGAGTATTCGAGTCCGCCAATGTTCACCAGCCTTCTTAGAATCTCCTTGTACCTGGCGACAAGCACACTTCTGTTCCTAACAATGACGTTCCGGTTCGGAACGACAAAGACCATTTTCACGCTGGCACCTTCTCCATAGAGTTTGCGCACAGCAAAAACTGCCTTAACCTTTTCAGCCTTTCCTATTTCTAGGATCTTTGCCGTCTGCTCGTCACTCAGTTCCAAGAGCTCATACTTATCCGAACGCTGATAAATCTTTAGCGCATTTTCTCTGGAGACCTTTTTCCCTTCCGCTTCTCGAACCCATTCAAAATAGTGGCCGGCCTTTTCTGAATCTCCGATGGCATGAAACAACGTAGCTAAGTTGTTCCCAACGCTGTCCTTGTATGCTGAATCTTTCTCGACAGCTTTCAGTAGATAAGGCTCCGCTCCTGTATCCTTCTGCTGAAACAAGTGGAGCCCAATAGCATAGTTTGCGGTGGCATTCTCCGGGTCCGTTTCGAGCACCGCGTGAAACATCGGCATCGCTTCATCCAGCCCCTTACTGTCCGCGATTAGCTTAGCTTTCTTCAGGATAAAGTCTGATGGATTTTGATCCTCACTGGCCTGCTGCTCAAGCTCTTCGAGTTGGCGCTTGATACGTGTCTGCGTTTTGTATTCTTCATGCCACCACGTTTTCTGTTTCAGGCTCCATCGCTCGCCCATTGAGGCGGAGATTCGAGCGAACGAATCGCCGAACACAGCTTCTGCCGCGGTAACTAAAGGAGCTTTACAAACGCTGGCCGCAAGCTCGTTGATTTCAGACTCTTTGAGGCTAATGCCCATTGCTTGCAACCTTTGCGTTAACGAAGGATGCTCGTCACTAAAGCTCGGTTCCTCCGCCAACTCTACGGTTAGGCATTTTTCCGCTTGATCTTGTTTTGCCCCGAGTTGGAACGCCTCCCGGACCACCTCGTATGCGTTTACCGGCGGTTCGGGTTGATCCGCTGCCAGTTGATAGACTTCGCTCGTAACCACCTCGTTGAAATACCGGCTGCAAACGACAAATTGGACCAGGGATCTGCTTGTTGTTGAGGCGCCATACAGATTCACTGCACATGAATCCGCTTCAAATTCATGGCGACGCCGTAGCGCGAAGGTCATGGCGCTTAGCCTGAGTAAATACCACTTTAGGAAGCCTCGTTTCTTGCCATTGCGGTTGCTAAACTGCTCCCAAACGGCGTACTGTCTGTAAATCTTCGATCCCTGCGCACCGTGGCCACCCGCGAAGTGCCCCAGTTCATGAGCTATAACCGCCCTTAACTCATCCTCACCGCAAGAAAGCAAGTAAGGGAAACCCAGATGCAAATAATTCTTGAAAGGTCCGAATGGCCCGAACCAAGGAACTTGGGCTGCCGATGCGCTATATTCCTGATCCAGAATAATGTTGTCGATTTTAGGCGAAGACAGCTTCTGGCTAATCTCGTCGACTATTTCAAAAAGCTTTGGAACCTGATTCCGTTCGAGAAATAGGCCGACTCTTGGCTCAGCCTTTTTAAAAAAAGCTTTGAGCGCCAAATAGAGAGGGATTAGAGGAATCCACGCAACCTTTATGAGCGAAATTGCTTGCGGGGCATAAGCAAGCAGCAGAAGAATGGCCCCCGTGTAGAGGACGCCAAGGCCGAATAAGCTTCCAATGAAGAAATACCCGAGAGCCGAAAACGTCTTTACCTTTCGGGCGTAGCTCGCAGGGTCCCTCTCTGCCAGCGCCGAATACTTTACTACAACCTCTCGGTAGGCAGCTTGCTTCCCAGTGATTTCTTGATAGGTTGGAAGTGTCGGCGTTGCCGGCTTCGGTTTAACTCTTGTGAAGTGCATCTTAAATCCCTGCAGCATCCATGCCGCATTCGTATACGTTAGACCCTAGGATAAAAGCCGGATGACTTCGCTTGGCCAAGGTTCAAACGAGGGGCTGGGCGAGCTTAAGCCCCTCCCCTCTATTTGTATTGGTTGGCAACAGTTGGCGCTTTAGGCGATTGCTCTATTCCGTATGCGGCTGAAGCTCGTCGATCGCCTTTTGGTAGATCCCTTTGAGTTCTGGGTCCTTAGTCTTTCCCTTTAGATCGGCCAACGCCATGATGTGAGCTTTGGTTAAACCTTGCCCTGCGTCTGCCTTGACATCCGGAATAACACCGGTGCCTTCCCAGTTCTTCATCGTGTATGGATTGCGGGCTCTCGCAAAGGGGATAAAAGATTCGTAGTGCTCACTTAGCTTGATGAAAGAGCCGGGATTGGCGCCGCCCCACGTTGGTTCGCCAACTATGGTTGCTTTGTGCAGAGACTGGAGGTCGTAGGCGCACTCTTCTGCTCCCGAGCCGGTTCGCTTGCTGACCACCACATAAATGGGCTTATTCAAGTATTTCCGGCCGTGAACCCGACTGGAGGTGTAACTCGTGTCAACGAGTTTGTCGTGCCCATCTATAAAGTCGTTTAGGTGCGTCCGCTGATCGAAGAAGTAGCTTAAGAGCATGGCGACTGCCTTTGGGTCGCCGCCGCCGTTTCGGGTCAGGTCGATAATGAGAGCGTCCGTATTCTGCAGCATTTCCATAGCGCCTTCTAACGGGTCCTTCGCTGATTCGGGATCTAGGAAGGTGCGAACTTCCAAGTAGCCGACATTGCCGGAAAGCCGCTCGGCGTGCTCGTAGCCGCCATTCATAAAAAGCATTTGGGCTTTCATTTTGTTTACTTCCTGCGGACTTGGTTTGTCGGCCTCTTTGCGTTCTGGGATTCCTTCCGGAACGTAGTTCACCCGCAGATGGGCATCGTGGCAGAACGCCCGAATTTGGCCCGAGATCGTTTTGCAGAATGCTGCAGGATCGGTGAGCGAATCGTAGTCGTGATTGGCCAAATGCGTGTTTAGCATGTCCGCATCCTTGAGGGCCACATCGTGAAAAACGTAGCTCTCACTCATCGCTTTGTTAAAAGCGTTAATCACTGATTTTTGGTCAGCCGGCGTCATAGCCGGATTTGTTTGGGCGAAAGCCGCTGTCGTTGCGGCGAGAGCGAGAGATATGAGTGCTGTTTTAGACATTTTTTGATTCCTTAATTATTTCGAGTAACCACAAAACACCGGAAAGCTTTGCTTCCGCCAAATAGTGCCCTTAAGCCCTCTCCCGGTTCGTTCCTCACCGACCTCTCGTCAAGAAGAGATGAAATAGTTTTGTTGATTCCGCATCGTTTCCTTATATTTAGTTGTGGGATAAACCATTGATGAGAAGCTCCACCATTTGCGTGAGCCGTTCCTGGATTGCCTCAGGCTCGCCAAGCTGCTTTACGCTGAGGCTGTAAGGAAGGAAGGCGTTGGTGGCGAGCATGAGCAACCTTGCAGCTATTTCAGGATCCTGGAAATGGAAAGTTGCTTGCTGCCTTCCCTGCTCCAGCACCTGCTGCAGGAGGTCCAGTTCGATGGCGAAATACCGATTTCTCCTCTCCATGTAGGCTGGCCGCACGACTTCGAAGAGTTCGTCTAGGCTGTGATAGTAGTCTTTCACCTGCCTAACCCTTCCCATAACCCTTGCTATAAGCATCTGTTTCAACTTTTCTTCTGGCGGGATTGGCTGTTCGGCGATTTGCTTAAGTTCGGCATGGACCTGCTCCACCACCCTCCCGATCGAGGAAAGCCCCACTTCTTCCTTGCTTGGGAAGTAGTGGTAGATGGTGCGCTTGCTCACATGAGCTTCGTGAGCGAGGTCATCCATCGTCATTTTTCGAAAGCCGAACCTGGCCATGATCGAGTCGCAGGCATCTAAGATTGCTTCGCGCGTATCGAGTGCGGTGGCGGCATTACTCATCGTTGTGGATTATACGCACGGTTGCACACAATTCGTTTCCTGTGCATTTAGTTTGAGCACTGCGACCTAGCTGCGTAGAACAGTAATGCCGATTGTGAGGGTCGAGACGCTGATTGATGCTTCCCCCACCGTGTGTTTCGATTTGGCCCGGGACGTAGATGTCCATGTTCAGACTACTGGCCGCTCTGGCGAACGCGCGGTTGCAGGCGTTACTTCTGGGAAGATGGGATTGGGCGATTCAGTCACGTTTGAAGCTAAGCATTTGGGGTTTCGTTGGCGGCTGACATCAAAGATTGTTTTGTATGAGTTCCCTACCCTTTTTGTGGATGAAATGGTAAAAGGGCCGTTTAAGCGGATGCGGCATGAACACCGATTTGAGGCTGCCCAATCTGGCACTTTGATGGTCGACACCTTGGACTTTCAATCGCCGGTAGGATTGCTGGTTCTCGGGCGATACATGGAGCTATTTCTTGTTGAGCGCGGGGTGGCGTTGAAGCGAATGGCGGAAACGCGATTGACTCCTTAAGGTGGACTTCAAAGGAATTGTGCGGAATTGTGCGGTATTTTGCGGAGCACAATAGGTTCAAACGACAACAAGAAATTTTATTTCGTTGCCAATTCGATCGCTAGCTACAGGATTTTCAAAGAACGAACCCAAGGGCTTCAAATGGTGGGACGACGATTGGGCGCGTAAAGGTTTCCGAATCCATTTTCTTCTTGAATGCAGCGAGACGGGGCAGTCAACCGCGCCATTGGTCGAGTGTTTCTTCCATCTGGCCCGCAACCTTATCGCGAGCATCTTTCCTTTCCGTGCCATTTAGAAGATAGCGGTCATAAGGGGTGTGGACATGCCGAATATGCGCCCGAACCGCCAAGTCTATGGCATGTGGTTCAAAACTCTTCGCCGCTGCAGAGCGGCCGACTCGGCCACTATGTTTCTGGCAGGCGTGCAATGCGATGATGTGAGCCGAATCCTTGGGGCAATTGGGATAGCGGTTCCTAATGCGGCGTTCAAACTCGTCGATGAACTTCTCGTCCAGATGTTCCCGTTTCACGGCGGCGCGTTCTCGAGCGAGCTGCCTCGCAGGTTCGTCTTCGGCGCATTCTAGCGCCGCGCGGTCCCAGGCCTGCTCCTCCACCATTAGGCCCTGCCGTTCGTAACGCTTTCGCGCTGTGCTCCACTTCAATACGACGGCATGGAGGCTGGAATATTTCTTGGCACGCCGTGTGAGGGCGGTGTTGCCGCTTGGCAGGAAGTAAAGCTCTCCTAGGTCGGCGCAGTTCATGCATAAAGGGCTGCCATTCTCCATTCGCAGGAACTCGCCCTTCATCATTTCGGCGCCGCATTCGGCGCATGTGGCCTCCTTGCGGACATAGAAGACAGCTATTTCGACGGCTTTTTCTTTTGGTTCTTCCATTGCGAGCCCTAGTTTGTAAGATTACTCAGGAAGGGAGCAAAGAGAGCCTGCATCGACATTCTATTCTAAGCCACGTTTCTAGAGGGAAGACTTTTAGCCGCCGCCCGGAGCAGGACTTCCGGCATTAATAGTATCAGTCCCCTTCGCCGGGGCAGCAATGGTGTAAAGCAGGCTGATCCTGCTTGAGTTGATGGCAATGATCCTGATCTTTCGATTCGGAAGTACACCGCCGATGGTCGATTTTGGAAAGAACACATAGGCATTAAGGGTAGCTCCCGCGGCGACGGTTTGCGTGTTGGTGAGAATGAAAGAAGCGGTTAGATCGGTTCCTTCTTTTGCCTTTAGGTTGGTGAACGCAGACGTAAAACCGTTGATTAGCGTTTGGTAAAGCGAGATCCGGCTCCCATCTTGACCGAAACGTAGAGGGTTCCAGGAGTTTGTTTTGATGGCAAGGCCCGCTGGGTAGGCGTTGTTTAAGAAGGCAGCTATCTGGAAGACATAGCCAATCCCTTTGACAAACTGGTTACCCGGATCGCGGTCGTTCCTGGCATCATTTGTCGCCGAAAGCTCCGGATAAAGAGTTGGCGGATAGAGAATTGCAAGACAATTAGCTTCGCCATTGGTAAAGGCGCTAAGTTTGGCCGAGAAGCCCTTGTAAGCAAACTGAAACTCATCTTTTGTTACTTGCTCGCCAAAATTATGAATTGGTGATTTGGATGCATCTTGAACCAAAACATCAGCCAGCATCGAATTGCCGTACACAGTGAGCGATCTGTTGGCGAGATCGGACGACTGTGCCTGATCGAGGTTGTTGTGGAGAACGAGGTTCTGAATAAAAAACTCTCGACAGGTTTCTCGACCGAACATGAGCAAGCTCTTGGTCTCATCGGCTGGGCTCATAGTCGCGGCCATCTGCGGAACCACATGGGCGGGAATCGAACGAATATAGTGGAGACCAGAAGTTTTATCAGTGTACGTTAGAACGATTGTGGCAAATCCATAACCGTCGCCCGAGATTATTAAGTCATTTCCGGTTGGAGCTGTATTGCCGGTTTGGGACGTCTCAGCGAAATGCGCTTCCACTCGATCAGAAGTTTTTACAGAACACTTGTTGACAATGTAGCTTATATCCGGATTGGACGGAGGATCACTTTTAACCAACTTATGGTCGGCATCTAAATAATCGACATGAACGCTAACCTCATCGCCTTCGACAATCGTTAAGGGTTTCGTCGAAACGTTAACGTCTGTGACCACCGGGACAACGGTGACGTTTAGCGTCAAGTCTTGGGCATTGGGAGACGAAATCGTCAACTGGGAAATTCCCGGTTGGTCCCCACTTATGTTTAGAGATATTGTTGAACCGTTGGGTTCGGGCAAATACATACTGACATTGGGCGTACTGGACTTCGCACTTAGAGTTCCTCCTACCGTTACGTCGCGAGCAGGCGAGCTTGATACCAGTTGGAATTGAAGCGTCCGCGTTTGGTGTTGAAGAAGAATGAGGGGGGATTGGACAGGACCGCCGCTAGCTGCAACCAGCTGAATTTGGGGCTGAAAACTTTGGACCGTTATAAATCGAGAGAGCCCTCCGCTGTCAATCCGTACCGAATAGGTTCCGACCTTTAAAGCTTTGATAACTAGGTTATGAGCAGTGCCCGCTGATAATGGCGATTGAAATGTGACTCCATCGGTTGAAAATTGCAGCGCCTGATTGTCGCTTGCGGTGTAAGTGATGTCTGAATAGGCGACGGTCTTTTCTTTGCTGCCGTCTACGGGCTTCTTCGGAATAATTCGCAAACTGCAGGTCGTTCCGGTTGGAACCCATACCATCGCAGAATCGCCGACAAAACTTAACGAACCTGCATCGCCCGATTTTAAATCGGGCGTGGATATGCTGATGTAACTTAATGGATTCACCTTGACGATGCCATAGTTTGTGCTAGAGCCTCCCGCGCTTATGAGAGCCGACCCCGGCATGAGAGCTTTTACGGCACAGGTGCCGGGGTCTGACACTTTTACCAAATCTGGGTTCAGTGACACATAAGCGACCTTGGATGTACCTGCGAAGGGGTAAACGCCGGTGTCGCCGGGGTAGATGGTGGCCACTACAGGTATTGGGCTAACTGTTTGAGCCTGCAGAGGCGCCACGGAGACAGCCGCCGTAATGAGCATGAAGAATGGCCTTATCAAACGCTGCCTTCTGCTGCGGTTACGGATCTGTGCTCCATCGCCTTTTGTTGCACTTTGCGCTCGGCTGCACTTCAGACTGAAAAACTGCTTACTTAATTTTCGTATCTCTAGCATCTACATCATCCTCCACAAACAACCGCTAACCTCAATCAGACCGCGCGGCCAGCGTAATACACCTTGTCTCTAGAACCCGGATTCCACGCCCAGTTAACGGTGGCATTCTCCTTGCCAACGCCTCCGAACCGCCCCCAATAGGCAGTTGGATACTTATTTCGATTGAGGCCGCCGGTTACAACGACGACGACGTGACCGTGAGTTTGTGCCGGGACGTTTTGGGATCCTTTTAGCGCGCCAAGAACGAGCCACCCGGTATCCGCCTTCTCTTTGGCTTCCACACCATTGGCGAGATGGGTCCATCCGGGGCCATGGATTTCATCATAGATATTGTCCGCGAGTCCAGTGAGATTCACACCGAAGTCAGTGGCGACGGCTTTTGCAAACCCGGAACAGTCATCTTTATACACCGGCCAATGCGCTTTGCAACTTGCAATAATCCGGTCAGGCGTGGTTTCCATAATCTTTCCTTCTATCCATAACTTTTAAAACTATTATACATATCTGCTAGCAGCATTCTGTACCCCTTACGTAGTATATTACGACTATTATGAAATACATAGGTAGTAAATCATTATGAAGGCGTTCGAAACTAGCACTAGCCCGGTTGGTAAGGCAGACATCATTAAGGTAGAAGGATACGAAGCAGTTGGGCTTTATCTTAGAGAAGATAGAGCACCAAAGGCGGCCGTGGCTGAATTGAGGGCGGCTGGGTTAAAGCTATGGACCGTCTATGAAAAGGGGCATCCAGACCATTTAGCCTATTTCACAAGTCAGCAGGGCAAGATCGACGGTCATAATGCTGCAGCTTATGCAGCTTATATTGGCCAAACGCCAGAGTCACAAATCTACGCGGCCGCCGATTTCGATCCGGATTTGGCTGGCGTCAACGGCCCAGTCAGTGACTATATGGCTGCTTTCCAAAAGGCGGTCAAGGGGTCTGATTACCGTGCCAGTGTTTACAGTTCCGGTCTCGCGTGCCGCATACTCATCGAGAAGGGGCTGGCCCATACCGGTTGGCTCTCGAAGTCGACCGGCTATAGAGAACATCAAAAGTTTATTCCTCATGCCAGTATTGTCCAGGGCGCGAGCATAAGCTTCGCCGGACTAGATGCGGATCTCGATTCAATACCGGATGCGAACGTTGCCGGTTTATGGTAGTACCGGAACCAAGTTGATTATGTCGGTCCCGGTTTTTATTCGGGGCCGACTGGTTGTGCAACCCTGGCCGGGGATGGCTGTATTACTTCTGGGTTGATGAAAAAGTGGGCTTTAGCCGGCGGCTTCGTGGTTCTCTTGTTGGGGGGCTCGTGCTGGCTTGATATAAGTATTTCGCGAAATAGGGCAGAAGCCGAGCTTAAGGAGCAGCTACGGCTGGCCCGGCTGGAAGGCATTCCTACAACAGCGGCGGAGTTCGCGGCGTTAATCAAACCTTGCCGGCCAGAGGACAACGCGGCTCCCTATTATCGAAAGCTGGCTTCGTTGCCAAGGAACGACCCCGATCCTCTGCTAGCCTACAACCTGACTTTTAAGTCGGATGCCGCGTCGATTAAGGCGGCTCAGAAGTTTCTAGATAGCAATCGAACTCAACTGGCGGCCATAGATATGGCGGTTACGAAAACTCGTTGCTGGTTTAATCGGGACTGGTCTCAAGGGTACGCCGTGCTCTTTAGCGAGTACGCCTATATGAAACAGGCCGCCAAGTTGCTGTCCATAAGGGCCTCCATTAACGTAGCGGAAGGAAAGCCGGACCTCGCCTTAGCTGACATCCAGCGAATGCAAACCATAGCCAACCATTCAGGCGAAGAGCCGGAAGAACTAGGTCCCCTCGTGGCAGATGGCATCCGAATTATAGAGACGAAAACCATAGCGGGTTGGGCATTTGAGCACCCAAGTGTACCGCAGTATAAAGCGGGGTTGAAGTCAGCCATCGACAACTTTTCTCCTCCTGACGGTCGGAAAGAACATACTGAAGATCTTTCCAATATTCTTTGGCTCTTTAATGCGCTAAAGACCCCCGAGGGACGTGCCAGCCTCGGTCTGAAGCCGCGGGACACGGACCAGCGTGTGGTGGAGGGACTCTTCGACGCCTTGGCTAGCAACGGGAAAAGTGAAGCAGATGTCGTCAAGGATTGTCGAGAGATGTGGGTCTCTTACACGCTTTCTTCGCCCAAACGTGAAACTGCTATCCAAAACGCAAATGATGACCTCATGAAGGATATCTGGTGTGAGCCCACGGCAGCATTCCTGTTCACCTCCCTTCAGGGCGGTGTACCAGGCGGTTACTGGAATGATCGCCATAGACAGATTTGGTTGGAGAATCGCGAAAAGTATTCAATCCTCTATAAGGCGCTGAGCGCCGCAAAGATTCCCGAAACTATCGATACGAGCAAGATCTTAAGCCCCTATGGTAAGTCGCTAACCTACCATTTTGATGGAAAGCACATGACCATCACAGTTAGCGGATTTGATCAAGACGAAACTCCACCGAAGCCTTCCGTTTTGAAGATCCCGTCGGATCTACCGAAGACCAAATGACCCAATAATGTGGAGACCCATGAATAACGATTGGGATAAGATCGAGGCCGACAAAAGGGCGCTGCGTGCCCGTTATACGGCGATGCCGATCTCGGAGAAGCTGAAGATGCTTGATGCTTTACGCGAGCGGACCTTGGTGATCCAACGGGCAAGTTTACGTCTTCCTGAAAAAGATAATCCCGATACTCCGGAGCACTAGCAGGTCGAACTAAACGCACCATCCTGACGCGCCACCCTAAACCAGGCACTACACGATGCAAAGCCGCAAGATAAAAAAGCCCCACTTTTCAGTGAGGCTTCAAATATTTATCTATCCGGGCAGCGTGCTTATCTCCCGTGATCTTGCGACCCAAGTACTTCCGCCGCTGAGAGGCTTAACTGCCGTGTTCGGAATGGGAACGGGTGTTTCCCTCTCGCCAAGACCACCCGAATAGAAATCGTAGTGGGATTAGGGCCTTTGGTTTTCGGCCTTGGGCCTTCGGGCCGGAAAAGATTCCGAATACCGAATGCCGGGGGCCTAATGCCGAATGCCTTTCCCTTAGCGCAAAGCGCTTAGAGAGTTGCACATTATGATTGATAGATTAATGCACCAAACCATCGAAAGAGGTTGCTTAAAAATAAGCCTCTCGGCCATTTAGTATCGCTCAGCTCAACACATTACTGCGCTTACACCTGCGACCTATCACCAAGTAGTCTTCTTGGGGCCTTACAATGGGAAATCTAATCTTGAGGTGTGCTTGGCGCTTAGATGCTTTCAGCGCTTATCACTGCCCGACGTGGCTACCCAGCATCTGCGCCTGGCGGCACAACTGGTACACCAGAGGTCAGTTCATTCCGGTCCTCTCGTACTAAGAACGACTCCTCTCAAATTTCCTACGCGCACAGTGGATAGGGACCGAACTGGCTCACGCCGTTCTGAACCCAGCTCGCGTGCCACTTTAATCCGTGAACTCCGGAACCCTTGGGACCGTGTACAGCCCCAGGATGTGACGAGCCGACATCGAGGTGCCAAACCATGCCGTCGCTGTGAGCGCTCGGGCAAGATCAGCCTGTTATCCCCGGGGTAGCTTTTATCCGATGAACCCTGACGTGCCCACGCACCATCAGAGGGTCACTTAGCTCGACTTTCGTCCCTGCTCGACCTGTTTGTCTCGCAGTCAATCGCACTATATACCTATATGCTCAACGGCTGATTTCCAACCAGCCTGAGTGCAACTTTAGACGCCTCCGTTACTATTTGGGAGGCGACCGCCCCAGTCAAACTACCCGCCTAAGATTGTCTTGATACCCGATAAGGGCATCAGTTAGTGAACCAGATGAAGAAGGGTGGTGTTCCATTGATGCCGAAGCTCCCACCTACGCTCTACATCCACACCCAATTCACAATCTTAAGGTGTAGTAAAGCTCCACGGGGTCTTTCCGTCCTACTGCGCGTAACCCGCATCTTCACGGGTGCTACAATTTCACCGAGCTTCTCGTTGAGACAGTTCCCAAGTCGTTACGCCTTTCATGCGGGTCGGTATTTAGCCGACAAGGAATTTCGCTACCTTAGGACCGTTAGAGTTACGGCCGCCATTCACCAGGGCTTCGATTCAATGCTTCGGATTGCTCCTAACATCTCCTGTTAACCTACTGGCATTGGGCAGGCGTCAGCCCCTATACTTCGGTTTTCACCTTAGCAGAGACCTGTGTTTTTGGTAAACAGTCGCCTGGGATGCTTCGCTGCGGCCCCTTGCGGGGCGCCCCTTATCGCGAACTTACGGGGCTCATTTGCCTAGTTCCTTAACGAGAGTTCTCTCGAACGCCTTAGTCTCCTCGACTCACCTACCTGTGTCGGTTTGCAGTACGGTCAGAAATATTATTGCTGAGGAGATTTTCTAGGCCCCCCTCAGTTCCAGTTCGTTAGGGCCGAAGCCCGCCCTTCCCCGGAGTCAACCTTTATACCAATCTTTCAACTGGTCCAGTCTTCTCCTAGCCCGCAACAACCAACGGTACGGGATGGAACCTTGAGAAGCGTCCTTCCATTGCTAATATTACTGGGTCCGGAATATCTAACCGGATGTCCATCGGCTACGCCTTCTGGCCTCACCTTAGGGACCGCCTAACCTCCGTATGACGAGCATAGCCGGAGAAACCTTAGGTTTTCGGCGTACAGGATTCTCACCTGTATAATCGCTACTCATGCCTGCATTCTCACTTGTATGCGCTCCACCAGTGCTCACGCTCTAGCTTCACTGCACATTCAACGCTCCCCTACCGATCTAGTAAAACTAGATCCCGAAGCTTCGGAAGTGGATTTGAGCCCCCTTACATTATCCGCGCAAGATCACATTCGGCCAGTAAGCTGTTACGCACTTTTTAAAGGGTGGCTGCTTCCAAGCCAACCTCCTGGCTGTTTACGCGATCTCACATCGTTTCACACTTAATCCACGTTTAGGGTCCTTAGCTGTCGATCTGGACTATTCTCCTTTTGACGACGGAGCTTAGCCTTCGCCGTCTCACTGCCACGTTTATTCATAGGTATTCGGAGTTTGGTTGGATTCGGTAAGCTGGTAGGCCCCCTAGTCCATTCAGTGCTCTACCCCCTAAGAACAACACGTAACGCTGCACCCAAATGCATTTCGGGGAGAACCAGCTATCTCTGCGTTCGATTGGCATTTCACCGGACTAACCACAGCTCATCCCGAGATTTTTCAACATCAATGAGTTCGGTCCTCCATGGTGTGTTACCACCACTTCAACCTGGCCATGGCTAGATCACGCAGTTTCGGGTCTGCTAATACTGACTTGACGCCCTATTCGGACTCGGTTTCCCTCCGGCTACGTGTCTAAAACACTTAACCTTGCCAGCACTAACAACTCGCAGGCTCATTCTGCAAAAGGTACGCCATCACACTTGACCAGATTGCTCTGGACATGGTGCTCTGACTGTTTGCGGGTGATGCGATTTCAGGTTCTATTTCACTCCCCTACCCGGGGTTCTTTTCACCTTTCCCTCACGGTACTAGATGCACTATCGGTGACAAACCGTGTTTAGCCTTACCCGGTGGTCCGGGCGGGTTCACGCGAAGTTCCTCGTGTTTCGCGCTACTCAGGTACCACCTAAATCTGATTTGACTTTAGAATACGGGGCTATCACCCTCTACGGCCGGACTTTCCAATCCTGTTTTACTAACCAATTATCAATCTTTTTTTCTATTCAAAGTGTGACGCGTGACATGTAACGCGTGACGGGTTTGAACCCGTCGGGTTACTCGCTTTTACGAACAACTTGAGACGAGATAAACTCGTCACTCGTCACCCGTCACTCATCAAACTTGTTATTGAATAGTGGTGGCCCTACAACCCTGCATGGTAAACCAAGCAGTTTGGGCTCTTCCGCTTTCGCTCGCCGCTACTTACGGAATCTCTTCGATTTCTTTTCCTCTGGTTACTTAGATGTTTCAGTTCACCAGGTTCCCTTCACACAGCCTATGTATTCAGCTATGGATAACAAGACATTACTCTTGCTGGGTTTCCCCATTCGGATATCTCCGGATCAACACTCTTGTGCAGCTCCCCGGAGCGTTTCGCCGCTTACGCGTCCTTCATCGGCAGTTTGTCCCTAGGCATTCGTCGCACACCCTTAGTAGCTTATTCGTTAAGCAACATCTTTCGAGTGCTCGATGCATTAATCTATCATCACAATATGCAACTTTCAAAGAGCTTTTACGCTGGCCACTGCGTCTTTTCAGTCGAGCGGCAAGGAGAGATGATACCAGGCAGAGACCTGAAAGTCAAGGCCTGTCAGGCTTTTCTGCGTAAATCATTGGCAGAACGTCTACTCCGTGTCTTTCTATTGACTTATATAAAAGTTCCGTTGCGAAGCTTAGGCTGATAAAGGCTACTTGACGGCCAACTTCTAGTTTAAGATTGGACCAGCTAACCGAAATCCCAGCCTCCACGCCCGAAAGCCGAGTGGGTGCGGCGAGCGAAAGGTGCATTCCATATTTGCTGGCTGGTTGTCTTCCCAAGACGATCCGCAACATATTTTCTTAGAATGAGTCGGGTCTAGCCAGGAATCTGTCCACTGCTTAACATTACCGCTCATGTCCAGGCAACCGTAGGGGCTCGCCCCTCTGGCAAAGGATGCAACGTCAGTCGTGAGCGGTTTTCGTCCGTCGCAACTCGACCAGCATTTCTTAGGATCAAACTCGTTCCCCCATGGGTAGAGCCGACCATCCGTTCCTCTCGCCGCCTTTTCCCATTGCTCTTCGCTGGGCAGCGAAGCGCCTGCCCAAACGGAATATTCTTTTGCGAAAGGGTAGGTCACATTTTCGACAGGTCGGCTATCTAGCACCATCGACTGAGAAGCTATCGGAAAGGGGTGGTGGGTTTCTTTGCAAAATCGTTTGTATTGGCCCCAGGTCACTTCGTTCTTTCCGATCCAGTAGCCACCCAAGCTCACCTTTGAATCATTCAAGCCGTAAAGAAACTCGCCAGATTGCACCCAAACGTACTCAGAACCGTCTACTGGATTAGTCACCGTGTCACCAATATGATCCCCTGGAGACATCAATCCCGAAAAGTAGTTATAAGGATGGCCCCTGAGATCCAAGCCCTTGCCGGTATTCCTCCTACCTAAGAAGAACGCTACTGCGATACATATTAGGGCCATTGCGGCTAAGGCCATGATAATCGTATGCCGATGCAGCATTATGACCCGAGGATCCTTTTCTTTTCGAGCCGTAATCGCGGCTAAATCTTCGATCGGATCTTCTTTCGAAGCGTCCGGCTTCAGTAGCGAATTCTTCCGCTTCAAGCAAACAGGACAGAGAAAACCCTCGCCGCAAAAGCTTGCGCTGCATTCAACGCAGCGAAGGACTGGTCCGGTTGGAGGCGCTACGACTTCCGCCGCCAGCGCGTCCTCTTTTTGCTTTGGTTTAATGGGCTGCCTTAGCGGTCGCTCTATAGGCGAATCTGTACCGGCCGGCCTCCAGTCTAGTTCTACAGGCAAAACCCGCTCCACTTGACGCCGGCAGAAGTGTTCCGAGGTACGGTATTTCAGGATCGCTTGGATATCGCCCATCTGAAGTTGGAGCCCGCGCGGAAGAGTCGTTTGGCTTAGGTGAATCGCCAAAAATGGCTTCGATGCATTCAATGCGTAGTTGATCTCATTTCGCACATTCTTAGAAGGCAGCATGATCTGTAACAAAGACGATAAAGAGTGTACAGTTCTCGATTGCCTTAGTGATTTCCTCGGGCCATTCATTGCCAGGATCGATTCCTTCGTCATACCAAACTTTCAGCCCGCAATCGCGGAACCAAATCAGTTCCTTAAAAACTTCTTGCGAGTCTCTGTGACGGTAACTAACAAATATAAAAGGGGTGCCACCGCTTATATGCTTCAAACGAAGCTGGGTGCGCAGTGTCGGCCATAGCTAAGCTGATGCCAGATCAGCCTTTCTCCTTGGCCCAGTTAGGCGGAAAACGGGTGAGCAGTAACATTCCCTTTAGCGTTTCTCGGACGGTCACGCGATCAGTTTCCTTCTCCGATTCACTTAGCTGATCATAAGGAACCATTAGGGGCGACAATTTCTCTTTGTCGTCTCTTGTTTGGCTGTAGCGCCATCCTTCCTTGGCGCGCGTCTGCATCCAGCACTCGTGCACGTGGGCAGCCAGAGGTTCAATCAAATCAATGAGGTTGTTTGGCAGTTCTATCTTTGAAGTATCCATTCGCAATTTGCCTACGGCACGTGTTCAGTCTTTTCGAGGTTGGTTCACCCCTTTTAAATCCATATCCGAACTATCCACCCTTATGAAGCGGGATTCAGGGTTTTGCCGTGAAAGTTATTTGTGACTCCTTATCAAATTCAGTATAAGAGCTATAATCCGCCTTCACCCAGCCCAACTTGTCCGCATCGACGCGTGTGACATAGGTCAGGCAGAGTTTATAGTCTTTTCCAGCAACGAAAAGGTTTGGCGGTATCAGCTGCGAGGTGGCATGAGTTCCCCACACGTCTCCGTAGTATATGCGGGCTCCAGACCGTACATCGGATATTTGCACGTGAGGAGAAGTGAAGCATTTGTCCGTGGGCTGTTCTATTGAATCGAACAGCATTGTAATGTCTTTTGCGGCGCTCAGGTTAACAACGTCGCTATAGTTCTTGATGTAGGGAAAATTTTTGCAGGAACTGTAAGACTTCAACCTGATGGTAGAGCAATAGTTATTTCCATCTTTTCCTGGGAACAGGAATGTGTACTTACCCAGCGGCAGCTGTTTCGAAAGGTCGGCTACGGTCTTAGTATGTATCCAAAGATTCCAACGGGTGAATGAGTCTACGGGGATGCCGATAACATCGCCTAAAGGCAACTGACAGGAAGCAGGTGCTGAGCCTGTAATAGCACCGGAAACATCGGTGTTATTTGTGAATTCAATGTCCACGTGTCCCGGCTCGGCACACCTGATCAAAGTTTGCGCGTAAACGGCAATGGCAATCTCTTCCGGCCATTCGTTTCCAGGATCGATTCCTTCGTCATACCAAACCCGGAAGCCGACTTCATGAAGCCAGACGAGATCCTTAAAGACTTCATATGAATCCAAGTGAGCGTAACTAATAAATACAAACGGTCGGTCGCCGCTATACGCTTCAAATGGGGCTGGGTGGGCGCTATCGGCCATTTGTTGCGCTAATTCCTGCGGGCTAAATGCTAGCCTTTAGGTACCGTAATTTCTCGCTGCATGCTCGACACATACCAGTCTATATTTTCACCAAGGCAGTCCAAACCGATCCTTTCGATCCGGCTCTCCCAAGAAGCTTCCGGATCGACAGTGCTGAAAATCGCCCGAATGTCGCGGTACCTCTCGGCGTGCGCCTTGAATCCTCTCTTGTCGCTTATAAACTCCAGGATGGCCGCCACGGCAATTAAGGAAGGGCCGCAAGTTAGAAGTGCCCTTTTCAAAATCTCTACAGCGGGCCCGGGGATTATTTCTTTTGTTTGATAAATATATGCAAGAACAGCCAATGTGGCAATACAGATAACGCCAAAAAAGAATGCTGCATTGGAAACCACACTTAGGCCCCTCGCTCTCGCTCCATTACGATCAATGGCGCGATCGAAATACTTTTCCTGTCCTTTTATCCAATTCTTTTCGACTGATGTTTTATCAATAACAGCCTGGGGCATACCGGAAGATTCGGCCCAGATGGCCTTAAGAATCGGTCTGACATAGCTAATAGAACTCGCGTGGCGCTCGGAGAAATCATTCGAGATTTCAGCAGTTTTCGGGGCGAAACCGCTTGCAAGAAAATAAAATTGGATTCGCAGGGATTCCGCAACACATCTGGAGCAAAGATACCCCGCTTGTACCTCCCTTGACCTTAGTGGACCCAAGGAAATGTAGGCACTCAATATCAGCAGCAGTGCTAAGCCCAATAACCAGTACTCTGGACTAGCGTGGGCATATATTTCAAAGCAGATCAGAAATGCTAAAGCCAAAGAGCATATAGTTGTGAGTCGCAGCCGATATTCCGACTGGAAACTATCAGCCAAAGCATCGAACTGAGCGAAACGTGTTCCAATATTAACAAGATTTGAACCTTGGTCGAGACCATCCCAAGCATCTTTCGCCAATAATCGCCTTACCCATGGAGCGTCGGGACCAACAGACGAACTTGTCTTGCGCCAACGCTTTTCAAGAAAGGTATAGAACTTATCAAGCACTCCAACACCACGGACTTGTTGTTCCGCAGGATCTTCTCCAGCTTTTTTTAGCAGTTCCGATAGGTCATCCACTATACGATGCAGTATATAAGATTGCTGCGATTTGGTTAGTTCGCTCTTCACCGTACCAAAAAGGGCTTTTCCGGTGGATGTGACCCTTATAGTGAAATTTATTCCAATCTCTTGGTAGGGATTTCGTTTTTAAGTAGGTTTGGAACTATGCACACAACTTGAAAAAACATGCGATTTCGGTTACACTACGCCCAACATGAAAAATTCACTCAACAGGAATCTTTTCTTTGTCGGACTCTGCCTGGTGCTCGTGGCTGGTTGCAAGAAGGACGACGCAGGCACGACCGACGCTACACCGCCGGCTACGACCACGACCACAACAACCGGCTCTACCGCTCCCGCAGACGCCGGCACCAACACCCTTGTCGGTAGTTGGGACCAGGATCTCGGACCAAGTGCCGCCGGGCATGCTACTAATTCTTTCGAATTCAAGGATGACGGCACATTTACAGGAACGACCGAGGTCGATGATCCGAAGACCGGCAAAATGACGATCGTGACTGAAGGAACTTATAAGCTCGACGGTGATAAGTTTACTCAGTCGCCTACTAGCATGAAGGCAACTGCCGACACAGACGCCGGCAAAGCTACAGCGGAAGGAATCAACAAGTACGACCTAAGCAAAATTCCAAAATCTGAAGGGACGGCAAAGTGGACGGACAAGGATAACGTGACGATCACGCTCAACGATCCTAAGAAGCCACCCATCGTTCTCAAGAGAAAGAGCGGAGCAGCCGCTGCTGATGACAGCAAGCCAGCCGCAGGCGCCGACACAACTGGCGGAGACAGCTCTGCTGCACCTGCTGCTCCAGCAGCAACAACGGGCGGTTAGTTCCTAGCAAAAGGTCACAAGCGTGAGGTTTCGGAGAGCCTTTAACGCTCGCCTTGAACACTTAAGAGCCATGCAGAAATGCATGGCTTTTTTAAATTACAAAGCTGTGCGCCAATGCCGTGTACTTTCTGCAGGATATTCAAAGCCAAAACAGTGTTTTTCCCAGGAAATAACGTACAATCCCCGCAGATGAAAAAATCGCTCATTTTAACATTAGGCTTAGCCGCCCTCTTCGTCGTTTTCGCAGCCGGTTGTAAAAAGGCAGATGACACCACTGCCGCTCCCGCAACAGGCGCAACCGCCGGCGCTCCTGCAGCCCCCGCCGCAACCGCAGGCGGCGCTACAGCTACAACTGGTGGCTAACTAGTTAAAGATAAACAGTAAACCGTAAACAGCCGGACCGTTCGGGGTTAGCTCCGTTGGTTTACTGTTTTTGCAGTTGACGATTAGAAAAGGGCTTTGCCATTCGGCAAGGCCCTTTTCAATTTCCATCCCTGGCAGCGCTACGTCCAATACAAGCGGCTAGCGTAAGCCGTGACGAGCGGGGTTAGATCGATCCGCGTCGACCGCCGGCAAGGCCGACGAGCAGCGAAATCACGAATACAGCCAGGAAGATCCAAAACAGGATTACGGCGATTCCAGAGGCAGCAGAAGCGATTCCTCCGAAGCCAAAAACAGCGGCGATAATCGCGACGATCAAAAATATTACGGCATAACGTAGCATGGTCATTTCTCCTTCAGAACCCTCTTATGAGCGTGTCTTATTGGATTTGACCAATAACGATATGTAGCAGTTTGTGATGGAAAATGTGGACGCGTCGGGGCGAGGTAAACAGTAAACGGTAAACGGTTCGAAGGAATCTTACGCAATGCCTCTAGTTCTTTACTGTTTACTGTTTAACCTTTTACCGTTTACTCCTCTCAATCCAAATACACCGGCTCCTTCTCATGATCGCGGCTGGGTTCGACCACGACGGTAGTCTGGCCCCCGTGGGTTGTTCGGGTGAAGACATGGCCGAACTCGGGGTACGCCAGCCCTCCCATCTCCGAAATATCGAGGCCCGCGATCTCCTGCTCCGCCGTCGGGCGAAGCTTCATAAACACACTCTGGACCTTAAAGAAGACCATTGCAGAACCGAAGGCCCAAGCCATGCAAACGACTCCCGCCACTGCCTGCGCCATGAGTTGTCTGCTGTCTCCATAAAGAATGCCGGTTACGCCCAGACCTGAATGGCCGAGGTAGCTGGTGGCTCCCACGCCGTTCCAGCCTTGACCCCAGGTGCCGTCGGCAAAGATTCCGACCGAGATAAGGCCCCAGATTCCATTTACGCCGTGAACGGAAACCGCGCCAACCGGATCGTCGATACCCTTCTTCTCGAAGAAGCCCATCGCTATGGGGCAGATGACACCGGCGATTCCACCAATCAAAACCGCTGCCCAAGTGGGAACGAACGCGCATGGTGCCGTAATGGCAACGAGGCCCGACAGAAGCCCGTTAGCGGACATTCCCGTGTCGTAGTGGCCCGATGTTCGTTTCATGTAAGTCATGGCTGCAAATGCGCCGGCACCACTGGCTAACATGGTGTTCACGGCGATGACGGTGATCCGAAGATTCCCGCCGCCAACAGCGCCCAGCGTAGAGCCTGGATTGAACCCAAACCACCCAAACGCCAGGATCAGCGTTCCAACAACGGCCATAGGGATGTGGTGGCCCGGAATGTTGTTGGCCGTTTTGTCCCGGTTGAACTTCCCTATTCTTGGCCCGATCACCAAAATGCCGGCAAGCGCGACAAACCCACCAACAGCATGAACCACGCTGGATCCCGCGAAGTCGACTGCGCCGTGCCCCATTTTGTAAAGAAGGCCCATGCTGGCTAGGCCACCACCGCCCCACATCATGTGTCCGTAAATCGGATAGCAGATCACGCTAATAAATAGGCCATAAACGAGGAATGCCTTAAAGCGCCAGCGCTCTGCCATACCGCCGGTAGGGATCGTGGCAGCCGTGTCCATAAACACCATCTGGAACAGGAACATGGCGGCAATGCCAACATCGTAAAGATTTCCACCCAATAAGGGAGCGTTCCAGCTAATGAGGCCAAAGCCTCCGGGCGCCCATTCGTGCGCATTGAGCACATTTAAGCCCCCCAACGACGGCGGACCACCAATCTTGGAAGCAGCAAGACTGCCAAACATGATGGCAAAGCCGCCTAGCCAAAAGCCCAGCATGCCGATCGGGTAGATCATCAGATTGGTCATCATCACGTGGCAAGCGTTCTTCGCCCGCGTGAATCCGGTTTCTACCATAGCAAAGCCAACCTGCATGAACATGACCAGGAACCCAGTTAGAAGGGTCCACATGATATTCATGGCGACTTGCGTCTGCCCAACTCCGTTAGCAAGAGAAGCGGCTAGGGGCTCCTTTTTGGCCTGCTCATTATAGGTGTCCAATGCCTGCTGCTTGTCGGTCCTTGTTTTGGCGTCGTCCGAATCCGCAGGAGCCGGGGGTACAAAGTTATTACCGGCGGCATCTTTTATGTCGCTAGCTGCGCCAGTAACCAATCCGGAGGGGTCGCCTTTCGGTTGCTGCGCATATGCAGATAGGTTCGCGGTGATAGCAAATATAGAAACAAACGCCCAGGCTAGCAGCACAAAGCGTGCGGTCGCTCGGGATTGTTTACGGAGGAGACTCATCATCAGATTGCCTCCTTCCTTTGCAAGAAGTGATCAGGACAGATATGGGCCGGTGCGCTGAGGATGGCGTCGACAAGCGCAACGGCTATAGAGTGAATGTTCAAATTCTAAACTCCTAGCCAGATTTGTTTCCGCTTCGTCGCGATCTGTTTAAGCTACAGCGCCTGTATTTCCCAGAGGACGTTATTGTATAGCGACTTTGCTTCCGATGCCAACACTTTTATGACGATGGCATTACATTGTAGAGCCGGTCCTGCGTTTTGCGTTGATGCGTTGTGCGTTGACGGTAGTGAGAGCGAACTCTTGATTTCTGTGGTGCGCGGAAGAGTGGTATCGCCAGATTGAATCGTTATGCGTACCAATCATAAACTCACAACGCACTACGCATAATTCGGTCTGCCCGCCTAATAACCGGGTTTTTGGAGTAGATGGTTTTCACTACAGCCAAACACGCAACGATAACAGGTAGCCGGTCCATAGGCGGTGGAAAGTTAGACATGGACCATGAGAGCATCAAACCCACTCAAAGTTGCCCTAGCTATTGCTTTCTCCTGCAGTGTGCTTACAGCCTATGCAAGCGGAACTTCTCTGAAGTCGAGAAAACTTGACTTCGAAACAAAGGTTCTTGAGCTTACAAATAGAGAAAGAGCCAAAGCCGGACTGGGGCCGCTAGCTCTAGCCGATAGACTCTCTAATAGCGCGGAGTGGAAGGCAGAGGACATGGCCGATCGAAACTATTTCGATCACGCAGACGGCAACGGCAGAGATTTTGTAGACCGCGCTGATCAATATGGCTACGGCGATTGGACCTATTTGGGGGAAAACATCGCGGCTGGGCAGAGGACGCCTGAGGAAGTTGTGGCTGAATGGATGGCCAGCCCAGGGCACAGGAAGAACATTTTAAAGCCGCAGTTTAAAGAGATCGGCTTGGGATACGCCGACGATCCCCACAGCAGCTACAAGCGCTATTGGGTTCAAGAATTTGGAACTAGGTAGTGACGAGTGACGGGCATAGGCGTTAAAATAAGGAAACCTTGGCGTTTTTGCAGCCACAAATCTCTCCCGGATGGAGAGGTCGGTGAGTCCGCGAACCGGGAGAGGCGCGAGCGACAAACCTTTGAAAGTAGCCCTCTAAACCTTATT
>DASXZH010000079.1:0-3754 GCA_036502005.1 Fimbriimonadaceae bacterium
GCGAATTCCAGCTAGCTTTCTAGATAAAAGGCTAAGGAAAACGCTCTGGGCGGCGTCCAGAGGGCATGGAGTCGCCTTTCTGGGCCCGATTCGTGAGGATTCCGCTCCGTTCAGGTTCAAAAATGTGTATAACGACAAGCCCGGAAGGAGAGGTCGGTGAGTCCGCGAACCGGGTGAGGCGCGAGCCTACTGCTCGGAAATAAACCTTAAATTGATGGCTATGGGAGTGACGGCCCGGTTTCCGTAGACTCTCATGATGGCGTGATAATAGACCATGCGGACGGACCCTCCAATTCTGCATTATTGGGACCTCTTTCTTGTAACGCTTGGGGTTGCATATCTCGTGACCACTGTGCTCGTTGTATGTTGGGGATGGTTCACATCTGATCCCCGCGAGCGGGTCAAGAGATCGGTGATCAATTTATTCATCAGCAGTGTTGCAGCGCTGTTCGTCAATTTTATTTATATTGACACCCCTTACCGAATCGCTCTTTTCGTAATGTTAGCGGTAGGTGGGTCAGCGGCAACGCGTTGGCTTGATGAGTTGTTGCAGGGATCCAGCGGCGACACTCAAAACCAAAAATCAAATTCGGATTCAAAGTGAGACACGAACCAATTTTCGAACTCACATCTTAATTTTGATTTCGTTCCCCTTCCCTTGAGGGAAGGACGGGATGGGTGGCGAGCGCATCCCAATTGAGACAGCCAACACTTGCGGCGAACCGGCTCTTGCCCAGCGACCGAAAGGTCTTATAGGCCTAAAGACTTTCTGGCATCAGCCCGACGGCCTTTACTGGCATCGTCCTCGGTGGTGCGGTCGCTATCCGAGTCACTTGCATCCTTAGGCTGATCCGCATCTGCCGTGGCAGGAGCATTAGGATCGGCGTTGTTCGCTGCCGTAGTCGCTGCTTTCGTCGTAGGCGATGCATCCGCCACATCGGCGGGCTTCTTGCAGCCGGTCAGAGAGAGGGCCGACGCAATCACAAGAAGGGCAGCCAAAAGCTTTACATTAGACAAGAGCCTCATGCTCTTATTGTAAAGGAAAAATGAAATTCGGGTGCGGTAGGCGTTTTGCGTCGTGCGTTACAAAGTTTCAACGCATAACGCATAACGCATCGCGCGTCTTACTGCAGATTCGCGCAGCGAGGCACTTCCTGAAACTCGACCCACTTCTGCAGTTTCGCGAAAGTCGACAAAGCCCCATCAACCAGATCCCACCGCTGCTCCGGAGTAACGATAATCGTCTCCAAGGTCTCGCAGTAGCGACGCCACATAAGGCCCGTATCGTTAGCGTAGCCGTTAAAGAACCGGCCGCCTGCTTCAGTAGTGATACCGAGCCTCTGGTTTAGCAACTGGCAGATAAACTGCCCGCCGATAGTCGCTTCTTCAAGCACGTAAATCGCGCCAAGAGTTTGCTCAGGGCTACCGATTTCCGGGAGGTCGTTGCACAGTTCTATCGCATCAAGCTGACTCTTCGTATATCCAAGGCTCACAAGGTCGAGCAAAAGCGCCGAAGACTTCCGGCGGTCGTTCAAATCCAGACCTGCTTCCGCAAAAGAGTCCATACCATCGAAAAGCGTTGCCTCTAGCGGTGCGTAAAATCCAAAAAGTCTGGCCAACAAGTCGCGGTAGCGTTCGCGAGATTTTAGCAAGCCGTCCAAATCAACAGCAATATCAAAGCGGTCATGGGCCTTGCGGGTTGCGCCCCGCAATGTGGCCATTATCTCGCCTCGTGTCCTTATCTTTTCCTGTCCTAGTTCAATAACCATTGTTTGCCCTCAATTCCTTTACCCTTTGCATGGGAATACGATTGAGACCTTAACGGAAGCTTGCCGTTAACTTAACGTTCGCTGAGAGTTAACTTGAAGAGGCAATTTATGTGCCGGAACCGCCTAATCTGAGTCTTCGCGGGGCACGAATTCGAAGATCGTAAACCACCACAGAGAGAAGGCAATCAGAATGACGCTGACAATAATCAGCACCGGGTAGCCGGTGGAAGGCTGCAAAAAGTTGTTGCCAAGATCGCCCGAAAGGAAGGCAGTGCCTCGGTTATCGGTAACGGCCGGATGTTGGGCAATTGCCTGCATATAGCTGTAGATCGACAGTCTATAGAGATCGCCAGGCATGTTAGGAACCGTGGTCTCCCAGGCCAGTATAAAGAGGATGCAGACGATCATGGAGCGAACGATCAACAGGCTGACGAGCAAGCAAAACGCGCTATAGGCGAATGCCCCTAAAATGATCGCCATGATGTCGGGAACCAGCAGCGAATTCCCAAGGGGATTGCCGCCAAAAACGGCAGCGGAAAGCAGCAGCGAGCAGAGGATCCCGATCAGGGAAACAACCGTCACCGCGCCCAGGTAGCGCATCAACAGTAGCTTCCACCGGCTTACGGGCCGGGTCAAAATGTAAACAATCGTTTTCTGCTCAACTTCCTGGCCAATAATGGAAGTGGTCATGATCGCAGCCGCCAGCGCCACCAGGTGAAAAGTAAAAATCGAGGTCAGGTCCGCGTATCGCTGGGTATCGGTCTCGCTCTTGGCAACATATTTCCAAACAAGGCCAATCGCCGCCACCATGAGGGTTAGGATCACCCAAGCGGCAATGCGGCGAGCTCTTAGGAACTCTTTGACGGAGTGAGTGTAAAGATAGAATTCCACTATGCCTCCACCAAATACTTGAACACCGATTCCAAGTTGTTGTCGGGGCTTTCGAATCCCTCCACGGGCAAGCCTTGGTTCAAAATTAGATCCGATAGAGCGTTATAGAAGCTGTCCGGTTCCCGAACTTCCAACTGCAGCGTGTTCTCGCGGGTTTCAAACGCGATGCTGATCACGTTTGGCAAAGTCACTAGCCTCTCGGCTACGCCATGAGGGTCGGTCGTGTTGATCCGAACCTGGTGCGGGTGTTTGTCCAGCAGCGATCGTATGACCCGAAGATCACCGGTTGCAAGCAACCGGCCCCGGTGAAGCAGCAGGATCGACTCCGTCATGTGCTGGACTTCATACAGGATGTGGCTGCTGATTAAAATAGTCTTGCCCATCGAGGCCAAGTGGGCGAGAAGGGAGGCCATGTCGTGCCTGCCAATAGGGTCGAGCCCGTTCAGAGGCTCATCCAAGAGGATGATCTCCGGATCGTGCAGCATGGCCTGGGCAAGCTTGATGCGCTGCCTCATTCCCTTGCTAAACCCAGCGATGGGTCTATCCGCACGGTCCGCCATGCCGACCGTCAGCAGCATCTGGTTCGTTCGGTCCGCTGCTTCTTGCTTGCCATAACCGGCAAGCCTCGCCAGGTAATACACAAACTGGCGCCCCGTGTTGTGCTCGTAAAACTTATCGATTTCGGGGCAATAGCCCAGGATCTTGTAAAGCTCGGGATTGGCAAATGGCTCCATGCCATTGATGCTGATATCGCCGGTGGTGGGCCTCAACTGGCCCGTGATCAGCCGCATCATCGTGCTCTTGCCGGCGCCGTTCATACCGAGCAACGCCGTCACTCCCGGGCCGATTTGGCACGTGACATCATTGAGGCCGATCACCTGGCCATACCAACGCGAAACATTCTGCAGTTGGATCAAGAGCCAACCACCTCAACGGCCCTAATCCGAGACCAGGCCAACCCGAGAGCTAAGGCGCAAATAACAAAGTAAATACCAAAAAACAAGAGACCGTTCGGCGCTGGCGGAGGAGGCATTTGGTTCTGGCGCGGGACCAGATTGCTGCCATCGGTGCCTAGGATGACCTTTGCGAGGGCA
>DASXZH010000080.1:0-29909 GCA_036502005.1 Fimbriimonadaceae bacterium
CACCTATCACCTATCACCTATCACCTATCACCTATCACCTATCACCTATCACCTATCACCTATCACCTATCACCTATCACCTATCACTTATCACTTATCACTTATCACTTATCACCTATCACCTATCACCTATCACCTATCACTTATCACTTATCACTTATCACTTATCACTTATCACTTATCACTTATCACTTATCACTTATCACTTATCACTTATCACTTATCACCCCTAAATCGTCCATGATCTGAACATGAGTGTCACCGCGAATATCTTGGATCTGATCGGCAACACCCCGATGGTAAAGGTCAACCATATGGATACCGGCCCGTGCGATCTCTTCCTAAAGCTCGAAAGCACAAACCCAGGGGGATCAATCAAAGACCGCATCGGCCTCTCCATGATTGAAGCGGCCGAAAAAGAGGGCAAACTGAAGCCGGGCGGCACTATGGTGGAAGCTACCGCTGGAAACACCGGCTTGGCCCTCGCATTGGTCGCCGGCCAAAAAGGCTACAAGCTCACGCTCGTTCTTCCCGATAAGATGAGCCAGGAGAAGATGTTTCACCTGAAGGCGATGGGTGCCGAGGTGGTGGTGACCAGGTCGGACGTCGGCAAAGGCCACCCCGAGTATTACCAAGACATCGCCGCGCGGATTGCCCAGGAAACGGGCGCGTTCTACGTAAACCAGTTCGAGAACCCGGCCAATCCCGCCGCCCATGAGAAATATACCGCCCCCGAGATCTGGGAGCAAATGGAAGGGAAGCTGGACGCCATTGTTTGCGGGGTGGGATCCGGTGGAACCCTTACCGGCATCGGCCGCTATTTTCGGAAGGTCGCCCCAAATGTGGAGATGATTCTGGCCGACCCTAAGGGCTCCATTCTTGCTCCGTTAGTAAACGAAGGCAAGATGACCAAGGCAGGAAGCTGGCTGGTAGAGGGCATTGGCGAAGACTTTGTTCCCGGCAACTGTGAGCTCGATCTTGTTAAGAAGGCTTACGCCATTTCCGATGCGGAAAGCATCGACACCTCGCGCGAGGTCTTGAAGTTGGAGGGGATCTTCTGCGGTTCGTCCAGCGGCACGCTCATAAATGCTGCTCTCAAATATTGCCGCGAGCAGAAAACCCACAAGCGGGTAGTTAGCTTTGTGGCCGATAGCGGCAACAAGTATCTCTCGAAGATCTACAACGATTACTGGCTGCGCGATTACGGATTTGTGGAGCGTACTCAAACCCACGATTTGCGCGACCTGATTTCTAGGCCCTACAGCGAGCATTCCGCCATCGTTGTGCAACTTGACGATTCGCTTCAAACTGCTTACCGGAAGCTGAAAGACAACGACGTGTCCCAGCTTCCGGTCATGGATGACGGCAAGCTGGTCGGCATCTTGGGCGAGATCGATATTCTGATCCACACCGCAAACGATCCGAGGGGATTCGACTTAAAAGCGAAGGATGCGATGACGAGCCGGCTAATGACCATTCAAGCTTCGCGCTCGGCGGACGATTTGGTGCCCATCCTACAGCATGGCCTTACCGCCATCGTGATGGAAGGCGACAACTTCCTTGGGCTAGTAACTCCTATCGATTTCCTACAATACATGCGAAAGAGGGCGGCAAAGTGAGCAAAGAGCAATGGGGCTTCGACACCCGGGCGATCCACGCGGATCAGGAATTGGACCCATCTACGGGCGCGGTTATCACGCCCATTTATGCAACTTCGACTTTCGGTCAATCCGCACCGGGCGTGCATAAAGGCTTTGATTACGGCCGCAGCCACAACCCAACCCGCTTTGCCTACGAGCGGGCGGTTGCCAACCTCGAAGGCGGAAAAGCAGGCTTCGCCTTTGCCTCCGGGATGGCGGCCACTTCTACCGTTTTAGAGGTCTTGCCGGCGGGATCGCACATCATCGCTTCCGACGATCTGTACGGCGGCACCTATCGGCTATTTGAACGGGTTAGGCGTCAATCGGCAGGTTTGGATTTCAGCTTCGTAGACCTCACAAAACCGGAAAATCTGGAGGGCGCGCTTAAGGAGAACACTAAACTCCTTTGGCTGGAAACACCAACCAATCCGCTCTTAAAAGTGATCGATTTGGAAGCGACCGCCGCCTGGGGTCGCAAGCACGGACTTATAACGGCCGCCGATAACACTTTCGCCAGTCCCTGGACTCAGCGGCCGTTGGAGCATGGCGTCGATATCGTGGTCCATTCGGCGACCAAATATCTCAACGGCCATTCCGACGTTATCAACGGAGTTGTAATTGTAGGCTCGAACGAAGAGCTTAGGCAGAAGATTGGATTCCTTCAAAATTCTGTGGGCGCCATAGCAGGGCCGTTTGATAGCTTCTTGGCTCATCGAGGCCTGAAAACGCTTGGCCTTCGCATGGAGCGACACTGCCAAAACGCAATGGAGATCGCCCAATGGGGAGAGAAGCACCCCAAGGTCGAGCGCGTTCTCTATCCCGGCCTAGCCAGCCATCCTCAGCATGGAGTCGCTGCCAAACAAATGAGCGCCTACGGTGGCATGGTGACGATGATTCTAAAGGGCGGTCTGCAAGCTGCCACGACGGCCCTCAGCCGCTGCGAAGTGTTTACCCTCGCCGAGAGTTTGGGAGGAATCGAGAGCCTAATCGAGCATCCCGCGATCATGACCCATGCCTCGATTCCTGCTGAAGTCAGGGCAAAAAACGGCATCGCGGACGGGCTGATTAGGCTATCGGTTGGGATCGAGAATATCGAGGATCTCAAAAACGATCTTGAAAACGCGTTAAGCGTGGTCTGAGAAAAAAAGGGCTGGCTCCAAAGAGCCGGCCCGTCAATGCTTAACTTAGAAGCTGGATTACCAGCGACCGCCGCCGCCGCCACCGCCGCTACGGCCACCGCCGCCACTTCGGCCGCCGCCGCCACTACGGCCGCCACCGCCGCCGCCATAGCCACCGCCGCCACCACTTCGGCCGCCGCCGCCACCGCCGCTGTAGCCACCGCCACCGCCGCCACCGTAGCCGCCGCCACTTCGGTAGCCACCGCCACCGCCGCCGCCGCCTTCACCCTTTGGTCGGGCTTCGTTTACCGTGAGTCTTCGACCACCCATTTCTGAGTTGTTCTTATCGTTGATTGCTTCGTCCATCTTGTCCGCATCCACGTCCAAGAAAGCGAATCCGCGGCCCTCGATGATTCGGGCGCTGGATGGATTGTAAGGGGAGAAGTGCTGAAACAGATCCTCCTCAGTTGCAGAGTAGGGAAGGTTCCCCACATAGAGCGTTTTATTAGCCATTCGATTCCTTTGAGCGCGCCTCTTGGCGGCTCTACACACTGGGGTCCACAATCGAACCCGGCGGTAACTACTTCAGCGGGTCCTTACTCAAAGCTCAAGAGGCGAGGGCCTCCTGCAATTCAATCGATTCGAATCCGAGATTTCTTACCGTAACCCTTTTAGTTTACCGTGAACTATTTCAAGTTGGGGAAAGTAAATAGAATCTAATTCGTAACTCTTTAACAAAGGATTTGGGTTGGAAAGCGCATGCAAACTGCCCGGGTATTCTGAAGACCCCATGGCTAATCTCGTTATCCGCGCGTTTGAACCTCGCGACGATGAAGGTTTTCGCCATGTGCGGGCCATGGCTTATCGCCACGGAGACCCCGTCTCGAAGGAAGACAAGCTCTTAAGATCGGACTGTTTGGCCTATGTAGGGGAACTGGATGGCGAGATCGTTGCGGCAACAACTGTCATCGATATGGCCTGCACAAAGGGAGATAAGGCCCTTCGGTGCGGAGGTCTCGCCGCTGTTGGGGTGATTCCGGAACGGAGGCGTGGCGGAGTTGGATCTGCCCTGATGACCGAAGTGATTAAACTCCTTCACGAGGAGGGATTTGCGATCCTTTCCCTTTACCCATTTCGCGCTACTTACTACCGCAAATTTGGCTATGAGTTCTGCGGCCACCGGATTCAAATAACTTGCCCGGTTCACCGGCTGTCGAAGATCAAACCTGCCTTTGATCCAGTGCTGCTGCCCTATAAGGACCGAGCCAAGATTTATCCCGTTTACGAGCAATATGCCAAGCGTTACGCAGGCATGAACCTGAGAAACGAAGACCAGTGGTGGCGAGTCCTCGGCGCCGATACGCCAATGCAGGTGTACACCCTCGGAGACCCGATTGAAGGCTACATCCTCCTCAAGCTGAATAGCGATTTTTGGAATACCCAGAACGTGAAAGAAGTGGTTTGGAATACGGGCCGCGCATACGACAGCATTTTGGCTTTCTTTAGCTGCCTTGGCATGAACAAGAATGACGTCGTGTGGCCGGAGCCCAGCGATGGTCCCTTTTTCGGCACTTACATGGACCAAGGCATAACAGGTGCTTGGAACAACGACCTGATGTTCAGGGTGTTAGACATCCCGGCTTGTCTCAGTGCGATCAAATCGGAGGAAAAAGGCGAGTTCTCGTTCCACTGCGAGGATCATTCTTATCCAGCCAACACCGGATCGTGGCACGTTTGCTTCAGTCCCGAAGGGACTCGCGTCGAAAGGGGTGGTTCGGCTGATTTCTCACTCTCTATCGGAACCCTTACCCAAAGCGTCTTGGGCGACCCAGATTTTGGGTCGCTACTGAAGGCAGGAAGAATTGAAGCACTCGAAAACAAGGGAACCGAAGTGGCTCGCAGGTTCTTTGGCCGCCAAACCGTGTACTGTACAGACTTTTTCTGACGCCCAAGAAGGAAATGGCCTTCGTCCAATCTGTATTGGTGCTTCGCGCCGCAAAGGGGAAAAAGAATGAACGCAAAATCAATTTCAAGTGTGGGTTTGGGCATGTTGGCCGCCCTTTCACTAGCTTCTACCACTGTTCCAGCAGGAACTCCTGTCACTCTCAAGTTCGACCAGGCCGTGAACTCGCGACACGCTAAAGTCGGCGACAAGATCAAAATGCACGTCGCAACTGATGTTATCGTAAACGGGGAGACCATTTTGAGAGCGGGCACGCCAGCTTGGGCAGAAGTCGATAGCGTCAAGAAGAACGAGCGATTTGGAATCAACGCCCAGATGAAGCTTGATGTCGAAGACATACATGGCATTCCGCTGAAGGGCAAAGATGCCGGCAAGCTGAGTGGCAGCCGAGCCGACCATGCAGCTCTCGCGGCTGGTGGGGGTGCCCTCATCCTCGGGCCAATCGGGCTACTTGGCAGCTACTTCGTCGTTGGCAAGCCTCTGAAAATCAAGCCGGGGCAGACATTCCAGACCGTCGTTGCCACAGACACCGTAGTACAGTAAGCGGTTCCTAAAACAATCTTTGAAGGGCCGGGATGTTCCGGCCCTTTTTTGTGACACTCTAGTGGTGGGATCAAAATGTCTCGGTTCCCCTTATATGCGAGGACGCAAAGTTGACACGTTTCCCGGGAGTACAGTTTCGGCAACCTAAGACTGCGCGAGCGGAGGGGGGACCTAGCGAGGAACGAGCGAAGGAGGGGGTGGCAAATGGACCCGAGTGACCAGCGAGACCGACTCTAAACATTTTGAAATCACCCCTCCACATTAGGAAATAGAGTCCATTAACAGGCTTTATAACGTCAGAATGTGAGCGGATAAATACTTCTGACCGTTTCCGCGATCCTTTCGACAATGAGCTTCGTTCACGTTCACAATCACACCGAATACAGCCTTCTAGATGGCGCCAACCGAATACCAGAAATGGTTTCGCGCACCAAGGAACTCGGCATGGATTCATTGGCCATTACGGACCACGGTGTGATGTTCGGCGTCATGGAATTCACCATGGAATGCCAAAAGCAGGGCGTAAAGCCGATCATCGGCATGGAAGCCTATGTCGCGCCCAATGGCCACCTTAAAAAGGATGGAAAAGAGGAGAATGAGACTTATCATCTTTTGCTGTTGGCAAAAGATTTAGAGGGCTATCGTAACCTTTGCAAGCTGAGCACTATCGGCGCGCTGCAGGGCTACTATTACAAGCCTCGAATCGACCACGATCTTTTGCGCCAATACAGCAAGGGATTGATCAGCACCAGCACCTGCCTTGGCAGTGAAATCAACCAAGAGTTACTGCGCGGGAACTACGACAAGGCGCAGTATCTGGCCGGCATGTATTCCGAGATTTTTGGTGAAGGGAACTACTTTATCGAGTTGCAAGACCACCGACTGCCGGAGCAAGCGGCTATCCGCGACGATCTTCTAAAGATCTCTCGAGAGCTAAAGCTTCCGCTCATCTGTACGAACGATGCCCACTACCTATGCAAAACTGACGCGACTCCGCACGACGTTTTGCTCTGCATCCAAACGGGATCTTTGGTTGCAGAAACGAAGCGGATGAAGTTCCAAACCGAGGAGTTTTATCTCAAGTCTCCTCAGGAAATGGGCGATCTTTTTAAGGAGACTCCGGAAGCGCTTGAGAACTCCCTCATGATCGCGGAGATGTGCAATGTCGAGCTCGGCAAGCAGCACGCGAATATGCCCGATCCCGATCTGCCAGCGGGAGAAACCTCTTCCACCTACTTAAAGAAGCTGGCCAGTGAAAACTTGGTCAGGAGGATTAAGAACGTCGATGAGCGCGCGTTGCAAAGGCTGGACTACGAACTTGACGTTATTGAGAAAACCGGCTTCGCCAGCTACTTCCTTTTGGTTAAGGAGTTTGCCCAGTTCACTCGAAACGAGGGGATTTACTTTGGAGTACGAGGTTCGGCTGCAGGTTCCCTGGTCTCTTACTGCCTGGGAATCACCGATATCGATCCTTTGGAGTACGACCTCACTTTCGAGCGCTTCTTAAATATCGAGCGAATCGCCATGCCCGATATCGACATGGACTTCGAGGACGCACGCCGTGACGAAGTTATCAAGTGGGTGACGGAGAAATATGGCAGCGACCACGTCGCCCAGATTGTCACCTTTGGAACACTGGGCCCCAAGGCAGCCATTAAGGATTGCGGCCGTGTGCAGGGCTATACGCCGCAAGAAACGGACAAGATCTGCAAAACCATCCCCAACATGCCTGGGATGTCGATCCAGCGGGCGCTTAAAGAAAGCGCTGAATTCCGACACATGGTGGCGGAAGAACCAAGGGTTAGCTCCTTGGTCGAGATCGCCAAATCGGTAGAAGGCATCAGCCGTCACTGTGGCGTTCACGCGGCCGGAATCGTCATTAGCAAAGAGCCGTTGGTGGACCACATCCCGCTCTATCGGGGCAACGAAGGTCAGGCCATTACCGCTTTCGAGATGGGCATCTTGGAGAAGATTGGCCTTCTCAAGATGGACTTTTTGGGCCTTTCAAACCTCACCGTTTTGGCGCGGGCAGTGGAGAATATTCAGCGAACCCACGGAATCGATTTGGACATTCAAAACATCGCCTTAGATGACCTCAAAACCTACGAGCTTCTTGAGAGGGGCGAAACGGTCGGCGTGTTCCAGCTTGAATCGGGCGGAATGACCCGTTATGTAAAAGAACTCAAACCGCAAAATGTTAGGGAACTGGCTGCTATGGTCGCGCTCTACCGTCCCGGGCCGATGGAGCACATTCCGCGCTTTATCGATAACAAGTTTGGCCGCGCTACTCCCGAATATTTGGACGAGAAGATGAAGCCGATCCTTGAAGAAACCTACGGCATTATCGTCTATCAAGACCAGGTTTTGAAGCTGGTGCAGGCTCTAGGCGGATTTACGCTGGGCAAAGCGGACATCCTTCGCCGTGCCATGGGTAAGAAGGATAAGAAGGCGATGGACTCCATGCAAACGGAGTTTATGGCCGGCGCTGAAGTCAATAACGTCTCGACGAGTGCTGCCCAGAAAACCTGGGACCTGCTGATGCCGTTCGCCGGTTATGCCTTTAACAAGGCTCACGCCGTTTGCTATGCGATGATCGCCTACCAAACTGCTTACCTGAAGGCCAACTATCCGGTTGAATACATGGCTGCCCTATTGGCGGTTTACCGATCGAAGGAAGACCGCGTCGTAAGCTGCATTGAAGAATGCCGTCGCATGAAGATTCCGGTGCTTCCGCCGGATGTTAATAAATCGGAGATCGATTTCACCATTGAAGCCTCCGCGCCGGGGAAGGGCGGCAAAACCATCGCGCCTTATTCCATTCGATTTGGAATGGCGGCCATTAAGGGCGTCGGCGAAGGCATCGCTGAGTCGATCCTCAAGGAGCGCCAAGAAAACGGCCCTTACACTCATCTTTATGAGTTCACCGAACGCTGCAAGCCGTTTGGAATCAACCGGACCGCGCTGGAATCTCTTATCAAGGCCGGTGCCTTCGAAAGCATCGACAACAACCGAAAGAAACTATTCGAGGTTCAGGAAGGAGCGCTAAACTTTGCGGATACAACCCTCCGCAGCCGCCTTGCGGGTCAGGTGTCCTTATTTGGCGAATCCGTTGATGAAAGCATGCCGTCCTATCCGACGATTCCAAGCTGCGAGCCCTATGATCGCCGCGATATTCTAGCCATGGAAAAGGAAGTGATGGGAATCTACGTTTCCGATCACCCGCTACGCGGCTTTGAGAGCCTGCTGCACCTTTCCGCAACCCACAGCTGCGTTTCTATTCTTGAAGTCGACGACGGCAGGCCAGTCAAGATCGCTGGCGTCATCGCGGGGATGCGGACGAGCATTACCAAATCACGCGGCGAGAAAATGGCCATGCTCACGATTGAAGATTTCTCGGGCCAAGCCAACGTCACCGTCTTTCCGGCCACTTATGCGAAGCTCCAGGAACTGCTGCATAAGGATGCTGTCGTAAAGATATCCGGGGTAACTATGCATAGGGAACGGCCCGGCAACGGCGGCGACAAAACCATAGAGATCAGGATGGAGGATGTGCAGCCGTTAGAACCAACCCTTGATCTCGGCTCGATTCGATCCTCGGACGCGGCCGGTGTGGTGCTGATTAAAGTGTTTAAAGCCACTCGCGACGGCATGCAAAAAATGAAAGAAGTTTTGAAGCAGTTCAAGGGCGATTTTGAAGTCCAGCTTCAGATCATGCCCAAGGAAGAAAACGAGATCCAGTTCCTTCAGTACACGGTCGAACCGACCCCAACATTCAGGGAAGCCATAGAACGATCTCTATCAAATGCGAAAGTTGAGGTCTTTGCCAATCTTTAAACGTATTCCGAATGGCGCTTTTGAGCGTCCTAATTGTAAATAGATGTCCAACTTTTATAGAAGAACCCTGCTTTGTATAATCGCTGTCTTGGCCGCAGTGGCCGCTTTTGCAGAAAGTTTTGATGCCAAGGTGGCAAGCGTTATCCTCTTGCAACTGAAGCCTGTCCAGAAAGAAATCGGTCTCAGCGAGGCGCAGCGAACGGCGATGAATAAGTACGCCGATGCTCATCGGGCGAAGCTTAAAGCGTATTACGAACAGCTTGGGAATACAAAGCCCAGCGAGCAAAAACTGCTCGGGTTCTTCGCCGTGATGAAAGCGGGCGTGATTAGCCAACTCAGTGCGACTCAGCTTAAGCGATTGCGGGAGATCAGCCTCCAGGCTCTGGATTTTACGGCTCTCGCAGATCAGGCCGTCGCGAACGAGGTTGGCCTCTCGGCGTCTGAAGAATCCTCATTAAAGAGTGTTGTTGCGGAGGGCGTGGGGAAAGCAAACGATATTCGAAATAAGGCGATAGGCAAGGCTACTTCGGACATTGTGAAGCAGCGGCCCAAGACGGATAAAGAACGCCAAACGTTGGAAGATGAGTACAACAGACGCGCCGAAGCGGCCACCGATCAGGTGGCTCCTCAGTTGAACACGATCAGAGATTCGACTCGGCGGAAAGTGATGGCCATCCTAACTTCTTCTCAGCGCGCTAAATGGGAGTCGCTCCTTGGGAAGAGATTTAATATGTAGGAGGGGCATTTAGCATAGGATCCTAAGCGCTAGATTAAGGCTTTCGGCCCTCGGCATTCGGATCGGAGCCACGATAAGTGGCTAGAAGATCGGCTGAAGAACTCCCAAAGGCCGAAGGCCGAACGCCAAATGCCGTTCCGGCTCGTGCATAATTAACCCGCACTCTAGGAGTTACCCGACACGATGTCTCTTGCCCATAAAATCGCCGATTTCGCCTGCAACCTCAGCTACGATGACCTTACGCCAGAATCTATTCACGAAGCAAAGCGACGACTGATAGATAGCTTTGGCTGTGCCATGGGCTCATGGCTTGCTCAACCTTCCAAAATTGCCCGACAGCTTGCCAGCTATAGCACCAGCGAGATCGGTGCCACCGTGCTGGGAACAAGACACCTTGCTCCACCGGAACAGGCTGCCTTTGCAAATGGCGTTATGTTTAGGTATTTGGATTATAACGATACATATCTAAGCAAAGAGCCGGCACACCCGAGCGATAACTTCGCTGCCGTTCTGGCGATTGCGGAAGCCTTTGACCTAACAGGCAAAGACCTTATTTTGGGGGCTGTAATCGCCTACGAGGTTCAGTGCCGCCTGTGCGATGCCTATTCAATAAGAAGCCGAGGCTGGGATCACGTCACCTACGGCTCATTCAGCACAGTAGCCGGTTGCGGCGCGATGCTCGGATTTGACGAAGAAACGATGGTTCATGCGTTGGGCCTAGCCGGTGTCCCTAATAACGCCATGCGGCAAACCCGCGTGGGTGAACTCAGCATGTGGAAGGGCTGTGCGTTCGCCAACGCATCCCGAAACGGCGTATTTGCAACTCTTTTGGCTAATATGGGGATGACCGGCGCCTCCCAGGTTTTTGAAGGCGAAATGGGGTTCTTTAACGAGATTTGCCGTGGCGATACGTTCGATATCGAGAAGTTTGGCGGCAACGGCGAGCCGTTTATGATTAACCGAACTTACATCAAAAAGTATCCGGCCGAGTACCACAGCCAAAGCGCGGTCGATGCGGCCGAGCAGATCATTAAGCAGCATGGCGGCGTATTTGCCCCGGAAACAATCGACTCTATCGAGATCGCCACCTTTACTGCTTCCTACGAAATAATTGGGGGCGAACCCGAAAAGTGGCGTCCGCAAAGCAGGGAGACGGCCGACCACTCTCTACCCTATATCACCTGCGCTGCCCTTGTCGATGGCAAAGTGACCATCGCCACATACGACGAATCCCGCTTTAAAGATGAAAATCTGTTGGCGGTAGTAGCCAAAACCAAGGTGGTTGCCGATCCAGAGTTGGATAAGGTTTATCCGGAAGGCGGCATTCCGAACCGGGTCACCGTGAAGCTAAAAGACGGCAAGTCTTACCAGATTCGCGTCGACGCCCCAAGTGGCCACGCGCTCAACCCAATGACCGACGAGATGGTGGAGAATAAATACTTCACGATGGCTGTGCCGATGCTCGGCCAAGAAGCGGCCGTCGATGCTCTGGGCCCCATTTGGGCGCTGGATGAGCAGGAAGACCTGACCGACGTATTTAACGGGTTCATCATTTAATGGATCTAACGTCCACGTTCGAGGGACTTCGCAAGAAGGGCGAAAAAGCCCTTGTCCTTTTTGTAAGCGCGGGTGATCCACCTCTCGATCAGTTGCCCGAAATTATCGATACCCTCCAGCAGGGCGGTGCGGATATTATCGAGCTTGGCATTCCTTTCAGCGACCCCATTGCTGATGGGCCAACCATCCAAGCCAGCAGCCAGCGCGCGCTGGATTCGGGAGTCACTCCTATCGCAATTCTACAGGCTCTGCGAAAGATCGAACTCAAAGTGCCGGTTGTGCTTATGGGCTATTACAACCCAGTGCTTAGAATCGGGCTGATGGACTTCGCTGCAGAAGCGAAGAAAGCAGGAGCAAGCGGCACCATCATTTCCGACCTTACACCCGAAGAATCCGATTCCTGGCTCGAGATCTGCCGGGAAGAAGAACTGGATACCATCTTCCTAACCGCCCCGACTAGCACTGATAACCGGCTGGATGAGGTTTGCAAGCGGTCCAGCGGGTTCGTCTATGCTGTTTCCAGAACCGGCGTTACCGGGGCCTTAAACTCTGTGCCTGCCGAAGTCGGTTCTCTCGTTACGAGAATCAAAGAAAGAACGTCATTGCCTGTTTGCGTTGGTTTTGGCATTAGCAAACCTGAGCACGTAGCCACGATTTGCAAGGTTGCCGATGGCGCGGTAATAGGCAGCTGGCTGGTGGACCTGCTCCATCAGAACTGGGACAATGGAGCAGGGAAGTCAAGTATCATCGCTCAGCTAAGAGCCATGAAAGAAGCTACCATTTAAACGCAAAGCACATCGCGTCTTCAAGAATTGGTGTCATGACTTCCTCTATGGCTGATTAAGATTATCAAGGTTGGTCTTGATGGAGATGAGCAGTTCACCCTCGTGTACTTCGGGTTTCTTGGTGCGCACTCGTTTCGGAATGCCATCTTTCAGCAAGTAGTAGACAATCTCATCCGCCTTGGAATCAAACCGATCAAGAGCCTGAATCTTCGGCTTACTCTTTTCGTCGGCATAGCCGCCTTTGCCAAAAACCAGGAAGTCAATTCTCGTGCTCGTCACCTTGTCGCTCTTGAAAGTTGGCTTTAGCTTAATCTGGTAATCGCCGATTGTCTTATCGAAGGCGTTAATAGTTGCTGTTTCTTTTTCGATATCTCGCACGACAGGCTTCATCAAGCCTCCCGCGCTATCCAAAAGCTCGACTTTATACAAATACTGGTGCGTTAGGCCGCCCTGAAACACGCCCAAGCAAATTGCCGCTGAAAGAATTGTTGTCATTGAACCCTCCCCCTACCGACGTAACAAATTTGCGCTTTTGTTCAAACGTTTTGCCGATAATCCTAGAAGGCACATACAAACAAAAGCCAGGGGGATTTGGCATAGAACTTGCTTGATTCTCATTTGAGTTCCTAAAGGAACGCATCCGTAATGGATTACGGCTGCGCCTCTGCCTTGAAAGCTTCCCGTCCGAAGCGAAAGGCAGAAGCTAGACATAGGGAGTAGATTTAAATGCAAATCGCCGAAGGAGTACATCCAAGCCGGAAAGTGGCGAAGCTCAAAAAGGGCTTCAACTGGTTTTCAATCGCAAGTTCGGAGGGTTTTTGGCCCGCCGTCCTTATTGCCCTTGGCATAAGCGCCATCTTCTGGGGACTTTTCACTTTCACGTATGGCAAGTGGAGCGAATCTGAGGGTTATTACACGCACGGCTTCCTTGTTCCCTTCATCAGTGGCTATATCGTATATAGATGGTGGCCCAAACTTAAACAAAACAAAGTAAAAGCTGGGTGGGCCGCGATTCCATTTATGCTGGCAACCCTTTGGATCGCTTATGCGGCCACGCGGACGGACATCTACTCGATTTTATCGCTGTTACTGATTATCATGCTGCTGCTTTCCATCTGGTTCATTGCCGGATGGCGTTGGATGCTGGCGCTCCTAGCGCCCACGCTTTATCTGCTTTTCGCCTTGCCCGTTTGGGATCAGGCAATCAATAACTACACCACGCCGCTTCAGCTACTCTCCACAAAGATGGCCTTTCACATGCTGCAGGCCTTTTTCATGCACCCGAAGATGGAGGACACAACCACGATCCTTCTCGGCAGCTACCATTTAGAGGTCGCCGTCGCTTGCAGTGGATTCAAACTCCTGTTGGCACTGGTCGCTTTCGGCGCGTTCTTCATGCTTATCGCGAAGCTGAAATGGTGGGCCAACGCCATCTTTGCCGCGTCCATCATTCCGATCGCTCTTGTCATGAATGGCTTAAGAATCGCGATGGTTGGAGTTGTTGGCCACACCTGGGGATTTGACGCTGGCGCCAAGTTCCACGACTACAGCGGCTACATCGTCATCATTCTCTGCTTCCTTCTGATGAACAAGTGGGCCAAGATTCTTGGCTACAACAAGAACGCAGTCGAGCCGGATTATGAAGTCGCACCCCTATCGGAAGTGGGGAAGAAATCCCTCAAAACACGTGCCTTCGCGGTTGGAGCTCTATTAACCCTCACAGGCGGAATTCTTTATGCCGCGCCGAAGCCGAAGCCGCTTCCCGGTCGTACGGAAGCTTGGATGGAGAGCATCGCGCCTTCCCTGATCGGCGACTACAAGGTCACCTCAACTTACAAGATGGAGCCAAGCACGTACAGCGAACTCCAGCCCTACGGCATCGTTTGCCGGATCTTCGGCAATGGCAAAGAGTCTTACGATGTAACTCTCGTTGCCAGCAACCGAAAGTCCAGCTTCCATGACCCCCGCGTCTGTTTCCCGGCTCAAGATCAGAGCATTGACGACCAGCATCAGGTTCTGCTTCAGACGGCAACCCGAGGCGTGATTCCAATCACCGTCATCTCGATGACCGAAGGCGACACCAAGAACAAGGAGCTGGCCGCATTCTTTTACAGAGGCCCGAAAGGGTTCTACGCAACACCCCAGGCGCTAAGCTGGGCCATGCTAAAGGACCAGTTCTTTGGCACAAACGACGAAGGAGTGTTCTACCGCTTTATGCCGCAGAACCCGAACGCAACCGAGGACCAAATGGAAGCATTCATCAAGGAATACATGGACCAATCGGGCAAGATCAGCGGAGGATTCTTCTAGGCTGAGGGCTCGATCTAAAGCTAAAGCGCGGCAATCACGGCGCTTTAGCTTTGGTCAGATGTACAATTTCCCTGTGTTCTGCTTTCACAAAAACCCATAACTAATATGAGGGATTGCTTTGATTAAGGCTTATTGGACAAGGATATTAATATTTGTAGCTGCTGGGGCCGTTATCGCGCTTCTTGCTTCTATGCTGATGCCCAAGAAATATGAGGCAGAAGTTGAGCTTATGGTGGATCAGGGCAGCCAGACCCAACCATCCATCACCAGCGAGCAGGATTTGGCGGTTGCCGACCTTCGCGACTTCTCCCGTCCGCGAAATATCGCTACCCAGGTTGAGCAACTGCAGAGCCTTGGTGTGCTCACAACCGCGGCAAAGGCAGTGGCGGCCGATACCGGCGAATCCGATCCGACTCTTAACCCCAATAGCCCCCTCAATCCCATAAACCTACAAAAATCCCTTAATATCACGGCCGACCAAACGTCAGATATGATCGACTTTACCGTTCGCATGCCCAATGCCAACGGCATGGCTGGTGGAGAACTGGCCCAGCGAGTGGCCGAAGCGATTTACACGGCATTTGTTAAGCAGAACGAAGCAAACTCAAAGGAATTGGCACAAAGGGCGATTACAAGCTTGGAAGCCCAATCGCGAGACATATCCAACCAGCTTAAGGATATCGACAAGAAGTCCAACGATCTCCGAAAGAAGACCGACTCGCCTGATATTACGGGGCAGGTGACTTCCGAGGTTTCTGGCCTTGAGGCCCTGAAGCAGTTGCGCGATACAGCCCAGATCGAGGCGGCCGGCGCGAAGGAAACGGTTGAGGTACTGTCCGCCCAGCTAGCAACCATGCCGAAGATGGTTGCCCAGGCGACAACTACGACGACCAACCCAGTTTGGGAAAAACTGGAAGGGGACTTGATTACGGCGCAGGGAGATCGGGCTACCATCGCAGCTCAGTTTTTGCCGGGCAGCGATCAGTTAAGGGGGGCAGATGACAAGATCAAATCGATCAAGTCTGAGCTTGCGGCCCTAAAGCACGATGTTCCCGCCCAGTCGGTTATGGGCCTTAACCAGAACTATCTGGCGCTGGAGGCGCAGCTCGCAACCGCGAAAGCGGCATCTAAGGCTGCCGATGGCAAGGTTGCAGTTGCGAACCAACAGGTCACCGACCGCGAGAAGGACCTTGATGCCCTGCCCGATATCCAGACTCAGTTGGCCACTTTGGGACGACAGCAGCTTGCCCTTGAGAAAGTTTATGCAGGCTATCAGGACAGTCTGAAGTCGCTTCAAGCAGCGAAGGAAGGACGCCAGTCGCCGACGCAGGAGATCACCCCGGCAACTGCTTTCCCCGAGCCGGTAAGCCCCAAGCCGGGCGTGAACATGCTGTTCGGCGCTTTGGTCGGCCTGCTCCTTGGCATCGCCAGCATGCAGTTTGCCGAAGCAAAACGTCAGCCGGTGCGGTCGCTGCCCCAGCTTAACGGCCTCGCCATGTCGCCCGTTTACCGAATCATCCCAGAGCTTCGAGAGCCGTTCCGAGGTTTGAACAACGCGCCTCCGGAGGCCTTCGAATCCCTGCTTCTTAACTATCTAAGAAGCAGCAAGCGGCCCTACCGGGTTGCGGTGGTCGGCATCAACAAAGATTCCGGAGCTTCGATAACGGCTTTGAACATGGCTGTTGCCGGTGAGCGCCACGGATCCAAGGTGCTGTACGTTCAGTGCGATGCTAAGGGGGCTCTTTCCCGAGTTGGCCATAAAGATCTTCAGGCCGGTTCAGAAGTCAAGGTTTCTACCCACGTGAAGGCGATTGCCGCGACGAGCGTGCTGGATGTTTCCGGCCAGCATTCCGGAATCGCTTCCAGCGTTCACTCCAGAGAAGCGGACCTTACTGTCATCGATTTGGAGCCGACGACTCGCTCCGCCGAGTACGCCTTTGTGGCTCCGCTTATGGACGAAGTCATTCTGCTCGTTCGAGCAGGCCGCGCCCGCAGCGTGGAATTCCTTCAGGCCCAGCAGGCTTTGCGAGACGCTGGCTGCCCGAAGATCACCGTCGTGTTTACGCGGTCCTCTGATTTCTCGGTGGTGGTCGATGCAATCGACCCGCAGATCGAATCCAAGTCTGAACCGGCGTTGCCAGAGTACCGGGTACCGGTTGCAGAACCGGTGGTGGCCGCACAGCCCGTAGAGGTCGCGCCCGTTGTTGAATCGGTCAAGGCCGCCCCCGTTGAGGCTCAGCCGGTTTGGTCAAGGCCTGCTGAGGTAGAGCCTGTTTCGCCCGTTGCTCCAGAGCTTAAGGTTGAAACGACCCCCGAACCCGGCGATGAGAACGTGATCCAACTTCCTCAGAAGAAGATGAACGGAACCGATGCTCAAGAGGGCCCGGTTCGTAGACAGCGAACCTCGCCGACGGTGAACATTGAAGACTTTGGCGGCATCACCCGCGCGAAGCCGATCGTTCAGCCTGAAGAGCCGAAAGACCCGACTCCTCGCTCGCGAAGGTCGACGATCGATACGTCGGATATAGATTCTTAGGGGAGAACTTAGAACCTAGAACTTAGAATAGAGACCGGAAGAATTTTCCTGTCTACTTAAGTGTTATAGATTCTTCATTCTACTTTCTCCGTTCTAAGTTCTACTTACCAGGTTCTAGGTTCTTCTTCTATTGTCAATGTGCGATTTGGCTCTTGGGCCGGATTATGTCGGCACCCGCAGATTGTGGCGGAACTAATGGGAGTCTGTTAAAGCTATTGCGGCGGACTTAGTCGGATTCTGGCGGCGAAATTCCAACGCCAGAATGGCGATGATTTGAATCCATTCTGGCGGATTTAGTCGGATTCTGTCCGCTGGTATAGGTTCAAAATTCGGGGTTTCCATAAAAATGTTTCTCGGCCTGAGTTCTGTTTCGGTTTTTTTGGAGGCTCACGGATAAGTAGACGGATGGCGGGGTGGTTAATGGTTTCGGGTTTATGCAGCGATGACTGATCAGCAGGCTTCTGGGCAATTGTGAAGAATCTTTTAACCCCGGTAACTTTTCGGGGAAACCTGTGATATATTGAAAATAGGATTAATGGCAAAGACTCAGCACTGACTGAGCCAGTAACGCCATGAATTCTGTTGGGCAGCTATATAATCGTTCGGAATCCGATGCAAGCACCTGCTTGATGATTCCTAGTTATAAGAACGCAGCTTCGCCTCTCACTAATAGAACGGCTTCCATTAATGGCGCATCCGTTGTAGTCCTCACCTTTAACTCAGCCCGCACCATCGAGCCCTGCATTGAAAGCGTCCTCGCAACCCTCAGGCCCGAAGATGAACTCATTATCGTCGATAATGCGTCGCTAGACGGAACGGCGAGCTTCGTAATCGAGAGCGCTCAACATCAGGCACGCCTGATCCAAAACAGAACCAATTTAGGGTTTTCGGCTGGGTGCAACATTGGAATCCAGGCAAGTCGGGGGAAAACAGTCGTACTCCTGAATCCGGACTGCACGGTAAAGCCCGGCTGGCTCGATTCGTTCGAAACCCGTCTTAGTGACCCCGCCGTTGGAGCAGTCGGCCCGGTATCCGACCATGTTTCGGCGGCGCAGTTCGTCGGCTTTTACCTACCAAATAACGAACCGCGCTTAACCACAGACCAACTCCACTGCCGCGTGCGCCAACTTCACCGCGGCCAAGTAGTGGAAACCAAGCTTCTCATCGGCTTCTGCATCGCCTTCAGGAGGGATGTTCTCGCCGAGGCGGGCCTTCTCGATGAAGACCTATTCCTCGGCGGCGAAGACCTGGAAATGTCCCTCCGGCTTCGAGCGAACAATTACTGCTTGGTCATCGCGCCCGATGTCTTTGTCCATCACTCAGGCGGGGCAAGTTTTAAAACCGTTAAGGAGAGCCAAACAAGGGCCCTTCTGGAGCAAAGCACCCTCGCGCTTCACCGGAAAATCCAAAACCTATTCGCCCCGAGGCCCGAACCGTCTTCGATGGAACTGTTTGGTACGCCTATTCTCCCGCCAGCAATTAGAGAGGAAATTCATGTCGCATAAAACAGCTATTTGTTACGTCGCGCACGACGACCACTATTTCTTCGATGCCTCGATTAGGTCGTTTCACTGCGGCCTGCCAACCTTCCTGTTTTTAAGCACCACACCTTGGCATGGAGCGCCCGGCGATTTCCAAGAAACGGAGCGGATAGCAAAGAGCCACGGCGTCACCGTAATCAGCGGCGATTGGCCCGGCGAAGAGATCCACCGAAATGCAGCCTACGACTGGCTAAAAGAAAATGGCTTTGAATACGTCTTGGTCCCAGATACGGACGAAATCATCGAGCCTCAACTCCTTAACATCCTTCTTAACATTGCTCAGAACAGCCTTGCGGATCGGGTGCACATCGAGTGGGATACCTACTGGAGAAGCCACGAGTACGTCATCCGCCCACGCGAGAAGTTCACGCCCATCATCCTCGCCAACCTAAACAACGCCACTTACAACCGCGTTAGGGAGTGGTCCGGTGGACGTCCGCTGTTATTGAACGAAACGTATGGAATTATTCACCATATGTCCTATGCGGGTACCGATGCAAGAATATTACGGAAGATAACGAGCTGAGGTCACAGAAATGAGATAATTCCGGGCTGGTATCAGAACGTCTGGAAGGCGTGGCCAACCAGTAAAGCGATGCGTAATCTGCATCCAACACATGCGGAAGCCTACGGATTTGCGGAACATATCCACATAGCCCCGCTATTGTATCAGCTACTAAATATTAGTAATGAACAGGAAACGACTGGAAAAACGTTCAAAGAAATTACTCATAAAAAACGAACGAAAGGGGTACAACCACACGTTCTACCAATTGAGGCTGGCGCCACCTACCCCGGGGAAGCCGAAAGGGCAATAAAGCCGTTAATCCTAACTTCCGGCACAACCCCAGGGCAAGGGGCCCAGCTCTCTTCTGTCTCTGTCGTGATTCCGCTCTACGGCGGTGAAGACGATATTAACAGATGTCTTTGTAGCTTAGAAAGCTGCAATGATCTAATTTTAGAGACGATTGTTGTCGACAATGGTTCGCCCGACAATGCAGCCGACGTTGCTGAGTCGTTCACCGGAGCTAAAGTCATCAGGCTCGGTGAAAATAAGGGCTTTGCCGCCGCATGCAATCGGGGAATCGCGGAAAGCAAGGGCGAAGTGGTTTTGCTGCTCAACAGTGATACCTCCGTTCCGCGTGCCGGCCTCATAGAGCTTTTGCGCTCCCTAAACTCCTCTGGTTCGGTTGCTGCCGCCGGGCCCTTCACTAACGAGGCTGGCCATGGCCAGCAAACGAGCGTCACCTATACGTCGCTTGCGACGATGGACCTCTTTGCAGAGGATTTCGCAGCGACCGACGCGGAGGACCGCGACGTGGACATGCTGGTCGGCTTTTGCCTGGCCATTCGCAGGAAAGTGCTAGATGAGATAGGCCCTCTCGACGAAGAGTTCGGTTTCGGCACCTTCGAGGATAACGATATCAGCTACCGCATGCGCCGCGCGGGTTACCGGCTAGTTCTTTCCGGAAAGGCTTTTGTACATCACGAAGGCTCCAAAACACTGCGCCGCATGGGAATCGACTTCCTTGACCTCATGGACCGTAACCGAAAGTATTTCGTTGAAAAGTGGAAGCTGGATCTGGAGTTCCGCTTTGTCAACTCACTTCCTGGCTTTGGCCCGATTCTAGAGTTCCATCCCGAAAGATCACCGGAACGGAAACTAAGAGAGATCCAAAAGCAGGCCAAGCAGGCCGACATCTCCCTCTGCATGATCGTTCGCGACGAAGAACACAACATGGCCGCCTGCCTGGACAGCATCAAGCCCTTCGTGAGGGAAATGATTGTGGTCGATACCGGCTCAAAGGATCGCACCGCCGAAATCGCCCGAGAAAAGGGCGCCCAAGTCTTCAGCTTCCCCTGGACCAACAGCTTCAGCGAAGCTCGCAACGAATCTATAAAGCACGCGAAAGGACGATGGATTTTCTGGATGGACGCAGATGACGTCATCGATTTCCAAAGCGGAGAATCCCTAATCAATAACGCCTTATCCGCGCCACCTAAAATCGTCGGCTTCGTTGTTCCCGTAAGGTTCACCGACGACGGCCCCGCAGGTGGCGTCCAGGTGGACCATGTCAAGCTGTTCCGAAATCTGCCCGGCGTCAAGTTCGAGTTTCATATTCACGAGCAGATTCTAAACACCCTCCGTAAGCCAGGGAAGGAAATCGCCCGCAGCGCTGCCTTTGTCCTCCATAAGGGATACGATACAAGCCCCGAGGGCCAACAGAAGAAGCGGCTTCGAGATAAAACCCTTCTCGATCTCGACCTGAAGGACACGCCGGATCATCCATTCGTCAACTTTAACTGCGGCATGACGGCGCACTACACGGGAGCGCATGAGGAGGCCGTTGGCTTCCTTCAAAAGAGTATTGAACTTGCCGACCCGAACGAGTCCCATGTTCGCAAGGCGTATTCGCTACTGGCTGTCTCCCTCGATAAACTCGGTAGGACGGACGAAGCCCTTGCAATACTTGAAGAGGGACTTGAAGCTCTTAATAACGATCCAGAGGTCCACTTCCATCTCGGCCAAATGCTCAGCAGATTGGAAAAGTTCGAAGAAGCCCACGAGCATTATACGGCCGTGCTTGGCGCGGATATCAGCAGCATCTTCAGCAGTGTGGACCGCGGCATCTTCGGATTCAAAACGCTCCACAACCGGGCTGATGTGGACATGGTCCTTGGCCGATATAACGAAGCCAAGGAGGGTTGGTTAAAAGCGATCGAAGCAGCTCCCGACTTCACCCCTAGCGTTTTCTCGCTCTTTGATGCTTCGCTAAGATCTCAAGATTTCACCACCGCCCGCGAGATGATGGATAAGATCTCCCAAAGGGAAGGCTTTAACAACTCTTGGTGCCAGATGGTCGAGAAATACGCGGAGAGCCTGGGCGACCCGAACGTAGCCATTATCCAGCTTCAAACCGCGTCTCAGCGTGATCCCCGCGCCATGGAACCGCGCCTTGCCCTCGCCAGGAAACTGCTCCTTGATAATCGGCAATCCGAAGCGGTTCCGATTCTACAGGAACTCCAGCAACGCGGCCATCCCGAGGGAGCCTTCCATTTGGGAGTCATCTCAGAAATGGCGGGCAATTACAAAGCCGCCTTCTACTGGATGGGCCGCGCCCAGCAGCTCAACCCCGGCCACGAGGATACAAAAAAACATTTGGCGATGCTGAAAGAGTGCATGGAGGAAGCAAATGCATAGATTCGCCACCGTTAGCACCGTCAGCTTTTTGCATTCAACCAACCCCAAACCTCTCCCGGAAGGAGAGGTCGCTGAGGGACGAAGCGGGAGAGGCTCGAGGAACATTGCTTGTAACCATGCGGATCCCATCCCGAACAACGAGGTACAAGCCCATGCTTAATGCCGCTACTTTTCTCAATAGCCCGGAAAACCGGGGCGAGTTCCCGGGTTTCACAAGCATGGGCGAATCGGGCGAACCCGGCAACGGCCCCTTCGCCCAAATGTGGATCCGCGTAGAGGGCGACGAAATCAAACAATGCCACTACGCAACCCATGGCTGTATTTGGTCGATTGCCTGTGCGGGCGCTTGCGCCCAGCTCGCAACCGGCAGAACGATGAACAAAGCGCGGCTCATCGAGCCGCACGACATCGAACTCATTTTAGGCGGAATCCCCGATGGAAAGGGCGATTGCGCGAACAAGGCAGTAAAGGCGCTACGAAGCGCCATAGGAGAAATATAAATGGCAGCATACAGCGGCGGCGGCGGCAGCAGCAGCGGCATTTTGGTTTCGACAGCGGCGGGAAACGCGCCGGTATATGCAGGGCCCAATCCATCCGGACTATGGCTTTCTTCTTTGTCAGCGGGATTTGTGAATAACCCAGGCCCCACTTCGATCACGCCGCCGCCGGCCACAGGTACTGCGCCTGGAGGCGCCGGCGTCGCCTCAAGAGCTACTGCGGGCAACTGCTCTCCTGGCAACGCTGGCACCGGTTGCGGAGCCGGCAATTGCGGATCATAAGGAACTCTAAAAATGGAAAATCTAAGACCCTATCCAAACTGCTTTGACTCACGTCAGATGGATCCTGACCTTGCGCCCAATGGCTTGCCTTGGGATGATCCCTACGCGCCCATGCCCGATCCTAGGACAGGAACGTTATTCGTCGACCCCGACATCGCCCTCAAGTCCCAGAAGTTTAACCTAGAGATTAGTTTTTACTATTCGTCCCAAGCTAACATGCTCACCGAGTGGGGCAAGAATCGTAGCGCAAGTACAAGGCAATTTACAGATGGGAACGGGCCTATCATACTGACGCGTGGGGACTTTTCGCAATACTCCTACGCAAGCACAGGTGGGCCATACCTTCCATCAACGGCAGGAGCGATTTCTACTCTCGCCTACACGACTGGTGCAAACACGATAACCGAATGGTTTCCCGACGGCTTCAATCAGAACTACATTAAGCACGGCGTTAGGGCAGGCAACCCCTATTACATCTATACGTTAAGCGATGCAAACGGAATAATAAACACCTATATTTACTCAAACAGTGGTCAAGCGAATACGTTGTCCTCGATTCAGTTGCCAGGTGGCCATATTGTTTCGTACCTCTATAGTGCATCCGACCTGGTTCAAAACATCAAGGACTGGAGCGGAAGGCTTTGGACTTTTCTATATGACGCCAACAGTAACCTGACGACGTATATGACGCCCAATGGTTGCATAACCCAATATGCTTACACAGGAACCAATGGATCACTTCTGTATAGCATTACGGACCCTAGGGGTTACGTAACCACCTATAACTACGACAGCAATAGTCGTGTGGCGAGCATGGCCCAAGGTGGGGGTATTTGGACTTACACCTACGATACGAGCGGCGTTTGGGGGGCTGTCAAAGCTCCTAGCGGCGCGGTAACAACTTACAATTACTTCACCATGGGGTCCTTTGCTGGAAACTTATCGACCATCCAAAGGCCAGAAGGTTACACCTCAACTTACACCTACGAAGCCACGACCGGATTCAGAACTGGCGAACAGGTGCCTGCGGGGTGGAAAACCAGCATCATCGGCAACGCGGGTGCTTTGCCAACTCTTGTTTCCGATGCGCTTGGCAACAAGACAACCCTCCAGTACGATTCTAGCCAAAACTTAACAACTCACACTGATGCCACCGGCGCGGTGACGACTTTCGGCTATAACGGCACTCGCAATCAAACGCGGATGACAGATCCGCTTGGCCGCGTAACCAGCTACGCTTACGACTCGCATGGGCAGCTCACGGCTACCACCGATCCACGGGGCTTGATAACGACTAACTCTTATGATAGCTTCGGCAACGTGGTTTCTGTCATGGCCTCGGATGGCGGGATTACCACTTTCGGTTATGACTTGCTGAACCGCATGACGACGATGACCGACGCGATCAATAGGACGACAACGTATGCCTATGATGCCGCCGATAACTTGATCAGCTCCACCGATCCAACCGGCGCGGTGAGCCGCAGCATCTACAACTCCGGCTATCTCCAAGCCACCGTCGATCCACTTGGCTACCGAACCAGCTATTCCTATGACCGGTTTGGAAACATGATTTCCAAGCAGGATGCGCTGGGGAATTTCAGTACCTATAGCTATAACTCGTTGGGGTTGCAGGTCTCGACGATGGACGCGAACGGCAATATCAGCTCAAGCATTTACAACAATGCTCAACAACGGATCGCTGGCGTGGACGCGCTTGGTAATTACACAACGTACGCTTATGACTCAACGGGTCGTCTAGCTTCAATCATGAACGCGCGTGGCTTCGTGAACACCACAGTTTACGATGCTAACAGCAGGGCCGTTGCGCAGATCGACGCGCTTGGGAATCGAACGACGACGAGCTACGATGCAAATAGCAGGGTCGTTTCAGTTCAAGACGCCCTAGGTTTCATAATCACAACTGTTTATGATTTGGCGGGTCAAACGACGGCGACAATTGATCAGCTTGGAAACGCGACGTCTTACACTTACGACAAGGATGGCAATCAGACCAGTGTCCAAACCCCGTATTACACGAGCTCGAATATCTATCAAACGACGAGCAACCGCATTTGGGCGACACAGTCGCCAGACAATTACCGCGTGACTAACAGCTACGATCCTGCTGGTCAACGGTTGTCTGTGATGAATGCCCGTGGCTATGTAACCTCCTACTCCTACGATCTCGATGGCAGGCAGAAGTCCGTTCAAGATGCGCTAGGAAATTATTCCACCAACGCGTACAATGCGCGCGGGGACTTGGTTTCGACGGTCAACGCGTATGGTGCTATCTCGACCACGAATTACGATGCCCTTGCCCGCATTGTCTCGGCCGTGAATTCCATCGGGGCCATCTCGACCACTCTATACGATGCGGTCGGAAATGCGACAACGAGAATTGATGCTCTGGGAAACATTTGGACGAGCCTCTACGACAAACTAAATCGCACCAGTGCCGCCGTTGACCCGCTCGGGTATCGAACAACCAATTCTTATGATTCAGTAGGGAATCGCGTTTCAACGATGAACGCTAATGACTTCATCAGCACGAACTCATATGACGCTCTGAATAGGGCTGTTTCGATGCAAGACGCATTAGCGTATGTTGTCACCAATGGCTACGACGCAATTGGGAACCGCCTTTACATCCAGGATGCCCGTAGCAACTTCATTACGATGTCCTATGACGGGCGTCGGTCCATGCTGACGATCGAGGACCAGGATGCCTTCGTAACCTCTTACAGCTATGATAATATTGGGAGAAAGGTTGGTCGCATCTATCCCACCGGCGATCCCACCACTTATAGCTTTGACGACGAAAACCGCCTGGTTTCGGCTCTTTACGCAGACGCGACCCTCTATACGTATCAATATGACCCCAACAACAACCTCACGACGGTTTTGGAATACGGACCGTGGGTTTCCTCGGCCGGAATGTCGTCGGTCACAACAACCATGACCTACGACCCGCTGGACCGGCTTTCCGGCAAAACCGATCCTGGCTTGCTGTCCCAGGCATACAGCTACGACAACGTCGGAAATCGGCTCCTTCTGACCGACCCGGATGGAAACCCGATGACAGCGGCATACGATCTGGTAAATAGGATTGTTTCCGCAGCTATTTCGACCGGGACGACATTTACCTTCCAATACGATTTGCTAGACCGTGAAACGGCAGCCATTCAGGGGAACCCAGCCCTTCAGATCAATAACGCATTTGACGTTGCTGGCAACATTCTGAGCGTCGGGCATTTCGATAGCGCGGGAACTCTGCAGGCCTTGCAGACTTATACCTACGACGGAAATCGTAATCGGCTGACCTGCTCTGACCTCAACGGTATGGTAAGCACCTACAGTTATGATGCCAGAGACCGGCTGATCGCAGCAGATATTTATGGCGCATTGGTGACGACCACTCAAGCCTACACGTACGTGTACGATGGCAACGACAACATGCTGTTCAACGGGGAAGCTAACTCCGCGACGTTCACATATGATGCGGCGAACAGGCAGGTGACCGGTATCGACATAAGCGGGAATCTGTACACGAACTCCTTTGACAACAATGGCAACCTCGTCGAAGCGGCAAACTCGGCCTACCTCGTTACAACAACATTCGATAAAGAAAACCGGCTGGTCCAGCACCTCCAAAGTGATGGCACCGCTTCAACTTACTCCTATGATTCATTCGGCAAAAAGCGGACTGAGAACTTGAATACGTTGGTCACGACACTCGTTTGGGACGGAGAAGATTACCTTCAGGCGCGAAACTAAAATGGCAACAACAAACTATTACACTATCGGCGGCAAAATCAAAGCTGAAAACCAGGTAGGCGGTTCGGGCTATCGGAGTTACGGCCCTGACGCACTTGGATCGGTAATAGAGACCTATGATGCGGCAGGTCTTCAGCAGGACAGCTTCCGCTATAGTCCATATGGCAGAACTATTCTATCAACAGGATCTGCCAGCGCGCCTGCATTTGCCTGGGTTGGAAGCTTAGGCTACAGAAACAACGCACGGGTCTTCTTTGAATATTACGTTCGAGCGAGACATTATTCAAGTCATCTTTTGCGTTGGACTCGGTTAGATACACTTTGGCCGGAGCAGAAAGGTTACATTTACGCAGAGTCTAATCCTTGTAACCGAGTAGACCCATCGGGGAATATAACCCACACTACATGCACCAGTTTAGGGAAGGTGGGCTTTTCCAATAAGGAGATTAACAACCCCAACTACATGGGAAAATCTTGGTACTTAGGCTTCGACATCACCTTGACGGTTCCTTTTACGCTCGGTCCTAGACCAGCAGTTTTTGCCCTCTCAGGCATTGGCTGGTGGGAGTACTATTCCGCTACGGGTGCGTCAGCCCCCCCAAGCGAACCTCCAGATACTTGGTATCTAACGCCTGCAACAGCAGCGGTTCCAGGAGACAACTATGTAAGCTGGAACGCTTATCAGTTGGAGGCAATAATACGAAACACCGGTGGCTCATGGCAGAGCATCGATAATGAGAACGTAATTATGCCGAAAACTGGTGCTAATGTTGAGAAATGCTTGTGCCAGTACATAGCCAATTACGATGGGTGTACCTGGAAACAACTCCCGCCGGTGAAGCAGACCGTGCATACACTGGTAGTAGACGGCGTTAAGCAGGATCACTCGATTAACGGTGGCAATTGTATGCTAGCAGGCGGAATCGATATGGTAACCTTCTGCAATACTAGGACACCCCAAACGCCCCCAAATTAAGGATTCTAAAATGTTTCTAATGATAATGTTAAACGTTTTACCGTTCATTGCGGTCGCATTACCTGGTCAGCGATGGGTTCAGGTTGCCGTGTTGCCAAAAAAATATCCCTATCAGATCGATTGTTGTGACGCCGTTTCGCGCGACTTTGGCAAAATGGGCGTCGATACCTATATGGTCGGAGATTGGGACGAAAGGTCTGTTTCAGTTCGGGTTGCTCAGCTCACTGTTGCCGCAAGAATTATCCGAAAGGAGTGCTTGCACTTCCACGTAAGTTACATTGACGCTACTAAGAAGTATGAACAGCTTCTGCTGAAGGAGAGTAGAACTAGTCGAAGAATTCGGGATGAAATTCGTCTGAAAATAGTTGAGTCAAGATCAGGAACTAGTCAACGTCCGCTTTCTTAAAATTTGTAAATGTGTATCTCCTCTCACCTTGAGCACGCAGGAGTTGTTTTATAGGCGGAAAGAGCGGTTAGGCAAGGCCTACGGCATTCGTGACGTATCGGATTTCCCGATCAATTTAATGGACTTTCGCTCCCATAGCGGCGCGACACTGTTTTTTGCCGGCGAACAATTTCGAAAACCATTTGTCAGCCCCTCAGTTGTCTACCTCTTTGTGAAAGGTTTCGGGGCGAATGTCGAAAGTCGAAAGTCGAATGCCGGATCATGAAGTCGATAGCTGGTCCAAAAAGCTTTTTGAAAACACGCGATTTGAATCTGCGGCCAGTGCCACAATTGACAGAATGGGTTGAAAATGCCTCATTTCTGGCATCAATGTGGCATGCCACAATGGGCCACAATATGCCAGAAGCAGGTTCAAGCGCCGGGATTATGGCTCAATCTGGCACAACTTGGCACAGGGACGGTGCCACAATCAGCAACGCCAGTAGATTTTCGATTGGGGGCCGGAACTCACGCTCACGCCCGCGTGAGCTTCTTCACTTCCTGAGCGCGGCTCAGCGGCTACACCAGGGTTATGGACGAGAGCACCCCGGCATCCTACGCCGCAGACAATATGTCAGTTTACAGATTAGCGGCGCGTTCGGATCACTCCCCTTTGTTGCTCGCAAAACTAGAGCAACTCAGTCAATTCGCCATGACAGATCGCGGCAAAATATGGATTTTGTCGTCCGGCCACTACCCTTTGAAGGGATTGGGGGCGGGGATGTCCCAATAAAAATGGTGAACCTTTAATCATCCCCCTGTGCGTCTCGCAATTACGGCCCAGGAGCCAACGCACATTGAAAACCAAGTGAGGGAATTTGCGATCCTTAATTCTCGAATGTTGATTGGGGAATTGGAAAGTCCTGAGTTCTGACTACTAAGTCTGAGTCTCTTTGAAATGCTCAAACAAGAACCCTTGAGTTTTTTTCAAAAAAGAGACCGTTTGAACCGGTCGTGTCCGCCAAATGCCGCCATAACTGCTTCCAAGTGTCGCAGCCATGTCGCACAGAAAGCCGCCCCGCCAGGTTTCAAATGCCAGGCCGTGTCGTGCCCGACAAGAAATTCGCCGCCACATGCTACTTTCTTGAGGCTTTCCAACGAGCAATCACCCGCATTAGATGAAGATGGAAGCTTAACCGCAAAACATGCATTTTGCGCGGCACTTGAAAACCATTCCGTTCTAAGTTCTAAGTTCCAAGTTCTACGTTCAACGTTCCATCAGCCCCGCGTGAGTTTCTTTACTTCCTGAGCGCGGCTTTTCGGGCAGACCATCACCGCGTCGGGAGTCACCACAACAACCATCTCGTCCAGCCCAAAAACCTGCACAGCTTGGTCGGGGTTCGAGTTGTAGATCACGTTGTTCGAAGCCTCGATCGCCTCGCCCGTGCCCACGATCGCATTCCCCGCCTCATCGGCGATGTGAATGCGGCCAAGGGCGTCCCAGGAGCCGAGGTCATCCCACTCAAAATCAGCCTTTATCACGGCAACGTGCCTTGCCTTCTCCATGAGCACATGGTCAATGGAGATATCGGGCAGATCACCGAACTCGATTTCCGCCTCAACGGTTCGCCCGCGGTAAATGGCGGAAACGATTTGTTGCAAGGCTTCAAAATGCTTGGGACTGGCGGCCGCCAGCTCGTTCATAAAGGTGGAAAAATGCCAAAAGAACATGCCGCTATTCCAAAGCACGTTTCCGCCGTTTACCAGTTGTTCGGCCTTTGCCGCATCTGGCTTTTCGATAAAACGCTTAACCTGAAACGCCTTCTTAATCGGGTCGCCAAGCTCCATATAGCCGTAACCGGTTTCGGGACGGGTGGGCGGGATGCCGATGGTGACCAAAACGTCGTTCTTTTCGGCGAAGTGGAGCGCCTCTAAAACCTTGTTTTGGAACTGCGCGGCGGTGTGGATTCGGTGGTCCGAAGGGATGATGGCGAAGGAGATATCCTCTTCCCGCAAAAGGCTGGAAACCACGGCCATGCCCCAAACTATGGCGCCCGCCGTGTTTCGCTTAGTCGGTTCGGCAAAGACGTGGCTGGACAGCCCCGGAAGCTCTTCGCGGATGCTATCGACCAGGTGCGCGCCGGTTATGACGTAGACATTTTCGATGCCGAAAATCTCCTCGATCCGGAGTACGGCTTCTTCCAACATGACCATTCCGGACCCGGTT
>DASXZH010000081.1:0-97425 GCA_036502005.1 Fimbriimonadaceae bacterium
CACGATCGGCTCCGAAGATTTTGAGGCGGATGAAAAGATCGACCTATTCGAGCGCACCCGCGATCCATCCCACATGCGAAACCTGCGCAGGTCCGATTGGCTGAAAACCATCACTGAGTGTGGACTTAGCGTGGAAGCTGAAGAAACGTCTCCAAAGGAAATCGACGCCGAGGATTGGATGGATCGAATGAAAGTCTCCGACCCCGACCGGTTCTTTTTAAAAGAAATGATCGACGACGCGAACGGTGAGTTTGCTCGCTACCTCGATTCCGGCACGAAAGAAGGAAAACTCATTTTTCACCTTCAAGAAATCCTTGTTCTCGCCCGAAAGAATTGATAGGGGCCGTGTTACGCTAATGGGCGTGGCTTATCGGCGCTGGGTTTCGTCCAAGAAGACAGGGCATGCAAACGCTAGAAGGACTCTTTGCGCCGCTGGTGACGCCGTTCACAGACGACGGATCAACGGTTAGCGAGATACGATTTGCCAGGCAGATTCGATATCTGCTAGAGCAACCCGTGGACGGATTTGCGATCGGAACCGAGTGTGGGGAGTTCACGTCGGTTAGCAGTTCCGAACGGAAACAGCTCCTGGAATGGGGGCTTCGGATGACGACGGGCCGCCCTATCATGGTCAACGTCTCCTCAATGAACACAACTATGAGCTTAGATTTGGCTCAGCACGCTTCGAGGCATGGTGCCCGGGCCGTGATCCTAATGCCTCCTTACTACGGCACCTTTACCGCCGAGGAGATCATAGGATTTATTCGAAATGTGAGCCATTACAGCAACATGACGACGGTTGTTGTTGATCCCTTGCAGGTGATCACCTCGGAAGTTCGTGCAGGGCTACAGGACTCGCACGACCTTCTGTTTGCAAACGATATCGATAGCTCCGGGCACTCGCATCTGAGTTGCCATAAAGGCTTTACGTCTACCGATGAGTTTGCTGTTCAGGAATGCATTTGCTCGCCGTTGGCTCTTCTTCGGCCGAAGTTGGTTGCAAGTGCCATGAAGGGCGCAAACGTTGACCTAGCGAAGCTAATTATTTTGGAGGAGACGCTGGGAAGGACGAGGGTCTCCAAAGCGGGGCTTGAAGCGGTCGGTTTGGATATGGGGCCGCCAAGACCACCTTTGAGGGGGTTGGGCGGTTCGGTTGGTTCGGTGCTTAGGACGTTGTTGGCGGATGAGTGAATTAGAGCGGAGTAAGCAGTAAACAGTAAACGGACGGGAAGATTGGTTGGCCTTCAAGTGATTCGAACGCTTTTAGGGCGGGCTTAGCGAGCCATTAAGAGAGTTAATGGTTTTCGTAAATGACCTGTAGAACAACCGCCGCGACGGCCGTTATCACAAATGACTGACCGATGAGCAGCGCCAAGACGCGTGGCTCTTTCCAGTTCTTCGATCGGTTCCTAGAGCCCAAGATTCCGATCACTATTGATCCAACGAAAACAACGGCTGAACATCCCCATAAAAGCAAAGACTCTTTATTCATTTCCGTCCACGATCAGGCTGGCTCGGGATCATGCAAACTCGATTCGGCCTAAGCATTAGCTGCCCACGTGAAACTTTACTGTATAGCCATCCGGCACTTGCCTGCGTTCGTAATTTGTAAGCACATAGGTGTTGGGATGGCCTTCGGGTTTGACCGTGGCGATCCCTCCAGCGTCACTTGCCCACCCGTCACCATCAATCCTGCTCAAAAGGAAATCGCGAAATATCTCGTCGGATTTATAGTCTCCCGCGAAAAGGGTGCGCGGATTAACGGTGCACTGCATGAAAACGGTTTTAGTTTCCGGATGAGGAAAAACAAGATCGAGTGGGCCATTAGGGCGCGGCCCTTCCCCCTTGTTAAACACGACAATAGCCCGAGTTCCATGGGGTGCCTGATAAACCCGCCCCAGTCTGCCGTCGCTGTCGGTTACCGAACCCGGGACTGCGTTCCAAACCTTGAAAATGAGAGTAACTGGGGGATGAGTAAGAACGAACGCCATTGCCAACATTAGGATGGCGGCAGCTGTTGCGACCCCAAACCAATGCCGACCTCGTCCCTTCATAAGAGATGGACGTTAGGGGCGGTACGGTTCGATCATTTTGGGTCAGTTAAGTTCCGAAAAATGTGCAGGCCCGAAAGGAGGCGGGTTCGCGATTGGTTCGCAAGAAACAAGAGGCAATCGCAACGCCACCATGTCTTATCGCAATACTGATCAGGTCTTTTCAGCCCTCTCCCGCTTCGTTCCTCAGCGACCTCTCCTCAAGGAGAGATGAATTGCTGGACGGTTCTCGAAGTTGGTAGCAGAAGGCAAATTACTGAAACTGAGGCATAGATTTAGGAGCCGATAAAACTAATCATCTCTCCTCGAGGAGAGGTCGGTAAGCGAGTCCGCGAGCGAACCGGGAGAGGGCAAGCCCCGCCACTTCCTAATCGGACTCAAGAGCGACGAGTTTTTTGCATTCTATCGCAAGACACAAGACATGACGCATCCCTAGCCCTTCAAAATCCTAACGGGAATTCCCGCCACCCTCATTTGCCGTTTTAAATCCTCGATTCGATAGGTTCCATCGTGGAGGATGCTGGCTAGCAGGACCGCATCGGCGTGGCCTTCTTTAATCGCATCTACCAAATGCGAGGGCTCTCCAGCGCCGCCGCTGGCGATTACCGGGATATTCACTGCATCGCTAATTGCCCGAAGAGAAGCCAAGTCATAGCCGGCTTGGGTTCCATCGCCATCCATGCTGGTGAGCAATATCTCCCCTGCACCAAGCGAAGCGGCTTGCTTCGCCCAATCAACAGCATCGCGGCCTGTTGGCGTGCGGCCGCCGTGGGAGAAAACTTCCCAGCTATCGCCTTTCCGACGGCAGTCGATGGCGACAACCACACATTGAGCGCCGAACTGCTCGGCGCTGCGGGAAATAAGCGTCGGGTCTGCTAACGCGGCTGAGTTGAGACTCACCTTGTCGGCTCCGGCCAAGAGTGCAGCGCGAATATCCTCGATCTTACGCAAGCCGCCGCCAACGGTGAAAGGTATAAAAATCTGCTCTGCAACGTGGGAGGCGAGATCGATCACGGGGGCCCGTCCTTCGTGGGAAGCGGTGATATCCAGAAACACCAGTTCATCGGCGCCATCAGCGCCGTAGAATCGGCCCAGCTCAATCGGGTCGCCAGCGTCGCGAAGGCCAACAAAGTTGACGCCCTTCACCACCCTGCCATCTTTGATATCAAGGCAAGGAATGACTCGGTACGATCTCAAGTGCGGCCGACCCTCAGAATTCTCACTTTCATTGGGCCCTTACGGTCGGGGTTGATGAGCAGCCGGAAAATATCGCCGTAAGCGGTGACTTCCACCTGAGGCGGGATCTCAGCCTGGTTCCACAGCGCCCGCGCGCCTTCCAGCATAACCTCATTGATGATCACCCTTTGGTCGGGGTACGCCTCCTCTGTCACCAACTCTGGAAGGCCTTTTTTGAGTAAGCCTTTGGTTTCCGCATGGCCAGAATCCAAGGATTTTTCCCAGATCACGCGAACATGGATATCGAACCGAGCCGCATCGGCATCAACTTGGAGGCTATCGCCAAACTTATCGGCGGCCATGATCTCTTCTGCGACCAGATCATAAACACAGAGGCCGGTGCCAACGCTTGCCACAGAATCGGCAAGGTGAGCCATAAAATGCAGATGACGATCGCCAATTAGGGGCTCTTCGGAAATGAAGCGCGCCTTTACAAAACTATGGGAATTGGCCAGCGCACTCAGAACCTCGGCGCTGATTTCCAAGTGGTCCCTAAAAAGATCGGGCCGAAAAAGCTGCGGATTCTTGTTCCGCAAAACAAGGGCCATATGCAGGCGGATATCCGAGAAGATCTTCCCTTCTTTTGCGCCGATTGCGGGTTTGCCAGGCCGGCTGCGAGGGTTTTCGCCGATCATGCGGCGCATGATCGCATCTTGCTCGGGCATCGTTTCGCCGGGTAGGTAGATCCAATATTCGCAGGCAGCGAAATATTTTCGTTTTCTCCCGCTAAAAAGACGCACTGCCGATTATGGACCGACTCCGGCCAACCAGCGCTGTCCTTTTTTGAGTTCTTCATCACTTAGAAGCGCCCAGCACACTTGGCAGAGGCCAGCCTCGTTCACGTTGCCACGGCAACACAGAAGGCACGAATCAAACTTCCGGGCATTTTGCACCGACTTGCGATCGTTAAGCGCAAACATCAAATGAGCACGCGGAATCGCGGCTGGGTTGATTCTTTCCAAGCTCATATTTTACTTCTGAGTTAGTCTGCCCAGTGGTTCGTTCCGTCTCCGAATAGACATTGAATGTAGTTGACCTGGCCATCGTGGTAAGCCATGTGGATCACGGCGATAACGGCCAACTCGTAAGCTTTCTTATCTTCGCCCCAAGGCGCCTTTACGTCTCTGGCGAGTTGCTCATCGGTGGCATTTGTTAGCGCGGTCTGGAGCACTTCCATTCCCCTGTTAAAGAACTCCACAGCCTTCCCGCGTGTGTCCATGGTTGCGTAAAACGCCTGCCTCTCTTCATATGATTTAGGCTGGAAATCTTCGCCTGCGATGATTTTGCCGGCGTAGAGATTCATGCCTCCGCATTCGGTGATGAACTCAAGAGCGGGTCTGGCGCAACCCATCGGGCTCGTGTTGACTTTGTCATCCGGGATGAATGAAAGGTCGCGGATAAGGCTATCTCCCATTCGCTTCGTAAGCGAAATCAGGAAGGTCTTCATGTCGGGAATCGCTTCGAGGGTGTTCATGGGTTTAGTATGGCTGAGAAGATGATCGCGGAGCTGTGGAGTGCGCGGAACCTCTCTCCCTAACCCCCCATAGGCGTTAAAATAAGCCAAGCTTGGCATTCCCGCAGCTACAAATCTCTCCCGAATGGAGAGGTCGGTGAGTCCGCGAACCGGGAGAGGCGCGAGTCGCAAACCTTGGAAAATTATCTCTGAGAAACCTTATTTTAACGCCTATGCCCTAACCCCCTCACCTCCTCCTCGAAACGGGGCACCAGACCGCACAAGCCATCGCTCAGGTTTCCCCCTTTACCCCCTCCGAATGGATCGGACTCCCGGGAGCAGGGGAGGGGGAATTTTAGCTATCCGTGGGCTAGAACCTGCGGGATTGAGTCAACCTGGGCGAAATCCTTAATGCTTTTTGGATCAACCACAAAATCTTTGTTGGTGGTTCGTTCAAAGAACTCCGTCACCGGATTTGAGATATCGCCCGAAACTGTCGGGCCGGTAATGGTCGCGCGGTGGAGAACCCATCGGTCCAGCGAGAACCACTCGGTTATGGTTTCCAGATCGCCGTTCGAGTTGGTGGCATTTATGATCACTTTGTGATACATCTTGGTGCCTTCCATTTCCAGACTTGTGCCCTGAATGGTTGGCGGAGGGTCGGCGGTTATTTGAACGATAACGGGAAAGCCTAGAGAGATGTTCATCATGCCGGGCGGCTCGCGCTCGGGCAGGAGGGCTTTTAAGTCTTTGGCTCGGGAGGCTGCGGTCCAAGATTCATGAAAATAGATTTTGTTTTGGTAGTTGATCACCCATTTCCCATTGGCATCCTCTATGACATCGAGATAGGGCGACCCGTTCAACTTTAGGGTTTGGCGAAAGCGCTTTCCGTCCGATTTCACCCTGCTATCTTCGGTTTGGTTTTTATCGTTCACCGAGAACTTGAAGCTTGTTTCGAGATAGAAAGATTTCAGGCTCAAGGTGTCCCGGATTTGCAGCAACTCCAGGTCTTCGAAAGTTTTTGGAGCTTGGGCTAAAAGGGCGAACATCAGAAGGATCACTTTATCGTTCGAGAATACTTTGCAACGGCCCTAACTATGGCGGCGGGATTTCTTTATAACCTTTCAGGGTTTCGGGATTGATTTTGAATTCTGATGCCGGAGTTTTATCAGAAAAGTTGAAATTTGATGCGATAAAGTCCGCCGAATATCCAATGCTGGTCCGAAACGTCGCTTTCTTGAGTATCCATCTATCGGGAAAGAACCATTCGGTTAGTGTTAGGGAATTTCCTTTTTTGCTTTTCTCGCCAAATTCGACCTTCCGGTACACCTCTGTGCCTTCTTTCACCAACTCAATCGATTTCAGGCTAGGCGAAGGTTGGTAGCTTAGGAAAAGCGGTAGAAGTGGCAGATTCTGGCCAATTTTAAGGGTTCCACCAGCTGCTGTTACCGGCAGATAGTCGCGTGGATGAAAACTGCCGCCAGAGTAATGATAGTAGGTTTGATTCTGGTGATTAACCTCCCAAGTCTGAGTTCCGTCAAAAACGATGTCGACAGCTTTCTGACCACTTGACATAACTTGGCAACTCATTAGATCGCCGTTTATTCGAAGCTCAGCCACGCTGTCAACCGCCTCACCAGCACTTTGAGACTCGTCCTTTGTCTTAAATGCTTCTGAACAGGATAGCGAATGGACGTTATAATAGGCGTTGATCTCGTCCAACTCGAGTTCCTCTAGAGTTCTAGGATTGGGGGTTGAAAGCAGAAGAATGAGGATCGGGATTATCACGTGTACTCTCCACTTCCATTATAGTGCCCCTCACGTTGCCCGACAGTTCCTGTGCCGCTTCGCGCCAGTTTGGATACTGGAACTGGAACCCGCTTTGGAGCAGGTGCTTTGGCAAGACCCAGCGGCTCTTAAAGAGCAGTTCGGTTTCCGTTCTGAGAAAGAATGCGCCTATTGTCAGCATCCACTTCGCCAACGGCAAACCGATGGGCACATGAAGAACCCCTCGCAACACTTTAAGGAACTCTCGATTGGAGAGCGGGTTTGGCGAGGAGAGATTGATTGGACCGCGGATTTCATCGTGGTCGATGATCCAGTAAACAGCGGCTAGCCAATCGGCGGCGTGGATCCAGGAAACCATTTGGGTTCCTGAACCTTCTGGCCCGCCGAGGCCAAGCTTAACCACGGTTTGGAAATGAGTGAATGCCGAGTGCTTGGAATGCCCCATCACCATCGCGCTTCTTAAGGCAACCCTTCTCGCCGAGCAAGGAGTGGCCGAAAAGAACGCGTCTTCCCATTTCTGCGCCACATCAACGGAGAATCCGCTGCCAACTTCGCCGCAGTCTTCATCCATGGGGCGGTCTTCTGCATGGCGATATATGGTCGCGGTGCTGGAGTTGATCCAGAGTTTAGGCGGGCAGGCGGCGTTAGCTATTGCTTGGCCAAGGATGCGGGTGCTGTCCAGTCTGGATGCATATATCTCAGCTTTGTTCTTGGCGTTGTAACGGCAGTTGACGCTTCTGCCGGCCATGTTGATAAGAACATCAGCGCCCTCTAGGCTTTGCTCCCAAGTGCCGTGGCTCTTACCATCCCATTTGATCTCTGTGTGATTTTTGGGGTTACGGCTTAGCACGATTACCTCGTGTCCTTTAACGAGTAAATCGCGTTTGAGCAACGTTCCCAGAAACCCCGTCCCTCCGGCAATGACAACTTTCATCAATTCTCTAAACGAGAACTTCTTGACAATAGTTTCAAAATATTCTGAAAGTTCATTTATTTAAGAACACATTGCTCTTTAGGGAGCTACTGCGTCTTTGTAGTCATGGCTAATATTTCTCGAAGAACTCTGCTCAAAGGAGCGGGTGCGACCTTGGCGGCAACCGTAGTCCCCAAGGCTCTCGCGTGCGAGGTTTGGATTCAAGGCGAGGTAAACCCGGTGGTGATTTCGGCCGCGAACGGGTTTACCGATCTTAACGGCAGCACGGAGTGTTGCGTGGCGCGGGCTTATCGCCTCATTAGTTCAGGCTCGGATGTCTTGGATGCCCTTATCGAAGGTGTGAATATTGTGGAGTTGGATCCGACCGATGCTTCCGTCGGTTATGGCGGACTACCGAACGCGGACGGGATTGTGCAGCTAGATTCATGCTGCATGCACGGTCCAAAGAAATGGGCGGGAGGGGTTGCCGCACTAGAAGGGGTTCGGACTCCTTCGCGGGTCGCCCGAGCGGTGATGCAAAATACCGATAACCACTTACTGGTTGGCGCGGGCGCCCAACAGTTTGCTCGAAACATGGGGTTCACGATCGAGGCAGACCTTAACACCGATCTCAGCCACAAGATGTGGTTGGAGTGGAAGCGGCGCATCGACCCCGAGCACTATTTGAACCCCCTTAAGCGAGATGAGGAGGGTCGGAAATCCGCGATGTCCATGGTTCGTGACGGGCTCATTAATCCGCTTCATTATTACGGCACCATTAACTGCAACGGAATCAACGAGAAGGCGGAGGTCTGTGGAGTGACGACCACGAGTGGCCTGGCGTTTAAGATCCCTGGACGGGCCGGGGATTCACCGATTCTGGGGGCTGGGCTTTACGTGGATGGCGATATTGGCGCGGCCGGTTCCACCGGTCGGGGCGAAGCGAACCTGTTTAACTGCAGCTCGTTTCTGATCGTGGAGGGTCTGCGCCGAGGCTTGCATCCAAAGGATGCGGGGATGGAGGCATTGAAGCGGGTCGCTTCAAATACCGTTGAGGCGAGACTGTTGGATAAGGATGGGCATCCCAACTTCGGCCTTCAGTTTTATATTTTGGATAATAAAGGGCGCTATGCAGCGGTGACGATGAAGGGCAAGAACGTGCCTTTTGCCGTCTGTGACGACAAGGGTCCGAGGCTTGAGCATTGCGAGGTGCTGTTTAGTTGATCTAGGCTGAAAGTGGTCTCAGCCAATATTTGATCCGGCGCCACAAGCGCTTCAAATCTCTAAGAAGAGCCCATAGCAGAAAGCCCAAATTCGTGAGGCACAGCGCTAATCCGCTTAGTTCCAAGGACATGGGCAGCGCTAGGACTAATCCTATGCGCAGCCTAGTCACCGGTTGAGATTTTATCAACTCGATACTAGCGAGCATATCGCGCCTTCTGCTTATTTTCTGCTGCTCATCTAGCTTAACGAGCCGAGCCGATCTACCATTGTTCCAGACATCCATGACATCGGTTAGAGAGGGCTTGAGCTGTCCAGGAAGCAACGAATCTGATCCAGATTCATGGACGGTTTTAACTCCTGACGGGGTGAGGTAACTGCCTTGAAATTGGATGAAGCTTGGCAGTCGCCCTTCTCCCAAAATCTTCTTGAAGTAGTCCGTTCCTTGGGTCGTCTCGTCAATGATCAAAGTTTCCTCCGATATTTGAGTCATTACGTCATTTAGGAACTTGGGAAGTTCCTTTCCCGAAACATACTGCTTGTAAGGAACGGGCGAACCAGAGTTTGAATACTGGCCGACTGGAAAGTTGAACAAACCTATCCAAGGTCCCAGAAGAGCCGTTGTTACGAGACCAAGAGCCGCGAACTGCCCAATGGTGGGCTTGCGAGAAATAAAACCGGCCGCTATCAATAAAAGATATAGGAACAGCAGGCTCCATAATCCGGCCCATCTTTCGGAAACCACGAGGAGAGCGACGAGAGATATAGCTGAAGGCCATAAGAACGGACGGGACGCCCTGCTGCGTTCTATTTCCGCGGCAATTCCTTTCGCTAGCTTCTTCGCTGCTCCAAATTGCTTTAAGAGTTGGCCATATGTTTCGGGATTCGCCAGCTTCGTTTCCTCAAACATCTCACACAGGTGAGCCTCGGTTTCGTTTAGGACGGCTTTTGATTTCTCTGCGGGGACGCCACGAATATAGAGCTCTTTTTCCAGCTCCTTTGAGTAGCCGCTAATCACCTTCTTGGCGAAGACGTCAGACATCGGTTACTCTCTTTGCCCCGATCCCGAAAATGGTTTGAGATGCTCTCCAGCGGCGCACCGAACGCACAAGGAACCGAACCAGCAGCCATATCAACCAACCAACGTTCGTCAATAGTAGCGCTTGGAAACAGTAGGTAACGTTCACAAGGGTAAGTGCAAGAACGTCCATCCTAACCTGGGTTCCAAACGTTTGATTTCGAACCCACGTCAAATAGCGCAATGAACTCTTCGACCAATTCATTTCGTCGTTGAGTTGGTCAGCCACACGTTTCGCGGTAAATCCATCGGTCCAGGTTTTTTTCGCGTCCTCGAAATTCGAGACGGTGTCCATTGGTGAAGGTACACCCCCAACTTCCAAGCGGCCCATGGCGTCTGGACTCAAGTAGCCACCATTCGCCTTGAGAAAGGAAGGTACAAGGGTTTCGGCCTTTCCGCTAGCATAAAAGTCTCCCCCAACCCCAATCTGATTAATGATCAGTTGCCTCTTGGCAATAACGTCTTGAGACCGCTTCACAAACCCCGGCACTTCTTGGAGGTTCAGAATCATATAGGGCGGTCCGACGACGCCCGAGGCCGTAAGGTTACCGATCGGGTATCCCGTAAATCCCGCGTAGGCGCTGCCCCCAAGGATCATCAAAACGAGGAGAGCACCAAACTGCCCCACGCTGGGCTTTCGCGCAACAAATCCCAGGACTAACAGTGCTCCGATCCCAAAGATGACAGTAGCTACGGAGTAGGCGATAGAGCCTGGCCCTGGCTTTCCTCTGTGCAACAGTATTTCAGCAAGAATAAATGTCACAAGGGCAGGCCACCAGAATTTGCGCGATGCAGCGGATCGTTCACGCTCCTTAGCTATCTCTTTTGCAAGGCTTTTAGCCGAACCGAACTGCCCCATAAGGTTTTTGTAGGATTCGGCGGTCTCGGGCTTGCGCTCTTCAAACATATCTCGCAAATGCGCTTCCGACTCGCCTAGGACTGCCTTTGTTTTCTCCGCAGGAACTCCGCGGACGTACAACTCTTTCTGCAGATCGTTTGCATACTGGCTTACCAGATAGTCAACGAGAACCTCAGACATCTGTGGCCGCCCTTGCTCCGATTAGCATGGAGATTGAGTTCGTATAGCGTTGCCAATCCTTTTGATGGGTCTCAAGCCTTTCGGAGCCTTTTTCGGTTAGCGAATAGACTTTGCGGGGCGGCTTCCCTTCCTGCGGCTGCCACTCGGCTTGAACCAATCCGCTTTCCTCTAGCTTGTGAAGGACGGGATAGATTTGGTTATCTCCCAATTTAAGCAGTCCCTGTGCTTGTGCCCGAATGCTTTGCGAAATCTTGTAGCCGTGCAAGGGGCCCTCGCGCAGGACCCCCAGCACCATCGCCTCTATCTCATGTTTATATCCCACGGATTTATTATATATCATTTTTTATGATATGGTGTCGGATGCGTTATGCGTTGAGCGTTGTGCGTTTAAAACCGAAATAAATTCACCATTGCGAAGAGCGGCGCGAGCAGTGGGCTAGCGACGCGGCAACCGATTCTCGGATGACAAAAAGTCTTGCCTTGACACCCGGTCGTTTTGCCCCATACGACACACGACATCCTAATCTGCGTAAACTTCTGCCAATGACACCTTACGCAGAAATTTGGCATCTCACCCGCGAGCGGCTCACCGAGGTTTGCCAGGACATGACGGAGGAACAGGCCAACTGGCGTCCATTTCCGGGCGGGCATTCGACTATCGAATATCTGTATCACGTCGCTGGTGTGGAGCTTTATTTCACCGAGGTCCTAACCGATACCCAGCCCAAGGATGAGTATGAGAAGAAGATCTATGCCGCCTTTGCAAACACGTTTATGAAAGAAGGAGAGTTTCCTTTCGCGGGCTCTGAACTGACTCTGGAGAAGGCGGCGGCAGCTTTGGAATACACGGGCAAGCTGTTTGGACCCCTCATTGAAGCTGGAGACGAGGGAGTGCTTAACAAGCCCCTTATTTCTGCTCAAGGAGCGAAGACCGATGGCCGTGGGGCTTTTGTTAGGGCAGCCCAGCATTCGGCTTATCACACGGGGCAGATTTATTTGATGAAATGCGATCCGGGATATCCGGAATGAGGCCTTGGGCATTCGGTACTCGGCCTTAGGCGAAGAGTTGGTTTTCATGGCCCTCGTTTTCTGAACGGCAACTGCCACGCTGCTTCCGAGGGCCCAATGCCTAAAGCCGAGGGCCGTCCTTAGGTCTAACTGCCTATTAGGAAACTCCACAAACCTCCATGCATGTATCTCCTTCTAGCAACGAAGGATCGACATGCAAAGAACAAACAGGACAAACAACTTTTTGGCGACGGCAGTAGCGCCGCGGCACCGACGGGGACGCGTCAGCGCGGGATTCGCACACATGCGGGATAAGCAGGTCCCCCTCCACCTAAAGTTCCTTGCCTTAACCCTCGCCACCTGCTTCACCATTCTGCTAGTGGCGTTTGAAGTGCCGCTTGAGGGCGTTCTAGCACTCGCCATGCCCATTCTTGGTGTGCCGTTCGATTTGGCGGTAGATGGTCTAGAAGTAGTGGCGCTGCCATTGCTGCTCACGCTGGCCCTGTTGCCGTCGCTCGTTAAAATGAGGGCGCGACAGTTAAGCTGAACGACTTGTGAACGCACAAGGCTCGCGGGTTTTCTTGTTCTCCTGCGGGCCTTCTTTAATTCGATTCTAGGCGTTGGGCGTTAGGAATTCAGGCTTTGTCGCCACTGCCTTTTCCTTGCCGGTTCCCTTGCCCGGTGCTGGCAAAGTCGCTGCGGACCCGAACTTCACGGTAGCTAGGAATCCGCCTTCAACTTCGTCGACCACAAGCACCCACCGGTTTGCCTGCGCTATGGCGCGGCAAATCGCCAAACCGAGGCCATTGCCGCCAGTCTTCGCATTTCGGGCAGAATCAGGGCGATAAAATGCCTCCACTTTTTCGGAGCTCCAGTTCGGAATAGGTTCGCACTCATCGAACACTTCCATTTCTTGGGCATCGGCCGCATTCCGCAAAGTCAACTTGACCTTCTTGCCGCACGTCGCGTATTTCACCGCGTTTTCCAGCAAGTTGCGGGCGAGGATCTCAGCGTGGTTAGAAATCGAAGGAACAGAAAAATCTTCCGGAGCATCGATCTCGACCTTTAGATCACGGGCAGCAATAGTTGGCTGCAAGTGCTGCAGAGTGGATTTACAAGCTGAAGTTAGGTTGATCTGATCCTTCTCGCGGAGTTGGTTGTTTTCCAACTGATGCAAAAGCAGCAAACTTTGAACCAAAGATTTGAGCCGGCCCGATTGTTTCTTGGCCTCTTCGAGTGCTTGCTTATAATCTTCGGCGGGACGCTCTCGGCTTAGGGCCAGTTCCAGATGGCCGGATAAAGCCTGCAACGGCGTTCTCAGTTCGTGGGAAGCGGCCGCGTAAAAGCGGCCTTTTGATTCGGCGGTATCGGCCATATTTTGAAGAAATACGTTGAGGGTATCAACGAGCTCCACAACTTCGGCATCGTTGGAGGGGGCTTCCAAACGCACGTTGAGGTTTTCCGTCGAGGCGCTGGCCGCTTGCTTTGCAAGCTTTCGAATGGGCGAAAGGGTTAAGCCCACAACGAACCAAGCACCAAAGCCAACGGCAAGGACAACGAACCCACCCATCAGCATAAGGTCCAGTCGGCGTTTATTTAAATCGCGCTCAACTCCACGGGTGGAGCGAATGGCAAGAGCCACGATACCATGCCCAATGAGATTTCCAGACTGGGTCCAGTTCTCATCCCATTTCTTTTGGAGTGAAGTCTCCTTCGCCGGGTCACCAAACGGCCTTAAAGCCGGAGAGTCCTGCCTGTTCTGATACAAAATCGTGGGCGGCGTCTCTGGCGGTGGTGGCTGCGAATCTCTGTTAGCTTGCGAATCATCTCGCCTGGGCCGGCGATCCCTGTGGATCACGAGAATGTAAATGTTCTTGCTCAGAACTTCAGGCGAATTAGCCAGAGCCGTCAGCTTGGCCTGTATCTGTGGATCCTTAAAATCGGGAGCTTTTTCCGGGTGAGCAGGATCCTGCAGCGCCAACTTGGTCTTGGAAGCGACGTCCTTCAACAGGTCTTGGCTTTCTAACTCGCCGCTGCTTCGGGCGAGCGCCAGCAGGGTCGTAATTGTGCAGGCCAGTACAATCCCGATGATGATTACGAATCCCGCAGTAGTGCGGGATCGCATCGATTTGAACCTAAGGGGCACGAGAATCGGCCACCCTGTACCCCACGCCTCGAATCGTTTGAATCAATGGCGTATCTGTATTGCGATCTATTTTCTTTCGCAAATAGCTAATGTAAACGTCGAGCACGTTGTCGTTTCCGTCGAAATCGTATTGCCAAACGTGGTCCACGATCATGGCTCTTGTGAGAACCCTTCCTGCGTTGCGCATCAGGTATTCCAGCAGAGAAAACTCCGTTGCGGAAAGGGAAACGGTCGTTCCGCCTCTCGTCACCTGGCGCGTTTCTGTATCGAGCACGAGATCGGCAACCTTTAGGCTTCCTCCGGCCGGGTTGCCCCTTCGTAGAAGCGCCCGTATCCGAGCTAGCAGTTCGGCGAGCTCAAACGGTTTAACAATATAGTCATCTGCCCCGGCATCAAGGCCCTTAACCTTATCTTCCAGGGCATCACGTGCCGTAATGATGAGAATTGGGGTTGCAATACCCGCCTCCCGAAGGCGGCGGGTTATTTCAAATCCGTTAAGACGCGGAACCATCACGTCGAGCAGAATCAGATCTAGGTCTGTCGCCTTGGCTTGTTCCAACGCAATAAAACCATCGTCCACGATGCGCGGCGTGTAGCCCGCCTCTTCGGTGGTCTGCTTCAGCAATCTCGCGACGCTTTCGTCGTCTTCAAGGATTAGTAGATTCAACGGCCGCCTGGTTGTCCTGGGTCTCGTCCCTGTCGGCCACCGCCTGGCCTGCTCGCAGAGATTTTCTCAAACTGCGCTTTATTGGCCGGGGTTAGAACGGCCTCAATGGCCTTCTTGTAGTGATCGGAAAGCGTGTGCATCTTATTTACTTGATCAACCGATGGAGGACCGGTTTCGCCCTTTCGCATGGCTTCGAACTTGGTTCTCATTTCGGCTACGAGAGCGGATGTCTTGGATTTCTCGGTCGCGTTCAACTTCATCATGGACAGTGTTCTCTCGAAGAGACCACCACCGCCGCCACCACCACCGCGTCCACGGCGCATCATGCCACCAAGTCCGCCTGCTGCATTCACTTTGTGCTGCTGAGCGGGGGTTAAAACGGCCATAATCTGCGGCTCGACCGATTTCATGATCGCCATGCGCTTATCTCGGCTCTCGGGCCCACGTGGCAAAGCTTGCATCTGGGGCCGAATCCCCTCAAAAATCTTTTTGATCTTGGCTTGCTGCGTGGCACTTAAGCCGAGCTCTGTGGCCATCCTGGCAACGGGATCAGGCCGGTTGCGTTGACCTTGTCCACCAGGTCCACCCTGGCCGCCTCTAAAACCACCTTGGGCTAGAGCCGGAACTGCGGCAAAGCAAAGGGCACCTAAGCTAAGGGCCACAACTAACGATTTCGTTTTGTTCATATCCTCTCCTATCTCGCTTTTCAAGGGCCGATAGCGGACCCACCTCCATTCTAAGGATGGATTCTTAAAGCTGGCTAATAAAAATAGGGACTGCGCTCGCTTGAGCACAGTCCCTACCAATTTTTAATTTAATTCTAAGCTAGTGGCAGCCGCAGCTTCCGCAGCCTCCGCCGTTCTCTAATCCTTCCATTCCTTCCTCGCCGGTGGAGAAAGAGGATCCGCAGCCGCAGGATTTAACTGCGTTAGGATTCTCGATTTTAAATCCGCCGCCGAATTGGTCGTCAACGTAGTCGACCACTGAGCCGGTCATGTATCGCAGGCTCATCTCGTCCACAAAAATCTTAACGTCGTGATCGGTTAGGATCTGATCGCCATCTTCGGGCTCAGAATCATCAAGGGCCATGCCGTACTGCAAGCCTGAGCATCCGCCGCCGGCAACCCAAACTCGCAAGGCAGCATTTGGTTTTTCTTGTTCCTGAAGGAGGCTTATAAGCTCCTGTGCCGCGCGATCCGTTAGGGTAACTGGCGAAGTCGCAACCTGCGCCTCGCTGACATTAATTGATTCTTCTCTGATTGCCATATTGATTCCTAAGCTGCTAATAAGTGTAGCCGAACAATTGTTAATACGAGAACCTGGTTCCTAATACGGCAAGATTCTCTCACGCCTCAGTTAGAAATAAGGATGCTTCGGATGACGCCTTCGTTTAGGGGCAGTTCCGATCACTCCTACGCTCTGTTTCATTATATTATTGGCTAGTTTTTCGGCTTCGCCTCCAGCATCCATATTTTGCAGCACGATCACCGCAATTCCTCGATGCAGGTCTATTTCAATAAATGCGGTTGCGCTACCCGCGTAAACGATGGTGTCAGGTCCAACCACGTGCTCTTCCCAACCTAATGCGAAGGCCTTTTTAGCGCTCTTTGCCGAAGCCACCGCCGGCATGAACATCTGGTGGTAGCTGTTTGAGTTCAGCAACTTGCCAGCAAACATGGTTTGCTCCCATTTCACCAGATCGTTTGAAGAAGTTTGTAAGCCGGTAACGGGAACCATATAATCTGCCTTCTTGGTTGCTTTGGGTTTGGTTGGAGTTTTAGCGGTCTTGCCATAAGTCGTTGCCACATTTGAATCTGAAATTCCGACACCAGAGCGGACCATGCCCGCCGGGGCAAAAATGTGGTCCTGCACATATTTGGCGTAGGTCATGCCGCTGGTCTTCTCGATCAGTTGTCCAAGCATGGCATAGTTCCCAGACTCCTTCTTTTCTTGTGATCCGGGAGTGAATGTAAGAGGTTTTCCCTCGGCGAAATCGAGCGCCTCATCCCAATCTGCGCCGCCTTTTAAAGCGGGGATGCCGCTGGAGTTATCCAGAAACTGCCTGATGGTGATTGTTTTCCAGTTCTTCGGCATATCGGATACATATTTGCTGGCTGGCTCATCCAGTTTAAATTTGCCCTGTTCGGCGAGTTGAAGAACGGCGAAGGCGGTGATAGCCTGAGTCAAGCCACCCATTCCAAAGACGGTGTTGCCATTTGGGCTTGCCCCATTTGGACTTGAAATGACGCCGTAAGCTTTTTGGAAAGCAACGGTATTGCCATTGGTCACGGTCACAACCATGCCAGGGATGTTGCCCGCCGATTGAGCTTGTTTGCAAAGCGCATCGACGTTAGCTATGTATTGGGGAGTCTGTGCGAAGGTCGCCGAAGCTCCGAAGGCAAGGGTGATCGCAACTATGATGCGGCTAATCATGTATGAGGGTAGACGTGGAATTGGCATCAAAGATCACTCCGAACCATAAGCGCTGTGCGGGCGACGTTGACAGGCATGTAGTCAGGGTTCGATTGCGAAGCTATGGAGTGTGTGGAGCTTGCTCCCGCTCAAAAACAGGAAGCTTGCTTCCGGCCAAGGAGGACGCACGCGCGGCAGCGAGCTGCCTGATAAGGATCTGAAGCAAGCTTCAGCACTCCACAGCTTCGCGTTTCCCTAATGAAGGCCATGAGGGGCCGCGCCTCGAATCACTCAAAAATCGACCTTTACTGCGCAAGTAACAGAGAATCGTTGCGCTTTATTCGGGCGTCGGGACCTGTATGGATCTCGATTCGTTGATTACCGATAACGGTTTGACGATCGCTCAAACGGTGGCATGTCTTTTTTTCGCGATTCTGTTTTTGCAGTCGGGACTGGACAAAGTTTTCGATTTCAAGGGGAACCGCGAATATATAGATGGGCATTTCGCTTCGTCCCCCTTTAAATCGTTCAGTTCGATTTTGCTGATCGTCATGACGATTTTGGAAATTAGCGCGGGTCTAGCCAGCGCGGTTGGAACCTACTTTGTCTTGACGCACGGCTCCTATCTGATTCCGGTTGCCGCCATGATGCTTGTTTGTATTTCGTTGTTGTGCCTGTTCTTGGGGCAAAGAATTGCAAAGGATTACGCAGGCGCATCGACGTTAGCTGTTTATTTTGCGGTTGCACTTCTAGCAACCCTTTTAATGTCGGCTGGGCACCAAACTCGATTTAAATGATTGTCGCTTCGTTAGAGATGAACCTCCGATTGGAAGGGTGCGAATCGCTGAAGGACAAGCGCCGCATTCTGCGCAGCCTTTTGGACAAAGCCCGCAACCAGTTCCACGTTTCGATTGCCGAAGTGGACGACCAGGAATTGTGGCAAAACGCGTGCATCGGGGCGGCCTGCGTGAGCAATAATGCGGTTCATGCCAAATCTGTTCTTCAACAGGTTCTGGAGCTGTTTGAAACGACACCGGCCGTGCAGATTGAAGGAATCTCAGAAGAGGTTTACCGAAGCTAAATGGCTTGGTAAATCTGCTTCAATCCGATTTTGGAAAAGCCAGTTTTCACGGAACCTGTGTAAATGTAGGCCACACTTAGGAACTGCCCTATTGGGATCGTGATGGCGGCCAGAGCGAAATCCAGCTTGGCGCCAAAAGGCAGCCAAGTCGCGAGGGCAGCTAAGCCACAGGAGACGGAGGAGATTGCCAGAGCCTGCCAAAGTTTTTTGGCATTCTCGCCGCGAGGGGTTAGAATTCTGAAAGCCGCGAATGCCGTCGTCGCATAGCTCACGGCTGCGCCTGCCGTAAGCGCGGTAACAACATAAATCAGCGTTAAATGGCCCAAGTTGGCAAGCAAAATCGCTGCCACCGTGGCGAAGCCCAGTACCCAGCCGTAAACATTGAATGCCGGTTTGTTCATGGCAACGAGAACATTTCCGCAAAGCAAGCCGACCGATCTGCAGCAGCAATAAAAAACGAGAACGGCAAGAATAGGCCCTGCGAATGTGTATTTTGAACTTAATACCCAGGTGGTAAGAGGCTCTGCAAAGGCGCCTACTAAGGCATAGAGCGGAACCATGCATAGGATAGAAACGGCAATCGTGCGTGTGAAAACATTGGTCAACGCCTCCTTGTCGTGATTCTTCCGGGTGTAAGCGATGAATAAGGTTTTTGCAAGGGGCGAGCTGAAGAAGTCAACCGGTTTCATGCCAAACGTAAAGGCGGCATTGTAATTTCCGACCACCCCGGCTCCGAAAAGTCGTGTGATGATAAGGTTATCGGCGTTGGTATAAGCCGTGTAAAGAAGGTTATTTAGAAGGTTGTGGCTTGCGTGTTTCCAGACCGCTTTAATGACTTCGGGCTGAATCCATTTTAAGTGTACGGGCTGCAGGAACCAGCAGCCAAGCCCGAAAAATGCGCTTCGGAAAACAAACTGCCAAACGAGAGCTTTATAGCCAAACCCCAGTCGCCATAAGACGAATGCAACGACGAAAGAGCCGGCGATAGACAGGAAGTCGATCAGCCCCGCATCCCTGAACCTGGCCATCTTTTGGAGCTTATTAGCCGGGATAGTGCTGATTCCTGTAAGCAAGATGGCAAAAGCAACCATTTGCAGCCCCCAATCTAAGTTGGGCATCTTGAAGGCGGCCGCGAGAGGCATCCTGAAAAAGTAAATCAACCCCGCAAAGGCGACCGCATTGAGCATAGCGAGCGTCGCATACTGTCCCTCCCTATTTGCCTCCCTATCGGCAACGTAGGTTAGCGATAGCCCCGCATCGCGGATACTGTCGCAGATCGCATAGATGGGAATGAGGACTGCGTAGTAGCCAATTGCAAATGGTCCCAACTTTCGGTAAAAGAAAACTTGCAGAAGGGGGAAAATGAACTTAGCAAGAAAGGTGAAAGCTACGTTCCAGGCAAAACCTGTCGCAACTTCTTTCCTTCCCAAGGCCGGCGCATTTTCCGCCAACTGGAGCGGCGGGGTCGGGGTTTCGGCCTTAAGTGCTTTCATTCTTTGCTCTTTTCTGTATTGTTGGTTCGTTTTGAGCACAGCGCGAACCTATTTGGCGATAATAAGAAGATTTCTGGCGTAATAGCCATGGGAGTTTTGCTCCCGCTTTCCCAACTTTGCCAACATCCTTATGTGGCCTTGAACGTTTAAAATCGGGAGATTCGGAGAACTCGAACTTATGATTGAAACCCTAACAATGCTTGTCTGCCTCAGCCTTTCGCAAACCCCGCAGAAACCTGCCGCTGCTACAGTTGTAGTCGCGCCGGCCAAAGTGATCGAGGGGGTCAGGCCGGAAGCATTGGCAGCGGGCCCAAAGGGTTCTTATTTCGCCGCTTCCTTGGAAAACAAGAGCATCGAAATCATCGATGCCACATCCCATGGGGTGGCAAGGACATTCCAAGGCCCCCCTCAGCCTGCTATGGCGGTCGCCTGGAGCGCAGATGGAACCTTGCTTGCGTCGGGAGACGAGTCGGCGCGGATATTTATTTGGAACGCGGAGACTGGAGCGAAACTACAAATGCTGCAAGGCCATCAGCGCGGCATTCAGGATTTGAGCTTTAACTACCCGCGCACCTTGCTCATCAGCACCGGCAAAGATGATGTCGTAAAGATTTGGAACGTTGAAAGTGGCAAGTCGGTGGCAAGCATTCCAGGCGACGGGGCAAACTTTTACAGCGCGACGTTTGAAGGGAAACTCAACAGGTTCGGAGTGGGGGTGCTTGGAGTCGGCGCTCGGGATTATTCCGCTACCGGCAAGGTTGATGGGTTCTACACAGGACACGGCGGGCAAGGCGTTTTTGATATCGCGTTTAATAAAGCGGGCACGCGAGCGGTAACGGCGGGCCGCGATGGGACCGCCATTGTTTGGGACACGAAGACCATGACAAAGTTGGGTTCGCTGAAAGGACACAGCGACTGGGTAGTGCATTGCGCATTTTCGCCCAACGGCCAATATATTGCGACCTCGGGCGACGATCGCACGGTGAGAATCTGGAGCCCTTACAGCTTTAAGCAGGTAGGTGAGTTGGACGACCAACAGGCTGTTGGCTCGCCACTATGCTGGACCGCAGATGGTAAGTATTTGATCACGGTCAACTTTTCTGACTTCTTGCAGATCAATTCCGTTACGCCGCCTCAGGGCGGAGTGGTAGCAGCGGCGAAGCCGGTGCGAAAGCACCGTCGGGGCTAGTGGACTTGGAACTCAATCCTGTACGCTCTGCTTATACAGACAAACTCGCTGCCCGTTCGAGGATTGTGCCGACTGCTTCGGGAGACAAGATTCCACGAAGTAAATCAGGGGCATATTTTAGGACGGCAGTTTGAGTGCGGCTGATCATGTCTCTTACAGCTATTTCGGGAAGCCCAAATTTGTGGCCAAACTCTAGGAAGTCGGAAAGCGTGAATCGCCCAAAAGCTTCGTCGTCAAGCGCGAGCGCCATTCGTGGTTCGCCGTAGGGCAACGTTGACAGAAGGTCATATGCAGGGGCGATTCTCCATTCCCTCTCTGCCTTTTCGTAAATGAGACTTACATTCTTTGCGTGAAGGTCTCCGTTCCCGATGATGTAGCTGTAAACATAAAGTCGGAGAGCAGCCAAAAGACTCCCCTTGGATACCCCCAAGTTTTTCATGGCGCTTATAAGTTCGACATATTCAAATGAATATTTACTGTTTGGAAACCGGTCCATCACCTGAAGCATGTCCTCCACATGCACCCGATTAATCTGCTGCGAGGTCTGGTTATATATTCGATCAAATCGCGTTACGGCGAGAACGTGATCCCCTAAGCGCGTATCAGCTACGTCTATTTTGCAGCGCCGCGCAAGCCGCATAAATGCGTGCTCGTTTTCGCATACGTTCGGATATTCGGGCGAGTTGAATTTGATGATTTGACGCGGCCGGCGACTGGACTGGATCTGTTCACCGATTGAGAGCTTAGGTTGCGCGCCAGGAACTGCGGAGATTCGCTCCCCCTTTAAGTTGCCACCTTTCAATAGTGAACTCATAATCTGTTTTGCTTCTCTGAGGCTCAGAACTGGCTTTCTGCTATCAATCCCTGGAATCTGAACATCGATATCTCCCACTGTATCGGTTCCGGTAGCGGCAAGAAGGGCGAACAAATCGTCAGCGGCGGAGCCGATTTGCATTTGGACTGCCTTGAACATGAACCCTTCCGGCAGCAGACCCGCAAAATATGTCGGAAGGTTGGCGATACCCTCCACGACGATGCCTTCTGCAGTCTTAGGCAAATGCAGAGCGATCGGGGGCTCCTCGCTCCTTAAAAATTCCTCGCTATAACGGAATCGGCATCCCTTGGGGATCCTCTGAAGCGTCGCTACCTGGCCGCCACCTCGTAGCACCAGCAACTCTTCAATCGAGCGGTAATCGGTCAGGATTGAGGCCCTCGTGGCTTAAAGGTTAGTTCAAGGCCCAGTGCATCGAGAATTTTGATCAGCGTCCCAATTTTGACACCGGGGTTCCCGTGTTCGATGTCGTAGATTGGACGCCTGGAAATCGATGCGAGAGATGCAAGCTCGTCCTGGCTAAGCCGAGACCTTTTCCGGGCAGCGATGAGTTGATCTACAAGGTTGGCAGGAAGAATATGAGAATCTTTCATTGTGATCTTTAGATCACATTATATCAACTTTTTCCAAATGTGCTGCCACAATCATGAGACTTTGCGATCTACACATCTCATTACTCGACTGTTTTGCAAAGCAAACTGCTAAGAAATGGCGCGCTGTGATGCATAGCTCTCATCTTCTAGCACAACGGGCCGGGTTGATAGCAGGTGACTAACCGCTCTCTTTGGGGCTATCTCCGATAAAACAAGCCCTCGCCAATCATTCAAGCAAAAAGGACTTTGGGCAACCATGTTCCCTAACGTCTCTGATCTAAGCATAAAACTGCCCGAGTCGGGTACACATCTTCCAGGCATGGCAGCGGTTGCAACAACGGAAACAGTCAACATAACGGTCAACGATGTCGAGCTGAAGGTCCCCAAGGGCGAGATAATCGTCGAGGCGGTCAAAAGGCTCGGATTAGAAATCCCGATTTTCTGCTACCACCCACGAATGAAGCCGGTCGGCATGTGCCGCATGTGCTTTGTGGAAGTGGGATTCAAGGGGCCCGACGGCACGATTAAAAAGATGCCGAAGCCGCAAGCGGCTTGTACTCTTCCTGCTTCGGAGGGGATGGCCATTTACACCGATACCGAGGCCGTTCACAAAGATAGAAAAGGCGTTTTAGAGCTTCTCCTTATCAACCACCCGCTCGATTGCCCCATCTGCGACCGTGGCGGCGAGTGCCCGCTTCAGAACAACACTCTTTTTTATGGCCCATCCACCAGCCGGTTTGTCGAACTGAAGCGCCACCTGCCAAAGGCTTTTCCGCTTTCAAAATATGTAACTCTCGACTTGGAACGATGCATCCAGTGCGGAAGGTGCGTTCGCTTTACGGAAGAGATCTCCGGCGATTCGCAACTGGCGTTTCGATTCAGAGGCGCTGCCATGCAGCCTTCCACTTTTGAAATGCGCGACTTCGATTCGAAGTTCAGCGGCAACGTAATCGAGATCTGCCCGGTGGGCGCCCTCACCAACGCGGTATACCGGTTTAGGGCAAGGCCGTGGGACCTAGAAACCAAGCCCGGCATCTGCACGATCTGCTCCAACGGTTGCAATATCTGGTTCGACTATCGCGTCGGCAAGATGGTCCGTATTAACGGGCGCACTAACAACACGATTAACGAAGAGTGGACTTGCGACAAGGGCAAGTTCGGCCACGAGTTTTATAACAGCCCGCTTCGACTTCGCTTCCCGCTCCTTCGCGATGGCGACCAGATGACGCAAACCGATTGGGCGACTGCTTACTCACACATTCTAAAGGCCTTTGAGCACGGTGGCAATAAAGTTGCCGCACTCGGCGGAGCCAATTGCTCAAACGAAGACCTGTTCATGCTTCGGCGTCTGTTCGCAGGTTCATTTAAGAGCCAAAACCTGGATCACCGGTTTACGAAAACTCTCCAGACCTACGAGCAGAGATTAGAGAAAACGCTAGGCGTTTCGCAGGTTCAAAACACGATCGAAAGCTACGAACATCGGAACGCTATTTTGGTGTTCGGAACCAACCTTGCCGACGAAGAACCGATTCTGCACCTACGCGTTAGAAAAGCGTGGTTCCAAAACGGCGCGAAAGTGATTGTTGCGAACGACAAGCCAACAGACGCGGACAGTTTCGCCCACCTTATTCTTCGATACAAACCGGGAACCGAAAACGCCCTTGCCAACGGCTTGCTTAGGGCCGCTATCGAGAAGGGTGGCTTGAAAGTGGCAGAGCCGCTGCAGAAAAGCGTGAGCTCATTTACGGCCGACTCGGTAGCCAGGGAAACGGGCGTGAAGGCCAGCGATATAGTGGAAGCGGGCATGATCCTCGCCGAAAATGCGGCGCCCGTGATCTCTACTCGAAGCCTTTTCAACCTTCCGGACGCGTATGACGTGATGAGTGGACTGGCCGTCCTTGGGCAATCGACTGGAGGCGGTTTTAGCCTTTATAGTTTGGAATCCAACGATCAAGGCTGTGAAGAGCTTGGAATCCTGCCCGATATGGGGCCGGGACACGCGACTATCGCCAAAGAAGACCGAGGTCTAGATACACACGCGATCTTACAGGGGTGTGCCGATGGAAGTATTAAGGCGCTTTGGCTCGTCAACGTCGATCCTTTTGAAAAGCATCCTGATCGAGAGTTAGTAACCCGCGCCCTCGAAAATGTGGAGTTTTTGGTTTACCAAGGCATTGAGGAAACGGAAGCCTCGCAATATGCGAGTGTAGTCCTGCCGATGTCGGCCCCTGCAGAATCCGATGGCACATACACCAATATGGAAAAGCGGATCCAGCGTTTCGACCGCGTTTTCCCGCCCAAAGGCGAAGCGAAAGAGGCCTGGCGCATCTACCAAGAGCTGCTTTTGAGGACTTCGCAGGTTAGGCCGTTCTTTAATGCGAAAGAGGTTATGGAAGAGATTGCCACACACGTGCCCGGCTATACGTCCCGAATCTACGGAGAAACCGAGATATTGGCGCAGCCGACCTCGCCTGGTGTGGACATGGAAGCGTTTCCGATAGCATCGTTGCAAGACGAGCCAGCAGATTCATAGGCTGGAAACAGTTTCCTAGGCCCAGAGGGCTCTATTTGTGCCATGCGCGAAGGGCCGTATTCATCCTAGGCCCGGAGGGCTGTAATAGTTTAGCTAAGGCCGTAAGGCCTGGAAACTGCCCAAGACAATTTAGCCCCGGAGGGGCGGTATCTATTCAAAAAAGGTTTGATGTCGCCGCCTCCGGGGCTCCGGAATAAATGTCGTCAGTTACCAGGCCTCACGGCCTTCGCTAAACTATTACAGCCCTCCGGGCTTGGAGAGTCTAAGCCAAAAAGGTCGAAGATATTAAGCCGTCGCTATCATTGCAGCCTTCCGTAGCGGAAGATGCAGGTTCCCAGGCATCGAGACCTCTGCCGAACTATTGCACCCCTCCGGGATTGGAAAGCCTCAAACCTGAAGAGGTCGAAGCCGCCTGCACGTCCTTATCGTTGCAGAATTCTGAGCTGGAAGCGGTGCTCAACTGTTGCGGCATATCTCTGCAAGGTAAAGTTAACAAAGCCTGATGAATTTTACGGACATCGTCGCCAACCGGCCAATAGCGCGATCAAATTTCCGCATCCCCCAGGCACTTCCGGCCCTCACTTGTATGGGGTGGATGAGCTAGGATGGTTTGGGACGCAATCAGGCGGTTTTTCTCCTACGAATTTTGGAGCTATGAGGGCTTGCAGAACCACGGAGTGTGGGGCGCGATCGCCCGGGTCGTCATTGTTGTTCTCCCGATTCTGATGCTGGTTCCGGGCCTAATCTGGTGGGAGCGAAGGCTTTTAAGCTGGATGCAGGACCGAATCGGCCCGAACCGCGTGGGCCCGTTTGGTCTCTTACAGACCATTGCTGATGGCGTAAAGCTCTTTCTGAAAGAAGATATCACCCCGACTGCGGTCGATAAACTCATTTATTTCACCGCGCCGGCCCTGGCACTTTTCCCAGCTTTTGCCTTAGGCGGCACACTTCCTTGGGGGCCGAACAAATACCTCACGCCGATTGCCGATGTGAACATCGGAATTCTTTACGTTTTGGCAGTGAGTTCGCTTGGCGTTTACGGGATAGTGCTCGCCGGCTACGCTTCCAACAACAAGTATTCACTGATGGGCGGTCTGCGCTCTTCGGCGCAGCTTATTAGCTACGAACTTGCCATGGGTATGGCGCTGGCGGGTGCAGTCCTAGCGAGCGGCTCGCTGACCATGACGGGCATGGTCCATTTCCAAGAAGGGCCGTGGCTTGGAATGGTTAAGGGAGTTCAGAACTGGCTGATCTTGACCCCGTATGGCTTTGTCGCCGCGTTGATTTTTGCTATTTGCGCGATTGCAGAAACCAACCGCGCCCCATTTGACCTGCCGGAAGCGGAAAATGAACTCATTGCCGGCTACCACACCGAATACAGCTCCATGAAGTTCGCCGTGTTCTTTATGGGTGAATACGCGGCCATGTTCGTCTTTAGCGGGATCTTTACCGCCGTCTTCTGCGGAGGATATCACGCCCTTCCGATCGACTGGACATTCGCCGGTCTGCCAATCGTTGATACTGCGAACAGCGTAGCAGCTGGTTTCATTTTCTTGGGCAAAGTCGCGTTCTTCTTCAGTTGCTTTATCTGGCTAAGGGCCACCCTTCCAAGACTGCGATACGACCAGCTTATGTCGCTTGGATGGAGATCGTTACTCCCACTTGCGGTTGCGAACTTCATGCTCGTTGGAGTCTGGATTGTAGCGGCCGACGTCTACAAGAGCGAAATGGCCGGCCTTGTCGCTTACCTGATTGGTTTCGCGGTGATGTTCGGAGTCTATCTGCTTGTGAAACGCGCTTCAGCAGACAGATTCGAGGGAATGGAAAACCGTGGCGTTGTGATGAACACAGGCGTAGAGCCGGTGAGTTTATTGGGGGAAGTTTAAGTTGCCGCCGACTGATGAATTAGCAAAACTGACGCTGTTTGGGGCGCTGGCGGGAGTTGCCGCGCTGTCGGCGGTCGGGGTCGTTGCCTTCGGCAACGCCGTTCGCTCTGCCCTCTGCCTTATCGCGAACTTCTTCTGCCTGGCTTTTCTTTATTTCACCTTAAACGCGGAGCTGCTTGGCATCACGCAGGTCATCGTTTACACGGGCGCGATCATGGTCCTCTTTCTGTTCGTGATCATGCTGCTGAACTTCGGGTCGCCCCAGTTCTTGAAAGAGCCGCCGGACTACCTGCGCAAGGGCATCGGCATCCTATTTGGCGTTGTACTATTCGGTCTGATCTCAAGCCAGGTCCTTATGCCGCTGGCCAAAGTTAAGGCGACTACCGCGCCAGACGATTACGGCGCGCCACAGCAGATCGGCCTCTCGCTTTTCACCACCTATGTCTGGCCTTTTGAAGTCGCCAGCATCCTGCTTTTGATCGGCATCGTCGGGTCCATAATGCTGGCCAAGAGGAAAATATAATGGTGCCACTAGCCGGTTATCTCGGCCTTGGCCTCTTTATGTTCACGATGGGAGTGGTCGGCGTAATGATCCGCCGCAACCCGATCGTGATCTTCATGTGCATCGAGTTGATGCTGAATTCGGTGAATCTGACCTTTGTCGCTTTTGCTCGATATGGTTCGGTTACCCATCACGGCAGCGGCATTCAAAGCGCGATGGCGGGGCAGATGATTGTGATTTTTGTGATGGCGGTTGCCGCGGCCGAGGTCGCGGTTGGGTTGGGGATTATCATGGCGATATTTAGGCTCCGAAAGAGCATCGATATCGATGACATGAGCTTGCTTCGTGGATAGGTATGGGGGATTCAACTAACAGTTTGATTTGGGTGATTTTGGGGCTGCCACTTGCGGGCTCCCTAGTTCAGGCCCTGTTTGGCAAAAGAGTCATCGAATCCATGGGTCCTAAAAAAGGCCGATGGACGATGGGCTTCCTTGCCGTCCTCCCAATCGCGATCGCTTTTATTCTTGGGGTGGTCATCACTCTGGGCCTATCTGGCCAGGCGCCAGACGCCCGGTCGCATATCTCTACCTTGGGCGACTGGATCTCCATTTCCAGCATAAGAATTCCCTTCGAAGCTTTGATCGATCCGCTCTCGATGACGATGGTGTTGATCATCACGGGCATCGGCTCGCTTATCCATCTTTACTCCACCGGTTACATGAGCGAGGAGCAAGATTACAGCAGATTCTTTACTTATTTGAACCTGTTTATCTCCTGCATGCTCATTTTGGTGCTTGCCAACAACCTGGTTCTGATGTTCATCGGCTGGGAAGGAGTGGGGCTTTGCAGCTACCTTCTTATCGCCTTTTGGTACAAGGATATCAACAACGCGAAAGCTGGCAATAAGGCGTTTATTGTCAACCGAATCGGAGACTGGGGACTTACCCTCGGCATGTTCCTTATCTTCTGCATTTTGTCCAAACCAGAGAACAGCGCTTTATTGCACGCTGCCAATGGACGCTGGCTTAGCTACGATGTGATCCTGCCCCATGCGGTGCAGATATTCTCGAACGATCCCGGGATGGCAACTGCGATTGCCCTTCTACTTTTTGTCGGTGCTTGCGGTAAATCCGCGCAGTTCCCGCTTTACTTTTGGCTCCCGGATGCCATGGCCGGCCCCACCCCGGTTTCTGCTCTGATCCACGCAGCCACCATGGTTACGGCGGGCGTGTTCCTTGTCAACCGCATGCACGTGTTCTATGAGCTTTCGCCGGTGGCGAGCGCAGTCGTCGTTTGTGTCGGCGCCTTTACCGCTCTGTTTGCTGCGCTGATCGCCTTCGGTCAGACTGATATCAAGAAGGTTCTTGCCTACTCCACCGTTTCCCAGCTTGGATACATGTTTATCGGATGCGGCGCGGGTGCTTATTGGGCGGGCATGTTCCACGTCACCACCCACGCCTTCTTCAAGGCCTGCTTGTTCCTTGGCTCCGGCGCGGTCATCCACGCGATGGCCCACAACCAGGATATGAGGAACTACGGCAACCTGTTTAAGTACCTGAAGATCACCGCTTGGACGATGATTATTGCGACCCTCGCCATTGCCGGGTTCCCGCTTCTGGCTGGTTATTGGTCAAAAGAAGCGATTATCGGCGCGGCCTTGGGCAACAGTCAGGCTGTTGTTGGCGACAATTTGAACCTAGGCGTTATAGCCGGTTGGCTGGCTTTGATCACTGCCGGTCTTACCGCTTGGTATATGACAAGGCTTGCCATGCTCACCTTCTTCGGAGGCGAGGAGCGATGGCGAAGTATTAAGCCTGCTCAGCATCACGCGCACGCTCATGATCATGCGGAGCACGCTCACCACGATGGCCATGCCCACGAGGATGCCCACGGTTTCTTTTACACCGACGAGGAAGCTAAAGCCCAAGCGGCTGCCATCCCCGAAGTGCACCATCATGAACTTGACCGAAAGCACGAGCCGCACGAAGTGCCGGCCAGCATGTGGCTGCCGCTGGTGGTTCTTGCCGCTTTATCGGTGGTCGGAGGGTGGGCGCTGGGGCACGATGAAGTCTTCCGCAACTGGCTTTATCCGGAAGGCAAACTCGCTGTCTTAACGGCGTCAACGGTTCCCGGTGAAGCAAGCCAGATCCCGCTTAAGCTTTACTCGATGATCGCCGCCTTCGGCGGACTTATCATCGGCTACCTCATTTATAGAAAGGGCCTGCCCAAGCGCGAAGGCTGGGATCTCAACCTCTGGAGCCCCTTCCGCAAATCTGCCGCGAACCAGTTCGGTTTCAACGATATGCTGATGAATGCCGGAGTGGAAGGCGGCGGCGAGCTTGGGAACGCGATTTGGAAGGTGTTCGACGTCAAGATCATCGATGGCATCGTAAACGGGCTTGGCGCGCTGGCCATGGGGCTGGGCGGACTGTTTAGAAAAATTCAAACTGGTTATGTTCGCAACTACGCGATGGCGATGACATTTGGAGGCCTTCTGATTTTGGCAATCGCCTTGGGCGCTTACTACAAGTTGCCAATATTCGGGACTACACAGCCGGCCCCGCCGGCCGTTTATCACCACATACAGACTTTGGGAGGGGGCCAGTGAACGAAACGGTAACTGGTTTCCACCTTCTCAGCGCGATCACGTTTTTGCCCCTCGTGGGAGTGATTCTGTTGCTGCTGATTCCAAACGCCCAAGTAAAAGCGCAGCGGTACGCGGCGTTGGCGACATCGGTTGTAACCTTTGGGGTCTCGCTTTTAATTCTAAGAGGTTTTGATGGCTCTCGCTACCAGTTCCAGCTTAAGGAATACATTCCCTGGATCACGAACCTAGGCATCAACTACCGGATGGGGATCGATGGGATCAGCCTTTGGCTTGTCCTGCTGACCACCTTCCTATCCGTGATTGCCATCTGGTTCAGCTTCTACGTGGACAAGCGTGTGAAGGCTTATATGATCACCATGCTGGTTCTAGAAACGAGCATGATCGGCGTGTTTACTTCGCTCGATTTGATCTTGTTTTACACGTTCTTTGAAGCAACGCTGATCCCGATGTATCTTTTGATCAACATCTGGGGCGGCGAGCGCCGAAGCTACGCGGCGCTTAAATTCTTTGTTTACACCTTCGCCGGTTCGATCTTTATGCTGATCGGCATGATCGCCATCTACCAACTGCAGAAGGCGAACACAGGCGTAGCCTCTTTCAGCATTATCGATATCCAGCAAAATGTGGCCAATGGAAGCCTGTGGGCTGGCGCGATTCAGCTTGAAGCATGGGTTTTCTGGGCCTTTGCAGTGGCATTTTTGGTGAAATGTCCTGCCTTTCCGTTCCACACATGGCTACCCGATGCCCACACGGAAGCGCCAACGGCGGGCTCCGTGATCCTCGCCGGCGTGCTCCTAAAGATGGGCACCTACGGCTTCCTGCGCTTTGTTCTGCCCCTCTTTCCGGACGTGTTGAAGCAGGAGGTGCCGATCATCATGATCCTGGCGATCATTGGCATCCTCTACGGAGCGATCGTGGCCGCCGTTCAGCCGGACGTTAAGAAGCTGGTCGCCTACTCTTCGGTCGCACACATGGGCTTTGTGCTTATAGGAATCTTCTCGCTCACTCACACGGGCATGATGGGCGGCTCCATGCAGCAACTGAATCATGGAATCAGCACCGGAGCGTTGTTCCTTCTTATTGGTCTCATTTACGAGCGGCGTCACACAAGGCTGTTCTCAGAATACGGCGGTCTAAAAGCTCAGATGCCGATCTATGCGGTGATCTTTTTGATCGTCATGCTATCGAGCGTTGGGCTTCCCGGAACGAACGGCTTTGTAGGAGAGTTCATGGCTCTTATGGGAACGTTCCAGGCCGGCTTCCTAGGCCTAAACAACCTGAGCATGTGGTATGGAGTAGTCGCCGGAACCGGCGTTATTTTGGCCGCCGTTTACCTGCTGTGGATGTTCCAAAAAATGTTTTATGGGCCGAATTCCAACCCGATCAACCAGAAGCTAAAGGATCTTAAGAGATGGGAAGTAGCCATGTGCGGCCTCTTTATCATCTTCATCTTCTGGGGCGGATTCCAGCCAGGCACATTCCTTGCTCCGATGGAAAAATCGGTTTCTGCCACTGAAGGCATGGCCATGCAGCCGGCCGGGATGCGGCCAACTTGGGCAAACGACCAGACAGAGGTCGCCCTTGATGGAACGATCAAACGAAGCACTCTGGAGGCGCGACGATGACCTCTAAAGAAAGGCTCCTAGCCCTTGTAAGTGGCAAGGGTATTGACCACAAGCCTTTAATCCTGTGGCCCCACAGCGAGATGAACTCCGATGTAGCCATCGTTTCGCTCAAACGGCTGGCAAATGCAAAGACAAGCCAACGCGCGGTTTTAGCCGAAATCCTGAGCCCATTTTCTCGATCGCTGAAGACTGGTTTAAATCTAAGCAAGACCTTGCAGCGGGATCCAAAGGAAGGCGAAAAAGTCTATCAAGCCTTGGTCGAAGAGGTTCGCACGGAAATCAATTTAGCTTTGGAGCAGGGAGTGGATGGCATTTTCTACCGTCTTCAGGGCGCTGAACCCGATTTCACAACCCCAATGGAATATGGCGGGCTATATCTTGAGACCGACCGCGAACTTTTGCAGCTTGCGATGACTGCCCATCTCAATGTGCTCTTTATCGAGGGTGGACCCGAACTCTATATGGACTTTGTAAGCGACTTGCCTGCCCATATTTTCGCTTGGGACAGCCACCGAACGGATATCCCCCTGAGTGCGGTTAAGAAGATGCGAATCGGCGCGCTCGCCACTGGCGATCCGGAAGCAGACGTTTTATTCGGCAGCAACTATGGGTTGCTGAAACAATGGGTGAACCCAACGTTGGTGGAGACGAAATGAACCCGCAATACACGCAATCGTTTCCTATTCCCCAAATTGATTTCAATTCCGTTTTGCCGATGATCATCGTGACGATCACCGGCCTTGTAGCCCTTTTAATCGAGATTCTAAGGCCGCCGAAGAAGAACAAGGTCATCGTTGCCGTCAGCCTCATTGGCTTGCTGGGCGCGGCGGCTGTTCTGCTACAGCAGTTCGGAATGCCGGAGGGTGAGACCCTCGCCGGAATGATGATCGTTGACCGTTTTGGGCTGGTGATGCAGCTCTTGGTCGTGCTTTCCTGCTTCCTCTGCATCTGCTTTAGCGAAAGCTATTTACGCCAAAAGCGCATCCCCTTTGGCGAGTTCTATCCGTTGATTCTGTGGTCCAGCGTGGGCGCCATGCTGATGGCAACGAGCAAGAACTTGCTCGTCATTTTCCTTGGCCTTGAGGTTTTGAGTATCGCGCTCTACGTTATGGCTGGAATGAGCCGGAGCGAGGAGAAGTCCGAAGAATCGGCCGTAAAATATTTCTTGCTTGGCGCGTTCGCCAGCGGGTTCTTGCTTTACGGAATCGCGTTCTTTTACGGAGCCTCCGGTTCGCTTAGGATCGACGATTTAGCTTCGACTTGGGCCAGCGGCGACCCCACAGCCCACGTTTTGTTGATCATGGGCCTTGGCCTAATGCTTATCGGTTTTAGCTTCAAGAGCGCGTTTGTGCCGTTCCACCAATGGACGCCAGACGTTTACCAGGGCGCGCCCACCAACGTCACCGCCTTCATGGCGGCGGGATCGAAGATCGCGGCGATTGCCGCCCTCTATCGGGTTCTGGATGCATCGGGCGCAATGGCAATCTACTGGATTCCGGCGATGTCGGTGGTTGCCATCCTCACCATGACAATCGGCAACCTGATTGCCCTCATGCAGAAGGACGTGAAGCGCATTTTGGGCTATTCCAGCATCGCCCATGCGGGCTACATTTTGGTGGCTATCATCGCCCACGGGAAGTCGGCAAGCTCAATTCCTGCCGGCGACATTGGTTTTTCGACGACGGCGTATTATCTGCTCAGCTACTCTGTGATGACGATCGGCGCGTTCGCCATCATAAGCCTGGTTGCCAAGAACGGACGCGAGAAGACCACTTTAGACGACCTACACGGCCTATATAAGCGAGAACCCTTTGCCGCAGTTATGTTGGTCATCTTCATGGCCTCCCTCATCGGAATCCCGCCTACAGCAGGCTTTGTCGGAAAGCTACTGATCTTTAACGATGCCCTTTCCGCTCATTTAGGCGTGCTTGCGATCGTTCTGGCCATCAACTCGATCATAAGCATCGCGTACTACCTGGCCATTGCCCGGGCTGCGTTTATCGCTGAAGAAGGCGAGGAAAAAGCGGTTTCAAGCACGATGGGAACGGGCGCGTTCAGCGCGGCCGCCATCTGCGGGATTTTTGTGATCGGTCTAGCCTTGTTTGCTTCCCCAATTGTTGTTATGATGCAAAGCGACTATCTCACCTCTCAATCAACGGCCCTTAAGCAACTGCCAGCCAAAGTAAAGTCGGTGGTTGTCCAGCGATGAAACTGGCAGTTAGCATGTACAGCTACTACCGCACCGTAAAGGGCGGGGACATGGACATTCCGGGCTTCATCCGCGAAGCCAAGAAAATTGGCGCACAGGGGGTTGAGCTCCTTGATTTCTTCTATACCGACGTTGAGAAGGAGCGTGCTCTTGCTTTGGAAGCACTGGCGGAAACCGGCCTTCCCTGCCCAATCTTTTCCATTGCGCAGAACTTTGCCAAGAAGACTCCGGAAGAGCGGGAAGTCCAGTTAAATAAGATCAAGTTTGGCGTCGACGAAGCAGGCCACTTTAATTCGGGCGTGGTGCGCGTTTTCGCGGGAGACGTTGCTGAAGGCATTACCTTCGATCAAGCTCGTGAGTGGATCGTGGAGGGCCTGGCAGAGGCCTCTATCTACGCAGCATCTAAAGGGAAGAAGCTGGCCTTGGAAAACCACGGCACTCTTGCCGGCCGCGGCGACCAAGTTAAGGGTTTGATTGACGATGTTCGCGCTCGGGCGGGAAATGATGCCCTTGGCGCCAACCCGGACACAGGCAACTTTTTGCTTGTGAACCAGCCAAGCCATGAGGCGATCAAGGAAGTTGCGGGCTACGCGAACATGGTCCACTTTAAGGATTTTAGAGAAGACCCAACCGGCGAATATGTTGCCCTAAACGGGACGAAGTATGTTGGCACCGCAGTCGGCGAAGGGATTGTCGATCTTCATGCGTGCCTCAGTACGCTTAAGGAAGCCGGTTTTGATGGCTGGCTTAGCATGGAATACGAGGGGCGCGAGGATCCGCTGACGGCGGTTCCGAAATCCTTGGCTAACGCGAAGAAGTATTTGTAACTGGTTTGTCATCGCGAGGAGGCTCTCCGTGAGCCGACGTGGCGATCTATTCGGCAAGCTGCTTAGTCTTGAATCCGTAGGCTGGCAGGGGTTAGATTGCCGCGTCGCTCGCCAGCGCCGCGCTAAAGCTTCTGGATGTTCCCGCTCCTTGCAATGACAAAGTACTAGGTTATAGCCATTTTCTAGCCAGCACTTCCGCAACTTTCTCCAAAAAGTGTTCATCTTCCCGTTTGAATGTGCCCACCTTGTAGCCATCGACGTCGATCTGGCCTAAAATTTCGCCATCCAAGTGGATCAAAACCACAATCTCGCTGCGGGTATCCAGGCTGCAAGAGAGGTAGTTCTCCAGTTCCCTAACATCCGAAACGACTTGATTTGAATTCTCAGCTACCGCCGTGCCGCAAACTCCCTCGCCGATTGGTATGCGCGTATGCTCGGTCGGCTCGCCCACGTATTCGTCCAGTTCCAAATCCGATCCTTCCAGTCTGTAAATGCCGCACCAATCGTATCCATCCAAGTTACTGAGCAAGCGCATGGCCTCCTGGCGCAGTTCACCACCCCGGTTTTCGCTAGCGGAAAGGGCGTTTAGGATTAGGTTGGTATCGGCGGCGGTGATCATGTTTACATTATGGGAGGATAAACTGTTCCCATGCTTCTTCCCCTGGTCCTGTTCATCACTGCCCAAACCGCGAGGCCATTACCAACTCCCAACTGGGCTACGCTCGCAGGGGATTACAAATACACGCGGCTAAGCGCCAAAGATATTTCCAATGAAACCAAATCGGAAGAAAATGGGCACATTAAAATTAGCTTCGCGTTCAAGGGCACGCCCGGCGACACCGTTCACGGCGTTCTATTAGAGCCAAAAGGAGTTGCCTCGGTGCCAGTTGTCTTGCTTCTGCACGGACTGGGTGGAAGCAAAGATGAGATGCTTAAGGATATTGGCCCTTCGCTATTGGCTCAGGGCATCGGCTGCGCGGCGATAGACGCGCCAGGGCATGGCGAAAGACAAACGAGTGACGACCAAAAGGTGATGCAGAGCATCGGGAGCGCATTGGTCTATTCCAAGGGCGATCTTCTTAAGTCCATAGTCACTCGTGACACAAACAATAAAGCACTGGCATTTCTGCAGAAAGCGACCATCGACGGAGTGCTCGACAACCGACATTTAATCGATTTTGTAACCTCGCGCAAGGAGGTCGACACGAAGCATATAAGTGTGTTTGGCGTGAGCATGGGTTCAATGATGGGAGCGGTTTTGGGGCCGGTCGATCCCCGCGTTAAGTGCATGGCCCTATTGGTTGGGGGCGACCCCGTTATCGGTTTGATCCCTTCGCTTCCTGCTCAATACCAGCAAATCGCCTTCGCCGGGGCTTGCAGCCTTTATGCGCCGCATTTTGCTGGGCCGGTTCATATGATCAATGCCAGTAAGGATTCGATCATGCCAGCTGAAGCCTCGGAAAGGCTGTTCGAGGCCTTTCCTGCGAAAACGAAAACCATTAACTATTACAACTCGGACCATTATCTGCCGGGCCCCGCCTATGTGGAAGGGGAGCAGTTTGTGGTCACGAACAGCAAGTGAGTGTGACCGAAAGTGGGAAGAGATTAATTTCACGCAAAGACGCGAAGGCGCAAAGATCGCCATTCTATCTTTTGCATGGATTTACAACTTAGGCGCCGCTCCACTCCCAGTCAATAGATCGAACTTCTAAGGACCGTCGTTCTTCCGTTCTTTGCGAGCTTTGCGTCTTTGCGTGAAATGTCTTTTTGACACCGCCCCGCTACGCTTATCGATTCCAGAAGCGATCTCGCGCTTTTAGGGCTCTTTCGATTAGCTCTTGGTTTTCTTGCCCGGTATGGCCAACCACGTTGATGTGGCCCATCTTGCGACCGGGCTTCATTTCAGCCTTTCCATACCAGTGGACGCGAACTTGGGGGTCTTCCAAGGCTCGATTTAGGCTTTGATGCAAGTTAAAGGCGCCTTCAACGCCGAGGAGGTTTGCCATGCAAACCGGAAGATGGTCTTCAGTTGATGCGTTCGGAAAGCCCATGACCGTGCGAACATGCTGCTCAAATTGGCTGGCTGCGCCCCAATCCAAAGTGTAGTGGCCGGTGTTGTGGGGACGGGGGGCGATCTCGTTCACCAAGCATTCTCCGTTTTCGAGCTGGAACAGTTCGACACCGAAAAGGCCGTTTCCGCCAAGTGCTTCGATAGCAGCCATGGCGATGCCACTAGCGTCGAAATGGGCGGGATAGACGAGATCGCAAACGTGGTTCTCTTGAACGGTCTCCATGGTTGGAAAGGTGCCAGCGCCCCACTCGGAAATAAAAACCATAACGGCGAGTTCGCGTTTAAATGGCACAAACTCTTCCGCAAGCCAGCCGCCCGGTCCCCACTCACTATGCAGCCTTTCAAACTCATCAATGGTCCGCGCATAGCGCGTGCCTTTGCCATCATAGCCCCCGAAGCGGGCTTTTAAGACCATTGGGAATCCAATGATCTCAAGCGCTTCCTCTCCCTTTTCGGTTAGGGCAGCGGCCTTGGGGCTGGGAACACCCGCTTGTCTGAGTGCTTGGCGCTGCAGAAGCTTGTCTTGAATAGCTGCGAGGGTTTCAACGTTTGGCACCAGCTTATCTGGCTTCACTCCAGCGATCTTGAAAGCTTCTTGAATAGCGACCGCCGGGATGAACTCGTTTTCCAAAGTTACATGCTGGCACCGCCTTAGAACCTCGGCAATTTTCTCGGGATCATCCAATCGACCCTGAATTGCGTCCGCAATTTGCGAAGCCGGCGTGTCTTTGCCCGGATCTAGGGATAAGCATTTCAACCCCATCCGCTGTGCGGCCTGAATGCTCATGCGAGCAAGTTGGCCACCCCCTAGGAATCCCAGATCGTATTGGAACTCAGCCACTAACACCCAGTCTATCGACAATCTGGTTGGGTTTAACCTGCAGGCGCTTCGCGCCTGCCACGTCCCTTTGGCGGATCACACCGATTAGCTCCGTGCCCGCGATTTTCACGTCAGCCTCGGCAGCCGCTTTCTGGATCCAATCGACAATGGGATCGACGCTGGTTAAATCTGGCAACGTTAAATTCAGGCTCACTTGAATCAGTTGTCTTGAGCTCAAGGGAAATCCTAAAGCCCGAACGCCAAGAAATCTCTCATCGCCATCCAACCTCAGAGTTCTAATTCGCTTTGCAAGCTCCTTGGCGATAATAGGCTCTTCCGACTGCAAGTTGACATTGAACGCGATCAAGAAATCTCGAACGCCAAGAATGGTGACGCCCAAATGCGGATGGGCCAGTTTTGGCCCGAAATCCGGTCTTAGTTCCTTTCCGATCAGCCCTCCAAACCCGCCTTTCCTTAAAGACGGTAGATCGGCTTCGTGCCGGCCCTTTTCAGACCTCTCGTAGAGAAAAACGGGCAGCTCATACTTGAGGGCGAGGTTTTGGCCAAAATTATTAACCATTTGGTCAAGTTCCGCAAACGGCACTTCCCACTCTGGCAGAGCGACAAATGGGCACACGTCCAACGCGCCGATGCGGGGATGGACGCCAATATGGCGATTGAGGTCGATGACGCCGAATGCGAGTTCGCAAAGCTCCTCAAGCTTTGCGAAAACAAGTTCGGCCTCGCCAGAAAAGGCGGTTACAGTCCGGTTGTGGTCGATATCTGCTTCCAGATAATGGAGGGCAATGCCCTCGCCAGGAAATTGATCGCCAAATTGACGAAACAACGTCCTTTCTCGTCCGAAAGACCAATTAGGAACCGTTAGAATGCGCATTTACATGCCAACAATGTTGTAGCCGCTGTCGACAAAAATGATTTGACCCGTTACACCCCGGCTGAGGTCACTCAGCAAATAAAGGCCTGAACCGGCCACTTCTTCCTGCCCATAGGGCCTCTTAAGTGGCGCCCGTTCTTGAACGTAGCCGATCATATCCAACAATCCTTTGACGCCTCTTGCGGCCACGGTGTTTACCGGTCCGGGCGATAATGTGTTGACGCGTATTCCACGTACTCCCAAATCGCCCGCTAAATATCTTACGCTTGATTCCAGGGCGGCCTTGGCCACGCCCATCACATTGTAGTTCTGAGCCCAACGCACACTGCCTATATAGCTTATGGTCACGATGCTGGCATCGTCGTTCAGGACCGGCTCTAGGGCCTTGCTGAGCTTTACAAGCGAAAAGGCCGAGATATCCAAGGCGGTATTGAATCCGTCTTCGGAGGTGTCTATAAATCTGCCTTGCAGGTCTTCTCTTTTGGCGAAGGCAGCGGAATGGACAAAGAAATCGAGGCCGCCATATTTTGCTTTCACGTTTTCAACAAGTTTGGCGACTTCTTCTTCGTTGGCAAAATCGCAGGTAAATGGAGTGAAGGCGGATTGGCCCTCGATAAGTTTGTTGACGTTTTCTAGAGTTCGCTCATTTTGAGCGCCCACGCCGACCTGGGCACCGTTCTTCGCCGCTATTTCGGCAATTGCCCAGCCGATGCTGTTCTTGTTGGTGACGCTGAGAACGAGGCCCTTCTTTCCTTCCAATAGCATAGATTTGATTATGCACTGGAAAGGGCCTTCGGCCCTGCTGAACAGAGTAACAGGGCAACGAGTAACTGATCGCATTGTCCGGTGAGAGTTCAAACTGAGTTCTTTCATCGCGTCCATTCCGTCCTCAATATTGTCTTCTTGGCGACTGGTCGAGATTATTCAATACTTACTTAGATGAACGACAATTCAATCAAATGCCTCAGTTGCGGCGCTATGAATCCCGCTGGCAGCAGAGTCTGCACTCTGTGCAACACTCCGTTGGGGCCAGCCCAGGGCATTCCCCCAACTCAGGAAGGTCAATATTATCGTCCCCCTAGCGCGGCGCAAGTTGGAAATTGGTGGGACAAGCAGGCAGCGCCGTACAAGAAAGGGAGTGCTTGGCTTTGGTTTCACGTATTTTGCTGCCAGGTTCCCGGCCTCATCGTGGCTGTGCTGCTGATAGCTTGCTGCTCTACCCAAGAGGGAAAAGATAACGGCATGAGACTGTTGAAGTATTCTGCCATTGGCTTTGGCGTAGCCGTAGTAATAAGAATCGTTCTTATTGGCTTAGCCTTGGCCCCTCATAGATGAGTCTTACTGAAACCCATTCACAACAAGACGTTGGGCGTGAGCATCACGTGTTAGTTCTAGCCGCGTGTGCGTTTGTACTTTTGGCGGCCGCTTTTTTTCGGCTGCAACCAACCGGCGAGCATGCGGTCGTAGCTTTTGGGTATCAGCTTCCCGACGTGTGTGCTTACCGGCAAATAACGGGCCTGTGGTGCCCGGGCTGCGGCCTTACTCGCTCGTTTGTATCGCTCGCGCATGGACAGTTGGGGGATTCAGTTGGCTTTAATCCTTTGGGACCGCTGTTGTTCTTGATTGTGGCGGCTCAGGTTCCCCTTCGCTCTTTTGCCCTATTTCGGCGGGGCGCGCCGCTATCTGGTTGGATGTCAAGAGCCAATGCAGATTTCGGCAAAACGATGCTGATTGCGTTGTTGTTGCTGGGCGCGATAAGACTGCAGTGGGGACTCGCCCACCAAAACCTCATCAAGACTGACGCGGAGCCACCGGCCGATTGGGCTACGACGATTATCCTGCTGTTCGTGTCCTGGGCGTTGCTATGGGCGGGGCAGAAACTCCCGAAGCTTAGGACAGTTCTTAGGGCTAGGTTCGCTAAACAGTCTTAAGATTCGTCTTGGCTCGGTGACAGTCCGCCGTAAACCTGCCCTTCCAAGGCTGCTTCCTCGGGACCTCCCCCGGTTCGCGGCCTCACCGGCCCCTCCACCCGAGAGGGGCGAAGGGTCTTAAGTCATTCGAAATGCTCTTAACCTAATGGGCAAGTCCCTGGGGCTAGGGTTTCACCCCCGGGATTCCTCACACGGAGTTCGGAATGACAGAGGGTGTCAGGATGACATTTGGAAAAGCAAATATTGCCCGTGAACCCTAAGGATCTAAGGCTAAACCGCTAAGTCAAGGCCGCCGCCGGGTTCGGCAGCGATGTGTTCGACCAAGGGTTCCTCTTCAACCTCAAGTTCGTTTGTAAGCTCCACTTGGTCTTCCTTATGGGGCTTTTCTTTTTTTTCTTGAGGGTTATGTTGGCGTGCGCCATCACCGACTCGCTGCGTTGAAGACAGCGATTGCAAACTCGAGATTACGGGTTGGATTCGGTCGATGTCGCCCACGTTTTAACGTGGCACGCACCCTTTTACCGGGTGTGTACGCCACCCTCCTGGTGCATGAAGTTTCGCAGCCTTGTCATGGCTTGGGTATGAAGCTGATAAACGCGCGATTCGCTGACGCCGAGAACTTTGCCGATTTCTTTGAAAGTTAAACCCTCGAAGTAGTAAAGCGCAACCACGAGTCGCTCGCGCTCCGGAAGTTTGTCCACGCCGGCAGCAAGGATCCTGCGGATCTCGCGGCCTTCGAGTTCGCCAACGGGGTTGGCGGTTTCGTCAACGATGAGTTCGACGAAGTGAATATGATCGTCGCTCTCGCCGGTGGCGAGGATGTCATCAAGGCTATAGACATTGGTTCGGCCCATCCGGACCATTAATTCGTTAACTTCGCCGATGCTAATGGAGAGGTTCTCCGCGAGCTCGTGCTCCGTTGCTGGGCGGCCAAGCTTCGTTTCCATGGCCATCATTGCTCGGTCGAGAGCCTTTAGCTTTTCTCGGATACTGCGAGGGACCCAGTCCTCGTCTCGAAGCATTTCCAAAATCGCGCCACGAATAAGAGCGATGGCGTAGGTTTCAAATTTTACGTCCCTGGTTGGGTCGAACTGATCGACGGACTTAACTAGGCCGATGACGCCGGCGCCTATGAGATCTTCTCGGTCCATTCCACCGGGGAGGCTGGTAACTAATCGACCGGCTGTAATCTTAACGAGATAAGAATAGTGGTTGATGAGTTCCGCTCTAGCATCAGGGTTCTTGTAAACCTTGAAATCCATCCATGATCGTTTCAGTTGTTCGGGAGATAACGGCATTCGATTAAAATCCTCTGTCCTTTCGCCTTATTTATTTTCGGTCAGTGCCCCTTCGGCAGAATCTTCTGGTTTCTGCACTGTAAAGAACACGTACCATACTTGTGTTGCCGCCCAACCTAGGATAAATGCCAGGGTAGCGCGCCATATAATAGCGACGGGGTCGACGCTCGAAAGGATGCCAGCTGCTAAAGCAACCAGCGCTGCTAAACCTCCTACGATCGTCGGCATCTACCTTGTTTCTCCAGTTGCTCGACGTGCACAAAGCACAATTAACATCCTGGTCAAATTACCATTCACCATTAGGTTAACTTCGCAATATTTGTTAAGTTTTTAACGGTTAAAGCTAAAGTGCCTCCTCCGGGTTGGGCTAAAACTAGAGGGGCAGCCGTAGGCCATCGTATGACAGCCGCACGTTTGGTGGCATACTGGCTGCCGTCTTATCGTGATCGTAGTCGTGGCTAAGGTGGGTGAAGTAGGTCATTTCCGCGCCGATCTCAGCCGCGACTTCCATGGCCTTATCGAAATGATAGTGATTCGGATGCGGCTTGTACCGCGTGGCGTCCAGCATCAAAACCCTTAAGTTATTCAGCTTGGCTCGGGCGGCAGGAGGAATATTGCTCACGTCGGTGAGATAGGCGAAGTCGTTAATTCGCAATCCAATCACGGGAACGGGGCCGTGGTCCACGATCATGGTCTCAACCCTAAATCCGCTCAGTTCTAGAACGTCGGGCACATCGGCCAAATCAAACCGAGGCACCTCGCCGGTTGGATTTACATCGTAGGCGTATTTAAAGATCCGTTTGATATCTGCCTGATACTCTGGCAACGTGTAAACCGGCATTGACCGTTTGGTTAATAAACAGAAAGCCCTTAGGTCGTCCATCCCCATCACGTGGTCGGCGTGAGAGTGAGTGATGATCACCGAGTCCACACGCTTTACGTTTTCGCGAAGGAGTTGTAGACGCAGTTCTGGAGGGCAATCCACCAGAACATTGCCATCGGGGCCTTCCAATAGAATAGAGGGTCGCGTGCGATGGTTCTTAGGATTCGCCAGAAACTCTGCCGGATAATCGATACCGAGGGACGGGACGCCGTTGCTGGTTCCTGAGCCCAGGACGACCACCTCAGCCATCAGTTGGCGCCGGCCTTCTCCAAAACCATCACGGCCACCAGTGTGCTTGGCACGTCGCTATACTGCGAAATCCTTTCGATGCATCGGCCAAGGTTGCGCTCGCCCATTTCATCGGTGCTTTGCTGCGCTTTAAGAGCTTCAGCGACCAGATCAATAACCTCTCTTAAGAACTTAGCCCGATTCTGAGGCAAAGACTTGTTCTGAATCGCCGCGTAGCGGCGGCTAAGCTGCTCGTACACGCCGTCCCAGCCGGATCGCGAACTGATCTCCGCCCGAGTCTTGGATTCAGCGATATCCTTCAGGCGCTGGGCCTCCAAGTCGCGCCTTTTAACCCGTTCCCAATCGGCAAACGTCGTACCGTCAATCACGCGGCCGATAGTTTGTTTACCCGCCACCCGCGTTAGCTCAAGATCAATAAAGCGCTTTGTTTGAGCCATGCGCAAATGGCCTGCGAGGTCTCCATCTTTGGGCGCAAGGCCAATCACAAAGGTGTTGTCCTCAATGGCGATGGGCACCGCGCTGTTAAGAGCGGCCCAAACGCCGACGCCGGTCACATTGCTGCGAATAACGGGAAGGGCTTGTTTCCAAATTTCAGTGGCTTCAGACATCCGTATCGGATTATAGATTGCAGCCTTACTGCGGTGCCACGCCGTATTCGTGCGGATTGCCCTGCCCGTGGCCGATGTAACGCGTAAACGACCCAATCCAGTTGCCCTGGATCAGGGCCGTGCCCATCATAGATTCGCCGCATTCTTGCCAAATGGCTTCGTTGCAGCGGTATTCCGCCGATCCAATATTGGGAATATTCAGGCGAACGTAGAATTTGGTGCTCGGATCATCCCTGTCGATATAGCTCTCGTCGAACACGGTATCGCCCAAGCTTGATATTGCGTATCGTGCAACCACAAAAGTGTTGTCAAAGCGCATGGGTGTTTTTCCAGTCCCATTGGCTCGGCCAATCCCAGCCGCGAGCGTGTACATAAGCACAAAAATGCCTATGAAAAAAATCGCGATAAAAACGCCGGCTATGACCATTAGGACTTCACCGCTTTTGTGCCTACCTTGGGCGGCCCCAGCTAATAGTATAAACGCACCCAAGAAGAATCCGCCAACGGACATCCATAAACCCACATTTAATGCAGCACTGAAAGTGCGGTCATTCGGGAGCTTTAAAGTAGCCATCGCGTTTCTACGTTATGCTTCTACTCACTACGGGCGCGCCCGGCAAGATCACGTCAGCCACGGCAAATGAGCGGCGAATATCTTGCAAGCAAACTTTTGCCCTGTGGCCGATATACTCTGCGCCATCAATAAGCTCGATGTAGTAGCCGCCATCGGTCCAACCGACGATTTTGTTTAAATTCTCGAAAGAAGAACGACGTACATTGCATTCCAAAACTTGGGCTCGGCGGAAACCCATCTGTGTGCGCTCGAAGTCTTCAATGCTTCCGGACTTGATCTCGTATTCCTCGTACTCCATGTCGAAGTTGGCTCGAATGAAGATGCCGCGTCGCATTTCATGCTCAAGCTCCTCTACGTTCTCGCCGTCGGCCCCGATAAGGGCCTCCACGGCAGCAGGATGACACTCGATAAGAAAGGCGTTTCCGGCCTCATTAATTCTTCGCCACATGTCTCGCTCGATCCAGAGTGAAACGGTCTCTTTGCTCGAGATTCGGCCCCGGCCATCGCACATTGGGCAGACGTCGGTGATCGCTTCGGTAACCGATTCGCCGGTTCGCTTTCTGGTGATTTCAACCAGTCCTAGTGAGGAAATTCGTCCGACCCGGGTTCGAGCGCGGTCTCTTTCCAGCTTTTTCGTGAAAAAGTTAATAACTTTCTTGCGATCATCGGCGGACTCCATATCGATGAAGTCGATCACGATGATGCCGCCCATATCGCGCAATCTTAGCTGTCGGCAAACCTCTTCGGCCGCCTCCATGTTGGCGCGGAGAATGGTGTCGCTCAATGAGGTGGAACCGACCTGCTTACCGGTGTTGATATCGATGGCGGTAAGGGCCTCCATCTCGTCGACCACCAAGTGGCCGCCGGATTTTAGAGGCACCCTATGCTGAAGCAGGCGTTCTAGTTCGCGCTCGATGTTGTAGTTGTCAAAAACGGGAACTTCCTTGTCGTAAAGGAAGATCTTGTCTCGCATGGCGGGGGCGACGATGCTGGCGGCGAGGTGCACTTTCTCGTACTCGTCCGGATCGTCGATGACCATCTTGTTGATCTCATCTCCGAACAGATCGCGCACGGTTCGGTAAAGAAGGGTCTGGTCGCGGTGAACACAGGTTGGCGCGCGCTGCTTCTTGGCAGCCTGAAGGACTTGGGCCCAAAGCTGTTGAAGGAAAACAACGTCTGCTCTTAGCTCGGCTTCGGTTCGGCTCTCGCACTCAGTGCGCAGGATGAGCCCGAAACCTTCGGGGACGATTTTGTCGCCAACTCTTCGTAGTCGGTCCCTTTCGGCGCGGTCTTCGATCTTTCGGCTTACGCCAACGTGATTCGATTCAGGCATGAGCACCACGTAGCGCCCTGGAAGCGCGATTCGCGTGGATACGCGGGCGCCTTTAGTGCCACGGGGGCCCTTGGTGACCTGCACCATAAGCTCTTGGCCAGGCTTGATCAATTCCTTGATCTTGCGGCGTCTTAACTCACTTCGTTTTAGCGAAGCGGGGCTGTTGTCCTGAATATCGTCGGGAAGGATGTCGGCAACGTAGAGGAACGCGTTGCGCTCCAGACCGATGTCAACGAAGGCAGCATCCATTCCGGGCAAAACGTTTTGAACGATGCCCTTGAAAATTGAGCCCACCACACGCTCTTCGCGTTCCACGCGGTACTCCATCAGTTCGCCGTGCTCAAGCATGGCGATCCGTGTTTCGCGGTTGGAACAGTTGACGATTATTTCGACATTGGTGCTGCCGAATTGATCGATAGGGGGCGCGGCGTTGGAGCTGTTGCTCCGTCTCGGGCGACGCTGACGCCCGGGTCTTTCTTTAGCCATTGCAGGTTTTGTTATTCAAGAATTTTACCCGAACGCAGATGGGCCTTGGGCATTCGGTTTTCGGTATTCGGTATTCGGTACTCGGCTGGGCATTTCTCCTCTATTCCATCTGTTGAGGCTCCCGACGTCCGAAGGCCGAGCGCCAAAGGCCTAAGGCCACTATGCGGTACGCGTCACTTATCTTGCCCCTAGGTATCCTCATTTCTGAAAATGCCCATCTACGAATACCGATGCGAGGACTGCAACAAGAAGTTTTCCGCGTTGATTGGCATGACGGCCGAGCCGGATAACGAGAAATGCCCCCACTGCGGAGGCACTCATTCGAAACGTTTAATCAGTCGGTTTGCAAGATTAAGATCGGAAGACGATAAAATCGATGAAATTGCCGATGGGCTCGAAATCATGGGAGAGCCCGACAGCCCAACCAAGATGAGATCCATGGTTCGTGAAATGGGCAAGGCGATGGACGACGATATGTCGGCCGATATGGAAGAGATGTTCGAAGCCGATATGGAAGGCAAACTCGAGGACGAAGACTGAAAAAACCAGGCCAGATCACAGTTATTTGCGGAAGCATGTTCGCGGGAAAATCGGAGGAGTTGATCCGGCTGGCCCGGCGCGCCCTCTATGCCAAGAAGAAAGTTCAAGTCTTTAAGCCAGTCATCGATAACCGGTACGACACCTCGATGGTGGTCACCCATATGGGCGTAAAGCACGAGGCGGTTCCGGTGAAATCAACCAAGGATTTGGTGGCGCAAGTCGATCCGGACACCCAAGTTGTCTTGATAGAAGAAGCTCAGTTTTTTGACAAATCCCTCGTCGACTTCGCAGTCAAGTTTGCCGATAGCGGCAAAGAAGTGATCCTAGCCGGCCTGGATCAGGATTTTAGGCGAGAGCCTTTTGGGCCAATGCCAACATTGCTTGCGGTGGCGGATGAAGTTGTTAAGCTCCGCGCGATCTGTATGAACTGCGGCGCCCCCGCTAGCCATACCTACCGCGTTATTGATGGGAAGCCTGCCCACCGCGATGATCCGACCATTCTTATTGGCGCAACCGAGAGCTACGAAGCGCGCTGCCGAGCCTGCTTTAAGCTCCGCACAAACGGAAAGCCTAAGGGATCAACTGGTAAGAAACGTGCCCGTTAACAAGGGTCGTTAAACCTAGCAGTGGCGCAAAGTTCCACGTTTCGTCGACCTTTACAATGCTGCCATCGGCGGGGTTCACCCAGATGGTGCCGGTGGAAGTAGCGGGGTTGCCGGGGGTGTTTTCCGTGTACTTTTCTTCGATTTTGAGCAGACCCGCGCTGTCATCGCCTTTGTCGACGCTGAACCCATCATCGGTAAAAATGAACGTTGCGCCGGGGGTGAGACGATCGGCTCTGGCGTCCAGATTGACGGTCCAAGTATCGCCTTTGTTTATCGGTTTCTCGGGCAGAATGAAGCTGCCTAGGTTCGCATCTCGCCATTCCGTGCCAGGTTGGGCACCGGAAAGATCGAGCACACGGCCTCTTGCATCGTAGGTGGTGTATGACTTGGCGGGGTTTTGCTTAACCGGCAAGTCGTTGCCGCTGTTGGCATGCACATCGGTTTGGCTGCTTTCGATGACATAGCTCCCATCTTTGTTAACGGCGGTGACTTTGTCGGTCTCTGTGGAGGTGTAGAAAACATCGTTTCCGTATACGGTGAACACGAAAGTGGTCCGATATTTGGCGGTATCGCCAACTTTTACAATGCGCTTAAGCGTAACAGCTTGTGCCGAAATGGCGATAGGGAGGGCGATAATGCACAGGGCTAGGATCGGGCGCACTTTACTTAGACGGGTGAGAAACATCTTGCGTTGATACTGATATCGAAAACTTCTTTGGGCACTATTGGGCTCTTGCTCCAGCAGCTTTCAGTAGACGAATCATTAGCGGAATGTCGCCGATCGAATCCTTCGGATCCTTGAGCACTGCACCCAATGGCGTCGTCCCATCGTTGGCGCGAACATTAACGTTGGCGTGATGCCTGATCAGCGCCTTTACAGTTGAAGTGTGAAGATTGAATGCAGCCCAAAGCAACGCTGTGTAACCGTTTTTGTCTCTTATTTCCAGATTGGCCCCGTGGTCGATTAGAAGATCAATGACTTCAGGCTGGTTACCCAAGCATGCGGCCTCTATAAGCGCCGTTATTCCATTCTTTCCGGTTTGGTTGACATGGGCGCCACTGATGAGCAGCAATGCCAAAATTTTGAGCGGATCTCTTTCCTTCCTAAAATCGGAAAAAGACTTATTTATTTGATCGTCAATGGGATCATCCCGAACGTTTGAGGCAGCCAGAATCAGCGGCGTATCACCATCGCCATTCTTGTCATTTGGATTTGCGCCCTTGTTCAAAAGAAGTCTAACGACTTGACCGTAAGATTGCTTGCAAGCTAATGCAATGGGCTTGTCCCGCAGCACATCGATTGCGTTTACGTTAGATCCTGATTCCACTAAAAACTCTGCGACAGAACCGGATTCTCGGCCCTCATCCAGGGATGCAATAAGTGGGGTTCGGTTCCACTTGTCGAACGCATTTATCTCTGCCCCTTTTTGAATAAGCACGCGCGCCACGCTAACCGATTTCACCAGATGGAGCGGAGTAGCGCCATCTTTGTTGCGTTTATTGACAGCGGCCCCGCGCGCTATCAAAGCACGAGCAATTTCTTCAGTTGTAACCTTGAACAGCGGAGTCTCGTCCTGAAAATCTGGTGCGTTTGGATTTGCTCCCTTTGCCAATAGTAGTTTTGCTACATCTGGATGGCCATCGACCGCATAACTTAGAGGAGTATCGCCGTCAACATCTCTTGCGTCAACGTGAGCCCCTTTGGAAATCAGAAAGCTTGCAATCTCAAGCCGGCCTTTTTGTGCGGCTAGATGGAGCGGAGTTTGGTGCCAATCAAAGTTCTCCGCCGTTTCTGCTGGCGGCCCGGGCGCAGTTTTGTTTACATCGGCCCCACTTGCCACAAGGGCTTTGACCTGGACCAGGTCTCCTTTTAATACCGCCAGATGAAGCGGCGTCCACCTTGGCTTCTGAGTGGGAACAAGTAGTAATAAGGTCAGGAGAAAGCCGTTCATTTACTTGACCTTACCACCAGTTCCACTTTAATTTGAGCGTTTCCCTGCATGGGGGTAGAGTTTTAGTCAGCCCATGGAGAAGTCGATCCTAATTACGAGCGCCGGAAGGAGAGTTTCTCTGTTGCGAGCTTTTCAGGAAGCGGCTCATCCGGAGGGCTATTCTGTTATCGCGGCTGACTGCGATCCGCTGGCGCCGTGCTTGCAACTAGCTGACCGGGGGTATCTGCTGCCTCGAATCGAGTCTCCGTCTTATCTAGATGAACTGCGGGACGTTGCGCTTCGAGAGAACGTTGCTGCCATCGTTCCTACCATTGATACTGAGCTAGAGTTTTTGGCCGCGAACCATGGCGAACCAGCGATTTATCCGCTTGTTTCCTTGCTTCCTTTTGTTCGGCTCACTTTGGATAAATGGGAAACTTTCAAACATTTTGAAGCTGCTGGGATTGCGGTTCCCCGCTCCTGGTTACCCGATTCGTTTCCAACTAATGGGCCCGACAAGCTGTTTATTAAGCCCAGATTTGGAAGCGCAAGTGTAAATGCTTTTCCCTGTTCGGTGGGAGGTTTGTTAGTGGCGCTCGAGCGCGTAAAGAACCCCGTTATTCAAGAGTTCTTGGAGAGCGAAGAAATCACGATTGATGCCTTATTCGATCTTCAATCGAACCCCATCCATTACGTCCCCCGAAAGAGGTTGAAGACTTTGGCAGGGGAATCCATTGAGGGAGTCACGGTTCGGGTTGATAGCTTGGCGATTTGGATTGAGGAAGTGCTTTCCGTTTGCGGTCGAGGAGGCGCGCGAGGGCCGATTACCTTGCAAGCCTTTTTAACGGACCGGGGTCCGGTTTTGACCGAGATCAACGGCCGCTTTGGCGGAGGGTTTCCGCTCGCGCTAGCTGCCGGGGCAGAATATCCGAAATGGATTATCGCGATGCTTAAGGGTGAAGTGGTCGCCTCCAGATTTGGCGAGTACAAAGCCGGCCTTTACATGACCAGGCATTCGGTTGAGATTTTCTTGGATCAGCCATTCAGATGAATGAAGGAATTGTTTTCGATCTGGACGACACTCTCTATTTTGAGCGCGACTACGTCGCGAGTGGGTTTGCTGCCGTTGGATTTGAATTGGAGAGCCGGTTTGGCGTTTCGGTCCTTGAGTTGCAGAGTTTCCTTTGGCAAAACTTTTTGAAAGGAGTCAGAGGAAATGCGTTTGATTTGCTGCTGCAAAGCTATCCTCTGATCGCGATTGAGCCCCTCGAGATGGTGGAAATTTACCGCTCGCATAGGCCAACTATCGCATTATCTGACCAAAACAGTCAGCTTTTAGCCGTATTGAAAGGCGGCTACCGCTTGGGCATTATCACGGACGGCCTATTGATTACCCAGTCGAACAAAGTTGAAGCGTTGGGCTTGAAAGAAATGATCGATGAGGTTATTTATACAGACTCGCTTGGTCCAGGGCACTCTAAGCCAAGCCCCTTGGCTTTCGAGACGATTGAGAAAATGTGGGGGTTAAGCGGGCGCCGGCTAACCTATGTGGCTGATAACCCGGCTAAAGATTTTGCCTCGCCAAAAAGACTTGGATGGAACACCGTTCGCTTACGCTGCGAAGGTCAGCTTCACTACGAAATTGAACCTAAGGATTCCGATCACTCGCCTGAACGCGAGATTACAATCCTCACTCAACTCCTGAGTTAAGCGGAAAGGACGAGATTCTTATCGGACCGAACCCAGCCGCCTTCAACAGGCTCATAGATGCCGCACTGCGTCATCGCGCCGCCAAAAACGTGGATTGTAACTGCCGTTTCTTCGTTCGGATTCTCGAGAATATGATGTTCGAAAGGCGACACTCTAAAATCGGAACTACCCGCCGCGTCGATACCGGTGGACTGAACTTCAAAAGCGTGAATCCCGTTTGCCTCGCCCATGTGGGCGTAGTTCGTGACCCGAACTTTGCCCTTACAAACGCATTCCACAACCCAAAGGCCGTTGTGATCGTGCAGCGGCGTCCCTTGCCCCTTTTTCCAGACCATCACCATAACGGTATAGCGTCCGAAGGGATCCGAATAAGCCAGCCTTCTGGCATAGCCCGTATCAGAGGGATCGTAGAAGTGTGCCGGAAAAAGATCGTCGTTCAAACGGACCGCTCTTTCCAGGGTCGAGCGCACGTCCTGAACCCGAGTTGCCAAATCCCTGTTGGCAATCGCAATATCGAGATCTGCAATGAGCGACTCCAACGAATACTCAACGGATGCGGCAACTGTTTCCATGGTTAAAACTCCAATACATGACCATTATAGTCAACTATTCCAAAATCTCCAAGGGGATTTTTAATTAACTAGTGAAAAATCACGCAATGAGCGTGGGGATAGTGGGTGGGGGTGCTTCCGGAACGCTAGTCGCGGCTCGGCTCTTGCGGCTCTTGCCCGGCGGAACGGTCTATTTAATCGAGAAATCCAATCAGGTTGCGCGCGGAATCGCCTACGGAACGGATCGCGATTGCCACCTGCTTAATGTGCGCGCCAAAGGCATTTCTGCTTTCCCTGAGGAACCGGACCATTTTGTGAAATGGCTTAGCGCGCACGGGTACGGCATCGGTGATGTCGGCTCCCAGTTTGCCTCTCGCAAGCTATTTGGCGTTTATTTGGCGGAGATTTTGGAAGAGGCGAGGGCTAGCTCGAACGCGAGCCTTGAGATTGTTAACGACGAAGCCACATCTCTCTGCAAATCTGGCGATCAACTCCTTATTGGATTCAACGGAAAGGAGATTGTGGTGGAGCACGCCGTTCTTGCTTTAGGCAACTTGCCCCCAAGATGGCCTGCAACGTTGGCGCCATTGGCCGCCGATCCACGCTTTATCGCCCAGCCATGGTCTTCCTCCACCTACGAAAAAATTGGGAAAGAAGATCGGGTGTTGCTCATCGGGACGGGCTTGACCATGATCGACGTGGTTTTAAGTTTGCAGCAGCAGAGCCATACGGGACCGATCTTTGCTCGTTCTCGGCGTGGATTGCTGCCCACTTCCCATGCCCAAAACGCAGCGGGGCAAGTGGAGTTTGAGGCTGGCGACGGCCTTATTGGGCGAGTAATTACCAAAATTCGCGAGAGCGGTGATGATTGGAGAGAGGTGGTAGATGCCCTCCGCCCACGCACGGCGGAGCTTTGGCAAACGCTTTCCTGGAGAGAGCGCGACCGCTTTCGAAAGCGGTTACAGATATATTGGGACGTTCATCGGCATCGTATGCCGGAGCAGGTCGCGGCTGACATCGCTGATCTTATGTCGAGTGGCCAGTTAAGCGTGGGCAAGGGCCAACTTTCTTTTGTCTTGGCAAACAAGGAGGGCGTTATCGTGGAGTTCAAGACGCAGGAAGGCTCTGAAAAACTTGCTGTGGATTGGGTTATCAACTGCACCGGCCCTAGCGGCGATCTCGCCACCGCAAAGGTTCCCCTCCTTGAATCCGGTGTTCAGGCTGGGTTAGTCGAATACGATCCGCTGGGTGCCGGCCTTTTGGTGGACAAGGATGGGCGCGCCAACGAGAAGGCAAATGTGTGGGCTGTAGGCTCACTCTGCAGAGGCTGTTGGCTGGAAACGACGGCTATTCCCGAAATCCGAACTCAGGCAATTATTGTTGCAAACGCGATCGCAATAACTTAGCATCGCTAGGGGGGACCACTGGAGCAAATGGCTCGTCATATCGAAATGGAGTTCCTCTTAACGGGTAGCGGGAATCTGCGTCGCGTTTAGGCTGCCGCAATACGATAACCTCAACCTCTTCCCCAGCTTTCAGGTCGGGATCTGAAACTTTTAGTATCCCGTCGGAGGGGACTACCGTCTCGAGTCGAATTGCTTCCATGGTTTTATTCTACGGCATCCGGCAACATTTCAATAGACTCCCCGTTTGAACAAACCGGGAGCACCCGGGCTCAGTACATAAATTGGAGTCTGGAATGAACTGGATAAGGCTTTGTGAGGAAGTGACTGTAAAATTATCAAAATCTTGTAGAAGTCGCTCGGCGATTGAGCCGTTAAGGCGAACGACTCGGAGCGTGGCGCAAATTATCCGTGACGCTACTCGTCCCCGTCTAGCTCTTTTCGAATAAGCTTAGCTTCGTCGTAGACAGCCATACCATCATATCCAAGCCTGCTTATTGCCGTTTGCTCACAAAGTAATTCCTTGTAATAGTGGTCGGCTTCCTTTGCTAAGGATTCGATTCGATCCGCACAAATCTCCTTAAGTCCCTTATTCAATGGAGGAATCCAGTCTTTAGGCTCTTCACCCGTGCGCAACCAAAGCGCAAGCTCGTCATTTGTGAGCCAGCGGCTTGCTTTTTCATGGCCAGGCGGAACGCGAACCCAATCTTCGGCAGCTAGCTCCTCCATATCGAAGTCGTCCATATCGCCGATTCGTAAGAAAACTTTAACAGGAACAAGGGCAGTTTGCCCTTCCGAGTCGGTGCCGATACCGCGTTCAATTCGCTCAACCACGCCGAAAGTAGTCCAACACTCCCGTGAAATACGGTCTCCCACTTTAAGGTCTTCGAATTTGAACTCGTTCATAGAATCATTATGGGCAGCGAGATGTCCCCTGAATTCTTATAAGTGAAGCGTAAATACGAGAGTCGTCAGACGCTTTCATTTTCGAAGGTGCTTTCCCCCATCGACCAGCGCTGCTGTATTTCGTTCCCGAATCTTACTGACACTCTCAAGCAAAACATCCTTTACAATGGACGGCGCAATTTCGCCTTGCCCTCCGGCATTCCGCATATCTTGGATTAAGCGTACAAAGGCGTCCTGCTTTTCCTCAGAATCAAAACCGGCTCCAAGACTCCAGAATTCGCCAACTCGCTTAATAACGGCGGAATCTCCGTATACTAAGATTCGTGATCGTGCATCCATGTGTAGCGCGGAGAATGCGCGATGCTGCTCTGTACCACCATTATACGCAGAACATCCCGTAACCCCTCTTAAGAAGTCGGTGTATGCTTCGGTACGCAGGCGACGAGCCTGGGCTTTACGGTCTAGGGCTGCATTGACAAGAAAGCCGGTAACGCCTGCCAGCAAAGTGCCCACGAGTGCCCCTAATCCAACCGCATCACCAATCGTCATGTCAGACTTTACGCTCCTGTAAGGCTTCCGTTGCGAAGTAAAAATAGGTCCTCGAAGCCTTTTGAAAGCTTTAACTTGGATATTCTCTAAGATCGAATATGGAGATTGGCAAAAGAAATCGGGTTGACGTGAGAACGCTTTGGCCAAAAGAGCCTCAGTTCTCCGACTGGCTTATTACTGATCCGGGTCTTGATCTATTGGCTACCGACCTTGGCATACAGATTGAGAACACGCGAAGGGAGTGTAGGCCAGGGGACTTTCCCTGTGACATCGTGGGAAATGTCTTAGGTGACGAAAACCATGTCGTTGTAATCGAGAATCAATATGGAAAGACCAACCACGATCACTTAGGCAAGCTCCTGACTTATGCTGCTGCCCACAAAGCGATGACCGGTGTGTGGATATGCGAACAAGTTGCGGACGATCATAGAGAAGTGATTGACTGGCTTAACGTAAACACTCCTGCTACGGTTTCATTGTTCCTTGCTGAACTGAAGGCATATAGGATTGGAACGAGTGCAGGTGCTCCCCAGCTAGACGTAGTTTGTCGGCCCAATCTAACGCAGAAGAGCCGTTTCGTGGAGTCTGATGCCGACAGACAACGTCACGCCTGGAGAAAATCCTTTTGGGAGGAAATAGTTCCATTTGTCGAACGGAAAAAGCCGCCCTTCAATCTACAGCGACCATCTACTGATCACTGGTCAAGCATTTCCGTTGGTCGATCAGGTTTTAACCTGGCTATGCTTCTGGTTCCTAGAACTCAAAGCATAGGCATTGAGTTGTATATCAACTGTGGCACTTGGAAGGACTCCGCTTTTCAACAACTTCAGCAGGAAAAAGGGGCTATCGAGCACGAGCTTGACAGCGAACTTTTATGGAAGCGTATGGGCGACAAGAAGAGCGCCAGGATACTTCTAGAATCGAAAATTGACCCACTGAATGAGCAAAACAGGGAAACAATAAAAGAGTGGTTCGCAGAATGGTCTGTGCGAATGTACAACGCCTTCAAGCCGCGCGTACATGCCCTCAAGCAGACGAAAGAAGACGCCAGCGCTATGGGCCTGAATTAATGCAGGGAGAAATGCAGGGACTTTGCTGGCGGGATGTGGCGGCTCCTGGCGGAAATAATGAACTTAAAACCTGTTGTATTAAGACTTCAAAATGGGCTGGCGGGAATGTGTAGGAATCGAACCCACCCAACGCCCAAGGGCGTCACACTGGTTTTGAAGACCAGGCAGCACACCAGCACCAATCCACTCCCATAGGGATTATGCGCTGTGCGTTAGGCGTTTTGCGATGTGCATTGAGGGAGATGAAGGCGGCGATTTTAAAGGCAATCGCAAAACTCCTTCTCGACTGGAGGCGCTTCCATGTGTCATCTCGAACTTCGTGTTAGGGATCTCTGCGGCTAGGGCTTCGCCCCCGGGATTCCTCACACGGAGTTCGGAATGACAAAGATCATAAAGCAGCAAGGTCAAGAAATAGTTTAAGCGGCCTTGGCGGTTGGGCCCAAGCTGCTCGACATCTCGTTCGCCCAGCCAATGGCGGCACGGTAGCACTCCGCCACCCTAGACTGCGCGGTTGAAAGCTCTTCGATCCGGTTGAAATCGGCGGCCTCATAGGCTAAAACAACCCGTAAAACGTCGGCGATTTCGCCTTCCGCTTCCGGGTCCAACAATGCCTCATGGATATCGTTATCAAGCGAAAGCTCAGCCAGGATTTCAGACATAGGCAAATCCATCATGGCGTCGATCACAGATAGTAGCCCAGTCGTAAAGTATCGTTCCTTACCGGAGCGCCCTTGAGCGGCAGCCAAGAGTTCGCACATCTTCGCGCGGATAAAGGCCACATTCGAGAGCTCGGCCGGCTTGTTGGAACTCGCGGCCATAGCGATAAGAGTGGCGACGCTGGCGACCGTTCTAACGCCCAAAAACATAACCGTTTGGCGGATAGAGTTCACGCGGGTGGCAAGGCCAAAATGGGCACTGGAAACCAGCTTTAACAGCCGGTGAGTCAGGGCGAGGTCGGCGCCGATCGCACTCTCTAGCTGCTCCATCGTTATTTCGGGATTTTGGAGGCTAGCGGCAACACGTAAAGCGGCCACTTTGTTGGAAGGAATGCGCGCACCCTTTACAATTTCCGGCTTTGAAAAATAATAGCCCTGAAAATATTTAAAGCCCAACTTAACGCATTTCTTAAACTCTTCTTCGCTCTCGATCTTTTCCGCAAGGAGATCGATTTTCCTCGCCGCGAAGGGCCTGGAATTCTTTACAAGATTTCCAGCAGACGCCCTTACATCAAACTTGACAATGGAAGCATACGGCAGGAAAGGCTGGGTTAAAGGCGAAAGCTCGAAGTCGTCGAGAGCGATAATATAGCCCGAGTCGCGAAGATCCTTCACGGCCTTAACCGCTTCCGCAGTTGGCCGAACGGTTTCTAGGATTTCAAGGACTATGCGGTTCTGTGGGAGCAACGTGAGCGCGCTGCACATCAACAGGTCTTGATCAACGTTGATAAAAGCTCGGTTTTCGCCGCTAAGCTCGCAAAGGCCGATATCAATCAAGCTGCTGATAACCGCTTGGGCCGATTCTGTGGAACCCACTATGCCTGCTTCGTTTCTCTTTCCCGACCTAAATAGGAGCTCGTAGGCGGCTACATCCAACGACCTATCGTAAATAGGCTGCCGGGCCATGTAGATTTCCGAAGCCATCGTTGAGCTCTCCAAATTACTTGCCTCCCCTTTTCTCCTTTATAGTTGTAAGCTAAATCGATTCACAACTTCAGCCTGGGCAAAGTCCAATCGTCCCAATATCGCGGAACGATAGCGATCTCTTGAGACAGGTAGTCTTTTTGCTGAGCCTATGTTTAAGGGGATCATTTTTGATTTTGATGGCACTCTGGCCGACACCATGCCCCTTGCGATCGAGGCTTTTCGACGCGCGCTTCACCCAGTTCATGGGCGGATGCTAGCAGATGAGGAAATTAAAGCCTCTTTTGGACCGACGGAACGAGGCACGATGCCGGTGCTCGCTCCGGGCCTTGAAGAAGCAACCCTAGCAGAATATTATCGCCATTACACCGACCTTCATTCCGGGTTGATTACGCCATTTCAGGGCATTCATGAACTGCTTGTGACTCTGAGCGAAAGGCGAGTTAGATTGGGGATCGTGACAGGAAAAGGGGAAACCTCTCTGACGATTTCCCTCGAACATATCGGGTTGAATGGTGTTTTTGAAAGTATCGAGGTCGGATGCGATGACCGCCCCTGTAAGCCGTTGGGGATTGCGCGAATACTGGCCGAGTGGGGTTTGGCCGGCGATGACGTGCTTTACGTGGGCGATGCGCCCAGTGACGTTCCCGCCGCCCGCGAAGCGGGTGTTCCAATTGCGGCCGTCGCGTGGGCCGATCCGAGTTCCGTGGGTGCTTTAAGGGACAAACAGCCCGACTGGCTGTTTGAGACCGTTGAATCGTTTAGGGATTGGATACTCAAAGACTAGAGCATGCCCCAAAAGCCGCTCATGTGGTAATCCATGAAGTTAAAGAACGATGCCAAACTCGCTTGGCGATTCATGTATGCGAGGTGCTGCGCTTCCTCTGCTCCGGCTTTTGCGCTGTATTCTTCGAGTTTAGTCATTCCAACGCCCTTGGTCTTGTCCAACGCCAACTGCATCTTCTCCAAGTCTTCGTGCTTCGCAAAAAAACCACCGCAAACGGGGCATTGCTCAAGGATAATCGGCGTGCTGTAGAGGTAGTGATACTGCTGGAGCGTGGCTCCATCTTCCGGGCATCTCAACGTTGAAGGTCCGTCTTTGCGTTCCGTGGCAGGAAATGCATTTTGCCAAGCTCTTCAAGCACGTGGGAATCGCCGCTTAGCATGTTCGTTAGCTGGTCCTGTCGGAACCAGATTCCGTCGCAAGTTGGGCATACTTCCAGACTTACGCCGTGGAAGGTTTCTATAACTAGCTGGGTTCCATCATCGGGGCATGTAAAAGGCATAGTCTATTTTGCGCGATTCTAAGTGCTATAACGATACATGCCGCGCCGAAGGAAAATCGCCATCCTCATTGGCAGCAGAGGGCGCGGGTCCAACATGGCTGCATTGGCGAAAGCCTGCGCTTCCGGAGACTTGCCCGCCGAGGTTGTTGCCGTAGTTGCCCCCTCGCCGGATCTTCCAGCCGTTGAGGCGGCCAAAGGCTTAGGCTTACAAGTTGTGGCCCTGTCATCTGCCACGGAGGATTACCCTAATCAGCTCTTAAAGGCCCTCCAAGTACGCGAAGCGGAGTTTATTTGCCTAGCCGGCTATTTGCGGCTGCTGCCGGCAGAGGTGTTACAAACCTTCCCGAACAGAATTTTAAATATCCACCCTTCCCTGCTTCCAAAGTTTGGCGGGCAAGGAATGTACGGATTGAGAGTTCACGAAGCGGTTTTGGCAGCGGGAGAAAAAGTGAGCGGCTGCACCGTCCACTTGGTTAGTGAGCGCTACGACGAGGGGCAGGTCTTGCTCCAGATGACTTGCCCAGTCGAACCGGGAGACTCAAAGGAGTCTCTCGCAGCAAGGGTTCTTGCCCTAGAGCATGTGGCATACCCGAAAGCCTTAAAGGCGTTGATGCAAAAAGATGGACCCCAGTGAAAAGCAGAACCCGTCCTTTCAGGCTGTAACACTGCCCCTAATGCGAGCCTTTTGCTGGGGGCTGATGACCCTACTGGGGCCATTGAAAAGGCTTGGCGCTTACCGAGTCCCAAAATCGGGCGGAGTGCTCGTGCTCTCAAATCACCAAGCCGATATCGACCCCATTGTCGTGCAACTGGCATGCAAGCGCCCGGTTTATTTCATGGCCAAAAGCGAGCTTTTTGAGATGAAGGGAGTTCGATACTTCCTGAAGCTGTTTCGGGCCTTTTCAGTCAAAAGAGGCGAACCGGACAGGAATTCCATTAAGCACGCGGTTAACCTGCTTAAAGACGGCGAGGTCGTCTGTATCTATCCGGAAGGCGAGCTGAGCGAGACCGGAGAGTTGCTTCCCCTTAAGCCAGGAATCGCGCTCATCATTCGCATGGCTCAAGTCCCTGTGATATGCCTCGGCATTGACGGCAGCCGCCGCGTAATGCCTTATGGAAGCATGATCCCGCGGCCGGCTTTTCATACCATCAAGGCGACTTGGGGAGAAGCGCACGAATTCCCGAAAGACGCCAACACGGAGGATATCCTGGCCTGGGCAGATGCCGAGCTAAGATCCTGCCTAATGCTCTAGTTCGTTCTTATTGTAGTCAGGAACCGAGACGGCCTTGCTAAGCGGACTCTGCGAGACTTCCGATTCCATGGGGGCACCATTTGTATCGGTCTTGTACCAGCCAGGCGTGTATTCCCACTTTCTTGTGAAGTAATCACCGAAGGTGATGGTCATAAGCATCAACCACACAAACCCGGCTAAAGCGAAGAGCTTGGCCAGGCTGGAAGTGTATTTGTAGCCCATGAAGATACGGACTACGAATGAGGCCTTTGCAACAGCAATGCCAAGGTTAATGGCATTGTTCACTAGCGGCGTTATTTGAATGTAAGAGCTGACTACCGTCGCTGTCATTAAGAAGACGAGAATGCAGAACGTGCCGAACAACGTCGAAAGCGGCGTAATATGATGCGCGTGGTTAGAGTGTTTGGCAGTGCTCATTTCGGCAGTAAGTAGAACAAGGGGAATAGGAAGATCCAGACGATATCGACGAAGTGCCAATACAGTCCGATCATTTCGGTGGGAATATAGTCGCTGACCTGAGGATAATCCTTAACGGTCATATACATCAAAGCGCCAATGACGAGGATGCCAATGATAACGTGGAACGCATGTAACCCGGTCATTCCAAAGTAGAGGCTAAAGAACATCTGGGCGTGGGCTGGAGAACCTGCGCCAGTCCAATGGAAGCTCGGCCCCATCACGTGGTGATCTTTAAATTTTTCGGCCCATTCAAAGCCCTTGATGACAAGAAAAGCGAACGCGCATATTGTTGTAAAGCCGAGGGCTGCCAACTGGGGCCCCTTTTTCTTAAGCTGCGCGAAATGGACGGCAACCGCCATAGAAAAACTGCTAGTAAGAAGCACGGTAGTGTTGATGGCGCCAAGGGGCACGTTTAGCACTTTGTGCGCTTCATAGAAATCGTCTTGGTACATCCAGCGATAGAGGGTGTAGACCAAGAACAAAGCTCCGAAAAACATGATCTCCTGAACGACGAAGCACCACATTCCCACAACGTAGCTGTCGGTTTGCTGATCGTAATCCTCGTACTGGTGAAAGACCCGTTCGTCGTGCCCATGTCCTTGTGCGGCGTGCGCTGCCATTACTTCTCCAACCCCATTTCTTCTGCCATCTCGATACCGCCTTGGATGTCTTCGGCTTCATCAGCGTCGGTATATTCATAAGCTTCCCAAGTTACAACTGGGATCGTGTCGAAGTTTGAAGTTATTGGCGGCGATTGCGTGGTCCACTCTAACCCCACCGCGTGGAACGGATTCTTACCGGCCGGCTCGCCATATTTTAGAGACCAGGTTAGATAAACCAACGGCATAATGAGTCCAACTGCGAGAACCGAAGCTCCTGCTGAAGACAGAATGTGATACGGCGCATATTCCGGTGCGAAGTAGTAATAGTGATATCGGCGCGGCATGCCAAGAAAGCCCACGATGAACTGCGGCATAAACGTGAGGTTAAAGCCTACAAACGTGATGATTGCTGCGATCTTGCCCCAAAACTCCGGATACATCCGACCAAACATCTTGGGCCACCAGAAGTGGATGCCTCCCAAGAAGGCGCTCAAGGTTCCACCAACCATAACATAGTGGAAGTGGGCAACCACGAAGTAGGTTCCTGTCAAGTGAAGATCGGTTGCGATGCAAGCGAGGTAAAGGCCCGTAAGGCCACCAATAACAAACAGGCCGATAAATCCTAATGCATAGAGCATCGGCGTTTGCAGCTTGATATTGCCCTTATACATAGTCGCGGTCCAGTTAAAGACCTTGATAGCAGAGGGTATGGCGACCAAGAAGCTCGCAAGGGAGAAGACGATGCCTTGGTACATCGACTCGCTGGCCACGAACATGTGGTGTCCCCACACGATGAAGCCGAGAGCTGCGATGGCGAGACTGGAGTAAGCGACAAAGTGATAACCGAAGACGCGCTTCTGCGAGAAGCAAGCCATAAGGTCGCTAATCACGCCCATGCCCGGGAGAACCATGATGTAAACGGCGGGGTGGGAATAGAACCAGAACATGTGCTGGAACAGAACGGGGTCGCCGCCAAGTTCAGGGCTGAAGACTCCAATGCTAAAGACTCTCTCAAAGACCACCAGGAGGAGTGTGATGGCAACCACCGGCGTTCCCAGGATCATGATGAGACTTGTTGCGTACATCGACCAAACGAAGAGCGGTAGCCGGTCCCAGGTCATGCCGGGGGCTCGCATCTTGTGAATGGTAACGATGAAGTTCAAGCCGGTGAAGATAGAGGAGAAGCCGGCGAAGAACACGGCCACGATGACCATCGTGACCTGGGTCTTGCTGTACAAACTGCTGAACGGCGTGTAGAAGGTCCAACCGGTATCCACTCCGCCCATAAAGAAGGCGGTGAGAAGCAATACGCCGGCAAGGATGTAAATGTACCAACTAAGCAGGTTCAGGCGCGGAAACGCTAAGTCCCGCGCTCCAATTTGAAGCGGTATTAAGAAGTTTCCAAGGGTGGCTGGAATGGATGGCACCAAGAAGAAGAACACCATCACGATTCCGTGGGCGGAGAACATCTTATTGTATGTTTCTGAGCCAAGAAGCTGCCCCATCGGAGACGTTAGCTCAAGTCTTACCAGGCCAATGGCTACTGCGCCTATGGCAAAGAAGAAGCTGATGGAAAGCAAATAAAGGAATGCGATTCGCTTATGGTCGCCCGTCAGCAGCCAAGAAGAAATGGTGCTGCTGGCGTTAAGGTAGTTCTTCCTTTGCTCAACGTGGCTGGTATCGGAGTCTTTTATTGCGGCTATGCTCATATCTTTGCCCCGGCAGATTGAGATGTACCAGCCGTCGCTGGCTTGGTCGCTGCTGTAGCCGGAAGTCGTTGTGGAATCTCCCCAGTTGGGAGGCCCGCGTTAGAGGGCGTGCTGCTCGGCGAGCCCTTCGCAGGCAACGTTCCCGGAGTTAAAGACCTTATATATTCCACCATTTGTTGAAGCTGTTCTTCGCTTAGTTGTCCTTTCGCCCCGCTAGTGTACTGCGGCATCGTGTTCGTGTAGCCCTGCACAATATGGGCGTACGGATTCACGATCGACTCGCGGAGGTAGTTGTCGTCCGCTGTTACGACGGAGCCGTTATCAACCTTCACAGGTCTATTATAGATTCCCACGAGAGACGGAGCACGTTCAGTATCGGCAGGTCCGTGACAATTTGTGCAGTTGTACTGTGTGTAAAGCTCTTCGCCCTTTTGCGCCATCGTTTGGATGGTGGGTGAGGGAGTTGAGCCGCCATGCTCCAGCCACGCCGCGTATTCGGGCTGGGACATCACGTACACATAGCCGCCCATTTCCGAATGCTGGGTGCCGCAATGCTGGGCACAGAACAAATAATAGCGTCCGGGCTTTGTTGCCGTGAACCACTCGTACGTGTAGCGGCCAGGAACAACCATGTACTGGATCCTAAACTGCGGGATGTAGAAAGCGTGAATAACGTCTTGCGAGATCATCGTCAGCTTAACGGGCACTCCTTCCGGCACATGCAACTCGTTCATCTCTCGAACCCCGTTCGGGTGCTGGATATGCCACATCCATTGCTTACCGATGACAAAAATGTTGAGCGCATTTGCTGGTGGCCTTCTTTGCTGCACGAAGAGAGTTGCGCCCCAAGCAAAAATAACAAGCCCCAACATTAACGGTGGGAGTGACCAAGCTATCTCGAGGCGAAGATTCTCATGCTCCGGTCGAGATCGATCCGCTTTTGAACCCGCTTTGTACTTGATCGCAAAGAAGATGACGACGGACATGACTGCGACCGTAAAGAAAATCGTGAGCAGGGTGATGACCGCGAACAGCGGATCATACTGTTTGGCGTACTCGGAGGCCTGTACAGGTGCCAGTTGGTAGGGGAAAAACCTCATGAAAACTTCAGGGGGGCTAAACGCCCGGCCCTAAGTCGACCTCCTTGTCGGTATTGTCTGGCTGATTAGGATTCGTTCGAGAGAGCATAAAAATAAGTCCGGCAACGGTAAAGATCGTCAGGAATCCGCCCACTTGCAAGGCTCTGAAAACATTCACCCTTGTTTTGCCCGTATTCGGATCGTATTGGATGCAGCCAAAAAGGATGGGATCGCTGGGAACGTTTATCTTCCCCTTGGCGGCGGTGTCGATGGAGTCGCTTACCATGGTGGCTACATAGTCCACGCCATAGAGGTAGCGAGAGATGTGGCCGTCGGGAGTTATGACAAATAAGCCGGTTGGGTGAAGTATCTGGTTTTTGGCGGGGTCGTACGAATAGCGGTATCCGATCGCCTTCGCCACTTTCTGAACTTCTGCTTGACTTCCAGTGAGGAAATGCCATCCATCATATCCGCCTGGAAGCTTGGTGCGGTCTAGGATCTCCGCTCGCTTACCGTGGGCAAGTTCCGGCGTCTCCTTCGGGTTGATGCTAATAGAAACGACGTCGTAATCCTTGGCGATATTCTTGTTTTTCATATCGACGAAGGTTTGGGTCGCGTTTTCGAATTCTAGTTGACAGGCGCCTTGGCAGCTATAAAACACCAGCATGAGGAGCACTGGCCGTTTGCCAAAATAATCTCCAAGCCGAACATCTTTGCCGTCCTCATCTTTGAACTTGGCATCGAGCGGAAGCTTATTGCCAAGCTTTTGGTCAAGTCCCATTTTTTTGGAAACATCGCCACCCTGCGCGTTTTTGAGAGAAACCGCAAAGGCGACGGACAGGCCGACAAGAATCAGCACGATGACGGGAACCGCGAAGCGGGAAACTAGCTTCATTGCGCCCCGCCCTTGGATGGCACGACCTTAACGTTTTGGGGCTCACCGCTGGGAGGGCTACCTATTTCTCCCTTCAAACTGCCCTGAAGTGGCGTCGGCATCGGTGCCCTTCTCTTTTTTACGGGCTCAGACGAAGTTGGTCTAACAGCCGTATCGCCGCCTGAAGGTGAATTGTTCTCACCGGTTGCGGGCTCAGAACTTTGCTGAGCACCTACGGCTGCAGCGGGAGCGGGAGCGATGTTCAGCACGGATGGGTCATCCGATTTGCCCAGTTGATCGATAACTTGATCTACCGGCACCCGAACAGTTTTCTTGCTCGAATCCACGTATGTGGTGTTATTAAGTAGGAAATCTTCCTGAGCTCTTAGATTCCAGATATCGGTTTGGGCCGTGATATTGTTCTGCAGAACGGGATACGGGGCGGAGGGAATAGTGGAAAGAGCCTGCGGCGGCACCTCGGCTTGGTGGAAGAAGAGGAATCCGAGGAAGACGACGACGCCTATTGCACCGGTGAAGATGAAATAAAAAAGAACACCCTTTCCAATCGAGGTGATGTTGAGGTCACTCTGTTCGAAGCCGCGGCTGGTATCAGGAGGCCCGTGATGGGCGTGGCCATGTTCAGGCATGTTCGACCTCCATTAGGCGCGTATCGTATTTGGGAATGAACGGCACCTTTAGATACTGGAAGACAAAAACCGAGAACCAGATCCCACCGATGCCCAAGAATGCAGCATAGTCGGTCCAATGTCCCAGAGATTTACCAAATCCTTCCAATGGTCTAACGTCGGGGAAAATGAGCCAATAGACGGTGAAAATCCTTGTGATCCATATAGTGACGCTCAACCAAATGAGATTACGAACCACTCTTTTGGTGCGAGGCGCAATCAGAGCGAAAAATGGGACAAAGAACTGGAAGATCATAACCAGATTGCTAAGAACGTTCCAATCTACGCCGTGGCCACCAAAGAATGTTTGTCCGCTGCGCCGTATATAGTAAGGCACTTCTAGCGGAAGGTTGCCTTCCCAGGTGATGAGGAACTGAGCTAGCGTCGTGTAAGCCCAAAGCATGGTGAGCGTTAGCAGAAAGTTTCCATAGTCACGAACTAACTTGGGGGTGACAATCTGCCTAAACGGAGCTTCATTTGAGTTGTAAAGAACGATGAGCACGGCGAGGGACATGGCCGATAAGCCGCATCCTATCGCGAAGATGATCCCATAGATGGTCGAAAAATACTTCGGCTGCAACGACATCACCCAATCAGTTGAGATGACGGAGACGGTGATAAAGAACATGACCAGGCCGGGCGAGCCCCAGTTAGATCTAAGCCCCCACTCTTTCTTATCTAGGCTCTTATCCTGCCGTAGCGAAGATCGTTTTAGGAGGAAAGACCAAACCGCCCAGATGCCCACGATGATGAGAGTCCGCATCCAGAACCCTCGCTCCGTAAGATAAAAAAGCTTCTTACTGAGGATCGCGTCGGACTGCATAAAGCCCATGTCCGTCCATTTGTAAATGGCATCCAAGCCGATGTTTGGCAGAGCAATGGGCAAGAACAGAATCAGGACAAGGGCAAGCATGACGGGGCCGCCCGCTGCTTCCATCACGCGCACAATCGAGATGCCCCAAGACGATTTGATAGAACCTTGTAGGAGCATCATTCCAAATGCCCCGATAGTGGTTGAGCCCCAGAAAACGAAGCCGAAAAGATAGCCGTACATGGCTTGCTGGTGGTTATCGGATGGGTCCGCCATATAGCCAAACATCCAGGCAATAATGGCGATGATGCCGACTAAAACGGCAACCCAGCCTAACCGTCTCATCCTATCAAAACTAGCGGTGTCTTCGTTCATCCTTTTCTATTTCGTTGCGGCCGGAACTTCCGGGTCGATTTTCACTTCGGCCGCCTGATCCGGCGGAAGCTGGGAAATTGGCACGTCGGCGCTCTTTTGCAGCACTCGTATGTAAGCCGCGATGGCCCATCGGTCGTCGGTCTCGACTCGAGCCGCGTAGCTAAACATCACGCCGTAGCCGTTGGTCATCACATCAAAGAAATGGCCGATTGGCATCTTCCGTAAGCGATCCGTATGGTAGCTTGCCGGCTGCCTTCTAATGGCAAAGCCGCGCTGGGCAATCATGCCGTTCCCATCACCAAGCTGGCCGTGGCAGGGCGTGCAGTAGATGGTAAATCTTTCTTGGCCTCGCATCAGGAACTCCTTAAAGGTGCGAACCCGCAGACCATCTTTCTTATAGTCCGCAAGGGCCGCCTTCGTCGGAATCTCGGTCACATATTTGCCGTCTTGGCGGCCGGTGTAATAAGCCTTGTCGTCCATCGCCTCTCCACGGGCAACGGCACCTGGAACTGGTGGGCGTGACGTCGCGTGGTCGCTAAAGCCTGCGAAATCGCTATACGTTTGAGCGCGCAAATGCGGCTGAACCCAAAGGTCCGTATGGCAGCCAGCGGCAAAAAGACCGATTGCGGCAAGAGCTAGGATGTTGGAAGTTCGGGTTCGCATTACCAATCCGCCTCCTCTTCCTGGCCAACCAAACTAATATTCACAGCGCTGGTTTTTTCCAGCAGTGTCCGAACCGCTTCTGGGTCATAAAGTGGATCTCGGGACTCGACGGCAAGGAAAAACGCATCCTGAGAAGCCCTGTTGAAATTCGGCGTCTCAAAAACGGGATGGTGCGGCATCGGAAGCTTGTTAAGAGCAAACATGCCAAAAACAGCGGTAAGAGCGGAAAACAGCACCGTGCATTCAAACGTGATGGGAATGAACGCGGGCCAGCTAAATAGCGGCCGCCCGCCAACGTTGTGGGCATACGCTCCGGCCGAAACCCACCACTGGAGAGCAAATCCACCAAGCCCGCCGGTGCACCCACCGACAAAGATCATCCAAGGAAGCCTCGAATCTTCGAACCCAAGAGCTTCCGGCAAGCCGTGTACGGGAAATGGCGCGAAGGCATCAATGTCCCGGAAGCCTTCGTCGTAAACCGCGTTAGCGGCTCTGACCAGGTCTTCCGCCGATTCATATTCGGCAACTAGTCCGTAATAGGTTTTTTCAGCTACCGCGTCCAACTAATGGCCTCCTTCGGAAGCGCCGACTGCTTCCTTCTTGGCTTTCGCATTTTGCCGAAGCGTATCCAGCAGTTCTCGAACTTCGAAAATCGAGATCATCGGTAAGAACCTTATGAAGAGGAACATCATAAAGAAGAAGAAGCCCAGCGTTCCGACGTACATGGTCACGTCCCAGAAAGTGGGAACGTACATGCGCCAAGAGGTGGGAACAAAATCCCTCGTTAAGCTGACGGGAATGATAATAAATCGCTCCAGCCACATACCGATGCTCACCGTGATCGTGACCGCAAAGACAGTTGGAATATTGCGACGAGCCTTGTTCCACCACAGAACCTGTGGGGCTAAGCCATTGCAGAAAATGAGCGACCAGTAATAAAACGAATAGGGGCCGAAGAACCTATTATTGGTATTAGCGATCTCAAAGGTATCACCGCTGTAAAAGGCCATGAATATTTCAGCAGCGTAGCTGAAGAATACAATCAGACCCGTCGCCAGCAAGATCTTGCACATCCAGTCTATGTGCGTCATCGTAATGACGTCCTTCAGGTTGTACCATTTGCGAACCGGGATGGCGAGGAACATCACCATTGCGAATCCGGCATAAACGGCACCCGCTACAAAGTAGGGCGGAAAGATCGTTGTGTGCCATCCAGGAATGATGCCCACCGCAAAGTCGAAGCTAACGATGCTATGTACCGAAAGAACGAGCGGCGTTGATAAACCGGCAAGGATCAGATAGGCCGTATCGAACCGCTTCCAGTGCTTGGCGGAGTTCCTCCAGCCCATTGCGACCATGCCATAAACCACTCGTCCGATCTTGGATTTTGTCCGATCTCTTAGGGTCGCGATATCCGGCACAAGGCCGATTCCCCAATACAAGAGCGAAACCGTGAAGTAGGTAGAAACCGCAAAAACGTCCCAAACGAGCGGGCTTCTAAACTGCGGCCACATGCTCAGCCAGTTCGGATACGGGAACAGCCAATAGGCAACCCACGGACGGCCCGTATGAAGAAGCGGGTACAAACCCGCGCACATAACGGCAAAAATCGTCATCGCTTCAGCGAAGCGATTAATGCTGGTACGCCACTTTTGGCGCATGAGCAAGAGAATCGCCGAGATCAGGGTTCCAGCATGGCCGATACCGATCCACCAAACAAAGTTGATGATATCCATGCCCCAGCCGGTAGGAATATTGTTGCCCCAAACGCCAATGCCTTGATAGAGCAACCAGCCCACCGCGATCATTAAAACGTTTACAAATAAGAACGACACGGCCAGGATCCCGAACCATTGCTTGCCATGCGCCCCCCAATCCAGAGAGGGTCGCGCGATGCTCTCGGTGATCGTCTCGTATGTCTGTTTCCCGGTGATTAACTCGTCTTCTTCGGGTCCCAGGATTTGGTGGTCGTGTGTCATAGGTGCTTAGGCAGAATGTTCGCAACGTAGAGAACTAGCCTCTTTTTGCCCCCCTCGCGTTCGCCGCAGCATTCGAGATTTCCGGATTGGGATTTCGAACCTTGGCGAGGTAGGAAGTTCTAGGCCGAGTGTTAAGATCTTCTAATAGCCCATAGTTTCGCTTCTGAGCCTTGAGTTTGCTAACCGCTGTCGTCGGATCGCTAATATCGCCAAAGACGATCGCCTTCGAAGGACAAGCCTGCGCGCAGGCAGGAATAACTTCCATGTCCTTGATCTTTCGATTTTCCTTCTTGGCGGTAATCCTGGCTTCATTGATGCGCTGCACGCAGTACGAACACTTTTCCATGACACCGCGGCTCCGAACGCTCACATCGGGATTGTTCATCAGGTTGAGAAGTGTGATATCGCGCTCGCTCTGGAATTGCTTTTGCCGGAACTGGAAGTTGAAGAAGTTAAATCGGCGAACTTTGTAGGGGCAGTTGTTGGAACAATAACGAGTTCCAACGCAGCGGTTGTAAACCATTTGGTTAAGACCCTCATGGCTATGAATGGTCGCCGCCACTGGGCAAACCGGCTCGCACGGAGCTTCTTCGCAGTGCATACACGGCACGGGCATGCTAACAACCTTTACGTTGTTAGGGTCCATTGCGCCCGTATCGTTGCTAGGATTAATGGATTCGTATTGGGCAATCGGCTCTTTAAAATCTCTCTCTTCGCCCGCATCTTCAACGCGGAAATAGCGGTCCACTCGGATCCAGTGCATGATTCTTCCGCGCTGAACCTGCTCTTTGCCAACGGTAGGGATATTGTTTTCCGCCTGACAAGCGATCTCGCATGCGCTGCATCCCGTGCAGGTGTTAAGATCGATCGTCATTCCCCACTGTTGAATGTCAGGATTGTCTGCTTGCCATTCCTTTGTGAGGTTGTAAAGTATGGCGGACTCGTCCTCACCCATTGCCTCACGGGGCTCGAGCGATTGATGGCTCAAGTATTCGCTGTGTGTGCCTTCGCGGACGATGTCCCGCCCGTCCATGCTGTGGTGAGTCTGGCTAAGAGCAAGATCGGTCTTTGAACCCGCTTTCTTGATTTCGACGGTGGTTACCCAGGGGCTGCTCGATTTGCGGAGGGGATTGAAATTAAATCCCGTCCCATCGCCCACCTTGCCTGCCGTCGTTCGGCCGTAGCCCAAGGTAAGAGTGACGGTGTTATCCGGCATGCCTGGCAGAACGTAGACTGGTGCGATCACGGTCGCGCCGTTCGCGGTGAGCTCGACATTGTCCTCGTAGATGACGTCAAGCTGGACTGCCAATTTAGGCCCTATGATTACAGGATTGTCCCAACTCATTCTCGTCAGAGCCTTCGGAAGTTCCTGAAGCCATCCGTTGTTGCTATATCTACCGTCCCAGACTGTCGAGTCAGGTGCAAATACCGCTTCGATCGCGTCGGCACCACTTGCCGGCGTCGATGGCAAAGAAGACACCTTCGCAGTGACCGCCGCTGGCTTTGATGCCGTTCCATCGATAAAGCCCTTTTCCAAGCAATCGCGCCAAGGCTGGTCCTTTAAACTTGACCACTGTTTACGGACCATGTCTAGCCCGTTTTGGGGTTTACCAACGAGTTGAGAAATAACCTCAATTGCGGAACGGGTATCGAAAAGCGGAAGAATAAGCGGCTGAACGATGGAAGTCGTTCCATCGTAAGACCGAAGGTCGCCCCACGCCTCTAAAAAGTGCGAATCCGGCAGGTGCCACTGGCAAAGCGCTGAAGTCTCGTCGTTATAAATGCCGTGGCGCACCGTTAGCTTCTTGGCCGCGGTTAATCTCTGAAGCTCGGTGGCAAAAGGAACATCCGGTGGCGCCGAGTAAGCAGGATTGCCACCTAAAATAAAGAGAGCGTCCACCTGGTGTCCGGCCATTTCAGCAGTGAGCTGCGTGAGTTCGTCGTTGTGGATAACGGGATGGGGCTCTATCGGCTCCAGGTAATTCACCGTTTTGCCAACTGCGCCGAGCGCTTCGTTCATTGCATGAGCCAGTGCGTGAACTTCCGGCGGTTGAGTTTCCCCCACCGTGATCAGAGCAGAGCCCTTGTGGGAAACCAAATCGCGAACAAGCGCTGCCACCCAATCCGCCTTTACCCCTTCCGGCAATCTGCCGGGGCCTGCGGCAGCAACACCCAAAGCGCTTGCAAGATACTGAGTAAAGCCAGGGATATCGCTGTGCTTTAGCGCGAACCGGTGGTCCGCAAAGGCTCCCGTTTTGCTAAAGGTGCTCTCAACCGAATACAGCCTGTTGATTTGCGGGAAAGGCAAATCAGGACCCCGCCGGGCCATAAAATCGCGAATGTAGCGAACCGTCTCCGGCGTACAACCCAAGATATCGCTATCGAGGGCCAGGATTACAACAGCATTGCTCAGATCGTAGCGAGTATCAACGATCCTACCGAAGGCAGCCACACTTCCCTTCTTTTGGTTGTCCCGACTAATGGCTTGATATTGATACCATTTGGCCTGCTTATACTTAGCCAGGAACGCCTGGATCTGGGCATAAAGCGTAGGCGAGGTTACCGTCTCGGTAAGAAGCCGAATCCCCGCTCCGTTCGACAAGGTTCCCAGCGTGTTCGTGATCTCCGCAAGCGCTTCTTCCCAGGTACCCATCAGCGGAACTTGGCCTGGAAGCATTTGCAGTGGATTCCCGGACCGGTCCGGATCGTACATGTTCAGGATTTCTGCTTGGCTGAAAATATCGGTCGAGCCGAGGCTAGCCGGATGGCGGTCGTTGCCCTCGATCTTAGTTGGCCTGTGCTCATTGCTAGAAACGAGAACTCCGAATCCGTAGCCATCGAAAGGCATCGTGCTCGCGTAGGTCAACTCCTGTCCAGGAAGACTGTCTTCCGGAGCTTTTACGTACGGAACAATGCGTTCTTCAGGAAGGCTTCGGCAACCAGCTAGGCCTGCCAAGGCAAGCGAAGCGCCCGCAAGCTTTAGGAACGTTCTTCGGTCTACGTCGGGAATGGATGCACGCTGAGGAAACTCATCCTCCATCCATGATTGAAACTCAGCAGTATCAACAAGCTCTTCTAAACCGCGCCAGTATCGCTCACCACTTACGTTGGCGAACTTTTCTCGCATGGTTTCTGTATTTATCTGCTTCTCGTTCTTATCCATTCCGTTTTTTGAAATCTACTTAGCGGTGACAAATCCAGCAGTCCGTTAGCTGGGCCTTCTTTACGCCGTACAGTTGTAGCAAGTCTTGGCCCTTTTGAACCTCTTCCGGACTGGGATCATAGGTTTCACCACTTAGCAGGGCTTCCTGCTTGGGAGTGAGAGCCAAATGCTCCTGAAGCTTGTAGAAGGGCAGAAACGCTTCATCCTGGGCACTCAAATCTTTGTATTTCGGATCCGGATCTCGGTAGAGGAACTTCTCCGGATTGCGGTGGCAGTCCAAGCACCAAGCCATAGCAAAGGCTTGCCCTTTCCAGGTGATGGTCATTTGCTGGACGGGACCGTGGCACTGGTCGCAGTTTAGACCGCGGGCAATGTGAATGCTGTGGTTGAAGTAGACAAACTCGGGAACCTTATTGACCTTTGTCCAACCGGTCATTCCCTTTCCGCTCTCCACCTGATCTGCGTCCGACCATTGGATGGGCGTGTTGGTTTCGTAGCTTCGTCGGATCGGCTCCAGCAACGGACTGTTCGTCCAAATCTGCGAGTGGCAGGACATGCAAGTCTCAGTTGGCGGAATGCTTGCTAGCGCAGTTCGCTCTACGGAAACGTGGCAGTAACGGCAATCGATGCCGAGTTCGTAGGCGTGGTGACGGTGGCTAAACGGCACCGGCTGGTTGAGCGGTACGTCCTGTTTTGTGTTGGAAGGGGAACGAGTGATAGTGCTACCGGCGTAGAAGGCAACCCACGGGAGGATTCCCATACTGAGCACGCTTGCGCGTGCGATATTGTTAGCACCAGGTTTAAATAACTGCCCCATTCAGCTTTCCTTGCCAATCCCTCTAGCGATGCGCCATCCCGATAAACGGTTAGCGGCTACAATCCCTCCTGCCGCTTTCTGCGCTTCGCTCCGGGACACTCCCCAGCGTCCCTCAAAACGTTCAATAGGCTACCCGTTAACAAATCCGCCATGTGGCGATATTGGCCTTCGTGTACCGGGTTTTTTAAATTTTTCTGCCTAGTTGTGCCCATTTACATTACATAGAACCGATCAACAGCAAATGCCAAGAACAACAGTGCCAGGTAAACCATTGAAAACTTGTAAAGTGTTACCGCCTGCGGGCGTTCGGTGTGCAGGTAAAGCTGTACGCACCGAACAAGCAAAACGATGTTCAGCAAGATGGCGATCCCTAGGTAGGTCCACCCTGCATGGGAAATAATGGGCAAAACAGAGATAACGGCCGTGAGAACGGCATAAAGAAGAATCTGAATAACGGTGGCTCTTTCGCCACGCACCACGGGCAACATAGGAACGCCGGCTCTTGCGTAATCTTCCTTTATCATTAAGGCAAGCGCCCAGAAGTGCACGGGAGTCCAGACGAAGATGATGGCAAAAAGGAACCATGCAAGCGGCGTAAGTTGATTAGTTACGGCTGCCCAACCCACTAAAGGTGGGAAAGAACCGGCCGCTCCGCCAATGACGATGTTGTGCCAAGTCCTTCTTTTTAGGATCAGGGTATAGACGACGACATAAAAAGCTAGTCCCGCCAGGGCGAGCATGGCGCAAAGGAGATTTGCCGCGCTCCAAAGTATCGCGAAGGACCCAATCTCCATGCCGAAGCCAAATAAAAGCGCGTTTCGCGAAGAGATGTGCTGGGTAACGGTTGGGCGTCGCGAGGTGCGTTTCATGGTGCCATCGATATCGCGATCAATGACCATGTTTATAGTGTTGGCAGCCCCGGCCGACATGTACCCGCCGATGGAGACGGCTATTAAGAGCCAGAAGCCGGGCCAGCCGCGAGCGGCGGCGAACATGGCAGTTATTGTGGTGAACAGAAGAAGACTGATCACACGCGGCTTAGTTAGGGCCAAATATTGCTTTAATATGGCAACCGGCGTGTGAGGCGTAAGGAGTCGTTCTTCTTCGCTTTGAACCACTACTTCAACGCGTGGAGCATCAGTGGCAAGCGAGGATGCTGCCAGCATAGTGAGTGAAACCCACACTAGATCGGCCACAAAAAGGTGCACTAACTGCATCCAAACTGGGGCTCTTAGTACAAAGTTGAGGCAACCCAGAGCCAACTCGAAAATAAACAGACCGCCTAGGTAGGCGGCATAGCGCCTTACCTCCTGAGTCGGCCGTAAATGGGCCAGAAGACCGGCGATTAGGACGAGAAAAACACCGACAGATACGGCGGTGAGCGGATGGTAAAGGCGCAGCCTGATTAAAAAGTTGGCAGTTGGCGAAAGGTCCGCTCTTAGGGCTTCCGCGATGCTAGTAACATGCATCGGAAAGAGCTGATCGCCCAACGCAGTTACGGCGCCGCTGACTCCCAACAAGATCACACCGATGAAGCCGATCAGGAGGGCCCAACCCACCGCGCCTTGCTTTTTAAGAGTCGGCGGCATGATTCCCGACGACCATGCGGCCGTTAACCCCAGACTTCCGAGCAGAATGAATGTGCTGACCAGATGCGCCGACATCACGATCGCTCGGTTAACGCTTGCGTCGTATGCAACCAAATGCTTTCGGACAAGCACTGCTCCGATGATGGCCTCGACAACAATGAACAACGTGCTCAACGAGGCGGACTTCCGGGGGGCGCTTCCTTTCGCGAACATCCTGAAGCACCAGATGACTTGGATGATGATCAGCGGCGTGATAAGAAAAACCGATACTCGGTGCGCGAACTCGATGATGCGATGGATTTGGTCTGCAGCCGGGATCAGCCCATCGCCCCCGCCGCAGAGCGGCCAGTTGTTACCGCAACCATCCCCTGAAACAGTGGCACGCACAAGTGCCCCCAACACGATCACTACCAGTGTGTAGATAAGGAAGACCCAGGAAAATGTGGAGAACTTCGTTCGAGTCATTCGGGAAACCGAGTAGAGTCTACTCAGTTTTCCTGACGAAAACGGGGGTGGTTTTGAACCGCTTTAGCCAGAACTGGTAACGTGGGCCAGCCTATTCTTGAGTTCCGTTAGCATTGTAATGTCTCCCGGGTCGGTCCCGTTGAGGATGGCCAGATAGAAAGAGACGTAATCGCCCAGAAGCGTAAGAGCCAGCATTTTTTCGAGGATTGTTACGCCTGGTGCGGTCACTGGAATAATGGTGATTTTTGGAAACTGCTCTTGTAAGAACTGACGACGAGCTTTCATTTTCTCGTTTTCGTCGCCACCCTCTAATGTGACGATTGCCCAGTCTTTTGGGTTGGCTTTCTTCCAACCCAAAATCTCGTTGTGACTTAATTCGGGGAAGGCATTCGCGAAGGCTGGAAGCTTGGCATTTTCATTTATTTGGGTCTTCCAGCGTCCGGCTACGGCCGTTTGCCAGTTTCCGAGACCGTAAATGATAGGCGTTTTGCCATGGAGCTGAAGGGCGAGTTGTTTGGCTGGATTGTTACCTGACCAAAGATCAATCCTCCAGGCCGTGCGGCATCCGCGAAGAACGTCGAGGAAGTAGGTATTGTCTTCCCCGAATAGCAATTTTAGTTTCCAAAGCAGCCTGTAGGTTCCAACAAACATGCGCGGAAAAGCGAATCGTGGTGGCTTATTTGTCGAGACTTTGAATAGCTGATCACCGTTCTGGGCCGAGAGCGCGGAGAGGGTGCCTCCGCTGGAAATGCAGAGTATTTGAGCATCACGATTCTTAGCAGAATGGTATGCCGAAATCGCCTCTTCGGTGTCGCCTGAATAGCTGGAACAAATGACCAGCGTGTCTTGGTTCACCCATGTTGGGACCGCGTAGTCGCGTACAGTCACAAATGGAGACTTGCCCTCGCTTTCAAAAAGAGCCTGCAAATAGTCCCCTGCGACTGCCGAGCCACCCATTCCCGCTAAAACAATGTTAGTCACATTGCCGAAGGGCCCTATTTCCACTCTATCGGCGTCCCTAAAGGCACTACCGCAGGCTACCGGAAAGCGTTCAATGAAGCCGACCACATGCCGACGATCTAGTTTGAGTAATAGATCGTTATCGTCAAGCCGGTCAGCATTTGTTTCCATCGCCAACCGGCCTCAAAACGCTTTACTCGTCCGCGAACGGATCGTATTCGTCGGCGCTGGGCGCGGACGCTACGGCAGCAGTTGCAGCATGCCCACCGCCGCCTCCGGCGTTGTCTCGCGCTTGATATCCGCCGCCACCACTGCCGCCCGCATCGTCTCGGGGACGATCGAGACCTTGCACGCTCTCAGCGACAACTTCTACAACCTCTCTGTTCGTGCCATCGCTAGCCGTGAACTTGCGGGCGGTGAGACGGCCATCAACGGCGATAAGGCGGCCCTTGGTGAGATAGGTCGTAACGTAATCAGCGGTCTTCTCCCAACACTGAACTCTAAAAAAGTCGGCATCAGGCGAACCATCACTTGGCTTTATGCGCTTATTTACGGCGATACTGAAATCGCAAACACTCTTGCCGGTCGTCGTGGTCCGGAGTTCCGGATCGCGGGTGAGACGGCCTACGAGAACAACGCGGTTAATCATGTCAGTTCCTCTTAAGGTTAGTCGTCAAGCTTGAAAATTCGATGGCGAAGGATGTCTTCGGTGATGTGCATCTGGCGGTTGAGTTCCAGCGGGATCTTGGCATCGGCTTCGAAGTTCATGAGGATATAGTTGCCCTCGCGGAATCCGGCGATCTCGTAAGCGAGTCTTCGCTTATCCCACTTTGCGGCCTTTTCTACCGTGCCGCCGTGCTCTTCAATAACACCCTTAAATCTGTCGGCAATTTTCTGAACATCAGTGTCGCTGATTTCAGGCCGAACAATAAGCATCGCTTCATATTTACGCATTAATATTTTGTGTCCTCCCTGTGGACTGTATCGGCTCTCGCCAAGTGATATGAGATAGGAAATAGGTGATAAGAGATAAGGAGAACTTTCCCTATCACTTTATCACCTATCACTTATCACCTTTCGCCTGGGCGATAGCAGAGAGATAATTGAAGATACCACTTTTTTAGGACATGTAGAAAGATGTCGTGTATTTTTATAAATAAACTAGTATCCTATGAGCGCCGTGGAGAAACCGATTGAGTGGGTTGGTTCCAGCAGGAAAGACTTGAAATCGCTTCCTTCTAAGGTCAAGGACGATATTGGCTACGCGCTTTACATTGCTCAGACTGGCGCCAAGTCTGACCACGCCAAACCGTTGAAGTGATTTTCTGGTGCCGGAGTCTTGGAAGTTGTCGAAAACTTTGATGGAAACACGTACCGGGCTGTTTACACCGTTCGGTTCCAAGAACGAATATACGTTTTGCACGTATTTCAAAAGAAATCGACTTCCGGCATAACAACGCCACGTCATGAAATTGAGCTAATCCGTGATAGGCTTAAGATAGCAGAGGACCAATATAAAAAATGGCTTCAAAATCAGAGATGAAGAAAAGCACCCTGGGCGCTAAGACCGCAGAATTGACCGTTACGCCAGGCAGTGGAAATGTCTTTAAAGACTTGGGCCTGCCCAACCCGGAAGACCGTCTTGCCAGAGCAAGACTGGTTTACATCTTGAGCTGCAAAATTGAAGAGTCCGGTCTCTCTAAAAGGGAGGTGTCCGCCAAGCTGAAGCTCGATGAATCTAAGATCTCGGACTTGCTTCTTGGGCGAACCACAGGTTATACAGTGTCTAGATTAATGAGGCTTCTCGTGGCACTCAATCAGGACGTAACAATTGTTATTACAAACCATGCGCCCAACGATTCCCTTCCGGCCGAAGTATCCGTGCGAATGGAATCCGAAGTACGGCCAGGAAAGACTTTGAAGAAAGCCGTTTAGGCTATCGGGCTTCCAGCAACGCCCCCAGCCAAGGCTCGAAGTGCCGCCAGCGTTCGACTGAGCCACGATTCAGCGGCTGCCGAACCGCCCACAAGCTTGGCGTTTTTACATTCCTCGCGTTCACTTCGTGGCGCAAGACCATCTCGTTCCAGGGAAGGTCCAAGAATTCTAGAATTCGGCGGATGACGGGTTCGCCATCGGAAACCAGATCCTCATAATTCACCTCCATAAAGCTCCCTGCGGGAAGAAGAGCCCGCCAATGCGACATCAGCCTTTCATATTGCTTATAAGCAAAGGCGATGTCTTCGCGGGTGCGGCCAAACACCGGCGGACGATTGATCCGCGTAGTGTAAATCGAAAGGCATGTATCCAACGGGTCGCGCTTCATGTGGATAATCTTTGCCTTCGGCAAAGCCAAATGAATGAGCCCAAGATGCCGGTGGTTGCCGGGCATCTTATCCGTCACGTGCTTAAAGCCGGGAGCGATACCCTCCAACTGTTCGACATATTGCTCAGCCCAACTTTGGAGCTTATTGGCATCAAAATCGCCGCGCGCGCCGCGCTCTAGCCAGAAAAACTGCTCACCGGCAGGGCCGACATCCGGATGGCTGGAAACGATCTGCTCGCAGAGGGTGGTGCCCGATCGGATCATGCCGCAAATGATGATGGGTAGTTCGGTATCGATTCCCCTGCCCGAGGTCTTGAGCATGAACTCCTTCGTGTAAAGGGCAGTCGTGTCGTTAACGAAGCGCTCTTCCTCTTCGCGGTTGTAGCGTCCTTCAACCTTTTGAAAGGTGATGTCGTGGGCGATGTCGAACTGCGTCATCGAATCTTGGTAGCGGCCGAGGTTCTCGTACGCTTTAGCAAGACCGTAATGGAGCATGCGCCTTTCTTCTAAATCAAGTTTTTCGGCATCGACCGCCTCCATGCTCTGCACGAGTCCCGCATCTTCATCGGTGATTTTCTTGCTTTGAGCCAGGCAGTAATAAGCGGTTCCCTGGTTTGGCTGGAGTTCAAAGGAACTCTGCAGTTCTGCTTCCGCTTCTTTAAATCGTCCCATTTCCTGGAGGAAGATGGCTAGTCCATTCCGCGCCTCTACAGAATTCGGTTCAATCTGCATGGCTGCGCGTAAATAGGCTTCTGCGGAAACGGGCCTACCAACGGATACAAGAATGTTAGCCAACAGTATGTGAATGGAAGCACTGTTTGGATTCATTCGGTGCGCCAACTGGGCATTTTCCAGTGCATCGGTATATCGATGCTGCCGAAACAAGGATTTCCCCAGTCCAAATCGGGCGTCCGGGGTGTTTGGAGCAAGGCTTAACGCAGTCTTGAAAGCAGCCTCCGCCTTTTCATTTCGGTTCAAGAGCAGAAGACTCAAACCGAGGTTGCATTGGACCGAAGGCACGTTCGGGCTGATCGCAACGGCGCGTCCAAATGATTCCACGGCACCCTCAGCATTACCAGACTCTAAATAGATCATGCCCAGGTTGTTGTGGGCGTGGGCTTCGCGTGGCCTGAGGCCCATTGCCCGCTGGGCGAAATCGACTGCTTCAGTAAAGTTATGCGCCTTGCGCTCGACCATTGACAGCCAAACCAGCGCTTCGTAAGAATCCGGCTTGTAGGTTAAGACCTTGTTTAGTTCGGTGCGGGCTTCCTCACTGCGGCCTGTTTTCGCCAACAAAACGCCCAGCAAAAGGGTTGCTGGAACGGATTCGGAGTTCAAATCCAGGACCTGACGAGCCAGCTTTTGGGCCTCCGCTAGGTCTCCAATTGTGTGAGCGGCGCTGGCCGCTCGCATCAGTTCTTCTTCGTTCAACTTTGCTTCCCCGGCAGCAGGCGGGCAAAGGGTCCCAACCACGGTTCAAAGTGACGCCAGCGTTCTACGGAACTGGAATAAATAGGCTGGCGAACCTGCCAAACGCTGGGGGTTACCACCGTTCGCTCATTTCTTTCGGGATTCGCGCAGGCCTCATCCCAATCCAGCTTGCAATACTCAAGCACTCTTCTTGTGACGCTATCTCGGTCAGCGACGACGTTTTCATAATCAATCTCTAACATGCGGTCTGGCGGAAGAACCTTGCGCCAGTGGTCCATCAGCCTCAAATATTGCTCGTAGGCGAAGGTGATGTTCTCTTTGTCGTGAGCGAAATCGATTGGTCTTCGGTTAGGCGTCGCGTAGATCGAGATGCAGGTATCGGCCGGGTTGCGGCGCGTGTGGATGATGGGTGAATTCGGAAAGGCCAAATGCAAAAACCCAATCACCAAGTAGTTGGCCGGCATTTTATCGGTCACGTGTTTGGCAGTCGGGCCGATTTTTCTAAGCTGTTCGCAGTATCGGTTGGCCAACCTAAAGAGTTCCGCCGGGTTTACGGCAGTTAGCTGTGGGCTTACGGCTTGGCGCGCGTTGGAAGTCCAGAATGCAAGCTCTCCCGCCGCCTCAACTTGCGGGTGGCTGGAGAGTATTTGTTCGAGCAAAGTCGTGCCGGAACGCATCATGCCCAAAATAAAAATGGGAAGGCCGTTGGTGGGTTCAACTCGCTGAAACCGTTCCATCATTTCTTTCGAAAAAAGTCTGATGGTTCGGTCGAAGGTCTCGGCGTATTCCTTCTTATCAAAGAGCTTCTGGCCTAGCTTTAGCTGCTTGGCATAGCGGTTGGCTTCATCCAAATGATGCATGGCCTGCTCGTATTCGGCCAAATTCTCGTAGGCTTTCCCCAAACCGTAATGCAGGAAATTAATATCCTTCGGAGTTAAGGTGGCGTCTTTGGTGAGGGTTTCCATTTGTTGGACCATGGGTCGGTCCTCTTCCCTAACCCTTTTGTTGTGCATCAACGCGAAGTAAGCATAACCTTGCCTGGGTTGAGTCTGAATCGATTTTCTAAACTCCGCATTGGCCTCCTCGATCTTGCCCTGGGTTTGAAGGCTGCTTCCGAGAGTGGCGATCGCATTGGCGTCGTTAGGCGCGAGTTCAATTGTTTTTTGCAGAAATGGAGTCGCTTCTGGCGAGCGACCGTCATGAATCAATCCTAGCGCGACAAGCAAGTAGGCGCCGGCCAGGGTGGGATTCATGCTGATCGCCTGTTGGCCTTTTGAGACGGCGCCCGAAGGGTTATCGGCGGCGAGGGCAATGTGGCCTAAAGCCACATAGGCGTCCGGGTTGTTTGGGGCAAGAGCGAGTGATTGCTCGAACGCGCTGGCCGCTTCTTTGTCTTTTCCCTGAAGCTGCAACACGGTGCCCAGGTTGTAAAGAACGGGGGCCATTCGCGGGTTCGCAGTCGCGCTCTTTCGGAAACTCGTTTCTGCTTCCGGCAACCTGCCGGCTGCCATGAGAACCAAGCCCAGGTTGTTCAGGGCATGGGCATCGTTGGGCCTCACGGTGGCCGCTTTTTGGGCGAATAGGATTGCTTGGTCCAGATCGCCGGTTTTACGGTAGATCATCGAAAGCCAGAACAGGGATTCAAAGGAATCCGGCTGAATTTTTAGGGCTTGTTGGAAGAGCTTAATCGCTTCCTCGTTCTTTCCCTCTTTTCCTCTTATCACTCCAAGCAGGACCTGCGCGCCAGTTTCTAGTGGCGATTGAGCTAGGACCTGACAAGCCAACCGGGCGGCATTCACAAGATCCCCCGCCGCGTGAGCGACATGGGCTTGCTTGAGTAGTTCCGAAGATTGAATCATTAAAGTTCGTTTCGTCCGACTTTATCGTAAGCGACTAGACCAATGCTCAAGCTCAACTTCCAGAGTCTTCACCATAGACATAAAGAGTAAAGGCCCGCTCTTGATTAACTCATCTTTCGCTCTATCTAATTGCTCCTTGGTGGGGCCGAGAGTGATCATGCGAGATTCGCATAGCCAAAGGCGCATCATATCGTTGCATGGTTTCCTGAGCTTCCCTTCTCGCATCAATTTTAGTAGGAGATAAAATCGATCCCAATGATTAGTTTGCCTTAGCGTGAAGCTTTTAGCATGGAGAACCAACTCGCTGTCAACGCTCGATGCATAAAGTCTTTCAATTTCGTCGATCGAGAATCTAACATTTAGCTTTCCGACGGCGAGAGCGGCAGCTCGGATCACCGAAGGATTTTCATCTTCAAGATGCCGCAGAGTTGAAGCTGCCGCTACATCAAGTCGGTGATTTCCCAAAACCCTAATTGCCGCTCTTCGAACTCTGTAATCTGGATGATCGACGAGGGGCAATAGCTCTTCCAAATCCCTGCCGGAGGCGACTTCGCCGAAACCCGAAATAGCGGACGGATCTGGAAAGCGTAGTCGATAAAGCGCCGCGAAATCCTTTACTTCCCGCTTTTCGAGGCTGATCCTTGCGCGGCCACGAACCCTCCAATGGGAATCGAAGATCGCCTCGTTCAAGAGTTTTACATCATCATGTTGATCGGCTAGATCTACCGCCAACTCCCGAGCCTCCGGAACCTTGCTAGCCGCTAAATTATCAAGCTGCCCTAATTGCTCTTCTACCGGCTGCAGCCTAAGATGTCGAAGCCCTAAGAGAACTACCGATGGGTCTTTTAGCCTCAGCAATGAAACTATTTGGCCATCTAGAGTTTCACCTGGAAGCCGCAGGTTGTGTTGGAAAAGCCACCCCTGTTCTTTTGGCGTGGCTGTTCTACGCATTTGTGCGAGAACCCCTTCTCTGCCAAATATTGCTGCCTGGAACCTGGCAACGACCCTAGGATCTTTAGCAGACAGGACCCGTTCCTGAACGATCAAAGATCTTAATGAGTCCGCTAAACCTTCGACAGATGCAGACTTTATCTTCCGAAGCGCAAGTCTTGAAGCAACATTGGCGATTTTTGGAACCCAGTCGCAGCTTCTTAAAATCAATAACGGTATTGCCCTTTCATCATCCCATTCGGCTAGAGCGGAAACTGCATCTTCGCGATAGCGGCCGTTACGGCAGAAAGAAGAGACCACCAACATCCCGGAACTCGTCTGAGAGGTGAGAAGTGATTGCCACTCTTTTTCTTGGTCTGGCCCTAACTGCCCCGAAAAAACATTCCACCTAATGCTTGAAGTTAACACTTTCCAATCCGTCGCCACTTTCTGGCCTAGAAGTTGAAGGGCAAAAGCTTTTTCTCGTGCGTCAGGCTCCGTGGCAATATCGATAACGTGCCAATAATTTCGCTCTCCGCCCACTCCCATTTGACGCAACGCCTTTTGCGCGTCTTCCTCTGTCTCCCACTCCAAGACCTTGTGCATCCGCATTAGCTACAGGATACTTTTGCTGCGTCGCTCACGGCAGCAACGGAAGCGATAGGGTAGGGTTTCCAAATGAAACTGCCAGGCTTTCTATGCGATTGTCAGACGAAGGACGCTTCACTGTGCGAACTATTGATCCTAAAAGTAGGCCCACATTACGAAGAGGCGAGGTCTCTTAGAGATCGGATAGTGCAGGCCGTACTGGGCGTTGATCCAAATATTGTTAACCCCATGACCGCTGATATCGGTGAAGTTCTTGATGATGAGTCGTTCAAGGCGATTATCGCTGCCGTGGGAACCGGCATACAATTGGGATTGGGCGAACCGCCATTATTTGATTTGGCTCCGTGCCGATACGGTCGGATTATTCTCGCTTTTGAAAACACTTTCAATGACCCAAAGGCTCGCGAGAACCTCATTCATTTTTTTCACCTTTACATGCCCCCTCTTATTAATGAGGGGAGGGTGTTCCTGGTCGATTCGGAAAACATTCCGCAGAAGGATTTTGTTGCGCAGGTGTTAGACCCTGTATCTAGAAAACTCATAAAAGTGGAACCAGATACGAGCGGCATTTATATAGCCAGAAAACAGGATATGTTTGGCTCGGAATAGCAGGTCCCACAACGAGTGCGAACCCGCGACTAGAGATTTGTTCGCAGACTTCTCGGCGACAGGTCGCCTGAGTAAAAGCGATGCCGGCCCATCGCACTCCCAAAGGGTTGGTCGGCTCTACTTAGAGGGCTGAAAACGAGCGGCTTCTCACTGCGCAGGTGTCACACGTCACCCGTCACTGAGATACAAACTTCGCAAACGGGCCCAACCAGGGTTCGTAGTGCCTCCAACGGCCGATGGAGTCGGTGTACAAAGGCTGACGCACCTGCCAAGCGCTGGGTGTAATCACGAAGTTCTCGCTTTGCTCAGGTCTCAGACAGCGATCATCCCACTCAAGTCCGCAAAACTCCACCATCCGCCTAATAGTTGGCTCACCGTCCGACACCAAATCCTCATAGTCCACTTCTAGATATCGATCGGCCGGGAGAACCTTGCGCCAATGCTCCGCTAACTTCAAATGCTGTTCGTAAACAAAGGCGATATTTTCCTTGCTATGAGCATAGGGAACAGCCACATTGTTCGCCGTTGTGTAGTTAGAAATGCAAATATCGGCCCCGTTGCGCCGTGTATGAATGATGCGGGCGTTTGGGAAGATGTGAAGGATAAAGCCGATCCAGAGGAAGTTTTGCGGCATCTTATCCGTCACCTGGTCCGCGCCGGGGCCGAACTTGTTTAAGATTTCCAGATAACCTTCGGCAAAGGCTTTGTATTCGTCGGGCTGCATCTTTTCCAGGTCATAACTCACGCCGTGCGTAGGAATCGAGGCCCAATAATTCAGTTCGCCGCCTGGTGCAACTGCCGGATGGCTGGCGAGAACCTGCTCCACAAGAGTCGTTCCCGATCTCATCATTCCAACGATTAGAATTGGTTTCAGGTTTTCCGAACCGTAATCGGGCAGATTCGCCATCCGTTCTTTAGTGAAAATGCTTATGGTTTGGTCGATGCTGGCAGCGTACGCTTCCTTGTCAAACTTCTTGCCTTCAAATTTAGCTTGAAAAGCGAGGCGATTGGCTTCATCGTAATGCGCCATGGCCTTTTCATATTCGCCTAGGTTTTCGTATGCCTTCCCAAGTCCGTATTCCAAAAACTCGGCTTGGTCCGGAGGCAGTGAGTTGGCACCCAATAGGGCTTCCATCTGGTTCACCAACGGTCTATCCGCTTCGGAGATCCGGTTGTTATGAACTAAGGCGAAGTAAGCGAACCCTTGCTGAGGGTTTATCTCTATCGATTTACGGAAGCTGCTATCGGCTGCGTCGATCTGTCCAACACCTTGATAGCTTTTCCCAAGCAGGTTTATGAAGTTGGCGTCGTTGGGCTCAAGCTCAACAACCTTTTTCATACTTTCGAGCGATTCGGTTGGCTTGCCCAAACGGGACAGGGCGTCGGCGAGCAGCCGATGCGCGATAGCATTACGCGGATCCATGTCTAAGCTGATCCGAGCCGCCGCCGCCGCTTTTTCCCAACGGAGTAGTCTGCCGTATGCCTTGCTCAAAGACAAGTAGCTTAAAGCAGATTTAGGATCAAGTTGGACGGCCCGCTGAAAGCAGCCTAAAGCCTCTTGCAACCTGTCTTGCGAGAGAAGGCTTTCGCCGAGATTAGTCTGAATCGATCCGACGTCCGGCCTCAATTTGCCCGCCTCAGTAAAGCTCTCCGAAGCTTCTAGATAGAGTGCCATCTTGCTCTGAATAATCCCCAAAGCGTTTAGAGCAAAAGGATTGGCAGGACTGAGTTCAACCGCCTTGGCATTCAGTTCCAACGCCCTGGATAAGTTGCCGGTTTTTTGATGCTGACTTGCGAGCAGCATTAAGGGATCGGTTACGGGCCATTTTGCCATGGCCTCTTCCAGCAACGAAATCGCCAGAATTGGGTTGCCGCTACGTGCCGCAATGATTCCCAGCATAGCCTTAGCTTCGGGATTGCCTGGATCTTCGAAAAGGATCTGCGTGCAAAGTTGCTCGGTCTTCGGGATGTTGCCAAGAGCCTGCGCTTGATAGGCTTCGGTTAGGAGATCTTCGAGTTTGTCGGGCATGGTCTGGGCAAGTTCAAGATACCCGTGGCCTTCGGCTCGTAGAAGGCAGGCAGGTATACTTTGAACCTAGAGGTAACAAAATTGAGCACTGAATTGGGCGCTGTTGCGCGAAAGACGTGGAGAGAAAAAGTCGGTCTGGCGGAGATGTTGAAGGGCGGCGTCATTATGGACGTCACCACTCCTGACCAGGCTAAGATCGCGGAAGATGCGGGCGCGGTCGCCGTTATGGCGCTGGAGCGCGTTCCTGCAGATATCCGCCGCGAGGGCGGCGTCGCCAGAATGAGCGACCCAGAAATGATCCTCGGAATCAAAGAGGTCGTCGATATCCCCGTCATGGCAAAGTGCCGAATCGGCCATTTTGTGGAAGCCGAGATATTGCAGGCGCTTGAAGTCGACTTCATCGACGAGAGCGAAGTCTTAACTCCAGCCGACGAGGAGAACCACGTCGACAAGCACATTTTCACCATTCCCTTCGTTTGCGGTGCGCGCAACCTGGGCGAGGCGTTACGCCGCTGCGCAGAAGGCGCCGCCATGATACGCACCAAAGGCGAAGCCGGTACCGGCGACGTGGTCGAGGCCGTTCGCCACATGCGAACAATCATGGCGGAGATACGCAAGGTCCATGCTTCCCGCGAAGACGAGCTTTATGTGATCGCCAAAGAGATCCAAGCTCCCCTTGAAATGGTTCGGCAGGTTAAAGAGTTGGGCAAGCTTCCGGTTCCGAACTTCTCGGCTGGCGGAATCGCAACACCCGCCGATGCGGCGTTGATGATGAAGCTTGGAGCAGAGACGGTTTTTGTGGGTTCGGGGATTTTCAAGTCCGGCGATCCCGCACGCAGGGCACGCGCTATTGTAGAGTCGGTTCTGTTCTACAAGGATGCGAAGAAGTTGGCGGAAATCAGCGCGAACCTAGGCGAACCGATGGTCGGGATTAGTGTGGCTTCGCTTAGGGAGGGTGAGTTGCTGGCTGTTCGAGGTTGGTAATGGTTCCAGACACGTATTTCCAAGACTTGTCCCCCGAGCCTCTCCCGGTTCGTTCCTCACCGACCTCTCCTCTCGGGCGAGGTGAAGCTTTGGCTTGTTCGCTTAGAGAGGGTGAGTTGCTTGCTGTTCGGGGCTGGTAAAACTGGATTCGATTCTATGCAACTCTGTTACAACGTAAGTACTGCGGGACCTCCCCTGGTTCGTTCCTCACCGACCCCTCCGCCCGAGAGGGGTGAAGAGTTTTGCGGCAATTTCTATAATGTTAACGGTTGTTACATATAGCCCTGCCCCACGATAGAGCGCAAGGGAAATGGAACCCGGACTAATCCAAAATCAACGATCTAAATTCAAGAATTCTCTAAGCCATTCCAGCGCTTCGTCCTCCATTTGATAGCCCCTTACAAAGCCGTTGCGATGCAACGGCAGTTCCCACTTTCGCGCGTGCTGGAATAGCTGCGAACCGTCAGGCGCGTGCTGTATCGCAATGCTGTTTGGCAGCGGCGAGGGGCGGTAGTGGATCACGTTGATAGGCTTGTTCAGGTAAGTCCAAGCAAGCCGGAAGGTGTCCTTATCGCCATAGGTGCACTTCTCGTAATAGAAGTCCGAGTTCTCGTTCATGTGGCGCGTGAGCCAAAGGGCTTCCCAACAGAGGCCCTTGTCGATCAGGATCTGGCCGCTTTCTAGTTCGGCGTCCTCAAGCGCCGGCAGGCCCAAAAAGGACCACGCGAAGGGTTTTATCTCAAACTTGCTTCCTGGCTCGAAAACGAGATCTGGCCAAAAGATGCAGCCACTTCCTTTGTAAGCAGGGTCCTCAAAAAGGAAGCTAGGATCCTTAAGGGCAAAGTTATCCGCGTCTAGAAAGAGCACTTCCATAAAACGGGAATAGAGGATCGAGAATATCTTGGTTTTCCACCCGTTAAGCTTCCGAAAAGGATGCGATTTCTCGATTGCAAGCGCGTCCACCAGTTCGGCTCCTTGCTCCTCAAACGCTCCACGGGCTTCATCGGGCATCTCTTCCGGTCCCAAGTGCCACATCTGGATGGGCAGGTCGCAACCGGTGTGCCGCACGCTGCGCACAGCAACGTACGCCGAAGCCAAATAGCGCCCACCGCCGGCGATCACGATTCCGCGCCCCAGGCAATCGGGCATTGGAGGGATGGAATCCAGCGCCGCCCGCAAATCGGCCAAACTGTAATCGGCCATTAGGCAATTCCGTTCAAAAGGATCTCATCGAGCGCCCGGACGGGCGCCTTATCCTCGTATAAGGCTTCAACATTTAGGTTGACCATTGCGGCTTCTTGACGGTCCTTATCCAAAGCGAGGCTCACGTAATCCTGCTCATCTTTGGCGATTAGATCGCCGACGCCGGCGATATTGAGAAAGGCGAGCGCGTGCCGGCCACGCATAAACTCACTTACCATAGAGATGACGGGCCGCCCCATGGCCAAGGCATCGATGGTCGAGTTGCCCCCGTTCCAAGCGGGCGTATCCAAAATGGCGTCTGCCTGGCGGATCAGGCTCAAAAACTCAGGCAATGGGCGCCGCGGGAGCACAACCGCGTTGAAACCCGCTGCCTTAAGCCGCATCTCCAGTTTTTCGCGCTTGAATTCCTGCAAGGGCTCCAGAAAGGCTATAGGCTTGCCGCTTGCTTCGCTGATCTGCCTATAAAGGTGGTCGTCCTTCGGCAAGTTCTTGGAAGGCATTTGGCAGTTGAAATAGTAGCCGGAGCGCGGTAAACCATAAGCCTCTGGTTGAACAACATGCTCTGCCGTCGTCACCCTTGGATAGCAAAGCCCGCTCCCAGGGAGTCTGAAAAGCTTTTCTGTGTAATGATCGTCGCCGTTTTCGGGCTCCATTAACACTGAACTTAAATAGCCATCGACCATCGGGCTGCCGCTTGTAACCGGGTGCCCCCAAGCCGTAAATTGCCTTCGCGCGAGCCGAAATGATGTCAACTGATGATCTAACCGGCCCATGCCAATATCGGTGAAGATCAGGGCATCCAAATCCAGGCTTCGGATGAAGCCGGCAACATGGGCAGAAGCTATCGGCAAGTTGAAGTAATGATCTGCCTTACGACGCCAAAAGTTTGAAATCTCGTCTTCGTCGGACCAAGTGTTGAATGCAAAAGTCTCAATGTCCGGGCTTTGGTTTTCTAACCATCCCGTAGCCCATCTCGATCCGTTAAAGTTCTCCAAACGGCTAACATAGCCCAGCCGAAACCGGCCCGGCTTGCGGCGCTCCGGCAAGGGGCTTACCAAAGCAGGATAGGCCGGGCTAACAATGTCCCTGAACAACTTTGTCTTAAACCGCTCAAGCAATGAGCGAACATCTTTACCTGTATAAGGCCAATAGAACGAATGCCCTATTCCCAACAGTTCATAGGCGTGAGCAGGATCGAATCTCGTTTCTTCAAACCTGGCCATCGCTGTTTCCAGGTGCGCCCAGGCCTCTTCAAGTTCGTCCTGAGAACCGTAAAGCGCGGGCAAGTTTAGCGCCGCTAATATCGATAAAGTGTCGTCCTTAAACTTGGGGGTTAAGATGTTAACAGTCTCCATATTCCCCCCACCCGCGGCATCCCATAAGTCGGTGAACCGAGGCTTTTCCAACCAATGGATAAACGTCTTTGAAGAGTGCATCTTCTTGTCGTTCAAGGGAGAAGTCAACACGTGGCGTTCGACGGGAGCCGTGACGTTGCTCCGATCCGTTGCGGCAGGTCCCATTTTCAGCAAGCATCCAACAGCGCCGGGAAGTTCAAAGAGACCGGAAGGCGCGCCACCTTCATAGGTTCCTGAAATGACACCTTTGTCGATGGAAGCCCCAAGCCGAATTGGATCGGTGTAGAAGGGGGCTTCGGCTTCCCTTTGCATCCATTTCTCGCACTTCTTAGCATCGGGACTGAAAATCGACCGGCACGAGATCGGCCGCACATCGTAAATGCTGCATTTATGTTCGACCAAGAACGGACAAGCCGACCGAAAGGAGACAACCCTTCGATTGAAATGTTCGACTTCGTCGGCTTCGTATTGAGCGATTCGCTCCATAAGAGCCTGTCCTTCTTCGGCGGAAAAGTTTGTGCTCACGTGCTCGGCAACGGCAATGACTTCCGGAAAGGTTGCCCCAACCAATCGGTGGCAGCAAAAATCGCAGCCCACTTTGCAATCAACAGGACCACTTAAAACCTGCGGAAGCCGATTATCGAACAGAGCTTGGATTTTAGCGGCGGTTCTTCCAAACCGGCCCGATTTGGCGGCGCTCTCACTAAGAGATCGGGCGACTTCTGGCAATGGATCGGGCGCGCTTGGTGGGTTCATGGACAAGCCAAAACTACCTGAAAGGAGGGGGCTGATGTTGAATAATAGCCAGGTGATGCCGGAGTATTCACGCGAAACCTTGGATGACTTCATTCGGAAATTCCCTGAAACGCCATTCTTCTCGGGGCGCGGAGTAGTTATTTCGGCGGGCGGGCCATACGTTCACTTGGCGTATCTTGCTGTTCGCAGCCTGAGACTGCAAGGCTGCGGACTGCCTATTCAGATATGGCATCTGGGACCAGATGAGTTTCCGGCCTCGTTGCGGGAGCCCTTTCGCTCTTATAAAGTCGAATTTGTGAACTCGTTCGACTATTTGGATCGCTTCCCCATGAATCTTGGTGGATGGCAAAACAAGATTTTCAGCATCGTGCGCAGCCCATTCAATGAAGTCTTTTCATTCGACGCCGATAACTTTGCGCTTGCAAATCCGGAAGGGCTATTTGATTCCGATCTCTATAAGGCTGAGGGGCATCTATTCTGGCCAGACTTCGAAAATGGGGACCCGGTTTCGCGAATCAAACCTTATGCGTGGGAGTTCTTGGGGCTACCCGCCTTGGAGAATGCCGAGCTAGAAAGTGGGCAACTGCTTATCGATAAGAGCCGTAACTGGAGACCTTTGCAAGTGGCCCTCCACATGAACGCCAATTCGGACTTCTATTACAAGAAGTGCACTTGGGGTGATAAGGACACTTACCGTTTGGCCTACAGCTATTTAGGAGATCCACTTGCAGTGGTGCCGTTTCGGCCCAAGTTCATCAGCAAGGAATTCGAGATTTGGAACCAGTATTCGCCAAATGGGAAGTCGATGTTTCAACACGGCCGGAAATGGCGAGTTCCCTTGAACCTGAATCGATTCATAAGGGGTTACGAAATGGAAGATGAGGCGTTTGAGTGGCTCGAGGAATTTTTGAGTTTGAGTTGAATTAGCCCTACAAAGATTTCTCCAGTTCGCCAAGCCACTCCAAACACTCGTCTTCCAAAAACGAGCCGCGTAGGTGCCCATTCTTAAATGCGGGCAGTCTCCACTTGCGGCCATGCTGAAAAAGCACGGATCCATCCGGCGCGTGTTGAAGCTTGACTTCTAACGCGTGGCTGAGTTCAGTTGGCCGAACATCCACCACGTAAGGCGAGAGTCCTAACGCCGTCCAGGCAAGTCGAAAAGTGTCCTTGTCACCATAGGTGAGTTCGCGGTAATAAAAGTCAGCATTCTCGTTCATGTGAATGACAACTTGCATAGGAAGCCAACATTGCCGCTTGTTAATAAGAAGCTGGCCACTTTCCAACTCGGCGCCAACTTGGGATTCAACGCCCAGGAATGCCCAGGCGGCCGGTTTGATGCACCATCCTTCATCCACGCCGAAAAGGTCGGGCCAAAAGATGCATCCTTTCTGTCGATATTCATTTAACGAAAATAGGAATTTAGGATCGCTTACGGACAGGTTATCTGCATCTAGATATAAAACCTCCTCGAAAGGACTGTTTGCGAGGGCGAATATTTTGTTTTGCCAGCCTCTGGGGTTTCTAGTTTTCAGGTTCTCCAAAATTACGGGAGCCCATGCTTCGAAAGGCTTTGAAATTGGTTGAGGCTGAAATTTGAGCGTATCGACGGTTTCGACGTTGAGTTGCGCAAGAACCGAACTCATTATTTCGGGCATCTCTTCTTCGCCCATATGCCAGACCTGAATCGGCAACTCGGAGTTCACACGACGAAGGCTGCGGATGCACAGATAGGCTTGTACAAGATAAGGCCCGCCGGCAGAAATGACAACTCCACGGCCCTCAAAGCCACCCGGGTAAGGAGTTGCATCTTTGATCGCCTCGCGTATGTTATCGATTGAAGAGGGCATTGGAGGGAAGGGGGGTAGAAAGCGAAATTTTATTGTCAAAGGGCGATTTTGAGTGACAACACTGAAAATGAATTTTGAATCGGTTGTGTCGCTTTATGGGCGACAAATCAGGTTAAAGTTTAGCGATTTGGAATTTTTTTTTTGAGGGGGGATCAGCTTCGGTGTAGTGGACGTTTTTTTTTGTTAAGACGGTCAATGAGCCTGACCACTTTTCAAGTTTCACAGAAGGCACGACGGAAAGGGGTTTTTTAAAGGTTCCAAATAAAGAAAATGGTTCGCTTGTACCTATTCGTATCTCGTCCCTTCAGGACTCCGGAAAGATTGTCATAAAGTGACCAGGGCTCCGCTCGTCCCGCTGGGCGGGACTTCGCTCCACCCTTCGCTAAAAAATCTAGCCCCCCTTGGGGCATCCAGAATCTCGTAAAGAAGGGTACCGCCATCCGCCATCCGCCATCCGCCATCCGCCATCCGCCATCCGCCATCCGCCATCCGCCATCCGCCATCCGCCATCCGCCATCCGCCATCCGCCAAAATTCCCAATAAGTTTCAGGAATTTTGCAACCTATCGACTTTTTTTGGCTTATTGTTGACAAGGGGGTGTCCAACTGGTACAATCCCTGCTTGCGTCACGGGCAACCGTGAAGCGGCTTAGGCGTCTTTGAACGCCTTAGGAGAGATCCTCTTGTTGTAGTGTTATGGAACAACTTTGGGACGGGTGCGGCCTTCTCCGCTCAGGGTTAAGGTTCACATCTCGAAGCGGAGACGCCAGAGACGCACGTTCTCCTTACCAAAATTCCATCTCTCTTCAAGCAAATTCGTTCGGGTTTCTCGCGACAGACTCACCTGTTCTGCGCACGGTTCATAGGAGGTCCTTTTGATTGGCAAATTACTGGATATGGTCTAGCTTAGCGGCACTCTCTGCCGTGGTTTCCCATCCCACTTCTTGGATTAAAAAAATCCGCGGAGTGCTTGTGCCTAAGGCCAAGGATACATTTTCATCGCTTGTTACTTCGGAAGGTGGCTGGACGCTCATCCGATGCGACGACCTGGACGCTTTTAACGAATGGTTAGGGGTGGATGAGGGTCTTCCCTTCCATTCGGATGAGGAGCCTTCTCTCGGTTCGCACCTATTGGTCGAGCTCTATGGCTGCAATATGCAGTCGCTTGAGTCGGAGGAATCGGTTGGAACGGCCATGCGTGAAGCAGCCAGCCGAAGCGAGGCGACGGTAGTCGCACACTGTTTCCATGAGTTCAAACCATGGGGAGTTTCCGGTGCGGTAATCATCCAAGAATCGCACTACACGATTCACACCTGGCCGGAGCATGGTTACGCGGCAATCGATCTGTTCTATTGCGGCGGCACTGTAAAGGTTCACAAAGCGGTAGAGGTGCTTCAGCAGCAGTTTAATCCGAAACGCATCAAGTTCCTCGTCGTGCGTCGAGGGCTGCATTTTGAAGTAAATCGGTGAAATGTCTTGTGTATTGTGTGTTATGCCTTGAGGGAAATCGCAAGACCTCTTCTCGACCCTATGCGCTTCTCGAAGTCATCCCGAACTCCGTGTGAGGGATCTCTGCGGCTAGGGCTTTGCCCCCGGGATTCCTCACACGGAGTTCGGAATGACAAAGGCCGCCAGGTTGGTTGGGGGCGCTGCCGCCCGCCTCTAAATCGAACATAACATCAAATAAGTTTTGCGGTTGACTCACAAAGACACAAGACATGCTCGGATCAGTTAGGAATCACGTGCGTTCCGCCGATGCTGCAAGTTGGATTTGCGGAGATCGCGCCAATCGCGTAGGTGCCCGCCGCCGGACACGTCGGCATAACCTTTATGTAAGCGGGCGCTAGGTTCGCGGATGTGGGGGTCGCACTATCGGTTAAACGTGCATCCATCGCATACTGCTCTTTCGCGGCGGAGATCTCTTCAAGGTTCGAAACGCAAGCTTGAGCCCTGCTATTGTCTCGCGCGGTCATAAAGTTAGGGACTGCGATTGCCAACAGGATGCCGATGATCAAAACTACTATCATTATTTCGACAAGCGTAAATGCTCGTCTTTTCCTAATTTTCATCGCATTGCTCCTGTTTGTCCCCTGCGCCAAAAGTTGAACTCTTACTTCGAAGTCAAGTAATACTTTTCTTGTTCCACGATTTACCAAAGGGCCAACCCGGAAGAATTGCCTGGAAATACTGGCCGCCGATCTGAACTTGAGGGGGTATTCTCAGCGGCCTGTGAGTACAAGAACCGGCCTAGATTTGCTCGTCCACCAACATTTCGCAACCCTGAAAGGGAAAGCGGTCGGGATAGTGTGCAATCAAGCAACTGTCGACTCTTCATTAAAACATTTTCTTGAGCATGTGTCTTCCCCACAATACAAAGAAAACCTCAATATAAAGGCGGTCTTCGGCCCTCAGCACGGACTGTTCGGGCATACGCAAGACAATATGATCGAGTGGGAAGGGGGCACAAACTCACGGTTTCCTTTTCCAATCTTTTCGCTGTACGGAAAGCACCGAGAACCAACGGAGACTATGCTGAAGGGCATTGATTTGCTCGTTGTCGACCTGCCAGATATCGGGGCCAGATACTACACCTTTATATGGACTATGGCGCTATGCCTCAAAGCTTGCGAGCGGTTAGGAATTCCGGTTGAGATTCTGGACCGGCCGAACCCAATTTCCGGCGAGCAAGTTGAGGGGCCGGTGCTTGATCCAGAATTTGCGAGCTTTGTGGGCCTCTATCCTTTGCCACTTCGGCATGGCATGACGCTTGGCGAAATTGGCCTATACCTACAGGCTCATTTCTTCCCAAAGGTTAAGCTGAGTGTAGCGCGAGCCGAAGGCTGGAGCCGTTCCCAATACTTGGACGAAACCGGAGTTCCATGGACCATGCCTTCACCGAACATGCCCACGCTAGATACGGCCATTCTGTATCCGGGGGGCTGTTTGCTTGAGGGAACCACGTTGAGTGAAGGGCGCGGCACGACCCGCCCCTTTGAAACGGTTGGGGCACCTTATATCGATGGCTGGAAACTTTGCGACGGCCTCAATGCCCTTTCGCTGCTTGGAGTGTATTTTCGGCCCATTCAGTTTCAGCCAACCTTCCAAAAACATGCGGGCGAGATTTGCGAAGGCGCCTTTGTACATGTCCTCAATAGAGAAATCTTTAAGCCTGTGTTAACTTATGCAGCCCTCATTCGCGAAATTTATCGGAGTTATCCCCAGCTTTTCCACTGGCAGTCTCCTCCTTACGAATACGAAGAGATCAAACTGCCTATCGATATTCTGGCTGGCAATGAGTGGCTCCGAAAAAGCATTGTTGAATACGAGAATTTGGATTCCATCGCAGAAAGGGCCTATGAAGAGGCTTCTCGTTTCGATGTAATTCGAAGAAATTTCCTTCTCTACATCTGAGAAAACGAGTGGCTTAAAAGGCCAGTTTTCCACATTCCCCAATCACAAATGCGGTTGTTAAAGCAATTGACAAAAACCCGTATGTTTGATAAGATGTAATCACCAGCGCGATTTGCTACTATTCAATAGCCGCAAAATTTTCGGCGCTGTCACCCCCAATTAGGTCAGGAAGATCACGCGAGGCATGGAGCTTAGCAAGTTATGGGTGTCGGGAGGAATCTAAGTTGAAACGAGCATTTACTCTTATAGAACTATTAGTTGTAATCGCCATTATCGCGATTCTCGCTGCAATCCTTTTTCCCGTTTTCGCCCAGGCCAAGCTTGCGGCTAAGAAGACGGTTGCTATTTCCAACCAGAAACAGCTTGGCCTTGCCATTCTGATGTATGCCAACGACTATGACGACATGTATCCTCGCCAAGATGGATGCACCATGAACGATTCGATCGTAACGAAGTTCAACACCAGCCCCGCTTCGGCGACCCCATACTGCAACGGCATCGGCGACGGAACCGGCTCCGGCGGTTGGGCTTTTCGGGACAACCACTATAGCTGGCAGAAATGGGTTATGCCCTACGTAAAGAGCGCTCCGATGTTCTTCGATCCAGTTGTACAGCCTCTAGCTGGCGCTGCTTACAATGCTACGACTAACAGCGGTGGCCCCAACGGACTATTCGCCGGCGAAGTTGAGGGCGGCTATGCTCTGAACACCGCTATCACAGGCGCTTTAAGCACTTGGCCCACAACGGCCCTTTATGGTATCCGCAACTCTTGGCTCGGCGGGTCGACCACGTCGGTTCCCGATCCTTCCGATGCGATGCTGATCATGGAGCAGGCAGGCAACTCGGTCCTTCCCGCTTACGAGTACGGCACAACCACGAACAAGTATTCGTTGACATACTATCCGGCAGCTATCAAAGAGCACTGGATCGGCTACTTCTACAACACGGGATCCACCGACGCAAACAGCAACTGCTACGCAACTTTGCCGCTAACTCCTGACAACGCCAGCGCTCCATACACGGGTTCGGTACCGCTCAGCTACACGGACGGCCACACGAAGTCGATCCCGCTCGGCCAGTTCATTGCGAACACACCGACGGCAGCGCAGTATGGTCTGACCTACAACAAGTACGTCTGCAGCCTCTCGGCCGCTACAATCTACGGTAATGGCCAGCCCAACACCAACATCAACTTCCCGATGTGGGGTCTCACTGGTTCCTAATATGAAAAAACTTGGATTGGCGCTCATCGCTCTTGTAATGTTGGGTGGCGTGATCGGTTGCGCAAGCGACGGAGTATCGTCACAGCAAGCCCAAAGCAAAAAGGACAACATGGACAAACTTGTCAATGATGCCGGTGCTAAGGATCACTTGCGGAACTAGCGTTGCAATCGGCATATTAGTGCCTACAAGATTTCAGGCTTCGATTCTTAGGAATCGGAGCCTGTTTTCATTTGAGTGCATAATCTTTTTGTGAAATTGGTCGTCTGTATCATCCACAACCGAGATAAGGGGAAGATCATGGATGATCTTGTGGGCAAAGGCTTTAAATCTACGATCATCGGTTCTACGGGTGGGTTCCTTCGTGAAGGCAACACGACTTTTTTGATAGGTGTTGAGGAAACTCGCGTACAAGAGCTCTTGGGGTTGGTATCTCAGAATAGCCAGGCAAGAGAGCAGGTGTTAAACGTGGCGCCCATGGAAGCCGGAGTTCCGGGTGCTTTTATTCCCAACCCCGTGAAGGTCCCTGTAGGTGGGTCGGTGGTTTTTGTTCTTGACGTAGAACAGTTTGCGAGGTTTTAGTGAGATTACATTTAAATCCGGCAACAGCTTTCCAAAATCGTTTCAGCGGGACCTCCCCCGGTTCGCGGACTCACCGACCCCTCCGCCCGAGAGGGGTGATGGGCTCTGCGATAGTCCAACTTTTGAGCGAGAAGCGAAGCTACTCCCCGCATCAGGAAGCAGGGGAGGGGGCCTAATAAAGATGAGCCAGACGTTAGAAAAGATCCGCAAGCTGCTTCAATCCGAGCGAGGACATGCTGTTCTCTTTTATGGAGCGGAGGGCTCCCAAGTTAATGTGATGGCAGACGCCATTGCCCACGGTTGGTTGTGCACTGCGCCAGTCGATGGTAACCCGTGCGGCGTATGTCGCTCCTGCGGAGCGGTTAGCCGATCCACTCATGCCGACCTGAAGGTGATTGTCCCCAAGGGCAAAAGCGCGATCATAAAGATCAACGAAATTACCGAACGCAAATCGCCAGAAAAGGAAGAGGAACCGGTCCAACCACTTCAAGATTTCTTCCGCACGCAACCCTTGTTAAGCTCGCGAAAAGTTGTAATCATCAAAGGAGCCGATAGGATGAACGAATCCGCTTCCAATTCGCTGTTAAAGATCCTTGAGGAGCCGCCTCCCTACGCTAAGCTTGTTCTCACCACAACGAGCCTCGGAGATATTTTGCCGACGATCCTCTCCCGCTGCATCAATATTCCGGTGGAAATGGAGGTAGATGATGCGCCTGTCGGTGTTTCCGATGCCCTTATCGATGAGATTGCAAAAGCGGTTAAGCCCGGCAGCCCGCAACAGGCACTTTCGCTGTCAGAAAAGTTAAGGGAGGCGAGCAGTTCTATCGAAAATAAATCTGGCGTTGGGGCCAGAGTCGCGCATTCTCGCGCGACATTCGCCCTGACTGCTTCCCTGCTAAAGCATCACCCTGAACATCCGGAATGGGCGCAGGAAGCGATTGAGGCGCACCGGAGAATTGTGGGAAATGGCAACGCGACTTTAATATTCGACTCACTTTTTACGGGATACTGTAAATAGGAGATGGGGGGGAGATAGGAGATAGGGGATGGGGGGAGATTGTCGA
>DASXZH010000082.1:0-72265 GCA_036502005.1 Fimbriimonadaceae bacterium
GAAGTACAAAACGAAATCGTTCTTCCATTACCGAACACTCCTTCCATGGCATTGACCTTGACCCTCCTAAAGGATCAAGGACACACCATGTGTAACCTATGTGTCCGGAACAATGTGTAACCTATCTGTCGGAACGCTCAATCTTCGCTTCAATGCCCGCCGTCTGCTTATTAATCCAACCAAGGAGGGGCAAATGAAGAATATCGTAAGTAAGGCAGTCGCCTGTCTTCTTATTACTGGCATCGTGGCCGGTTTTGCATCTGCAGGGACGCATCATAAGCATCACCGCAAGCATCATCGCCGACACCACCATGTCGTAATTCACAAGATGATGAAGCACAAAATGTAGATTTTGACTTCGTCGATTTCAACTGTGGCACCCTTTGGGTGCCTTTTTTTATTCGAGCTCGATGGTTGCCGGTGGCTTGCTCGTTAGGTCATAAAAGACCCGGTTGACCCCGTTTACTTCGTTCACGATCCTTGTCGCAATATGCTCCAAGGCTTCGAACGGAAGGTTTACGGCTCGCGCCGTCATGGCATCTTCGCTTTCCACCGCTCTCAGAACGATTGGCTGTTCGTAGGTTCGGGCATCACCCATAACCCCCACGCTTTTAACATCCAAGAGAGCGGCATAGGATTGCCAAATATGCTTATTGAGACCCCTGTTTTTAAGCTCTTCCCGAAAGATGGCGTCGGCTTCTTGAACGATTTGCACTCGTTCTTCGGTGACTTCGCCCAGAATTCTTACCGCCAAGCCAGGCCCCGGGAACGGCTCCCGATCAACCATTTCATCCGGCAAGCCAAGGGTTCTTCCAACGGCGCGGACTTCGTCTTTAAAAAGCCATCGTAACGGCTCGATAAGCTTCATCTTCATCCAGTCCGGCAAGCCGCCCACGTTGTGGTGGGTTTTAATCTTGGCTGCCGTAGGCGAGCCGCTTTCGATCACGTCTGGATAGAGCGTTCCTTGGGCTAAAAAGTCGCAGCCCTTCAGTTCCTCGGCGTGCTGCTCAAATACTTGAACAAAGTTCGCCCCGATGATCTTGCGCTTTTGCTCTGGCTCTGTAACTCCAGCGAGGGCGGAAAAGAACTGCTTACGGGCATCAAAAACTATAAGGTTCGCCTTAAAGTGATCTACAAACGCCTCTTTGACCAATTCCGCTTCGTTCTTGCGAAGCAAGCCGTGATCAACGAAAACACAAACCGCGCGCTCGCCAATCGCTTTCGTCAGTAAGGCGGCCATAACGGAGCTATCCACCCCGCCGCTAACCGCGCAAAGCACCTTGCCTTCGCCGACTGTTTCCCGGATCTTGGCGATCTCTTCTTCGATAAAGCTCTCGCTGGTCCAGTCGCCGCGTAAGCCCGCTTCGTTATAAAGGAACTGCCGCAGAATGGACGTGCCCCCGGGCGTGTGCGAAACTTCCGGATGGAACTGCACGCCATATTGCTTGGCGGCTCTATTAGCAAAAGCGGCTACCGGGCAGCTTTCTGTTTCCGCGATCACTTCAAAGCCGGGCGGTGCTTCCAGAACGCGGTCGCCGTGACTCATCCAAACCTTGTCCGAACTCATGTCGCCAAGGAATGAATCTTGCCGACGCGAGGTCAACTCCCGGCTGCCGTATTCCTTGCCCGTCGAAGCTCCCAACCTTCCGCCCAAGCGGTAGGCCATAAGTTGCAGCCCATAGCAAATGCCCAGTGTTGGGATGCCATTGACCAGTGAAAAATCAAGTGTGGGAGAGCCCTCGTCCATCACCGAGTTCGGCCCCCCGCCTAAGATCACCGCCGACGGATGTTTAGATTTTATGGCGTTGGCCGCATCCGTCCATGGGACCATCTCGCTGTAAATTCCCAGTTCACGAACTCGCCGGACAATTAGCTGCGTGTACTGCCCGCCAAAATCGATCACAAGCACTAGCTCGTGGTTTTTAGAAATGTTGTTTGATTCTTCCTGGGCGATTGCTGACATTACTCCATCGACTCGTTCGGGTCTGACCAAAGGTAGATCATGTTCTCGTCGTGGTCAAAAAACGTAACCGATTGGCGCTGGCCCTTTTCGCCTTTGATAGTGCCGAAAGGAACGTTCAACGCCTTTAGTCGGTGAACTTCGGCCGCGAAGTCGTCGGTTTGGAGTGCCAGTCTCGGCTTGGGCAACTCGTCTTCATCGGGAAACTCACGCTCCCACCTGTTTTCCAATACAAGCCCAATTTTGCTGGACCCGTCTACGTCCAAAACGGCAAATCCCCATTCGTCTTTTTCAATCAGCCTGAAGCCGAGAACTTCGGTGTAGTGGCGGATAGCCGCGTCTAAATCGCGAACGAAATACAGCGTCTCGCTAACTCGAATAGCCATTGCTTATCATTACGCAAAACAAAGGCATTTTGCATGGGATCAGAAAGCGGCAAGCGAAGAATTGCGTCTATTACAGAGGAGGATCCAGTTTAAGCGATCAGAGGCCGGGCATCTGATCCATAAAATAGATGTGGTCGTTGGTTCTAAAGGCTAGACCGGTTCCCCCATAAATCGCAATACCGTGGTTCACGTCCTCCGTATCCAGTCCCGTTAATGTAACGGTTCCAGTCTGAAGAAAAGTTGCGGTATTAAACATCGCGAAGCTTTCGGTTCCATTATCATTCGGTTGCTGCGAAATAGCGGCGATATTGTCAATCGGGTTAACCACGATATCGCCCAGTTGTGGATAAGCGTTACTGTTGACTCGGCCCACTACGGCTCCGGTCGAAGCATTAACCACCGTCCCATCCGGGCCATATATCCGGGATCCAAACGTGTGCAGGGTTTGTGTCCCATCCAGAAAGGTGTTCGAAAGAGAATGCTCCAGGGTTGCACCACTCGCGTTAACAACACACTGATTTAAGATCGCCGAAGTGTCATCGCCAACAAATGCATAGAGTGTTGTGGCGTTGCCCCAGGCAAGGACCGTTCCCATGCTCTCGCCGAGCTTGTTGGGCAGCGCGACGCCGGAGCTATAAATAGTTGGCCCCGTGTTGCCAATATTGCCACTCACGCTTGTGGATGCAGCTACGATGTTCGGATTGCCCGGATCAACCTTTAGGTCAAAGGCAAAGTTTGGAGGATTGGCAGCAGTGGAAAGCGGAAATGGGTTGCCTGCCGTAAAGGTCGTAAGATTCACCGGGCAGATTGCTCCCGGCTGGTTCAACGCAACATACAGCATCGTTCCATCGCTCGAAACATCTAATGGCCCCGGGTTGTTGCCCACAAATATATGGTGCAGAATCGATCCCGATGTAGGATCAACCTCAATGACGTTGTTGGCAAAGGTGGGTGCTGTGTTGGGCACACTTGCCCAAAGAGTGCCGGTAACCGGGTTCTGTACCATAGCAGAAGTGGCCTGCACCAGGTTACGTGGAGTTAGACTTATGGCAAGAACGGTGATCTTCCCTGCTAGGCCTGTTAGCCCATCCACAGTGGGAGTCACCATTATGGTACCGGCTGATTCGCCGACTAGGTCGCCGTTCGGCCTCATGGTCACGTTTTGAGATCCCTGGCCTAAGGCAAGACTTACGGAACCTGGAGTGATTACGAAGACATCCCCTTGTGCATCAGTGGCCTGAACTGCTACGGTTAGAGTCTGTCCGACCTTAACCTGTTGGTTGGGCACCACGGCAATATTGGATAGCTGGCTCGAGGATCCCACTGTCCCAAGTTTTGACCCATTCGCATAGGTGAGAACACCATTGGGGCCAACCTCGACACTGGCGGTGGCAATGCCTGTAACCGGCCCCGTGCCCCCGGCCGCTGCATGAAAACTAACGACCATGGTGCAAGGGGAATTCTCTACTGCACCGATCGGAGATGGGTAAGACGCTGTATAGGACGCAGGTGAGGAGTTGCGGTCAACTTCAAAACTGATATCTCCGCCATTAGTCCCGACTCCTTTAAAGGTAATCGCTGCAGAGAGGGCCGAGGTAGGTCCTTGGATCGTCGATCGTGTTCTCTGCGCCCAAAAAATTGGCACAACGGGGCTAGCCAGCGCGGTGCCAGAGGTTCCACCGCCGCCACCACCACAACCGGCGATGGCCATTGCCAACGGGATCAGCACAAAAGAAGGAAGTCGTTTCATAAATCTCTCGGCAAACTACGGACCCGAAAAATGATCGATAAAGTAAATGTGGCCGGACGTTCTGAACGCGAGACCGGTGCCGTTGTAAATTCCTATACCACGCAGGCCGTAGCCGTAGTCGGTTAGATTAGGGATCGTGTAAGTCGATACCAAACCCAATGTGCTGCTATCGAACGATTGAACGGTCACCGTTGCGTTCCCTGTGGGTTGGGCAAAGATCGCTAAATTGTTGGCAGCGCTAACGGCTACGTCGCCGTCCCCATTCCCCATTACTACTTTAAAATGACCTAAAACCGCGCCGGAAGCGCCGTTAATTAGGGTTCCATCCGTGCAGTAAATCAGGCTTCCAAAACGCCTCAAATTAGAGTCTGTCGCCGTGTTATCTGAGAGCTGCTTGCTTAGCGTTGCCCCATTCCCTGATACGGCGCATTGGTAAATCGTGGACGGATCCGATTCAACCGAGCCGGCATAAAGCGTGGTAGCGTTTCCCCACGCCAAAGAACTGCCATCGTAGAGCCCTAATCCAGAAGGGCGAGCCACGCCGTGATCATAAATAAAGGGGCCATCAGTAGCCGTAGAGTTGAGATCCCAAGTGGTTACAGCAATCACATTGGCGTTCCCCGGCTGCACCCTTAAATCGTAAATTTGCGGACTTGTTTCATATTTAGTGGACGCTGCCGTTAGAGGAAATGGCGTACCAGCAGTAAAGGTGGCAAGATCAACCGGACAAACAGAACTTTCTCCATTCAAGCCTACATAAAGCATCGTTCCATCATCCGATATGTCCAGGGGCCCGGGTTCACTACCTACAAAAATGTGGTGAATGACTGCCCCGGTGCTGGGATTCACTTCGATAACATTGTTCGCGTACGGACTGGTAGTGCTGGGGATGCTCGCCCAGAAAGTGCCCGTTGTCGGGTTTTCGACCATCGCGTTCGTCACCTGAGTCAAAACGCGGGAAGGCATGAAGCCCGCTGCCGCAACGTTTATGGTTCCGGTCGCACCTGTGACCCCGTCTACCTGAGGCGATACTGTGACAGATCCTACGGCAAGGCCAAGCAAATCTCCATTTGTTTCGAATTTGGCATATGTCCCTCCGCCACCCACGAAAGACAAGGTTACCGACCCAGGCGTCAGCGGAAAAACATCGCCTACGGCATCTTCAGCCTGCACCTCGACCGTCAAAGTTTGGCCAACAGTAACGGTCTGATTTGGGACTACCGCAACGCTCTTGAGTTGACCCGATGTTCCAACTGTTCCTAGTTTAGAACCGTTAGAATAGGACACAAGTCCGCTCGTGCCTATTTCCACACTCGCCGACGCGATGGCCGTTACCGGTCCGGTTCCTCCGGTTTGAGCATGAAAGTTAACCACCATGGTACAAGCGGTATTCACGACCAACCCGGTTGGGCTCTGGGAAGAAGCTGTGTAAGCCTCCGGAGAAGAGTTGCGGTCAACCTCAAAGCTAACATCCCCGCCATTTGCGGCAGCCCCTTTGAAAGTGATTGCAGCCGAAAGAGCGGAGGTGGGCGCTTGAACTGAAGATCGAGTCCTTTGCGCCCAATAGATGGGAACTATCGCGCGTGCGGTTGAAGCGGCGGGAGCATTTCCACTGCTGCCACTGCCTCCACAGCCTGCTGAAACTACGCAAATCAACGTGAAAACGAGAACAAAAGGCCTTTTCATAACTATTCCAAATGAGTTCACAGCCCTGGGCATTGATCGATAAAGTAAATGTGGTCAAAGGTTCTAAATGCCAAACCTTTGCTAGCATAAAGCGCCATCCCGGAAACTGAACTTTGAGTTGTAAGACCGCTAAAGATGAAGGATATCGTCGGGGTGTATGTGTTCCCACTAAAGACGTTAAAGTTTGTTGCCTCTCCCGTGGTGGCAAAAATGGCCACGTTGTCGGTTGTGTTGACCGCGACATCCGTCCCGCCCTGTACAGAAAAGTGTCCTAAAAGGTTTCCTGTTGCCCCATTCACAACTGAGCCATTGCTGCCATAGACGTTATTTCCAAATATGTGCATGACCGTGGTAAAACCCATCAATCTTCCTTGTAAATCGGCTTTTGGCACGAGCCCAGAAGAGCTAGCCGTGAACTGATCAAGATCGTAGCCGGTGTCGTAACTATTGTAGGTGTAGAGGACCGTAGGGGAATACCAGCCAAGCGAGATCCCGGCAAATGGAACGGTGGGCTGAACTGACTGCTGCAAACCGCCTTTATAAGATTGAATCTGCCCGTCTCCGAGACTCATCGCGACAACATCGGGCTGATTAGGTTGAACGGCCAAATTGTTGACGAAACCTTGGGGGTTCTGGATAACGAAAGAGGAAACAACGATACCCGTTGTCAAATCCACCTGTTTAATGGTTTCCTGATTCTTGATGGACGCGTAAAGCTGTGTTCCATCTGAAGAGATGGCCAGCGCATTTGGCTCTGCCCCCATCGCAATCGATCTTAAAACCGCGCCGGTTGTAGGCGAAACCTCAATCACATCATCGGCATAGCTGTTGGCTGCCGCCGTCACACTAACCCAAATATTTCCGCTCACCGGGTTCATGGCCATGGCGTTGTTGCTGATAGCTAGGCTGCGACTGGGGTTGATTGTTAAGGAGTTAACCTGGATTGTTTGGGGAACGCTGGTAAAGCCGTCTGCCGAAGCCGTCAGCGTTACGGTCCCTGCCGAAACCCCCAAAAGATCACCCGCCGAGTTTAGCTGTCCGTACCCTTGGCCAGCCGCAACTGTTAAATGGACGGATCCGGGAGTAAGCGGAATCAAGTTTCCGTTAAGGTCACTCGCCTGAACGAGGACCGTTAACGTTTGGCCAGCTTCGACCGTTTGCCCTGGTGGGATCGAGACTGAAGCCAACGTTGAAGCTGAACCCACGCTTCCAAGGGGTGTCCCATCAGGATGCTGCACAACACCTTGCGGGCTAATGTAAATGCTTGCAGTGGCAACCGCAGTGGGATTCCCACTTCCATCGGTCGAGGCATAAAAGCGAACGATCATTACGCAAGCTCCTACTTCGACGCTAGTTGGGCTCGCGTATGAAGCTGTGTAGGCGGCCGGAGCAGAATTCCTTGCCACTGTGTAGACAACATCCGTTCCCGTAGGGCTTGCCGCTTGGAAAGTAATCGTTGCGGAAAGTGCTGAAGTAGGCGCCTGCACGGAAGCGCGTGTTCTTTGCGACCAATAAATGGGAACACTGGGAGTCGCAACCGCGCCTTTTATCGAAACAACGGAGTTTCCACCGCCTCCGCAACCAGTTAGGAAAAACGGGATCACGAAGATAAGCAGGCTTAGGGCCGCTCGAACACGATAATGGTACGGAAGCATGTATCTTCGAGACGAGAGTTGCTGCACAGAAGGAGCTTAATTGGTCTGAAATACACTAGGCTTTCGCCTTCCGCCCGGGCCGCGTTGCAAATCCGGTGGCTCCATATTCCTTTTTTGCCCCTCACTCGCAAAACGCCACGCGTCACACTTCACTCTTAGAAGCTAGTTGCTCAACCCGAGAGAGCACTTCCTCAATCGAAAGCCCGCCGCTGTCGATCTCGGTGGCATCCGGCGCTTTTTGAAGCGGGCTGTCTTCCCTCGTACTATCCCTCAGATCGCGCTCTTCAATCTGACTCTTAATCTCCTCCAGATTCACGTCCATACCCTTGTCGACAAGTTCCTTATAGCGCCGGTTGGCACGAACATCAATGCTGGCGGTAAGAAAAATCTTTACTTGCGCGTTTGGGGCAACGACAGTGGTTGTGTCTCGGCCCTCCAAGATAACGCCGCCAGCCTTTACAATCTGTTTCTGTTGCTGAACAAGCTGGCGTCGAACCGCGGAATGCACACTCACCGCGCTCGCGAAATCGCCGATTTCGGGTTTGCGGATCGCGTCCGTTACGTCCTCGCCATCCAGAAAAACCCTTTGCGGTTCTCCTGCTCCAAAACGGATTTCACTCGACTCCGCAATGGCGGCCGCAGGCCCAGCCTGATCGGCCGTAATACCGTTCCGTATGCACTTAAGAGCCACGCACCTGTACATGGCACCCGTATCTAAAAACCGCAAATCGAGGTCGTGAGACACCTTCTTGGCAATGGTGGTCTTGCCCGATCCGGCCGGGCCGTCGATGGCGATAACGAGCTTATCCAACGCGCACCAGCGCTAAGTGGGATTCAAAGTCCGGGTAGCTGGTGGCAATATTTTGCGCGTCCTTGATAACGGTTTCACCCTCTGCAATCAGCCCCGCGATTGTGAAAGCCATCGCGATTCGGTGGTCACCTTCCGTTTCGATCACGGCTCCCTTTAACTCGCTCGGACCAATAATGGTCAGACCATCTTCCAGAACATGAACTTCCGCCCCCATGGCACGCAGGCCTTTGGCAACAAGCTCGATCCGGTCGCTCTCCTTGATGCGCATTTCCCCTGCATCCCGAATGTTGGTCTCACCGTTGCATTGGCTTGCCAGCACCGCCAAAACCGGAATCTCATCGATGAGCCTCGGCACGAGACTGCCCTTGATTTCAAAGGGCAACAACCGGCTTGGATTGCTCACCGTTATGTCTGCCACCGGCTCATTCAGTTCATCCCTTAGCGAATCCAGAGTGTAAGTAACTCCGGCTTGAGTTAGCACATCCAAAACCCCGCTCCGGGTTGGGTTGATCCCAACTCCCTGAAGCGTCAGGTTTGCTCCAAGCACAATGCTGGCGGCGACAAGCCAAAAGGCCGAACTGGAAATATCGCCCGGCACATTGAAATCAAATCCCTTAAATGTGCCACCTGCGTTCAACCGGGAAACGCTCCCTCGCTCTTCGCTCGAAATCGTCACATCCATGCCCAGCGCTTTTAGCATCCTCTCCGTATGGTCGCGGCTGAGGCTAGGTTCATGAATGGTCGTCGGCCCCTCCGCTCTGAGCCCTGCGAAAAGGGTGCACGTTTTAATCTGCGCGCTCGCCACCGGGCTCACGTAATCGATCCCCTTCAAGTGGGCGCTGCCCTTGATCGTAAGGGGCGGCGTGTCGCCGATAAACTCTGCTCCCATCTCGCGCAAGGGTGAGGCAATCCGCTTCATCGGTCGCTTGGAAAGCGATGCATCGCCACTGAGAATGGCCGTTATCGGACGAGAGGCAACAAGTCCGCTCATCAACCGAATCGTTGTGCCGCTGTTTCCGCAGTAAAGCTCGTCTTTTGGCTCGTTCCACTCCTTGGCCGGATGCAGCAGTATCTCATCAGCAGAAACGCTCTCATGGCGAAGTCCCATCTTGGCCAAACACTCCAAAGTGTTTTCGCAGTCTTGAGACACGAGCGGATTCAAAATCCGCGATGAGCCCTCCGCAATCGCCCCGAACATATAAGCCCGGTGGGTCAGAGATTTGTCGGAAGGCGACCGCAGCTTTCCCTGCAGCGTTTTCGCGCGCGTGATAATGAGGTCCATTCCGCCAGAGTTTACTTGCTCAAAGCCTCAAGCCGGGCCTTCAACTGCTTCTGTAAAGTGCCGTACTTGGCAAAGTCGCCTGCACGCAACGCCGCATCCGCCTGATTGGCAATCTGCAATAGTTGCCCAAATTCCGCCTTCGACACAACTCCGCTCAGCGGTGCCGGTTTGCCAGCTGCTGGGGGCGGAACAGCCACGTTCGTGGTTGGAGCGGGCGCGGCGGGAGCCGTGGGCGTAGCGCCGTTGCCAAAAAGCATTTTTAAGGCATCCGCATAGGTGTCCGCAACCACCACCTGATCGCGCAAGCCCAAAACAACCTTTTTTAGCTGCGGAATAGCGGTAATTCCGGGCGAAATGCTCTCAAGGAACATGGGCTCCTCGTACATCACGCTGTTGCCAATCGGCATCACCAGAAGATTGCCGACAATGAGCTTGCTCTGGCCATTTTTCAGCAGAGTGTTGAAGTTTGCGATTGCGGCGTTTTGATTGAAGTTGGCCTCCATCTGCTTGGGGCCGGGCAAGATGCTACCGCGCGGATACTCATAAAGCCAAAGCTTCCCGTAATCCTGGGGATCGCAGTGAGCGGCCAGCCATCCACTCATATTTCCCTTCTGCCGTGGCGTAAAGGGCAAGATCAGCAAGAACTGGTCTTGCGCGTCGCTAGGGAGCCTCATTTGCACAAAATAAGGCGCCATCGCCTCTTCCTCGTCAGAAGTTCCGCGCTCTGTGGGAAGGTCCCAGGCATCTTGGTTGTTCAAGAAGGCAAGCGACTCATTTTCCGTGACGTGATACTGCGTCAGCTCTTCGGCTTGGGCATGGAAAAGGTCCTCCGGGTACCGGAAGTGCGCGCTTAATCCGGCCGGAATCTGGCTTTTATCCTTAATCAGGTTCGGATAGATCTGTTCGTAAGTTTGCAGAATCGGCTCGGTTGGGTCGATTGCGTAAGCGTCGGTCTCCCCGGTATATGCATCGATCACTACTTTCACGGGGTTGCGTGCGTAGTTCTCTTCAGTGTCTCCAAGAACCGCCTTGGCGCTGTAAGGGAGTTGGTCCGTTGAGGTGTATCCATCCAGAATCCACAGTAAGCGGCCCTGGTAGATGACCATATAAGGGTCGTTATCAAAGCTCAAAAACGGATAGATAAGAGAAGCCCGATCTAGGATCCCGCGGTGCATCAGGAGCCTCGTCTTGCTAGTCACGTTCACCGAAATGAGCATGTTCAGTTCACTCATCTCGATGCTAAAGGCCAGCCTGGGGATGATGGGCCCGATATTAATTCCTCGGTCGCCCGTCCAACGGTTGGATTGGTCATTCTGCTCAGAAGGGTAGTCGAACTCGTTCAGTTTCGTATCCACCAGAACGTAGTTTTGGTCGGGGCCTCCGGGCGCATTCCTATAATCGCTGAAATAGATTCGCGGCTGAGTGATCGCCAGTTCAGCGGGCGCGGTTGGGGGAATATCCTTGATAATGAACTCCGGCTGCCCTATCGGGTCCGCCTTATTCACGGGCGTCATGGTGACTCCAAAGCCGTGGGTGTACTGCAGATGCAGGTTGACCCAGTTCTGGTTGTTTGCGCTAAGACCCGATGGATTGATATCCCTGGGCGAAAGCATAATCATTTGCGTTTTGCCGTCGATCTTGTACCGGTCGATATCGACATCGCGAAAATAGTAATAAGGCTTGAGGCCCTGAAGGGCGTCGATCGACTGTCTTAAAACTTCAGGATCCCAAAGCCGCATATTGTCTAGCGTGCCTGCCGAGGCATCCAGGTCATCTTTCGTCGGGACAGGCTGCACTACCGCATTTTTCACTTCGATCTTGTCGAGCCCATAGGCATAGCGGGTCATGGCGATCGCCTTGGCAGCGTAAGGCGCCTCTACCGCGTTTCGGTTCGGGTTCACGATGAGACCCTGAAGAATTGCGGGATAAAGTCCAAGGCCAATGAGGTAGATCACGCCGCATCCAAGCAATCCGATGATAGGAAATCGCCAAGACTTGCTCCATAGAGGCGAGGTGCAGAACATAATTCCCACCAGCATCACCAATATCGAAAGGGGTCCCTGCACTTGTAATTGGTGCATCGCAGAGTAGCCTGCGCCAATGAATTGGCCCTGGTCGATGAGCCCAAACTGGAACCGCTTCAGCCACAATTGCAGGCCGAAGAGAACGATGGTGATGCCGATAAGAATGGACAGGTGAGTCCTGATCCCGTTCTTGCTCATCTCGATTTTGCCGATTGCCGCCATCGATTGCAGTCCTACATAGAGTCCGGCGGTGATAAGGGTGATCATGACTAGCATGCCCGAAAAGAAATCCACCAACGAGAGTTGCCAAGGCAGAACGTAAACGAAGTAGCTGAGATCCATTCCGAAGATGGGATCAACCTTGTGAAATGGCTGAGCGTGGGTTGACAGCAGATAGGTCATCCACTCGCTGGAGAACCCGAGGGATAGCAACAGGGCGAGAACAAGAGAGGCAATCTTGGTGAGCAAGGGGCCGTGGTCTTGAAAGAGGGTTAGCAGCCTTGTAATGAGAACCTGCCCCACGGTGGACGGCCTGTCCAGATAGACCATGGAGACCTTTAGCGCGCGCCTTAGGTTGAAGTAGACCAGGCAGAGCGAAATGACGAAGAAGACCACGAACAGCAGGCTCTTGGTTTCATACAGGATGGTGAAAACCTGCGGATGGCGAGCATCTTCTTTGAACCAGAGATATTGCGTGTAAGGGCCCACGCCTGTGAACAGTAGGAAAAGTAGGGCGACAATGCCAAGAAAAATGTATCCAAATGGCCTAGGCCGCCTCTTATTAATGCCTAGCGGTGCCTCATCAAAAACTGCCATCTGCTAGTAGTACGCGGTGAGGGGTCAAAGGGGTGCGGGAGGCGAGTGTATAGGACTAGTTTGAGACTATAGATTTTCTATTTCCTATTTTCAATTTTCTATTGCCGGATGCAAATAAGTAGGAAAGATGATATGTTTGTATGGCTATGACCGAAGCAGAACTGAAGCGTCGCACTCAGATGTTCGCCATAACTTGCTTGAAGATGGTAGACACCCATTCTCGAAATAGGGCCTGCGAAGTGTACGGTAAGCAACTTATTCGCTCTTCCTCGTCCGTCGGAGCGAACTACCGAGCCGTTTGCGCAGCCAAATCGGCGGCAGACATGATAACCAAACTGACTATTGTTCAGGAGGAAGCGGACGAATCGGCCTACTGGGTTGAGCTGCTCGTCCTTTCTGGACATCTTTCAGAAGCGGATGCAGCACCAATTCTTAAAGAAGCTCAGGAGCTTACGGCCATTGTCGTAGCATCCCGCCTCACGTTAAAGCGGCGACCGCCAAAGCCCGGATAGTAAGAGATAGGTCCTTCTAGTTCCGCAATAGAAAATAGAAAATAGAAAATAGAAAATTAATGTGTTTCGAGCCAAGCTACAACTTTTTCAGCCTGTTCTTGACCCGAACTTTGTATTTGCTCTGGATCAAAGAACTTGGGCATGTTCCATTCACCTGCAAACGGCTCAGGCACGTCTCCCGGAATCTCCAATCCGTTCAATGTCAAAATCGCCGCTGCCCACATACGAACCACGGAAGTGATGTTGTAACCACCACCGCCCAGAGCGACCAATGGAATGCCCAAACCCTTAACGTCGCGGACGGCCTCAAGATAGCTCTGGGCGGTATTGTTGATATGAGCGAGAGGGTCAGAAAAGTGCGTATCCGCTCCCATTTGCAGCACAATCGCGCCAGGCTTAAACTCTTTCAGAAAGAGCAAAATGCCGTTTCGAAATGCCCAAAGCCAGACATCTGCCGTCGTGCCCGGCAAAAGGGGCACGTTGATGCTAGAAAAATCCGCGCCCGTTTCATCAACCCAGCCCGTGCCGGGATAGAGCGTGCGGCCATCTTGGTGGATGCTGCACGTAAGAACGGTTGGGTCATCATAGAAAATGGCCTGGACGCCATCGCCGTGATGGACGTCGATATCCACGTAGGCAACTCTTTCAAACTTTTCTCTTAAGATGCTGAGTGCCATCGCGCAGTCATCCAACACGCAAAACCCGCTCGCCCTATTTCTCTGCGCGTGGTGCAACCCGCCGGCAAGGGTTGTGGCCAGTTTGGCCCCATTGCAAACCTCTCTTGCGGCAGCCACGCTCCCGCTGCTGTAGTTCAACGCGCCTTGAAGCATGTTTGGGAAGGCGGGCGTGTCGCCCGGGCTGATTCCATACATCGAGAGTTCATCGGCATCCAAATCCATCGCATGTGCGATGGCATCCAGATAGCCTTCATCGTGTACGCGGAGGGCATCGTCGATCGTTGCCAAACCGGGATCAGTCGGCTTTATGCCCAAATTGGCCAGCAGCGCTACGGCCCGTTCCAGCCGGTCTGGCTTGAACGGGTGGTTTGGCCCGAAGTTGTAGTCAAGCATTCGGGGGTGAAAGTAGAACGACGCCACCTGATCCGCCATAAACGGATTCTGGCACGCCCAGATGAATCAAAATAGACCATCGAAAGAATCCCCCTGATTCTGCTCCCGACCCCGCTTCACCGGCTGAATCGGCTCTCCGATCAACTCGGTGTCGATCTCTGGATCAAACGCGATGACCTCACCGGACTCGCTCTCGGGGGAAACAAGGGCCGCAAGCTGGAATATCTGGCGGCGGAGATTTTGGCGTCTGGGGCGGCGGTGGTTGTTACCTGCGGCGCTCTGCAGTCCAATTTTATTAGGCAGCTTGCCGCTGTCTGTGCGATGCTAAACATTCGGTGCGTGGCTGCTGTGATGCCGCTGCCTTACGACGCCTCGGTGGGTGCCCCCACTCCTCTTCTCAAAGAAGAGTCTTTCCATTCCCCAATCGAAAATCGAAAATCGAAAATCGAAAATCCATCGGGGGGGTTGGGGGAGAGGTTCCGAGGGCTTGAAAATGTCGCTGACTCTCAAAACACAAAACGCAACACAAAAGACATACCAGCCCCGAAAATCGAAAATTCCGGAAACGTCCTCCTCGATAAGCTGTTCGGCGCAGAACTACACCCAATGCCCAACGGCGATTGGCAGGTGCTGTACGATGCAGCCGAACAGCTAGCCCAAAACCTAGAGTCCGAAGGGCTCAAAGTCTACCGAATCCCGATTGGAGGCTCATCCCCCCTCGGCGGATACGCCTTTTACGAAGCCGCCCAAGAAATAGCCGCTCAAGCCCCACCTTTCGATTACATCATCACGGCCACAAGCAGCGGCAGCACCCAAGCCGGCCTTGCAGCGGGCCTCAAGCAAACCAAAACGAAACTCATCGGAATCGCCGCCGACCCCGAGCCGGACCTCATCGACGATGTTCTTCGCGTCGCCCACGGTCTGTCGGAGATCCTCAAAACAAAAACGCCAACCGAAAAAGATTTCGATGTGAGAATCGAATGGGCTCACCCGGGATACGGCATCCCCAGCGAGAAAGGCAACCGCGCCATCGAAACCATGGCCCGAACGGAGGGAATCCTTCTCGATCCCATCTACACCGGCAAGGCTTCTGCAGCTCTGTTGGAGCTTGCCGAAAGCGGAGAACTCGAGGGCCGCGTCCTCTTTTGGCACACCGGCGGAGTTCCCGCTTTATTTACTCACTAAGCGCGAGCCCTTTTTTATCGCCCAGAAAAATGGGCCTTGGTCGAGCACAATGTTTGCCGTCCCTGCCAATAGAAGGTACATCCATGAGCCCGAACGCTTCAAAAATCCCTTTGCGCCCTTTGTGTCTCTGTGTGAAATTTCTCATTAACAGATGGGCAATCGGGGGAGGAGTACTGAGCAAATGCCGGAACGCAAAGCGCAAACCCACTGTTGCACTCAAAAAACAAGTGTGGTGAAAAGTTGGAAAATAGATCGGGCTTTGCCTTCGTAGTCCTCGTCGTTTCGCTAGTTCTCGCCCTTATCGGAGACGTGCTTCTCCGCAGTACCCCCTGGGGAATTAATTTCCCGATTTGGACCGCTCTCTTAGGCATTTGCGCCGCCGGACTGATTCGGAAAAGCCCTGTTTCCATTTCTCGCGCTGCTCTTTGGATGAGCCTGCCGATTGTCCTCTTCAGCCTCTGCTTCTTCTGGAGAGATTCCGATGAACTCAAAATCGCCAACGGAACCGCGATCTTTGCCGCCCTCGGAGTTCTCGCTCTTCGCGCCCAAAAAGGCAAGATTCACATTGCCGGAATAGTGAACTACACCGTGGAACTGATTGCAATCTGGTTCCTCTTTACAGCCGATTTCGCCAAGCTTGTAACAAAGGACTTGAACATCAAAGGCGATTCAACCATAGGCATTCGCGCTACTGGATTCGTCCGTGGGCTAATTATCGCGATGCCGCTCCTGCTTCTTTTCGGCGCCCTTTTTGCCTACGGCGACGAGCAGTTTGCAAAGTGGATCACAAATGCATTTACGTTTAACTTTGCGGATGTCCTTCTCGATGTCGTCCTATTCGCGGTCCTCGCCCTTTTTGTAGGGGGTTTCCTCAGGCGCCTTGTGTTGAATTCGCAGGAGCCTACAGTTCCACCGGTTCAGGCGGATGTTAGAAAGCCCATAACTCTCGGAACAATTGAACTAGCTACCATTTTCTTCTCTCTCGATATTCTCTTCGCTGCCTTTGTGGCGATCCAGTTCCGCTACTTCTTTTGGGGAACAGCCCAGGTTCACGTCGCACAGGGACTAACCTATGCCGAATACGCACGCTCAGGCTTTTTTGAACTCACTGTCGCCTCCGCGTTGACCTTACCGGTTGTGCTGGGTTTCCACGCTCTCGTTCCTCAGGCGAGTGCCAAGGCCAAGCACGTTTTCTCCGCGCTTAGCTCGATTCTTATCGCTTGCGATCTCATCGTGCTGCTATCGGCCGTTCAGCGAATGAGGCTTTATATCGGTGCGTTTGGCCTTTCCGAGCTTCGCCTGTTCACAACCGCCTTCATTATCTGGCTTGCCGTGATTCTTGTGTGGCTCTGTTGGACAGTCATCCGCCATCGGCGAGAACGCTTTGCGTTCGGTGCTTTGGTGGCGGGCTATGCGATCATTTTGGGTCTCAACTATGCGAACCCCGATGCGCTGATCGCCAAGACGAATCTGGATCCTTCCAAGCATGTGGATGCCCAGTATCTATCCGGGCTTAGCCTTGATGCCGCTCCCGTGATCGTTGCCAACCTCAGCCAAATCCCACCTAAGGAGCAGGCTGTGCTTAAGAAGCAACTAACCAAATGGAGCGCGGAAGTGAACGGTGATGATTGGAGATCGTTGAACCTCTCTCGGATTCGGTTTGCGAGGCTTAAAAAGTAGGTTGCTGTGCAACCCCATAAAGCCGCCGGAGGGTTAACTACTTCCATTCGCTACCCTTAACGGCAAGAGTGCGAAGCTGTGGAGTGCGGGAGCTTGCTCCTGCTCTAATCAGGCAGCTTGCTGCCGCGGTCTTGCGAAGATCGGCGTTCGTTGAATCCGTCTCGGACAAGATTCGCGGGGCCTAAAAAGGCGGAACGTCCTCGAAGGGCCCCCGCTTGACGGCAATCGAGTGCAGACTCCCAGGTCCAAAGGACCGAAGCAAGATAGCCCAGTCAAAGCGGCTCCGGTCGCGCAGGGCTGGGCTGATTGCGCACAAAATTATAAGGTCTGAAGGACCGGGATGACACTAGACTGTGCACCACTAGCTCGACTTACGGAAAACACAGTTGATATATTTAATGGTCTCCATCGTTTTGCCATCAGGCGAAAGCTGTAATACGATTGGTTCGAGCTTAAACGCCGTCATGTCGCGGCCCTTGAACTTATTGGGAGAAAGCGTAATTTCATTCGACGCCTGGCTCCACGTTCCCTCCCTCGGTCGGGTTGGGATAGCCTGCAAAAGTCTTGTCTACACGCAAATCCAAAGTAAGCGGCAAACCGTCAACTTTCCATTTGCCAATAACGGATGATCCGGGTATCGTGCTCGCCCCTCCGGACTTGCATCCACAGCAAAGAGCAAGAACAACGAAAACCAGCAACCAAACCGAACTTGTTGCGCTCACTGCATTATGGAGGCGACTCAGAAAGCGCATGATTTTTTTTTCAGTGCAAGTTTTTGTGGGACGTAGTAGAAATTCTGGCCAGCAGTGCCCCATGTTTGGCCAGGCGGAAATACCGCGCCAATATTAACTGCTGCCAAATCTGAAGGTTGAGGGAACGCGGTTGATGAATTTGTTTCTTGGTTGAAGACGCCCTGGGAAATGGGGACAACCACCATGGAACGGGAATGACCATCAAACCATGCAATGTTGGCCTGCCCGGAATGGCGTCCTTGAAGGCCGATGATCCCGTCTCCGCCGTCGCCGGGTGCCGTGAATACATCATAGGGAATGAGATTGGTTTGCCCGATCAAGTCCGCGCAGTCCCAAGCAGAACCGTCTCTGCTGGATCGCTAAAGGTTGTAAGACCCACCGGAGCTCCGGATCCATTTGGATAAACGGCATCAGCTTCGTTCAGGCCAAGGCCGAGCGACCGGTTGTCGCTGTATCCTCCAGGGTAGTAGATGTTGACCATCTGCGACGTAGGCTTCGGGTTCGGAGGGGCCATTGGGCAACCAAACACTTGGCCGTTCTTAATATAGGGCTGAAGCAACCCTCCCGAATAGTCGATGTTCACAGATTGGGCGACCAAATCGAATTTGGCTGAATAGTCCCAGTAGAAAACAGTATAAAGGTCATTAGGGTCAGTTGGGTCACGTTGCGGATATTCCAGAAGGCAACCAGAGTCGTCGTAATCGCCAGCGTACATCATGTACCCTAGGCCCAACTGCTTAGTATTCGACATGCAGGCGGCTTTTTTCGCGGCAGCTTTTGCTTTAGCAAAAACTGGAAACAGAATTCCAGCCAGGATCGCGATGATAGCGATCACGACGAGCATTTCGATGAGCGTGAAGCCGGCGTAATTCCCCGTTTTTCTCGTTTTTGTCATGGCCGTCCGGAGTCTCGCATTATAAGGGCCAAATCGCGTTGTCCATAGCCATTATAAGCCACCTTCAGGCGGCCTAGGCAAGATCGTTGAAGGTCGAAGGTCCGACCTGTCGGATTTATTCACTGGTCGTCCTCGTTCGCAGCTTTGCCAAGATCGGCGGAAGCAAGCTTCCTCGTTTTTAGCAGGAGCAAGCTCCCGCACTCCATAGCTCCGCCCGCGCTGCGTTTTGGAAGAAATCGCAAATGCCTTTAAGATCGAAGTCGGTTATAAGCGCTAGCCCGTAGAATAGGGATATGTCCCGAAAGCAGGGCTACAGCATTTTTGGAGTTGAAACCGAATTCGGAACCCTGGTTTCCGATGACACCCTTGGCTCGCCCGAGGGCGTGGTCGAGCTTTTAAAGGACTACCTTTTTTACGACCTCAGACTCGGCGCCATAGATATGCACGCCCGAGACGACGTTTTCGAGCCCGCCCAATGCGGCGGGTTCCTGCTGAACGGGGCCAGACTGTATATCGATGCAGTCGGCTCCCACCTGGAGTATGCAACCGCTGAATGCAGCCTGCTAAAAGACCTCGTCGCCAACGACCGGGCCGGGCAGCGCCAGATCGTAAGGGCGATTAAAGAGCTTGAGATCGAGGACGCGGTTGATATCTACAACAACAGCGTTGACCATTTTGGCGGACACACCTTCGGCTGCCACGAGAACTATCTCATTAAAGCCGATGATGATTTTCTAAACCACTCGGTTCACCTGTTCTATCCGTTCCTCGTCACCCGCCAGATTTTTGCCGGCGTGGGACGCGTGGGCGGCCACATCCTCACCAGCGGCGCCATTCGGCCAACATACCAAGAGGTGATGGATAACCCAGTCGATTATATCTGGGTCAGCCACGTTTACGGCGTCACGCCAGACCCGCGAGTGGATTTCCAGCTTAGCCAGCGTGCGGACCATATTATAAAAACAGTGGCAAGCCGGGTGCGCTTCAACCGCGCCCTTATCAACCCAAAATGGGAGCATTTTTATAGCCACGAAGGCATGACCCGTCTCCATCTTTTGTTCGGCGAATCCAACCAGAATGAATACGCCTGTGCCTTGAAAGTTGGCACAACGTCGTTGGTCTTACGGCTCTTGGAAGACCGTCTGGTTGACGAATCCCTTACCCTGGCGCAACCGCTGATCGCACTGCGAGAAGTAAGCCGAGACCAAGAATATAAGTGGAACGTGACCATGATTAGCGGCCATACGATGAGCGCCATCGATCTTCAGCGGAAGTATCTCGCCATCGCCCAGGTTTACCGCGGCGAGAACGAGCAGACTAACTGGATTCTGGACGAATGGGAATCCGTATTAGACGGCCTCGAAAAAGACCCGATGGCGATGGCGGACCGCATCGACTGGGTTGCTAAACGCCAAATCTGCGAGCAATACATTGTCGAAGAGGGCCTCACTTGGCAAGATGATGCATTGCAGTCGGTGGATTTGGAATATCACAACATCGACCCCGAAAAGAGCCTTTTCCATGCCTTCCAGCAGATGGGCAAAACCAAGCGATATCTGGATGAGCTCGACATCATCGATGCGATGACGGAACCTCCGAACACCACCCGCGCGAAGGGCCGATCAGAGCTTGTGAAGAGCATCTTGAACCGCAGCAGCTCCAAGTTTTATTTGGTCGACTGGAACGGCGTCGCCCTCGATCGGCACAACTACATCGAAATGCCCGACCCATTCGACACTTATGAAGGGATCAGCAATAGGAAATAGGGGCCATGGAGTGCTCAGTGCTTGAGTATTAAGTCCTGAGCTCAGAGTCCTAGGCAAGACTCGACACTCAACACTTGAACTATGGATCAACAACCATCGTAGTCTCCGTGCTGGTCGTGCCCGTCTTGGCCGTAACCACAACCGTTGTTGATGCCGTGACCTTACTGGTCGTCACCGTAGCATTGGCAGCCGTTGCGCCGGCAGGAACCGTGATTGTAGTTGGAACCTTCGCAGCCGCGTTGTTGCTGGCAACCGTCACCACCAACCCACCGGTCGGGGCCTTGCCATTCAGATACACGGCCACTTTTGTGCTGACGCCGCCAACAACTGGCGAAGGCGCGACTCTCACTAACGAAACAGTGGGCGGAATCACGCTAACAATAGTGTTCTCTACCGAAGCTCCTAGCGTCGCCGTAAGCATAACTTTCGTGACAACCTTTACAGGGGTCGTGGTAAGCGCGAAAGAAACACTCGACTTACCAGCGGGCACAGTCACTGAAGAAGGAACCGTAAATCCAGCCGTATTGCTTGCAAGTTGAACGACGTCTCCGCCAGTTCCGGTGACGGCCGAAAGGGTCACCGTTGCTGTAGCAGCGTTTCCACCGACGACCACACCCGCCGATGGATAAAAGCCTGTAATGGTCGCTGGGTTTAGCACCAATGTCGTTTGAACGGTTGTCGATCCTACCTTAGCTGTCACCAAAACCGTTGTGGCGGCACTGACTGCGCTGGTCGTTACCGTTGCGTTAGCCGCCGTAGCTCCAGCGGGAACGCTGATCGTTGCCGGGACCTTTGCGGCCGAGTTATTGCTAACCAGGCTCACCGCTAGATTGCCCGTTGGTGCCATACCGTTAAGGTACACGGCCACCTTTGTGCTTACTCCGCCCACGATAGGCGAAGGTGCAACCCGAACCAGCGTGACAGTAGGGGAAATAATAGCCAAAGTTGTTGTAAGGTTGGAGGAGCCCAGTGTCGCCTTTAGCGTCGCCGTTGTCCCAGAGGAAACCGCAGTGGACGTTATGGAGAAGGAAGCCAGCGTGGCACCGGCTGCCACCTTAACGCTTGCTGGGACCTGAACGCCTGGCTTGTTGCTCGTTAAGGTCACCACGTCGCCGATTGGGCCGGCAGCCGATGCAAGCTTGACATAGCCAAGGATGGTATTTCCTCCAACCGCTGTTCCCGCTGCCGGATAGAACTGGCTTATCGGAGGAGTTGGCTGCGGGTTTAAAACCACAGTGGTGGTCGTCGAAGATGAACCTAGGGTCGCCGTCAGATTAACTGTAGTAGGCTTGCCCACCGCGTTGGATGCCAGCGAGAAAATCCCGTACATCAAGCCCTGGGGGATGGTCATCGTAGTGGAAGGGATTGCGCTGGTGAAATCACTCGTGATCGTTACTTTTGCGTTGGCGGGGGCCGGATAATCGAGCGTCACCGTTGTTTGCTGCGCTTTGCCGCCCTCAAACGTGGTCAGGGCAGGATTGAGACTTGTAACAGCGGAGTTTATTTTAACAAGGTAGGCCTCGTTACTCACGCCGTTGTTCCCCGTAGCCAACAGCACAGATCCATCCGCGGACATGCTCTGAGGTGGAACATTATAAAGGGTCACATTAGAAGCGGCACCCTTGGCAAGGAGAAATTGGTATAAGTCGAGGAGATTGCCTCCAAATGCAATTTCGGTATTGCCAGGATCGAAGGAATAGAGTTCCTGGTTTCCATTGCCATCGTCGCTAACATTTGGTGTCACCGCATAGCCTGCTAGGATGGCTCCATCGACAGTGCAAGAATGAACTTCAAAGTTTGTAAAGGCCCCGATTAGACTGCTCCCGCTTGAACCATGCGACACAGGCCAAAATCCGTCTGTCTCTTCGTCAATAACGACGGTGTCTGGTCCACCGCCCCCAGTCTGAAATGTTTCCTGATAGACATCGAACGAACCCCCATACTGAGTGCTGCCGTCGGCGGTCAAACAAAAGAGGTCTTCAAAGCCGGAAGCAAGCTGGTTGGGATTGTAAGGCGTTAAGATTGAAGGGTTGCCGGCTTGTCCGGAGTTATTAACACTAAACAAAGCTGGGTTTTGATTTACCGTGTACGGCGTGCCTTTAACTAGGAGGTAGTTCCCCGTGAGGTCACAAGCGATTGTTGAACCGTCGTCGCTAATGGAGTTCAGAACCGTGCTTGTCGTAGTACCGGGCAGAGCCGAGACGCCGGCCGCGGTCCAAATAACAGGTTTGCCATCGCAATAGCCGGCAATGGTTGAACCGTCTGCGCTAATCAATGTAGCCGTGCCTGTTGTGGTACCGGTTAGCAGGCTCAGCGAATACAGCGTGCCTCCAGAGGCACTCGTGCCCCAATACACCGGCAGGTTATTGTTTTGGCCGACAATAATAACTCCGTTCGAGGTTGCGCCATTTGCCGTTGAACCTGAGTTTGCACCCGGTAAATCGACTACTTTGCCGTTTGTCCAAAAGGCCGCTACGTTCCTAGAAGTATCTATTCCTGCTACATAAAGACCATTCCGGGAAAGTGCATTGGCCTGAAAGCTTGTCCCTAGACCGGTTAGGCTCGCCGTCTGGGAGTAAGACAAGCCCGCACAGGTTAGTAAGAGGAGCGCCACAGCGCTCCTGAATATTGACGAAACCCGACGATGCCTTGGGCAAAATTGGGTTCGTTGACAGGTGCCTTCTATCAAATCGATGCCTCCGAACAAATCGCTTTGCCAGAAGCAAGGCCACTCAGGAACCTTGAAAATTGCGCAGGAGCGACCTTAGTAGATTTTACAACAGTCCTCCCAATAAACCTAATATTATGGAGTTAGAGAAAATCCTCCCCTTCGGCTAACCCTCTGCCAGAACTCTCAGCAATTCGGAAACGCTCCAGGCCTGCCAAGGGCAGCCGCCTGTATTACGTGGCTCATCGCCATCGTAAACCTCGGCGATCCCCCCAAGACCGCCCTCTCGCAGCATCGCACTGAACTCCCCAAGCCATTTATCCGGGTCCGGGAAGGATCCCCGCAGCTTCTTGCACGCCGAAATGTAGGGCCCCAATAGCCACGGCCAAACTGTTCCCTGGTGATAAGCCGCATCTAGTTGCCGCAACGCCCCTTCATAGCGCCCCTGATACCCAGGCTCCGAAGGACCAAGCGTGCGCAATCCCCGCGGGGTTACAAGTTCCTGCTCAACGCAAGATAAAGCGCGTAACGCGTGATCCCCTTTAGCCGGAGCAAACGGCAACGACATGGCGATCACCTGGTTGGGCCGAAGGGAAGCGTCGTCAGGGTCGACGGTGTCCAAATAATGTCCGCGTTTCTCGTTCCAAAACTTGCGGTCAAAGTTGGATTCTGCCTTCTCCGCCGCCGCTCCATATTTCTTGGCAGCCCCATCATCCAGTTTCCCGGCTAGCCATTCCATGACTCGCAGAGCGTTGATCCAGAGGCCGCTTATTTCGACCGGCTTACCGTGCCTAGGCGTAACCACCCAGTCGCCAATCTTGGCGTCCATCCAGGTCAGTTGCACGCCCTCTTCACCCTGGGTCAGCAAGCCGTCGGCGGGATCAGCCTTGATCCCATAGAAAGTTCCCTTTTGGTGCCACTCAAAGATCTTGGCAAGCACTTTGCTCATTTCGGCCGCAAAACTAGCATCCCAATGGTCATTGAGAATCAAATATGCCGCGTTTACGTACCAAAGGGTCGCGTCCACAGTGTTATATTGGGGCTGCTCGGGAGCTTCTACAAAGCGGTTGGGGATCAAACCTTGCTTCATCTGCTTGGCAAAGTCGAGCATGATTTTCTTGGCCGAATCCACATGCCCGGTGTGCAAACAGATTCCGGGAATGGCAATCATCGTATCCCGGCCCCAATCCGTAAACCACGGATAACCGGCGATGATCGTCGTCCGCTCTTCACTTCCAACCAAGAAATGCGCCGCCGATTGTGTAAGCGCGGAGGCCACATCGTCACGCCCACCTTGAAAAACATCAGCCTCCTCGTGAGGAAACGCGACTGGCTTCAGGTGTTCCTTCGTGCCGGCAACCAATGTTGCCGAACGGCCCGGCTTTAGCGTGTAAACCATTTCGCAAGGGCAATAAAGATCATCCCTCGGCGCTAGGCCCCGGTTGATCTCCATCTGGTGCTCGAACCGGTAATACCATCCTTCGATTGGATATCGGAACCCACCTTTACTATTGATATAGAGAGAAACGCCTTCATACCGCACCGCCGTGGTATCGCCAAAGAAGTCAACATGGCCGGGATAATCGGAAGATTCGTAAAAGTTCTCGTGGTAAGGCTTATGGCAAACGAGCGGGCGCAACCGAAGTGTAACCATCTCAGTTCCCTTGTTTTCGTATTGAACGGAAACTGCGTTCTCTCCCTCGTGGAGACCCACCGTGCGCCAAATTTCGAAAGAGTCCGACTTGTATTTCCAGCGCACAAACTTCCCCGCCGAAAACTCTTCGATGAACTTGTAGCCTTCAGGATAAATCGCACCCGGATACTGGTTTGCGCTGAGTTCGAACTCCTGCAAACCCAGTTGAACTGTGCATTCTATGCCGGCCAGCAATACCATCCGCGTGGCCGGTGGCTTTATGGCAGCAACCAAAAGTCCATGATATCGGCGGGTGTTGATCCCGCTCGCGGTGCCCATCGCGAACCCGCCCAACCCGTTCGTTAGGAGCCATTCTTTTCTTGTAGAAACTGCCAAATTCCGGCAATCATCGCCGCCAAGCACAAACTGCATAAAGCTAGGATACTTCCCAGTAGAACTGTTCGTATTACCTGCTTCTTTATAGCCGCCTTCTGGAAAAAGCTTCTCGGCTGGAAACAAAGTTTTCAAAGGACCGGGTAAGGAAAAATGACTATACAAGACGCAAAATCTTTCGTTGGTTCTCAAATGAAAGTGAGTTGGACATGTCGCAAGGGCGATGAGCAATCGGACGTGGTCCATGTGCTGAGTGTTGGTTTTGTGCCGTTTTACGGCCCCTGCTTAATCACCGACATCGGCGAGATCAGTCTCGATCGCGTTGTTGCATACGCATGCATCGCGCCTCAAGCAGAAGCGGCGTAGTTCCAAATAAAAAAGAAGTGAAAAACGCGCGAAGGCTGTGCCTTCGCGCGTTTTTCGCTTCTTTTTTATTTGGAACTCAACGATCCGCATCCGCAGTTCCCGTGCTCTTAATCGCCCCCCGCCTTCTGAGCGCGTCCATCACGTTATCCAGCCGCAGCCTGATCCCGAAAACGTAGCCACGCGGAAATGCGCGATAAATAACATAAGGCTGGAAGCAGCGCACGTCTTGCGAGAACTCAATCTCCGTGTCGAACCAATCTTGCCCGGTGGGATCATATTTGGCTAACAGGCTGAAGGTTCGAGGCCCGTATTCAAGATCTGCTCTAAAGTTCACACTCTGCAGCTTATAAAGCTCGTCCGTTATGAACTCCGGAGTGCCGTAGTTCACTCCCCGCGTGTAAGCCACGCCGAGCCTTAAATGCCGATTTATGCGGCTTACGATTCCCGCCTGGGCATGAGCCCAGCCGTATGGCTTCGCTTCACCGATCGTGAAGAAATTGTCAAGCCGAATGTCCGTGTAGATATGCGGCAGCAAATCGAACTGCGGCAACGAAAACGAAGTTATGCCCTCAACCCGGTTCACTTTTGGACCGAATGCCTCTTGAATTTGTTGCGCGCGAAGTTGGCCGTAAAGGCCGGCCTGGCCGACCGGACCTGCCGCTTCCACAATCAATTCCGCCGGCTTGTTCATCCGGTCGGATATTTGCCTCGCGACCGGATATTCGTTCCAAGTTGTAGCGGCGCTAATGCTAAATCGACGCCCGGCATCAAAAGACTGTTCGATGGCCGGAGTGCCAACGTAAACGTTCTCAAAATAGCTCCAGCCGAACCGCTCGCTGAAGTCGCTGTAAGGAACAATCGGAGCCGGCAGCACCGAAGTGGGAAGCAAACTTTTCGATATTTGCAGGTCTTCGGAAGGAATGCCGTGTTGGCCGAGATGCTCGCTGCCGTTGATTTCGGTCGTGTCGTTTATAGGGAGCGCAGGAACCCAGCCTTCCGAAAGGCCCGAAGCGCGGCTAAAACTGACGCTCGGCAGCGGCAAACTTGTCGACTTGCGATCCGGAGTAATCGTGTACTCCTTCAGAGTCAGAATGTGCCTGCCAGCCATGTAAAGCGTTGGCTTGAAAATCTTGCCGTCGCCGCTCCGGTTGATAATTGCCTTGGGAGCCGTGATCGCAATCAGCGGAGTTAGATCATCGCCACAGGGCGTCGCATAAACGTCGTCCAACTCATAGTTTTTTGGGAATAGCTCTGCCGCTTTGGCGTGAATCATCAGCCCTTGCAGGTTCACGTCAACATTCAAGGCGGATCCCGTTTTGTCGATCCAGTCAACGTAAATACGGTCAGCATCAAGAGTCCCATCAATGTCCGCGATGTGAACATGCCCTTCGGCCAGAAAGTGCTTATGCCCCTCCTCTAAGTCGATTGTCAATTTGTCGCAGGTGAGAACTGAGGGTCCATAAATGGCTTGGGCATTTTCAAACACAAAGCCAGGTGGGCTCGCGGTGGCCGTTCTCTTGCCCCACAAGATCGTGAGCTGAGTGTCAATTTGGGATAAATTCGGCCTCTGGGGAACGCCGGCCACCATTGTTAGGGCGACAGAGAGCGGAATAAATGGCATAACAGTGAGCGGTATCTATCTTAGGACGTAGGGAAAGGCTCACCTGAACGGCGCTTCGTGCATGAAAGGTGAAAAGTGAGAGGTGATAAGTGATAAGTGATAGGTGATAGGTGATAGGTAAAACGCGGAACGGTCAGGTTAGGGGCTGGATCAAGGATATAAACAAGAATCCTAGAAAAACAATCGGCCTATCCCCTATCCCCTATCCCCCATCCCCTTTCACTTATCACCTATCACCTATCACCTATCACCTATCACCTATCACCTATCACCTATCACCTATCACCTATCACTTATCACTTATCACCTATCACCTATCACCTATCACCCACGACGATCACTTGCACAAGTTAACGAGAACGTTAGCGATTTGTTAAAACGTCTGTTATATTAGGAGTAGGCGGCAAAATTCATGATCGATGCTCAATTAGTTCAGAGTTCCAAACTAGAAAACGCGATTGACGAACTGCAGTGGGTGTTCAGGTGCCGTCATGGCGATGAAACCGCGCTTGGTTTCCTAGTCACACGTCACCGAAATCGATTGATTCGAACGGCAACGAACCTTTTGCGCGACCGCCATGAGGCGGAAGATGTTGCCCAAGAATCCTTTCTGAAGGCATTCCGCGAGATCGGACGTCTTCGAGACGACCGGGCCTTTTCTGGCTACCTTTACCGGATCTGTGTGCGCCTGTGCATGGATCGATTGCGCCTGAAGAGAGCCGAGCCTGCCGAATTTGATTCGGTCCAGCAACACGAAGGTCGCCACATTGAAAATAAAGTGGTCATCGAGAAGTGTCTGGATCAGCTTCCTGCGGACCTTCGCACAACCCTCGTTTTAAGAGAGATCGAGCAACTCAGCTATGAAGAAGTTGCCGATTCAATGCGCGTTCCGATCGGCACCGTTCGTTCCAGGCTTCATACTGCGCGAGAAAAATTCCGAAAATTATGGTTGGAGGCGCTTGGCGAATGAACCTCAACATGTTCGGATGTAAGAAATACAAAAAGCTGTCGTTTGACCAGCGAGATAGGGAGTTAACTCCCGGCGAAATCGCGTTCATGGGAGCGCATGAAGAACGATGCGAAGAGTGCGCCAGAAGCATGGAATCCGCCTCGTTTGCCCTCGATGCCCTTCGCGGCGAATTCATGGAACCGGTACCCTGCCCCAACTTTGAATCGAAAGTCATCCGGCAATATAGAATTGAATCTAAGCGGGCCAGTCTTCGCTACTGGTCGCCTGCAGTCGTTGGCGCCGCAGTGGCTGGCCTCGTGGTATTGGCCGCTATGCAGATGATCGCGCAATCTTCGCAATTGCCATCTTTTAAGGTACCGACAGGTGAAGCAAGGCTATCTAAACCGGCGATTCCGAACTTGGATTCGCTTGATTTTCATAAATCCTGGCAATGAGTCGCAGTTGGCGGGCGTTATTAGGCGCCGCCGTCGGGGCCCTTATCGTCCTGATACTTCATCCCGTTTCCAGGCCTTTTATTCTTACCTGTCTCACCCGATGGGGCACGTCGAGAACTTTCGATCGCTCAGATCTTATCCTTCAAAATCATGGCGTTTTGCGGGAGCCCACGAACCTGGTCGAAGCCAGCTTATGGATGGAAGCGGGGGCAGATCAAACCTCGCCTTTGACGGCTGACCAATTAAAAACGCTGCTTCATGTGGCGTCCTACGCGGCTCAACAAGACCCGGATAACGCCTTTTGGGAACAGATGAAGGCCGTCTTTCACTACTCCTCGTCCAAGCTGCCGACGATTAGCGCCCCCAAAAAGATCGAATATACGAAAGAGTTTTTGGAAGATTGGCGCAAGGCATCCAATCGCTCAAGATGGGACGACTATCAAACACGCAGACTCGAAGAGATACAAAAGGAGCTTGCTTCCGAAGCCGGCTCGAATGCTGCTTGGCAATTCGCTGCGGTCTACCCACTTCGTGAAAGCGGCTCCGCCAAAAGGATTGTAGCGGTAGCTCGAGATCTCCTTCGCGGCCTTGATAATGCGTCAAAAGAGTCCATGCTGCTTCGTTACGAGATTCTGATGAACGGAAAGCTTATAAGGGATGGCAGCAGATCCGTCGAAATCGGATCTCTGGGGGCCACCCTGGTGGAGATCAGCAGCTATCCCAAGGAAGCGATCGGAGATCTTTCGCCGCATCCCATGGTGCTGGCCCGCATTGCGTTCTTTAACACGCTCATGCATTTGGGGCTGCGGGATCAGGCGCACACCGTTCATGAAGTTTTTAACTCGAATGATGGTTGGCTGGCCTTTACCAGAGAATCCGATCTCGGCGTTAGCACGCGCCGAATCCGAGAAGCTTCCATCGTGACCATCGGGCTCCCAGGAGCATTATTGGCAATATCGCTGGTGGGAGGGTTGTTCTGGGGAACCAGCACTCTTATGAAACGAAGGCCCGAGTTGCTGAAGGTGGTCGAGCCCCCTCTGGCGCCCGCCCTCGGCATCATCCTGGGCGTTCTCGTTTATTGGGCGACTGGCTTGATATTGGCTTCCGTGGCCATCATCGCTTGTTTCGGATTCCTTGCTTTCACGCCCGTCCACGAGCGAAAGCGCGCCCCCGAGCAGTTGGGCCTCGTTTTTGAACTAACGGTGTTCGTCCTGTCGTGTATGTTCTGTGCGCTGCTTGTAGCGCTCTTTATTGGCTTGAGCACCCCTGGCTGCCAGGTTCTACCATTCTTGAACGTTCCAAAGGATTACTATGGCGGCTCAACCCTGCTGGTGGGTCTTGGCGGCATCGTCCTTGGTTTGCTACTGCTCGCCGCGCCTTCGTGGGCTTTAATTCAGCGGATCCCAACTCCGGTGGTGGTTCTCATGGCGCTGAAACAGTTTGGGCGGGGGATTTTTTGGGGCTGCCTTGCGCTGGCGATTATTGCAACTCCTCTTTGCGTCGCGTCCGACCGATATTTGCAGGCCCAGCTTGGGAAGGTTGTCGGAAACGAGCCGCTTTATTATCAAGTTAGCCAGTAGGGGAAATAGTCTAAAGTCGAAAGTCGAAAGGCGAAAGGCGAAAGTCGAAAGTCGAAAGGCGAAAGGCGAAAGTCGAAAGGCGGATGAGCCCTTCCCTTTGCACCCGGGGAGACTGTTCCACTCGGAGAGGGTTCAAGGGGGAAACCTGACCCATGGTTTGTGCGAGCGGGTAACCCTTTTAGCAGGAGGGAGAAGAGTTGGGATCATAGCCATTAAGCTAAGGAACTATTGCTTACGCAAAACCCTTCATCCCTCTCGGGCGGAGGGGTCGGTGAGTCCGCGAACCGGGGGAGGTCCCGAAGAAACCATCTTGGAAAAGGGTGTTCCATGCTTAACTTAATGGAAATAAGGATTGGGATGGGGGGTGGTCGTTGCTAGTCCCCGATTACTTGCCTGCTTCCCAAAACAGCGTGATAGAAACTACGGACCGAACCCCCAAGCAAGTTCGCTCAGTCGATATCGCATATCACCCACCTCCAAAGCCCCGAAGCGGGCGAAATATTATAGCGAAGGGGCGAAGTCTGTGCCGCCTAGAGCGGCCAGACGAAGCCTGGTAATCGCACGGCCGCCTAATAAGGGCAAATCGGTAAACCAAGCCGCGCAACTTGTTGCCGGCGAAAGTTTATCGATTTGCTCCCGCGCCATAATCCAGTCATGCTCGAAATCCAACCCTGGACCACTAAACGAGAGAAACTCCTTGCCCGACTCCGCGCCGAGCCCGAGCTTCCCGACTGGTGCGAGCTTCACACGCAGTTTGTGGACGACTTGATTAGAAGCGTCTGCCAATCTGTTCTGGACTCCCATTCAACGTCGCCGCCCATCTCGATTATTGCCACCGGAGGCTATGGCCGTCGAGAACTCGCGCCCTATTCCGATATCGACCTCACCGTCGTTCCGTTGCAGGAAGCCGCCCCCGGGCTCGATGCAACCGTCCGCGACCTGTTTCGAGCTCTGCACACAGCCATCGGCGGCGGCCTCAAGCTTGAGGTTGGTTACGCCTACCGGCTAGTTAACGATGCTCCCGGCCTCGATGAAAAATCCAGAACCGCCTTGCTCGACGCGCGGCTTGTCTGCGGCTCCGAAGAGCCTCTCGATGCCCTTATGGAGCTCTTTTGGAAGACCTTCCCTATCGCAGAATTTTTGATTTACAAGCTTGACGAACGAAATGCCAACTTTACAAAGTTCAACGATACGCCGCTTTGCACCGAGCCGCAACTGAAGGAAGGGGCCGGCGGCTTGCGCTGCTTTCAAACCGCAAACTGGATTCGGATGGCCATCGGCGAAAGGCCGGCAAGGCGCAAAAAAGCTTACTCGTGGCTGCTTCAACTCCGAAATCAGCTTCACTTAGTGGCGGGCAAAAGACAGGATCTCCTTTCGCGACAACGCCAGGCCGAAATCGCCGATCTACTCAACCGCGATGTTTACGAACTCATGTCGGAGTGCGCGGCCTTCTCACTGGAGCTTTTTTCCGAGTTCGAGGAAGCGCGGATCCGGCTTCATGAGGCTCGTTTTTCTTTGGGAGGTGGCATTACGGCCATTAGGGGCGAAGCCCGGGCGATGGAGTTGGCGGAGACAAGCTCAGCCGCGGCGGGGATCGCTAAAGCAACGCAGATGGGCCTTGTCGTCCCAAAACAATTTATTGCAACCTCCGGAAAAATAGAGGGCTTGGAGGCGCTTGCCGCCATTTCTTCGGGCGAGTCGGCGCTCCGAAACCTGGAGCATTCCGACTTACTGGAGCAGCTCCTACCAGAACTCACCCGATGCAAAACGCTAATGCCACGCGACTCGCACCACAAGTTCACCGTCTATGAGCACACCCTGCGTGCCGTGCGATTTCTGGAGGAGATTGATCCGAAAACCTTTCTCGGTGCTTTAAAGGCTTCCCTTCCCGATATCTCGGTTTTGTATCTGGCCTTGCTCCTCCATGATGTGGGCAAAGTTGACCAATCCCGACCGCACAGCATCTCCGGGGCTGAGATCGCCCGGGAACTATGTGCGCGTTGGGGTCTAACCGAATCCGTTTGTGAGGACGTCGAATGGCTTGTTCGAGAGCACCTCACCATGGCCCATTTTATGGGCATGAGGGACATTCTGAACCCCCAAACTGCCGACGAGTTTGCGCAAGTCGTTGAGCGGCAGGAGCGGCTCGATATGCTCACCTTGCTCACTTTCGTGGACATTTCCGCCGTCTCCTCGGAGGCCTGGACTCCGGCCCAGGAAAACTTCCTCTTGGAGCTCCACAGAAGAACCAGCGACCTGCTTCACGGTTCATCCGGGCTCCCGGAAGATCCCTCCATCTACCGGAAGCGCATCCTGCGCGAGCTTCGAAACGAACCCGTTTCCGAAACCGACATTCAAAACTTTCTGGACAGTATGCCCGCCTACTACCTGGCGAGCACGCCATCTAATCTGGTTCGGCTGCACATCCTCTATGAGCAAACCGCCCGTTCCGGCGAACCCGTCATCGAGATCCACAACGAACCTAGTTTGCAAAACAGTGAGCTCACCGTTTGCTGTTTGGACCGCCCTGGCTTGCTTAGCCAGATCCTGGGCGTGGTTTATGCGTTTGACCTTGGCATACACGCGATAAGGGCTAGCACCACCAACAGTTCGCCCGCCGTGGCTCTGGATACCCTGAACATAAGCTTTGGGGGGCGGCCTCTACCAACCGCAACCGCGAACCAGGTTCTGCGGGCTTTAAAAGAATCTTTAGGCGGCCTGCGCGATTACGAAGACATCCTTCGCGAGAAGGGCAAGGATCCCGAAAGAACCCAACAGACGTTCAGCTACAGCTTCTTGGAAGGTTCGCCGTCGATTTTAGAAGTGCAAGCGCCCCGCGGTCGCGGCATGGCATTTCGCATCTCCCGCTTGCTTGCCAGCAAGGGATGGAATATCAACGCGGCAAGGGTGGGGCAATGGGCCGGCCGTGGCGCCGCTGCGTTTTATATTTCCGGCGAGAATGGAAAACCGATTACGAGGGTGGAAATTGATGAGGCGATGAAGGGATAGCGGCATCCTGCATTCGGCCTTCGGCCTTCGGCATTCGGCCTTCGGCATTCGGCATTCGGCATTCGGCATTCGGCATTCGGCATTCGGCATTCGGCATTCGGCATTCGGCATTCGGCATCGGCATTCGGCATTCGGCATTCGGCATTCGGCATTCGGCATTCGGCATTCGGCATTCGGCATTCGGCATTCGGCATTCGGCATTCGGCATAGAAAAAGATTCAGCCACGTGCGAAATGGCTCGCTAAAATGAGGCGAGTGTAAAACTTTCTGCCCCAAAGGCCGAGGGCGGAAAACCTAAGGCCAGAAAGAGGCCGAAAACCGAATGCCGAAGGCCGCGGGCCGTCCCCGGGGTATATTCTCCTTTGCCCCTATGAAGGTCGTTATATTCGGTTGTGGCCGGACAGGCTCAACCCTTGGATTGCAGTTGGCTTCTCGCGGCCACAGCGTCACCATTATCGAGCAGAACCCCTTGGCTCTTCGCCGTCTCGGCCAGAACCATGGTTGCCAAATTGTCATTGGAAGTGGCTTGCAGGATGACATCCTGGAAAGCGCTCACATCAAAAGCGCGGATGTGTTTTTCGCCCTCACCAGGGGCGATAACACAAACATAATGTCCGCTCAGTTAGTGAAGCTGAAATACAATGTCCCGAAGGTCTGCGTCAAAGTCGCCGATCCGTTGCGCGCGGAGGCTTACCGAAAGTTGGGCTACTTCTGCATCACTCCCAGCGCACTCGCCGCCGGAATGATGCGCGATTGGATTATTGAAGAGCCTTTCGCCAGTATCGACCAATACAACGTTCTGTACAAGGAGCTTGAGGTTTAGCCATGTACATGGTCATTGTCGGCGGGGGAAATGTTGGCTACAACCTTGCCAAACGCTTATTGGATTCGGGCCATGAGGTTTTGCTGCTCGAGCGGGATAGCGGCCAAGCGGGCCGGCTCTCAACGCTGCTGAACGAATCGAACGTGATGCATGGCGATGGGTGCGAAATGCTCACCCAAAAGGACGCCGGCTTTGGCCGGGCGGACGTGGTTGTTGCCGTTACGGGCGAAGACGAGGATAACCTTGTCATCTGCCAAATGGCCAAGCTCGTTTGGAATGTGAACCGCGTTTTGGCACGCGTAAACGACCCATCTCATAACGAGATTTTCCAGAAGATGGGCATTGATGACACGGTCAGCGCCACTGGAATCATCTTCGCTCTGCTCGAACAGCAGATCTCGCCGGATGTGATGCTGCCCATCGGAGCGCTAGCTAAAGGCAACATCGAAGTTATCGAAGTTGAACTCGGCCCTCGTTCGCCGGTGATCAACAAGCGCGTGCGCGATTTGCCGCTCCCTCCTCAGACCAACTTTGTGTATATCATTCGTGATGAACAGGGAATCCAGGTGGACGGCGACACGGTTCTGCACGCGGATGACATGCTTGTAGCCTTAGTCTCTTATGAGCACGCCGAGGATCTTAAGCAAATGTTGTCGCCTATTAAGGTTTAGGCGTTTTCTGGATTAAAACTCCCTCTCGTGCGGTGCCATATTCTGGCCGCGGGTTGCCGCATCGATCTCCTTTATCTTCTTAATGCTGTACCCAAAGGTGACGCAAGACGCGGCTAACAACAACGCGTAAAGGATTGGTTCAAATCCGAAGTAATAATGTGAACCAGTCATCGAATCAACTGAGAGCTTTGCCTCACCGATTAAGGTCTGAACGGCCAGTATGGCCGAGATGCCACAGTAAAAAATCGGCTTAATAAGGGTGGGGCGCCGACTGGCGAGCAGAACTGTTGCGGCCAGACCAACTAAACTAACGAGTAGTTGCAGAACGCCAAATGCTGAATCCAACCAAGCAGGTTCCTTTGCCCAAAACATTGCGGCCTCCTTTATAAATACAGTGTAACAGCTGAGTTCGATTAGTTCACACTTTTAGTGGCCTGAATCAGATAGATTACAGCGGCCTGTTAAGCTTCAGGTCAAGGCTGAGAAATGGCAGATAAGTTCAACTGGTTTCTTCCGTCGCGAAGCTTTGTAGTGCGTGGAGCTTGCTCACACTCAAATTAGGAAGCTTGCTTCCGCGCATGCCCCAAGACTCGATGATTGACTTTGTGAGCTTTGCGTCTTTGTGAAATTCCGATCCAACCCAAATAGTCAACACCGCTAGTTTTAGCAAGCAGAAATCCGATGAGAAAGCTCTGGACCTTCTACGTCCCTGCGAGCCCCTTCGCAACACAACTAACATTCAATCAACATGCCGCTTTGACTTAGCGATCTTTTCGCCTTCGCGTCTCGCATCTTCGCGACTTCGCGTGAAACTCCGATCCGGTCCAGATTGTAAGCACCGCTGCTAGCCTTAGCAAAGAAGAAACCCGATAAGAAAATCTCCGTGCCCTCTGCGCCTCTGTGTGATCCGCTAAAAATCAATTCAATATGCGAGCTCCGCGATCTTTGCACCTTCGCAACTTCGCGTGAAACTCCGATCGGACCCAATAGTCAATGCCGCTATCCTTAGCAAGCAGATATCCGATGAGCAAAATGTCTGTGCCCTCTGCGTCTCTGCGTGAAACTCCGGTCCTGTCCGAATTGTCAACAGAGCTCAAAGCCTCTGTGTGACCCCTCCGCTAAAAAGCCGTCACCCCATGAAGCCTCAGCCCCGCGTACGCGCTCGTGCTGTGAAAAACCAGCTTCGCGATATCCATGGGATGGTCCCCAAGGTTCAGCCGAACTAGAGAGAGCCCATTTGCCCGAGGTCCAATCACGTTCGCTTTAGGATCGGTGGTAGACCTAACGTCAACGCCGTAAATCAGGGTTTTGTTAATCTTTGTGCCATCGGCCATTTCGATTTCGAAATCGGCGACGGGCGTATTCACATCGGTAGCCGTTGTTGTATCAACCGCCAAGCAGAGTTCATGCCCATGCAACCCCGGAGTCTGAACCTGTAAATCGCCCGGCAACGCGCTTGTCTCAGGCGTTAAAAGCGAACGCAAAGAGTAAGGCTCAAAATACTTAAAGGTCACGTTCCCTATCTTCGATTCAACCCCGCCGCCTAAGTTTGCTGAAGTACCGGCGACCGGCGTGAGTTCGGAAGGCGGCTCAAAATACATCCGCGAAAAGACTTCAAAGGGATCGTAGCCGAGCTTGTCGTAGTCATCCTTGCGGCCGCTCCAGGCATAATCGCCTGCCACAATCATCGCGGCAAACTGCCTGAACTCACGGATCATGTTCGGCTCGTCGCTGTTGTATCCGGCCCAAGTCGTTTGCAGCGTCCCCGCACCTTCCTGAATTGCGGCCAAATAGAAGCCACGAATGTTTTCGGCCCGAAACCAGGTGGAAGCGATCGGCCAAACCCCGTCCTGTTTCCAAAGGTCTATCGTGCCGAGGTAGTTCTGGGGATTGGGATCGTCCTTGTAGTGCCAGTCTGTAACCCAGGTTCCTTTTGGAATGAATGCGCGCCGGGCAACGGCTGCTTTCTCATCGTCGGCGAGCGCCGCATCCGGCGCTTCACCCGGGGCTAGGCACTGGTCGCCCCAGCACATCATTTGGCAGTTGTGCTGGATCGCAATATTCGCCAAATAGGGGAGTTGGATCTGCCAGAGTTGGGTTGTCAAAACCGGATCTTTCGTCGGCCACCGCAGGTTCACTTCATCTAGCCCGAAATGGATAGCTTTCGGACGAAGCAGGTTAATCGCCTCATCCCACACGTCGGCCACGATTTGTTTCGATTTCGGAAGCCTTGGATCGATGCTGTAGGCCGGCGATGGGAATAGTGCAAGGTCGTCCGTTTGCTTATCGGCAAAGAGCCAGCCCATGTGGCCAAAGCTTTGAATGAGAGGGATTGGCTCAACCCCAACGCCTCGGTAGTAACGAAACAGCGAAAGCAGGTCGTAACGCGACATGTAGCCTTCCGGCTTGGGATTCGGCAGCGCTTCCCATTTTGTGCGCTCGCATTCCAGAACGACATGATTGAACTTAAGCGGGCGCAGGACCCGATTCCAAAGCTTCTGCTGAAACTGGAGAGCATCCGGGCCGACAAAAAGGTGAACCCCCCGCCAGCCATCAGACGGCCAATCTCGAATAATCCCGCCTGGTAGGCAAAGCTGGCCATCCTTTTCATAGAACAGTTGCCCCAAAGTGGTTATGGCGTGGCGTAAACCAGCCACGTCCTGCCCCTCAATTACCACCAGCTTGGAACTGATATGGATCTCGTAACTCTCGGCAGGCAGGTTCAAATCTTGAACCCTAACAATGAAGCGACCTGACTCCGAATCAACCGCCTTTAGGTTCGGCACATCCCACCTCAGCTTCGCCTGAGCTACAAGGTCGTCGCCCAAATCCGGTGCGGCGGATGGGAGGTCCATATCCAAAACATCGCCCACTTTCATTGGTTGGTCTTTTTTAAGAAGAGATTCCTTCGGAGTTGGTAGTAAAGGAAAATCACCTTCCGTTGGTGAAAGGGCAGCCGGAAGTTGCTCTGGAACCAGTGAGACCGATCCGCCGTGAACCGGCGCTGAAGGCGCCGCTTGGAAATGCCACTCGGCGGTTGAGGTCGTAACCGAGTTCGGAGCTACCTGAAGCGCAGGCGTCCCTAGCCACAGCAAGTCATTCTTCTTGGCCCACAGTTTGTTCATGTTTCTAGCGTCAAAACATGTCCAACTCGATTCTGAGCCGTTGAAGGTCAGTTTTCCAGCCGGTGCATTGAAAACAAAATCTTTGCAATTAGAGGCATAGAGGCGGGTGCTGATGTCGTCGCTGTTGTAGACCGTTGGCGTTAGGGATCTGGCAAGGGTTCCGTTCACGGTGAGGGTGCCGTGCTGCAGTGGCTGAGCCCAAAGCGCCCCGGCTGTTACTTCAACACTTACTGCTTTATCGCCCGTCCAGCCAAAGCTGTAGCTAACTTTTAAACCGTAGGGAAGGGCTGTAAATTGTTCGGTGCCGTATGCCTTGCCGTCTGAACTCTTGAACACCAACTCGGTGTCCCCATTCTCCAGTTTCTTTACGGACTGGGTCCCGTTCATCGAGCTGAAGTAGGTAGTTGACCAATCTGCTGAGTAGAACTGAACCCAAGATCCCTGGACAATTGGGACGCCGGCAACGGATATGGTTAGGCCCTTATCTGCGGTAACCGCGAATTGGAAGGGCTGCTGCTTGGCCGTAGCCGAAAGCAGAAGCAGGGGAAGCATTCGGTAATTATGGCGGATTGTTGACGGCCGAAAGTCGAAAGTCGAAAGTCGAAAGTCGAAGGCCGAATCATTACCTCGCTATAAAGGGGGACCGGAGCCCGCATTTTTAAATTGGCTCTATAGATACGGCTTTCGACTTTCGACTTTCGGCCTTCGACTTTCGGCCTTCGACTCACCCCCTCTCTTCTGCCACCCTCAAGACGTAGCCATCCTTCCGCAACGCCTCGATCGGATCTTCCGGAACTCCCATTTCCTTCCGAACTTCCCTCAGCATCGGCCTTACATCCGTCTCAAACGCATCAACCAAAACGCGGTGGGCCCCAAGCACGTCCCCTGCACGCTGCCTCTCGGCGAGCTCTCTATAATCCACAATCAGCGCCTTCGCCAAGGCGGTCTGGCAGTTTATAACGCTCTGCAACATCGCCTCCAACTTTGGTTCAATGTTATGGCTCTGGTCGATCATATAGGCCACGTTCTTTGCTAAATCGCCTGCCGAAACAAGCTCGGTGTAGATCACAAACAACTCCCACGGGTTGGTGCTGCCCACAATGAGATCATCGTCAGCATATTGCCGGGCGTTGAAATGGAAACCACCAAGCTTTTTCTCATCCAGTAGCTGAGCTACAACGTAAGCGATGTTCGTTCCCATGGCGTGGTGCCCGGTGTCCACCAACACCTCGGCTTTGGGGCCGAGCTTAAGGCAAAGTGCGAACGCCGTTCCCCAGTCTGCAATGTCAGTATGGTAGAAGGCTGGCTCAAAGAACTTGTACTCAACCAGCATTCGGCTGTGATCCGGCAAGTGTTGGTAGATTTCTTGTAGGGTTTCAACTAACAGGGTTTTTCGTCCCCTAATCGAGTCCTGGCCAGCATAGTTAGTGCCGTCTCCCAGCCACACCGAAAGGATATTGCCACCCGTTTCCTTCATTATTTGGCAGCATTCAATCATGTGCTGTACGGCCTTTTCCCGCACGGCAAAGTCTGGATTGCAAAGGCTTCCCAGCTTGTATTCTTCATCTTGAAAGACGTTGGGGTTGATCGCGCCGATCTTTATTCCCTTCGATTCCGAATATTGACGAAGGGCCTTCCAGTCATCGGTCATATCCCAAGGGATATGGAGGGCTATGCTGGGTGCGATGCCGCTAAGCTTTTGAATGTAAGCCGCGTCGTCGATCTTTTCGTGAACGTTTCTTGCCGCGCCTTTGGCATGGAAGACCTGAAACCGCGTGCCGCTATCGCCATATCCCCAGGAGGGGGTTTCGATGTGTTGAGCTTTGAGGGCGGGCTTTACGTGGTCGGTGTCGATGCGATTCATGCATCACGTTCTACCCCGAATTGGGCTCAAAGACCTCAACCGGAAATGTTCGCATGATCATCTCGCGCCCCTCGACAATGGTGCCGATCTCGCCCAGGGCCACCATCTGCATCATCAAGTTGCCGATAGCGGTCGCTTCCACCGGCCCCGCAACTACCCGACGTCGGCAGGCATTGGCGGTTAATTGGTTGAGTAAATGGTTCTGGGAACCGCCTCCGATAATGTGTATCCGATTGATGGGCCGCCCCACTAATTCTTCCAACTGTGAAAGCACGATCCTGTACTTATCCGCCAAAGATTCCAGGATCGAGCGAACAATAAAGCCAACATCATCCGGCTTCCCGCCAATACGACTCACGATTCGAGACGACATATCTCCCGGTTTCAAGAAGTCGGCGCTATCCGGATCGAAAACTACGCCTGTGGCTTTGGCTGCCAACGAAGCCAGTTCATCGTAGCTGTATTCGTGCCCAGCTTCTGCCCAAGTCGCCCGGCACTGCTGCAACAGCCACAAGCCCATCACATTTTTGGAGAGCCTGTAAGTTCCGCCAACACCGCCTTCGTTAGTAAAGTTGCCCTCATAACTGGCATCGGTCACAACTGCTGAGGGAACCTCAATCCCCATCACCGACCAGGTGCCCGAACTAACCCAGGCAAAGCCATCGCCGATTGCCGGCACAGCAGCAACTGCTGAACCCGTGTCGTGACAAGCCGGGGCGATCACTTTAACACCTGAAGACATCGAGCCCAAAACTGTCCCCGGCGGGACAAGGTCTGGAAAGATATTCGTGGGGATTTCCAGTTTGCGCAACAGATCCTTGGCCCACTTTCCCGTTTTCCAACTCAAAAACTGGGTTGTGGTGGCATTTGTAAATTCGCAGCAAGGCAAGCGGTTGCCCGCTAAAAGGAGGAAGTTCAGGTAGTCCGGTATCGTTAGGAAGCAGTTGGCACAGTTCAACGGAAGAGATTCCAGGCTTGATTCTTCGGGACCTCCCCCGGTTCGCGGACTCACCGGCCCCTCCACCCGAGAGGGGCAAGGAGTTTGGCTGCCGGCCCAGCGTTGCTCGGTTGGACCGGTCTCTCCTTCCGGGAGAGGCTTGGAGTCTATGGAATTCATAGACTTGGCCGCGTAAAGCTGAAACAAGGTGTTGAATGGCAGAAATTGGATTCCAGTTTCCTCATATATTTCCCGACGAGGAATGATTTTGAAGACCTCAGCCATCATGCCATCGGTGCGGGCATCGCGGTAGTTGTATGGCAGCTCAATCAACTGCCCGCGGTAATCCAGCAGAACATAATCAATCGCCCACGTGTCGACTCCAACGGAAGTGAGCCCATCTGTCGCAGCGGCCACGCAGCTAAAAACGTGGGAAGCAAGCGCTTCAATATCCCATCGGAGTGTCCCATCCACAGAAACGGGACTATTTGGAAAGCGGGCAACTTCGCGGATCTGAAGCTTGCCACCTTCGATCCAGCCTTCTATACCTCGGCCGCTCTCGGCTCCAATATCGATGGCGAGGCACTTCACGGCAGAAGACCCACCATGGATTTTAGCTTATCGACTTCTTTCTTGCCGAGCATCCGGCACGCGCTGGGAGGAAGATTCTTTAGGACCAACGGTCCAATGCGCACACGCTTAAGGGTCAATACCTCGTGTCCGATCGCTTCGAACATGAGGCGAACTTGGCGCTTGCGGCCTTCGTGGATGGTGATCCTCACCATCGTGGTCGAGGCGCGGCGGCCAGGGTTGGTCACTTCAACCTTAGCGGGAGCGGTCTTGCCGCCTTCCGTAATCCAAATGCCCTTTCGCAGTTTTTCTAGTTCCGCTTCTTCAGGAATCCCGCCTACCACACACTCATATTCCTTTTCTATACCAAACCGTGGGTGCGTTAACCGCTGGGCAAGTTGGCCGTCGTTGGTAAACAACAACAGACCCTCGCTATCCATATCCAAACGGCCGACCGGCTTCAACATGGCGTCCAACTTGGGCAACAGCTTCTTAACGGTTTGCCGGCCCTGGGGATCAAAAAGGGTAGTCACATAGCCGACCGGCTTATTCATGATCAGCGTAAAAGTTTTGGTCACACCGACTGGGTTGCCGTCAACACGGACCTCGTCATCAGGCGATACTTTCACGCCCATTTCCCTTACATACTCGCCGTTAACTTGAACGCGGCCCTGGGAAATTAGCTCCTCGGCAGCGCGACGGCTGCAAAGGCCAGAAGCGGCAATTCGCTTATGCAAACGCTCCGTCCCATCATCGACTTTTGGGGCAGTTTTAACGGGCGCTGCGCGTTTGATAGGTCTTCGAGATTTGCTTCCGGCGGAGGTTCTTGGCATAGGCAAAGCGCCGTAGGCGCCGCTTCAGTATGAACGCTCCCGAGCCCATTATGCCGATGAAGAAGAAGATGCTGAGAAACCCAGCACCCATAATGCTGGCTCCTTTCGGGGTTGGCGCGAGGGCGATCAGCGGCAGTTGCTCGACCCAGCCGTCGGCATCGGTCACCGTGATCAGACCCAGTTGCTGACCCTTGGTTACGGGTGCTTGAACATTCTTATAAAGTTGGAAACTGATTGCCGGCCGACAAGGCGAAGTCTTATCGTAGACGTGATAGATGTCTTCCGGAACGGTCGCCGCGACGCGGGGGGCCGCACCTCCGTTTACGCTCACTTCGGCAACGGTTGCCCCTGTTTGGAGCACCAACTCTCGATCGTGGTTCTGGAACGCCCAGTCCATCATCATGCCGTTGTCGGTCTTCCAATCGGTGGCGTGAAAGACCACTGTGATGACGCGGTAGCCATTTCGGGTTGCGCTTCCTACGTAGCACTGGCCCGCCTCGCGGGTCCAGCCGGTTTTAATGCCATCGGCGCTGGGGTCGATGCTCAGATATTTGTTCTTGCTGACCAGAAATCGATCTTGCATGTTCACGCTTCGCGTGATCTCGTGTCTTCTAATCCCAACGATGGCGCGGAATTGCTCGTAATGCATGGCGGCCCTAGCAATCAGCGCCATATCATAAGCGGAAATCGTGTGGTTGTCGTCGTTCAGACCGTTGGGATTATCGAAATGGGTGTTCTTACATCCAAGCTGCTTGGCCCGCTCATTCATCAAGGCGACAAAAGCTGGAACGGAACCGCTGATGTGAGTGGCGACAGCCACACAGCCATCGTTTGCGCTTCTCAGCAGCAAGCCGTACAACATTTCTTGGACGGTCATTTTCTCGCCCGGAACTAGGTGCAGGCTGGCACCTTCCACCTTGTCCACTCCCTCCGGAGCGGTGATCACGTCGGTTGGTTGGCAATGCTCGATAAGGAGCATGGCCGTCATGATCTTGGTGGTGCTGGCCGGATAACGTGGAGTATCCGCATCTTTCGCCCAAAGGATCTTGCCCGACTGCGCCTCGATAATGACGGCGCTATCGGCGGTAACGTTTAGCGGAGGTGCGGCGGCTGCAAAAGCGGCACAAAAAAAGGCAATGGCTCCCATCAGGGCCTTTCGTGTATTCACAAGCATAATTTTAGAAAGGCACCTTAAGAGCGCCAAGTTCTTTTCTGGACGGTCCAACCCGCTCCAAAGGAGCCCAAAAAACGACTTTCACGAAGCTAAGCCACCCTCTTCTACCTGTAGCACAGGCAAACCGGTAGACAACGGCGGCAGCATGGAAAGGTCGTTCAAGTTGAACTGATGCAGAAATTGTTGGGTGGTGGTGTATAGGAAGGGGCGGCCAGCAGTTTGTTTTCTTCCTGCCTCCTGTATTAGCCGCCGCTCTAAAAGGCTGCGAACGCCGTAGTCGCTTTGCACTCCTCTTATCTGGTCGACTTCCGCCTGGGTGATCGGCTGCTTGTAGGCAATGATGGCCAAGACCTCCATCAGGCTTCGGCTCAACTTCTGTCGCTGGGGCTTTAGGAATGCAGCGATGGCATCGGCAAAATCGGGCTTGGTGCAGAGTTGATAACCGCCCGCGATTTGTACAAGTTGAAGCGAGCCTCTTGCATTTAATCGCTCATGAAGCACTTCGAGGGCTTGCTCGACTTGGCCTTCTGTGAGTTCCAGCGGGACGGCCATTTGGGCGAGAGTGACAGGGCTATCGGTGACAAAAAGAAGGGCTTCTAAAGTGTCAACGATTTCCATAGCTAAGCGGCTTTTGCAAACTCGACATCGGCGGCTTCCGTGAGCCTAACATTCACCTGGCCAAGCCGAATGAGTTCCAATAGGCTAAGGAACCAATAGACCGCTTCTTCACGGCTAAACGGCAAGGTTATCAGTTGATCCAGCGACTTGAAATCTTGGGACAGCGCCTTCAGCACGACCTTCATCTGTTCAGAGATCGACCGCCTTGGCCTGTTTAACGGCTTAACCCCTTCTACGGTGGCCTTGGTTAGCAGCTTCTCGAAGGCTCTGGCCAAATCATTAATGGTGACGTTGCCGATCTCGAACGGCAGTTCGTAAGGATCTGGGCCGCAGTCAGGCGGCCTAAAGAACATCCTTTCACGCTCGTCTTGCCAAATGTTAAGGGATGTGATGGCCGTTTCGTATTCGTGGTTTGTCGGAGCGATCAGTTCTGTTGGGAGTTCTAGTTCCGCCACCGGTTCGGCGACGGGCAGCAGGCTCCAGGCCTTTCTTTCCAGCAGATAGCTTAGGGCGGCCAAGGCCGCGCCTGCGTTGTCTAGATCCTTGAGCGTCGCTTCCAACAGATATAGGAAGTAGGCCTCGCAGATCGGCAGAAGGGGAACGGTAAGAAGGTCGACTTTTCGCTCTCTTACGCAGGTGAAAAGCGTGCCGAGGGAGCCGGTAAAGTAGGGCGATTCAACCTGAATCGGGGGTGGCGCGACGACGCCTAACGCGGTAACCGCTTCTTCTACTTTGTGCGGTTTTCTCGCGTGTTGCCTTCGGGCAAGGGCAGTAACGTCAGTGCGAAGCGCCATGAGCAATCCAAAGACGCACGGAAAGGCTTAGCAGATTCTAGTTTCAGGGGCTATTTTGCGGTCCTTGCAAGAGCCCTGTCGCTCACCATTCCGTGGGTCGCGTTAAGTTCAGTTATACCTGGAGATTTTTCTTGTTGTGGCAATCGTCTAGTGGTTAAAGAATTATGGAATCAAAGGAAAGCGGTATGCGGCAGATGTTGGCGGAAGCGGGGACCGCGGCTTATAGTCCCTTAGAGAGCTTTAACGTTGCGAAAGCTGATGTCAATGGGTACGCGATCATGGAAGGCGACGGCGGAGGGCAGGTTTATTTGAGCGTTCCGATGCGCGAAGTTGTTTGCGGTGAACCTGCATTAAGACACCTGTTGCTGGAAGTTGATCATTTATGTTGGCACGAACCCGACATGGCAACTCTTTACTATGAGCAATGCAAGGTAGGGCAAGGCATTCCCGGCGGCATGGGCGGAGGAGTTGCGGCCGATACGCTCTGGGTTCATCCCAGACTGGCAGGAAAACGAGATCTGATCCAGAAATATTTGGCTGGGGAAATCTCGTCCATTCTCGGCTAGGGCAGTTTTTGCACATCGCGTCCCTTCAGGACGCCAGAGATTTCGGATGTCTCTACCCAGGGCTGCGCTGCTTCGCAGCTGACCCTGGGCTATAACATTGTGCCCCTTCGGGGCAGATCCGACTCGGAGGAGCCCCAGGTTCCGGTATTTGCACGCTTTGAATTGAATATAGACCAATTACGGTGTAACGGGATGTGTGTCAGGTCGGGCACTTGTGCAATGCCTGCCATTCGATGTACCTCTTCTAATCTGCGCATTCTTGGCCTGAAAGGCCTGAATGTTATAGCCCAGGGTCAGCGGCTCCGGCCGCGCAGCCCTGGGATGCGTGCAGGCACAGATCCGGAGTCCTGAAAGGACGCGATGTTAATCCCACAAATAACGCTCGTCGTATTCGATTTCATTTTCCTCCAGCAATCGCAACAACTCCTCCTTAAAGGACACCGTCTTATGGTGTTCTTCTTGATTTTGAATGTATTTGACCACGGTCTGAACGCGCTCCACCCCGACGCCGAGTATTCCGTAGCCCCCCTGCCATTCAAACGCCTGAAGATGAGGCCACTTTTCCTTCAACCACTTGTTTGACCCCGTCTTGAGGTCCTTGATTGTCTGGGCAACTGACACCGTACGAGACAAGCGAAAGAGGACGTGAACATGGTCATCTACGCCGCCGATTTGAATGACTTGACATCCGAAGTTGCGCAAGATGCCCGTCATGTAGGGATAAAGTTCGCTTTGAACCTCCGGGGAAATCAATGGTTGGCGAAACTTTGTGCTGAAAACGAGGTGGACAGGGATATTTGAAAGTGATTGAGAAATAACACAATTCTATCGCCTAGCATCTCTCGAAACTAAACCACCCTTTCGCGGCGTTATCATCTAATAACGGAGTTAAACTATGATCACTGCTCTCCTTCTGTCCGGTCAATTCACGCCGAATGCAACCCAAACGCCTATGACCCTTCGCCGCAAGATCGATGCGCCACAAACTACGCAGTTTGAGTTCAAATCCACCGACAAAATCGATAATCGCTGGACGGGGCCACAAGCAAAGGCTCTCAAACCGGAAAGCAATTCCACAACAACAACCCAAGTATTTACGGAAACGCTAAGTCCAACCGGACCCGGCGAAGCAAAGATCAATTTCACCCAAAACTCCATGAACGGCCAAGGCGGGGTCGCGATGGACGATTATACGGTCGATGAAAGAGATCGAGGCAGCGCAAGCGCTTACCAGGCTAAATTCTCAGATCAATCAGGCACCACGGCCAACACTTCTAACCTAAGCTTTCTGTTTAAGCTCCCACTTACGTTTTCATTTCCCGAAAAACCGGTCAGCCCTGGCGATTTTTGGAGCGATCACTCGGCCGCGAGCAGCCTGGATTTTCAGTTCAAAGTTCTCAGCCTTCGCTGCGTTTATAAAGGTCAAGGCACGCACGCCAACGTTCCTTGTTACCACTTGGTTCTCACCGAGCAGCTTGGGAACCCTTGGGATATGACATCCAGCAGTTTATCCGGCAGCCACACCACCGGCAAGGGCGACCTGGAAGCCGATATCTATATCCGGCAAGATGACGGCGATATCCAAGCGGAGACTGTAAAGCAAAACACGCTGATGAACCGACTAGACGGCCAAAACCATATAAAGGAATTTCAAACTCTGGATATCCGAAGGCTCGATTAAAACCAAACAAAAATCCAAAACCTTCAGGTAAAATTTCTCGTTAATCGATACTCCTGGCGCACAGCTTTGTGCCCAGGTTTTGTTGTTTTAACGAGGAGCGCATGCAAGATGTCCACTCTCGTTATCGTGGGCGCCCAGTGGGGCGATGAAGCCAAAGGGAAACTCGTCGATGTTCTCGGCGAACAGGCCGATATGGTGGTCCGCTACAGCGGCGGCAATAACGCCGGCCACACCGTAATCGTAGGCACCCAGGAGTTCAAGTTTCAGCTCATTCCGGCAGGAATTTTGCACCAGCATGTAACCGCGATTGTCGGTAGCGGAATGGTCGTCTGTCCCAAAAGCCTCCTTGAAGAGATGGACCGCACGAAGGCCAAAAAGCAGGATCTTGGCACGCTCAAAATCAGCAGCTCCGCCCACGTCGTTTTCCCGTACCACCTCATGCTGGACCGCCTCGAAGAAGAGGCGCGCGGCGAGAACAAGATCGGCACTACCTCACGCGGTATTGGACCGGCCTATCAGGACAAGGTTGCCCGAATCGGAATCCGGATGGGCGAGTTTGTAAAGCCCCAAATCTTCCGAAACCGATTTTTTGAAGTGCTCTCTTACAAGAACCGGTTATTGCAAATGTTCGGCGAAAAGCCGCTCGATTTCGAAACCCTCCATGAGGAATATGCAGCCTACGCGGCGGCAATAAGACCCTACGTTTGCGACACCGATGTGCTCGTTCAGGATGCCGTTGCCGCCAAGAAGAAGGTTCTTTTCGAGGGCGCGCAGGGCGCGCTCTTGGACCTCGATGTAGGCACCTACCCCTATGTGACGAGCAGCCACCCGATCGCGGGCGGAGCTTGTTTAGGAACGGGCATTGGTCCGTTGGCCCTGAATGGTGTGCTCGGCGTTTGCAAAGCGTATTCCACCCGCGTTGGCGAAGGCCCCTTCCCGACCGAGCTTCACGACGAAACCGGCGAGCAGATCCGGCTGAAAGGTCGCGAGTTCGGAACCGTTACGGGACGCCCACGACGCTGCGGCTGGATGGATCTGATTTCCCTGCGCTACAGCTGTAGAGTGAACTCACTCAGTGGGCTAGTGGTAACGAGGCTGGACGTTCTCAGTGGGCAGCCAGTCGTTAAAGCTTCAACTGGCTACACGCTAAACGGCGAATCCATTGGCTATGTGCCCGCGGAAACCGACGTGTATGCCGAGGTTTGCCCTCAGTACAAGGAAATGGCCGGTTGGGATGAGCCGTTGCGCGGGACCCGCAAGTACGAGGATCTGCCGAAGAACTGCAAGGATTATTTGGAGTTCATTGAGCAGTTCACCGGTGTACCGGTGGCTATTCTCAGCATCGGTCCGGAACGGGACGAGACGATTGTGGTTCGGCCGGAGCTGATCTGGAAGTCGTAAGCGTTGCTCACTGATGGTTCCGGCAAAATCAGCGGATGCGATGCGAGGCCAAGGGCCCTTAACCGCCGGCTACGTGCGGGGCAAAAAATGCGCCAACATAAAGATATATGGACGAGGTTAGAATCTATAAACAGTTCGATCCTGCCCCGCTTACGCCGGGTGACAATGAGCTCTACGTCGACCTTGACAACGTCAGAGGTGAAACGCATATTGTTAAGAAATTTGCGCGTCGTATACGTCTTAGCCGAAATTCGAACACAGTGCAAATACTGGCGGGCCATCGCGGAAGCGGAAAGTCCACGGAACTCCGGAGGCTGCAAGAGAATCTTCAATCAGAGAATCCCCGCTATTTCGTCGTTTATGTTGAAGCTGACGAAGACATTGAAGGTAATGACGTAGATTTTCCAGAGGTGCTTATTGCAATTGTACGGCAAATGGCGGACCAACTGCGAAAGCGAGCAAAGATTGAGTTAAAGCCTGGCTACTTCAAAGATAGAGCGTATCGCCTAAAGGGTTTGCTCGGCAGTGAGGTTGACTTCGAGAAGGTCGATTTGGGCACGGGTCTTCTGAAAATATCGGCTGCCATTAAGAATAGCCCTGACGCACGTCTCGAAGTGCGTAGATTACTAGAGCCTGATACGAGCAACTGGCTAGAGGCCGCGAATGAGGTAATCGGGCAGGCAGTTACCGAACTGCGAAGGCAGGGCTTTGAGGGCCTTGTGATTATCGTGGATGATCTCGACAAAATGATCCTAAAGCCCCATGCAGCAGGTTGCACTACCGCTGAGTATCTATTTATACACCGAGAAGCGCAACTTAGGGCTTTTAACTCGCACATGGTTTACACGATGCCGATCGCCTTGGCCTATTCCACCCAGGAACAAAACATCGAGAACCTATACGGCGGTCGGGTCCCAGTTGTTCCTATGGTAAAAATCATGACTCGGCCACCAGACCAGACTCGCTACGAGGACGGTTTTGAGAAATTCCGGGACTTAGTCAGAAGGCGACTATCTCGAGCTGGCGTTAAGGCTGAGCAAGTCTTCGACAGCAAGGACACTTTGGATCAACTTATTGAACTCAGTGCTGGCCAGCCGAGAGAACTCGTGATACTGATAAGGGAGGCCATTGTTAGTTCTGATCTTCCAATTTGCAAGGAAGCTGTGGAGCGCGCAGAGCGAGAAGGTCGCTGGGCATTTGAACGACAACTTAACGGGGATCATTGGCCCGTGATTGATGAGGTTAGGTTAAAGGGTGAGTTTAGCCGCACAAATGATAATGATGCGGCGATTCGAGACCTACTGGACAGTCGCGCCCTGCTTCAGTATGTGAACGCGGACGAATGGTATGACGTCAATCCTATGGTGCCCAAAAAACGCCCCTAATGGCAGACTCGCCGAAAAGCAAAATGCCTGGGCTTCAGATGAGGGAACTACGTTCTGTGGAGCGATGGCTGTCTCTCTCAGCGGGCTCATTTTCGCTCGCCACAGCCATTTGTAATTCTCCGTTGCTTCGCCGCCACCTTGTCAAAAAGCTCTGCTCAAAGTTTTTGAAAATACAAGAAATTGAACTAAAGGAGGAGTGCAGCGACCCCTTTGAGGAGACTAAAGCTCTATTTGATCAACAGGCTGAGGCCATCTTCATAATTGGACTTGAGCATTCCATCCACAACGTACGCACCGTTGCTTCGTTGAATGCGTCGCGAGAGCTTTGGCAGGAGCTTGAGAAGCCAGTTCTGTTTTGGTTACCCGAGTTTGGGGCAGAAATAGTTATCAATCAAGCGCGAGATATTTGGGCATGGAACAGTCATGTTTTCCAGTTCGACACGAAAACGATATCTAGCGAGTTGCGTTTTGACGGCGTTGCAGGCATAACCGGGATGGGAGGCGACGACGTTTATTTTCGTATTGCTGAACTGGAGCAGCACCTAAGATCGATCGCAAACTCCAAGGCATTTCAACTTAAGAACGAATATCTGCTGAGATTAGAAGAGCTTATGCTTCTATATGCACGGCTGTTGGAGCTTGCTAAAGTCGAAGAGTTAGGCTCTGAGGCTCTTCATATGAGTCAATCGCTGAGACTACGAGACCACGAATGCAGGATTCTCCTACTACTTGCCGGAAATAAGAGGTCAATGGGACTGATTGAAGATGCAGAACGACTAGCTAGGAATGCTTTAGCAATTGCCGAAACTCAGGCATTAAATACTCCACAAGCAATGGCTTTACTTGCCGCAATTTTAAGCGATCTTGGAAAGTTTGACGAGGCGCTAAACGTTGTTTCTAATGCAGCTTCGGGCAAAGGCGTGACGCAGGAACAGCAAATGCCAGTCCCACTACGTGTGGCCATGGCCGATCTTCATAGCAAAAGCGGACACTTCGCAGAAGCACTTGACGAAGCTCGAGGACTCCTAGAGGTAGCGGATAAAACAAACGATGTTGGCTTAAGACTAGCGATGCTCAACTTACTAGGAAATCTAAATATTCGAAAGGGCGACTTAACACAGGGAGCGAAGTACTATGAGTCGCTGATGGAGCAACATGCGGAACTTGGATTAGTCAAAAGGGAAATTGCCTATTTGAATAAGTTGGTCGAGCTCTATACCGAACTAGATGACGAAACGAAGCTAATAAGAACCCGCGAGCGATTAGACAGGGCATCTGGATTGTTGTAGAGAATCAGTCCACGCGTCTGTTGTAACCGACGCGAACCTCATAAAGCAGTCAGCTAACAACACTGTGCTTCTTTGAGATTGTGCCCATCAGTAACCGTAAGCCTCATCTTTCAAATCACCGAATAACTACAAGCGACCAAAGCCCACTTTACGTAGAACCCATTGGTGTCCATCATCCAAATCGACAAAGTTACGAAGGATTACGCGATGGGCGAGAACATCGTCCACGCCCTTCGAAGCGTGAACGTTTCCATTGAAGAGGGCGAGTTCGTAGCGATCATGGGGCCCTCCGGGTCAGGCAAATCCACGTTTATGAATATCCTGGGTTGCTTGGATAGGCCTACTTCCGGCACTTATCAACTCAATGGCAAGAAGGTCGAATCTTTAAAAGACTCAGAGCTTGCCGAGATTAGAAATCAATACATCGGCTTTGTCTTCCAAACCTTCAATCTGCTTACGCGGGCTACGGCGCTGCGTAACGTGGAATTGCCCTTAACCTACGGCGCTGCCGTAAACAAAATAGAGCGCCAAGAGAAAGCGAACTCGGCCCTCGCCACCGTTGGCTTGGCGGAAAGGGCAAACCATCGCCCCAACGAAATGAGCGGCGGCCAGCAGCAGCGGGTGGCGATTGCGAGGGCGATCATTAATGATCCCGTTCTCGTTCTTGCCGATGAGCCGACTGGCAACCTGGACAGCACCACCGCCGAGGAGATCATGTCGATCTTTCACGGACTCAATGAGAAGGGCAAAACGGTTGTTTTGGTCACCCACGAAGAGGACGTCGCTCGCCATGCGCAGCGGATTATAAGGTTCAGGGATGGGCGGATCGAGTCCTAAGGCCAAGATATTCAGGCCTTCGGCATTCAGTATTTGGCCCTTTTTTTTGGCCTTAGGTTTTCGGCCCTCGGCCTTCGGGGCAGAAAGTTCGACAGTCGTGTCGATCCGCATCGTTTCAGAACTGGGCTAAATCCCTGTTCAATACCGAATACCGAATACCGAATACCGAATGCCTAAGGCCGGCCTAAGGCCCTGCCCTCTTCCTCTCCACCACCCCGCCCGCCTCTTTCGCTATATATGGCATTGGAGGGGCGATCTTGGAAACGGAAACCTTCACCGAAGACGCCAAGGCGAAAGCGTCCAAAACCGCGTCGCAGCACAGCGCCCCTAGCCGCTCCACGGTTAGGCAAGGCGCACCCAACAAAACAGCCTGCAAAATCCCTGCAAGAGCCCCGTAATCCACCGTATCGGCAACGTCATCTGTAGAATCTGCCGAGCCCGAAACCTGAACCCAGCAAGACACCAAATACCGATGCCCTACCGTTCGCTCCTCGGCGGAAACGCCGTGGTAAGCGTAAAACTCTAGATCGCGGATGAAAACCTCAAACATTGGTACATGTCGAAAGGCGAAGGTCGAACGTCGAAAGACGGAAAGAGCCACCGGCTCCGGTGACGACCTTATCTGAACAGAGGCACAACAACGCGCACATTAGATTTGTTAATATACACCAAAGCATTCTTTAACTTATCGTCGATTCCGGTTCTGTCTTTCGCCCTTCCACTTTCGCCTTTCGACTCTCCGGAGCTCCCTTTCCACCGAGCTATATTGGTTCCTCTTGTGATATACTTTCCCCTTAGCTTGGCGAATTCCTTTAAGGTGGCAAGTGCCGCCTTTTTTAATTCGCGAAGATCGGTGCAGCGCGTTATGGATATTCTGCAGCAGTTAAATCAAATAGCGGTCGAACGAGACATTCCCCTTGATGATCTACTGCGTGAAATCGAAGAATCACTCGCCGTAGCCTACAAAAAGTTCGTCGGCGTAGGCAGCGATATCCCTCTCGAAGTTTCCGTCCACATCGATACCAAAAAAGGCTGGACGGCATTCTTACAGCGCGAAGTAGTTGGCACCATCAGCGAAGCTCGCTTCCAGATGACCCTTGCCGAAGCCCGCAAGCGAAAGCCCGATGCCGAGATCGGTGATTTCATCGAAACCGAAATCAACCCCGATATATTCGGCCGCATTGCTGCCCAAACGTTCAAGCAGGTCCTTAGCCAAAAGCTGAGAGAAGCTGAAACAAGGCAGATCCACGACGTTTTCAGCGAGCGGATGGGTGAAGTCGTTTCGGGGGCTGTATCGAGACGAGAAGGCCAGAGCGTCTACATTCAGGTGAACAAGGTCGAGACCGAGCTTCCCAAAAGAGAACAGGTCCCCACCGAGCCGTACCGCCCCAACGATCGTCTGCGCGTTTACGTGCTAAGAGTCGACGACAGCATGAAGAGGCTGCGTGTGCTTGTAAGCCGAACGCATCCGAACCTCCTGAGAAAACTTTTTGAACTTGAGGTTCCCGAGATCGCCCAAGGCGTCGTCGTCATCAAGAGCGTTGCCCGCGAGCCTGGCCAAAGAAGCAAGGTCGCGGTTGAAAGCACCGACGAAAGAGTCGACGCCGTTGGCTCCTGTGTCGGCCAGCGCGGAACCAGAGTTCAGGCCATTGTGGATGAGCTCTACGACGAGAAGATCGACATCGTGCCGTACAGCGAGGACTCCGTTACGTATATTACAAATGCGCTAAGCCCGGCTAAGGTCAACTCCATTAAGCTTAACGAAGAAGACCACAGCGCCTACGTGGTCGTCCCCGATAATCAACTTTCGCTTGCCATTGGAAAGGGTGGGCAAAACGTGAGGCTGGCAGCAAGGCTGACGGATTGGAAGATCGATATCCGAAGCGAAGCCCAGGCAGCTACCGAAGGAAAACCAAAATAGAGAACATTAAGTCAAGCGAACAATACATTGCTCACGGAGCGGGGATATGAGGCCCAGTGAACTCAACTTCTCCACAACGTTCGTGTATCGCTTGCAGGCATAAAGCCGCCCAAGACTCTTTCTTTCGAATCGCAAGTGATTCGACCGGCCAGTTGTCCATTTTGGACCGCGGCCCCTCCTATAGCCGCAGCGCATATCTTTGCCTCAACCAAGAGTGCGTGGAAAAAGGGCTAAGCAAAGGTCGCATTGCTCGTGCATTGCGCCTTCCCGTCTCGTCTTCGGATGAGGCGAAGATTCTGAATGATTTAATATGCAAACTACACAAAAAGAGAACACTATGACCGTTGCGATTGCAGATCTCGCGAAAGAATTTGGGTTGAAGCCAGGGCAAGTATTTAACGTCCTGAACGACCTGGGCATTGAGCACGATGCCGCCAGTTTTGATGCCGACGAAGACACTCTCGAGCTCATTAGAAGCGAACTGCCGGCACTGAGGGACTCCAAGGTCATTCATCTTCCGCCAAACAGAACGCCGCGCGATATCGCGTCCGCTCTCGGCGTGCCACAGCCCGAAATCCAGAAAACGCTGATGGCCAAGTTGCGGGTTATGGCAACTCTTACCACCACCCTCAAGCCCGATGTTGCAGAGAAGTTGGTGGAAGCGTTCGGCTATAAGCTGGAATGGGCCGAAGCCGTTGCGCCAAGGCCGGTTCAAACAACCGCCGTTATCCAACAAGCGAAGAAAGCCGCGGAAGCAATTATTCGGCCGCCGGTTGTGACCATCATGGGGCACGTCGACCATGGCAAGACTTCCCTTCTCGACTACATTCGAAAGGCGAATGTAGCCGGCAAAGAGCATGGCGGAATTACCCAACACATCGGCGCCTATCAGGTCGAACTCCCCGAAGGCAAGATCACTTTTCTCGATACTCCCGGCCACGCGGCGTTCACTGCCATGCGAGCCCGCGGAGCGCAGGTCACCGATATCGCGGTTCTTGTAGTTGCCGCCGATGACGGCATCATGCCTCAGACCGTCGAGGCTATCAACCACATCAAGGCTGCCAACGTGCCCATGATCGTGGCTGTAAACAAGATCGACAAGCCCGGTTCAAATCCCGAGCGCGTGATCATGCAGCTCACGGAGCATGAAGTGGTTCCGGAGGCCTATGGCGGACAGACCATCACGTGCAACGTTTCCGCCGTGACCGGCGAGGGCGTTCCTCAACTGCTGGAAATGATTCTGCTTCAAGCGGAAGTTTTGCAGCTTAAGGCAGACCCCAAGGGCAAGTTCGAAGGCGTGGTTGTTGAGGCCAAGCTTGAAAGGGGCCGAGGCCCGGTAGCTACCATTTTGGTTCAGGAAGGCACGCTGAAGACGGGCGATGCGGTTGTTGTTGGCAACACCTTCGGCCGGTTGAAGGCGATGACCGATTACAGGGGCGAGCGCATTAACGATGCCGGCCCTTCGACTCCTGTCGAGATTTTAGGATTAAGCGATGTTCCGATGGCGGGCGACAAAGTCGAGTCCGCAATTGATGAAAGATCGGCCCGCGAAATCGCCGAGAACCGAGCCGAGACTCAGCGTGTGAAATCGCTTGAGGCGCCTTCACGCGGTATGAGCCTTGCGGATCTTCGAACAAAGCTCACCGAAGGCGTGATGAAGGACTTGAACCTGGTTGTAAAAGCCGACGTTCAGGGATCTGTCGAAGCCGTCCGCGGTCTGCTGGAGAAGCTGGAAAGCGACGAAGTCGAAGTCAAGGTTTTGCACAGTGGCGTCGGCTCCATCACGGAGAGCGACATTCTGCTTGCAAACGCCGCCAACGCTATCTGCATCGGCTTCAACACCCGCGCCGAACCGGGCGCAAAGAAGGAAGCCGAGCGGCGCAAGGTTGAGATTCGAACCTACACAATCATTTACGAACTGATCGAGGACATCGAACTCGCTGTGAAAGGCATGCTGGAGCCGAAGTTCCAGGAAGAGTATTTGGGCTCTGCCGAGATCCGACAGGTCTTCAACCTTACGAAGTTCGGCCACGTGGCTGGCTCGCACTGCAGCGATGGCAAGCTCACGCGGAATGCTTTGGTTCGTGTTAATCGAGATAAGGTGCTTGTTTACGAAGGCAAGATCTCTTCGCTTAAGCATTTGAAGGAAGACGTCCGCGAAGTTACGCAAGGCTTCGACTGCGGTATCCAGTTCGAGAACTGGACCGGATTCAAGGCCGGCGATATTGTGGAAGCGCACGAGTTGGTTCAGGTTTAATCTGCGGCGCCGTCACGAGTTAGTTCAGATTTAAGGGTTTCGGGACCGGGAAGATCAGGTACTTTGCCACGGACTCTCGGACCTTCTACTTTCGGTAAGTGGGATTCAACAACGTAGTACAATGGGACATGAAAGAGTTTACTCGTGGCCCTACGAGTTTCTTTGTGGCCTTCACATCGGTCACTTTCGGTATCGTGGCAACTGAGACTATTCATCCAGGGAATGCCATAATCTTGAAGCCAATATTAGCCGGGCTGCTCGCGCTATTAACATGGCTGCTACTCACTTTTCTGATTCTAATTATTAAAAAGTCTCGGAAGCATTAGTCTGAGATTTTTGAAACGGACCCACTCCCCAATTTCCGAGGCTTGTTCCCCGAGCCTGCCCCGGTTCGCTCGCGGACTCGCTTACCGCTTTCCTTTGTCGGTGTGTTCAGGTTGAACCCGCGTGCGCATATTGGAAAGCTTCCGACCTCCTCACGCGAGAGGCGAAGGTATTAGGCAATACTGTCGCGGTTGACGGTCAATACGCTTGAATCTGTCGCGAACCTTTGGGCTGCGAAAGCTTGCCTTGAGCCCACCCTTGACGGTGTCGCCCCGTAGAATCCGCCCCGGAGGGGCCCAAGATCTTAGCCGGCAGTTGAGCCGTAGGCGACACTGCCGGTAAGTCCAGAATCCAACGTCCCGCACACCAGAGGTGTGCTAGAAAAACCTATTCGTGCCATCCTCTTTGAATAGGATTGAGCAAGTTGCCAGCAAGCGCAATTCTGGCACACCTTCGGCGTGCGGGGAAAAATGTGACGTCTCTCCGGCAGTGTCGCGTACGGCTCAACTGCCGGCTAAGTTATCCTGCCCCTCCGGGGCAACAGGCACGTTGTTTAAATCCTTGCTGCCGCGCGGAACGCTTATAAGCGCCAGCGGATTATTTGAGAGGGTGCATAGCACGGAGGCTGATACTAAGTGGGCGGCACTGTATCTTCCCATCCTTCGTCGAACCAGAAATGCCAAGGGTTCTTGGCGATCTTTTCCCAATCCAGTGAGTCGTTAAGCAGCCATTTATAGATTTTGGTTCTCACAATTGCGCGTTTCGCTTCAGGCCAGAAAGGATCAAAATTGGGTGCGTCTTTAAGCACTTTGTGAATTTTATAAGCCACGATGTCAGCTACCGAAACCGAAATGTGGGGTCGGTGAGCGTCGACAACAGAAATAGAAGCATCGTCAGATTGAAACGCTACACCAAGCCGCGTTCGTATCGCAAGAGCACGAGGCTGTTTGCTGAGCATAACCTGAACCACATATCGTCTAAACGCGGGAACTAGCAGGAGGTGAGTCGACACAACTCCGTCCAAGTCGAAAGCCCTGCCGGTGCCAGAATGGGGCTCATCCCCATCCTTCATCATTGACTTGAAAACCTCGTCGCCGGTTTCCTGTAGCCTCTTGTTCGCCGGGTTATCCCATAGCGCAATGAATAAAAACGGCGCTTCCCCTACCAAGAGTTGAAAGTGACTGGAAAACTGCTTGATATCGTTTGGCGCCGAAATATCTGCCGCGCGTACTCGGTCAGAAATTAGCGCCCCGATCCATGGGGCTTCAACCGCGAACATGACTTGGTCCAGCTTTTTCAAGGCACTTGCGCACAGGACTTGGTTTAACTTAACCGAGCTTTTCAAGTCCCAATGGGCGAGGTAGTGGCCAATTCTAAAGCTGTCGCCATAAAGGTAGGTATCCGTTTTGAAGTCTATTTGAGCACTCTGCGACTCAAGCGCGAGTGCCCGTTCAATCATAAGACTTGTGACCTGGGCGCCATTCGCCTCTCGAAGGTCCTCGCCTTTCATTCGATAGGGTTGCATCCATTTATCAGCCGGCACGTATTTAACCGGTTCAACTAGGTACCGAGCTGCTTTCGCCCATTGCACCTGGGCATGGTCATTCTCTAGAGTGGATAACGCAGTCTGTGGTGTGAATTCTACAGGTCTTGTCACAGAGAGCAGGAACACGACTGCGCTGCAAAGTAAGGCGGACATGGCTGAAAGACGCCATACCATTCCTTATAGAAGCAAGATATGGCACTGCACTTTCTGGTCCCGTTGACAGGACTATCGACTATCGACTGCGTGCAGCGCCTTAATTCTGGATTTGCGGCTCTCGGGGCTGTCCAAGCTAAATGTTCGAGCGTCTCCCAAGTGGTCTCTCACAAACGCTTGCATCTTTTCAACTTCTTCCTTTAGAGCTGAGTCAGATTTCGAGAACGTGGCCCAAACGATCTCTTTCGCTTCCGGGTCGTAATCCCACAATCCAACAACTCGGCCCCGGTTAAAAATGAGGTTTGAGTTCACTTTCTCAATGTCCGCGCCCATAAAGATCGGGTGGGAGATATCGCTGGGTATTCCCGAAAGCAAATTCAAGATCGGATCAATCCGCCCGAGTAATCGGTAGCTTGGCTTCGAAGGCATTTCATAAGAAGCATAAGAGTCGGCTTCGTTTGGAAGTATCAGAAGATCGTCGACAGAAGCCAGCTTTAGAGGAGCGACCGCTTCCTTGGCCAGTTTGCCCGTAATCCCAAGAAAGAGTTGAAATTCTTTTAATGAAGCCGGTCCTATCCATTGAAAAAACAACGCCGCAACCCGGGCGAGGGCTTCCTCGCGGTTGAAAAGCAAACCCTCCAGAGGGTTGGGCTTCCAAAGAACATACTTGTACCGTTGCTGATCCAGTCGGCCGTTGACCGGTAGGCGCCGAATAAAGCCTGTCGTTTGCAGCCAGCCTAGAACGGGCGGCAAAGTTGAACTCACGCCCCTCTTTTTCCCTTCTTCACCGAAGCTTCGGACCTTGTCCCCAACTTCGTTCTTGATCTCCGTCGGATCGAGTGGCCCCTTTTCCAATGCGCTTAAAACTGCTTCTCGAAGGCGATCCAAATCGGGTTGCTCCACTCCCAAATACCGCTTTAGCAGCGCGATCTCGGCATGCTCGCCACCCCCTTGAGCCATCAAAAGCGCCAAAGCAAAATGCTCTTGCGGTAAGACGTAGGTGCAGCTACGGGCGCTGGGAAGTTCGTAAATCTCTAGTTCGGCTACTGCTTTATCGATGGCCTCACGCGAAGATCCAGATCTACCATGAATAGCAAGATACGGGCTCACGCCGCCAACCGATCGGCTCCAGCCGCATTGAAGAAGCACCTCGCGTGGGCTTTTGCCCGCCATCGATCCATCAAGACCTTGCTTGCTCCAACGCCATGCGAGGAGTTTTGTGTTTAACGCCATGCCCTCCTATTTTAGCAATTGGGGCCATGAGGTTTTTGTCCGATCTTGCGGTTATAGCACCGCCGCAAAGGCGGCGGATCTTGATATCACTTGAGCGGGCGAAGCTGTGGAGTGCTGGAGCTTGCTCCAGCTTAAATCAGGCAGCTTGCTGCCGCGCCAAGGGCCCATTTTGGCCCCTGTGAAGCAAGGTTGGTGGCAGACATCCGAAGCAAGCTTCACGCACTCCATAGCTGCGCGTTCAGCCGCGGGTTCTACTTAGAGCTTATAACTCTGGGATGAAATACCCTTGTTCTTCCAGCAGCCGTATTCTTAAAAACATGGTTTAAGGGAGCTTGATGCGTGACTGCAGCGAACTGTGGCGCGGCAAAAGCCGATGTGCTTAAAGCCACAGTTCCGTAACTGATGCAGCCCAATGTGACGGCTAATATGCCGCGGAATTTTCGTGATGCCATATAACTGCTATTCCGCATTCGCGCATAAATCTCGTAATAGAAGATGTTAACACCTTGAAACTTTTCAAGCTAAGCGCATGTTATAATAAACATAAGATCATTTGAGTGCATAAGGCTCAATACTAAACCATGAGATTTGATAAACTAACATTGAAGGCTCAAGACGCGCTGCAGACTGCGCAAACGTTGAGCGAAAAATACAAGCAGTCTGATGTTGAACCGGAGCACTTACTTCTCGCCTTGCTCATCCAAGATGGGGGCGTGGCACGGCCGTTACTCGACAAAATCGGCACCGATACCGATGCCGTCCGCAAGGATGTTGAGCAATCCCTTGAGCAGCTCCCCAAGGTTCAAGGCGGAAACGCCGGCCTGGGCGGCAAACTTTCCAACTCCCTCACAAGGGTTTTTAACGAGGCCTTTAAAGTTGCCGAGACGATGCAGGACGAATACGTTTCCACCGAGCATTTCTTGCTCGGCTTGGTGAAGGAGGGTGGCAATGTTTCCAAAATGCTCCGCTCCCACGGAGTCACCGAGGACCTGCTGAAAACGGCCATCGAGGAAGTCCGTGGTGGGCGCAGGGTGACCGATCCCAACGCTGAAGACAAATACCAGGCGCTGGAGAAATACGGCATCGACCTAACGGCAAGGGCCCGAAGCGGCCAACTTGACCCGGTTATCGGGCGCGATGAAGAAATCCGCCGCGTGATCCAGGTTCTCAGCCGCCGCACGAAAAACAACCCGGTTCTTATAGGTGAGCCAGGCGTTGGTAAAACCGCTGTTGTGGAGGGCCTTGCCCAGAGAATCATTGCAGGGGACGTGCCGGAAGGGCTAAGAGACAAGTCGGTCATCGCTCTTGATCTCGGCGCAATGGTCGCCGGCTCCAAATACCGCGGCGACTTCGAAGAGAGGCTCAAAGCCCTCTTAGAAGACATCAAGAACTCCAACGGCCGCATCATCCTCTTCATTGATGAGCTGCACACGCTGGTCGGCGCTGGCAAAGCGGAGGGCAGTATGGACGCGGCAAACATGCTCAAGCCCATGCTTGCCCGCGGCGAACTTCGTTGCGTGGGAGCGACCACCCTTAACGAGTATCGCCAGTATGTCGAGAAAGACAAGGCGCTTGAGCGCAGGTTCCAAACCGTATTTGTCGGCGAGCCAAGCGTGGAGGAGACCATTTCCATCCTGCGCGGCCTCAAGCAGCGCTACGAGATCCACCACGGCGTCCGCATTACAGACTCAGCTTTGGTCGCCGCCTCAACCCTAAGCAACCGCTACATCACGGACCGCTATCTGCCGGACAAAGCGATCGACCTCATGGACGAAGCCGCTTCCAGGCTCAAAATTGAGATCGATAGCGTCCCCGCCGAGATCGACGAACTTCAGCGTCAGATGGTCCAATATGAGATCGACCGCGAAGCCCTAAAGAAGGAAACTGATGCAGCAAGCATCGCCAGCTTGGAGGCAACCGAGCGCAAGCTCGCCGAGCTTAACGAACAGGTCGGCGGACTCAAGGCCAAGTGGCAGAAGGAAAAAGAGCGAATTGAGGTAGTAAGAACGGTCAAAGAAGAGCTGGATAGCCTTAAAACCCAACTTAGCCAAGCCGAGCGCGACGCCGACTGGAACAAGGCTGCAGAGATCCAGCATGGCCGGATTCCCGCCCTAGAAAAAAGGCTTTCTGAAGAAACGGCGCAGCTCGAAAAGGTGCGCGAAGAAGCGAGCATGCTAAAGGAAGAGGTCGATGCGGAAGACATCGCCGAAGTCGTCAGCAAATGGACCGGCATCCCGGTCAGCAGGCTCATGCAAGGCGAAATGCAGAAGTTGCTCACCATGGAAGAGTTTCTGGAGAAGCGCGTGGTCGGCCAGGACGAAGCTTTGCGCTTAGTGAGCGACGCGGTGCGCCGTTCTCGCTCGGGCATTGCAGACCCCAACCGGCCGATCGGTTCGTTCCTGTTCCTGGGCCCAACTGGCGTCGGTAAAACAGAAACCGCCCGCGCCGTCGCCGAGTTCTTGTTCAACGACGAGAAGAGCATGGTCCGAATCGACATGAGCGAGTACGGCGAGAAGCATTCCGTTGCCCGCCTTATCGGAGCGCCTCCGGGTTATGTCGGCTACGAAGAAGGTGGCCAGCTAACGGAAAGCGTTCGCCGCCGACCCTATTCGGTGATCTTGCTCGACGAAGTCGAGAAGGCCCATCCGGAAGTGTTCAACATACTCCTCCAGGTTTTGGATGACGGGCGCTTAACCGACGGCCAAGGCCGAACAGTGGACTTCCGCAACGCGGTCATCATCATGACCAGCAACCTCGGCTCGCATTTCTACAACGATCCGCTCACAGCGGAGGATTTCGACCAGACCAAGCAGCGCGTGCTGGACGAAGTGCGCGTATTCTTTAGGCCCGAGTTCGTAAATAGGCTCGACGATATCGTCGTGTTCCGTTCGCTCGGTGTGAACGAGATCAAGCAGATCGTAAAGATCCAGCTTCAGCAGTTGGGTACCCGATTGGCTGAGCGCCGGATTGAGCTGCGCCTATCTGAAGCCGCAGCCATGGAACTGGCATCGGCTGGCTTCGATCCCGTCTACGGCGCGCGCCCGCTCAAGCGGGCGATTCAGAAGAACGTTCTTAATCCGCTTGCAAACGCGATCTTGCGGGGCGACATCGGCGAAGGGCAGAAGCTGGTTGTCGATTACAAGAAAAGCGAGTTCACGTTCGAGCCGGATACGGCGGATATTGGGGCTTAGCCCCAGTCCGTCGCGAAGCTGTGGAGTGCGCAAGCTTGCTTGCGCTCGAACCCAGGAAGCTTGCTTCCGTGAGAGAAGCTTGAGCGGCCAGAGCGGCAGCAAGCTGCCTGATTTTTAAGCAGGAGCAAGTTCCCGCACTCCGCAGCTTCGCGGGATTAAGCTACTTGTCCACGTGTAGTTTGGGGCCGCAAGCCTAGTCCAAACATGCACACCGCCCCTAACACCAGCGCGATGACCATCAGCAAAATCGCGCCGTCGAAGTTCTTCATCTTGTCGGCCAAACCGCCGATGGCAATTTGGCCCAAGAACCCGCCGACTTGCCCTCCAAAGTTCACCACCCCGCTAAAGGCGCCTCGGGAACCAGCCGGAGCCAAGTCCAAAATGCTTCCCCAGAACGGCCCAAACGCGCCGAGCAAAAAGAATGCGCCAGCAGATAATCCGCCAACACAAACCACCACCGACGACCCCTTTAAAGCAACAAAGAAAAACACGGCTGATAGCAGATAGCAAAGCCCTACAAGCAGGGAACGTCGCGAGGCGAAAAGACCGGTTCCAAGTTGCCCAATAGTGAGCAGCCCAACAAAACCGAAGGCAAAAGGCAGCGAACCAACAAACCCAAGATCATGGAGGCTTACATGCCGCTGCTCTTGCAAATAGGTCGGGATCCATCCAATAAAGCCCCAAAAACTTATATTAAACAGAAGGTATGCGCTGATAGACATCCAGGTTGGCGCGTTCTTGAGAGCGGCCCTTAAATCTCTCAAATTGCTCCTCTCAACAGCCGGGCCCCCGGACGAAGAAGGCAATAACGCAAACAGCAGGCCCGAAACAATCAAGCCGAGTCCTGCAAAGCACCAGAACATCACCCGCCAGCCAACGGCGGCCAGCAACCATACAGCCAGGGGCGTGGCCAGAAGCGGTCCAACCGCCAAGGCCGATAGAAAGATCCCGTTAGCGCGAGAGCGTTCTTGTGGCTCAAAGTGGTCGCCGATCAGCTTAAACTGGGCCCCGTTTTCGATCCCCTCGCCAATACCAAAAACCACGCGTATCGCAATCAGTATTGCAAAAGAAGCGGCCATGCCAGTCAACCCTGTAAACAAGGACCAAATAAGCAATGCGGCCACCAGCAACGGCTTTGAACCGAACCTATCGGCTAGCCAACCGCCCGGGAACTGAAGTAGCGCATAGCCAACCGTAAAGGCTGACAACACAAAACCAAACGCGGTCTTTGTGATATGGAGGTCGGCCATGATGGCCTTCCCCGCCACCGAAATATCCACCCGGTCCATGTATGCAACCAGCATCATGAGCCAGATCAGGAAAAGGATTAGATGTTTAGAGGGTTTGGGGGCCAAATGGAGTGCACCAAAGCTGTGACTGTTCGAGAATTCATCATCTCTCCTTGAGGAGAGGTCGCTGAAGAACGAAGCGGGAGAGGGCTAGATCTGCTGCGCCTTTGAGCTCCCCCAATATCCTTCAAGACTTATGATAGTCAGTTATGAACAGCGTCCGCCAGGTCGAGCCCGTTTTCATCTGAAGCGTATAGGTGAAATGGTCGTCGGCTTCTCTGTCGTAAGTGGCCTTCATAATCGGGCCCTTATAGTCTGGCTTTGCGGCCGTTTCCATCACGAGCTTGTCGCCAGAGATTGCGCCGGTTAGCATTTGTGGATCAACCGACGTATCGTTGAACCACCAAACCTTGTATTGGCCAAGTTTGGGATCGTACGCCAGCATGTGAACGGCCGAACCAGTGCGCCCACCGGGGAGCGTTGTCAGGCTCTTCTCCTGCATGTAGCGCCCGCCAACTTCCTTGGTCACGCTAAGCGTTATATCGGCCGCCATCGTCCTGCCGCCATCCATCTGGAAGTTCTGTTTGCCGCTCCAGTTTCCCTCAAGGAACGAAATGGCATCGAGCTTGGGGGAAGGCTGGCTTTCGTTATGGCCTTGGCCTAAGGCAAGGCTGGCACAAATGCAAAGTAGTGCGGACGTCAGCGTCTTCATGAGTCAACATTACCACTTTGGAAGGGGCTGGAAGAATGCTCAGGATCTTCGCTTTAGGCTGAGTGAGCTCAGCAACTCGCAAGTGTATGCCGCGTTCGATTTATTTCCCAACTTCGTATCGATAACCAACGCTTCAAGGAAAGATTTCTCTGCCGCATCTAGCATCGATGCGGACCGATAGATCATGCCTAAGCGTTGGTATCGGCCTCCTAATACGGATTCGTCTCCCGCTTTTTTGCCGAACTCAATCGAATGCAATATCTCTGCCTCAGCAACTGCCAACTCGCCCATTTGATGGCTACAGTATCCGATCTGCAGATAGCTTCGCCCAATCAAATCATCGTTTTCTAATGTCTTGGCTATCTCTAGAGCCGCCTGCGCGGCCTCCCTCGCGGGCGCGAACTCCTGAAGTTTGCTTAGTCTAAAGTGCAAGAATATATAGTCCTCCCACTTTTGCCTAGACATCGGGTCTTGGCTCGTTAGGTGAATTACCCTTATCCGAAGGGCAGCCGATTCCTCGGGGTGGTCCTTTTCATACATGGATTGCGATCGGGCACGAAAGATTGAGACTGCCGCTGGACGGCCCACTCTTTCCAGGCCACAGAGCTTAGCCTCAATGTCGTCGTCATCACGATAGGATTGCCAGCTAACGCGCCGATCTTGCTGGTACCGCGCTGCCAGACCTTGAATGGGAGGTTCTGCCTCGTACTCCTCCTTGGCAAATACTTTAATGGTTTTCGATTGTCCGGCTTCGATCGCTTCGAGCGTGCGCCCAAGCGCCAGTTCTTGCGATTCTAGCTCTTTCAAACCGTCAATAACGACGATCAGATAGTTTTGCGAATCGATGTCTTCTACGAGCTTCTGGAGCTTTCCTTGATCTGTGGCGAGAGGCGTTCTTGAGGCGTTCTCCGTGTTCAGGATCAACGAGTAAAGGATTAAGAGTTTGATCGGCTCGGCCATGACTGCCTACCGCCGAAGGAAGATCTCTAGCACCAGGAGCGCAAACAATAGAATGACCAAGAAGCCTCGGTATTTGGTTAGGGCCTGAACCGCGTGCTGAAGTCGAAGAACCTTGTCCATCCGGTCACAGCGCCGAAGCTGATCTTGATTTTCGAGCTTAAGAAACAGCGAGCGCGCTTCAGTCAATGATGCTTTGGCGGCAGGAACTTGACCGGTGAAAGCGTACAAACCCGACGCCGACAATAGACACGGCGCCAACTCCCGCTCATTATTCTCCTTTCGCACATCTTGAATCGCACTTTTCTGATACTCAAGCGCCTCCGAATAGCGCTTCTGCTTAACCATGAGCTCAAAAAGAAGCAGTCGCGTTCGCTTTATCCCCTCCACGCTTGAGCCCGCTTCGGATAGGCTGAGCGCTTTTAACCAGGCCGTCTCCGCATCCATAAAACGCATCTGCGCCTTATAAATCTTGCCCAGCAGTCTGTATAAATATGCCAAGGATGCGGGCTTCTCATGCTCTTCTTGCATGTTGATCGCGAGCAAACAACGACCCTCGGCTCTCGCAGGATCGCCGGACAATAGGTACACGGTGGCTAGCTGCTCGTGAGCCCCTATTATAAGAGTTGTAGCTTTGGCTTCTTCCGCCAGACTCAAGGCCTTTGAAATCTCATCTTCGGCAAGAGAAAACTCTTTAAGATCGATATGCCGCATCCCTACAAATAAATGATCCGCTGCGATTACGTTGGGCGCGGTGTACACCGATTCCAACTCAATCGCATTCTTTCTATAACCAATGGCAGCGGTCCATTTGCCTTGCTTTTGGGCAGCTATCGACTTAGAACGATAGATTCTTGTAAGGGCCGACTTCGTTAACCTGTCGTGATTAGAAACTGCCGCGTCGAAGAGAATTTCGTCGGCAAAGCCGTGCCACTTAACGGCCGGATTTTCTTTAAATTCGCTTTCAAGCTCCCTTAAACTAGGGTCTGTATCGTCGCCCTCGGTTCTGGCAAAGACCCTTATTTTGGTGGAGTCATCATCGGTCGCTCGGCTCACCGCATATCGAAGCGCGTGTGCATGACGTGCCGAAACATGGCCGCCATTTATGAGGAGAAAAACCTGGGCGCATTGGTCGAGAATGTCCTCCATCTGCCGGACGCGCTCTTGGTCAAAGAGGACGCCCTTAGCTTCAGCCTCCGCCTCGGTTAGGACCATGTCTGGCCTTGAATCAGTCGAAGGCGAATACAGGACCAGGACCTTTCGCTTGACCGCCTTCACGTTATCAGTTTAACTCAAAGAATCTAGTTCAGCAACGGCAAAACCATCTGCGGCTCCGCGATCTTATGCTCGCCGTCAACCGGCGTGACCGCCGTTCCAACCGCGAAATACTCTATCACGTGGCTGTCCCAGCCATGGCTGTTCTCTTCAACGCGGGTTCCGACAATCCCAACCGCCTGTTCTGCTTCGGCTTCCGCCTGCATACGAGATAAGGCTAGCTCGCGCGCGTCATAAAGAGCCTGGGTGTAGTTCTCCATTTCAATGTTGCGTCCCATGCGGTTCAGGGCCTGCATCATCCCTTGGTGGGCAACGTGATACACGCAGGAACCCATCACCAAAGATAAGGGCCGATAGCCGGTCTGCATCAGGGTCCAAAAATCTTGGCCGCTTAAGTCGGAGGTGAACGGTCTGTTATCTACCGTTCGGTAGTTGCCGCCTGCGCGGTGCTTAATGGCGGTTCCCACCGCCATAAATTCGGCAAGGCTGCTGCCCCACTGCTGGCGGTTCACCGTCAACCGAACGCCAACAATGCCGTCGGCGCCTAAAACGTCCGCTTCCTCTTCCATGCGGGTCATGGCAAGCTCGCGAGCGTGATACATGGCCTGCGTAAGCACGTCCATTTCCTGATTCTGAAAGGTGTTGGCAAACTGAAAGCCGATGTGGTAGATCGAACTGCCCATCACCAAGCCCAGCGGCTCAAAGCCGATCTGCTTGATCAGCAAGAACTCGTTAACGGTGAGATCGCTGGTGAACAGGGGCCGTTTGCCGCCCTCGCCGCGCATCTCGCGCAGGCGCTGGACCGCTGCCTGCGGTAAACCTTCTTCAGAACCGGGTGTATAAGCCATATATGTTTCCTAGGTGAAAAGAGATAAAGGATAAGGGGATAGTGGATCAGGCGCGTTCATTGCACATCCAACAAAATCACGTCGGGACGAACTGAAACTGTCTTGGGAGCAGCGAAATCGGGTGCGATGCAGGTGCCTAGCGCCGTGAAGTGCAGAATGAGGCCGCGTTGGTTCTGGGTTTCGTATTGCTCCGTTTTCAAATCGACGGTGACGCCAACGACTCCGGCCGCATTTACTGCCCTTGCCTCGGCTTGCATTCGCTGCATGCCAAATTCTCGGGCGTTATACGCTCCCTGGGTGTAGTCAGTCAACTCTTGGTTGTTCCAACCGCCCCCGAAAAGTGCGCCGCCGGTCGCTTGCTGCGTTCGCCACGAGGCATATTGAAACCAGGTGCAGTTGCCCATGGCAAATCCAACCGGTCGATAACCGGCCTGGCGAAGCGTAAAGTGATCCTGGCCATTCAGGCTGGAAACGAACGGCATCACGTTCTCCGCCAACGGCGGAGCGCCGATCTCTCTCAACGCCGTTCCAACCGCCGCAAACTCGATCAAACCTTGGCCCCAACTGTATTCAGCCATAGTCAATTGAACGCCAACAACACCCGATGCACCCAAAATCTTGGCCTCCTGTTGGAGCCGATTCATGGCAAGGTGCCGGGCCGCATAATAGGCTTGAGTGATAACCGTTAGTTCGCCGGACATCCAGTTCCAGCCCGGCCCTGCGTACCAGCCAACGTGATAGATGCAGCTTCCCATCACCTGTCCGAGGGGCTCGAACCCGCATTTTCTGGTCAGCAGTAGTTCGTTCGGGCTCAGGTCCGAAGTGAAAATATGCTTTGCGGTACCAACCTTTGAAGCCTCGTCTCGCAGCCGATCGATCGCATTAAGCGGCAACCCACCGGCCGCGATATTAGCCTGACTTGCGGCTTGTCGCTCTTCGGGTGTCATTTCGGGAGGGATCATCTTAATTTTTGATTTTTGATCTTCGATTCTCGATTGGGGTTGGAGGCGATTTTTAGTTTATCCTGCAAGATGAATACGGCGTGGGCGCTCTTCGGTTGCACTTGCTAGTGAGTCAAGCAGGAGTTCTCCTCTCAGCCTCCCAACAATCGAAAATAGAAAATTGAAAATAGAAAATCATTCGAGTCCCAGCATTTTCGCCATCGCTTCCCTGGCTTGCCCGCTTTTTGCCGCTCGCTGCTCCATTGCTTCACCGAGTTCTTGCAAAGCTTCCGCGACCGGGATCTCTTCCGTCTTTAAAGCAATGCCCCGAACAACCTTGGTCTTTAGAGCGATAACCGGCCCACGATCTGGCTTCTCAAAAGAATATCGCGCATCCCCAAGGCTCACTTGTACTCCAACGCACGTTTTCTTCAGCAGGCCCTTGGTTTTCAGACTCGTTTCATCGGGCAGCGCGGTACCAAGGGTTTTAGCAAGCAGTTCAAGAAAGAATCCCTGATCTTTTAGATACTCCTGCTCCAAGGCGCCCGCAACGCCCATCTTCACCCACGCCTGGTCTTCGAAATCGCTCATGTTTTGTGTGTTATGTATTGTGCCGTCTTAGACGATCGCTTTGTAGCACACCTGCGGCGAGCCGGAGAAAAAAGATTTGAAGCGAACCCGGGGTCGACGTATGTCACTCATCCGGGGCGACACCATCTAGTTTTAAAAAGTTGAGCTTATGCGTTTGTGCCTCTTATCGGGGCTTTAGAAAAGTCCAAAATCTTAATTGAAATTTGTCATTGCGAGGAGCTTCAGTGCGACGAAGTCGCACTGAAGTGACGCGGCAATCTACCTCGCATGCCACCGGCTTGCAAATCCAGAGACTAGCCGAAGAGATCGCCACGTCGGCCCAGGGAGACCTCCTCGCGATGACAAATAGCTTGGTCCCAGGCACCGAGCGTCCAAGACACAACCCACAAGACATAAAACTTTACGGCCCAACCACCACGGCTTCTATCTCGGTTCCCGGCTCCGCAACGATATTCCGACCGGCAAACCTTCCCCCAAGATAACCGCTGCTCCGATGGCAAAGATTTGCCACCTCGACTGCGCAAGAGCAAACCGTGGCGAGTTCAACGCCGGCCGGGCAAACGAAATTCGACCCCGACCGTAAGCTCGTCATAAAACCATTCAGCACGGAAAAATGCCCCGACTGGCATAACTGGGCCGTGTTCGTAAGAGAAAGACTCGAAGCGTTCTGCTGCAGCAGGCTCGCTTGCTGCGCGCTCAAAGCGCAAGGCGAATTGGCGGTATAGCAGCTCACTAAATTCTCAATCAGCTCTCGCTGCTGAGGGTTTTTCCATGCCGCTTCAACCTTTGGGTCGCGGGGCATTTCGGAGGTGTTCTTCCGATTAAGAACGAGGAAATCCGTGCCACTGCTGGACTCAAGAGACAGCGGCTTCTTGCCGGCGCTAAAGGTGTTTTCGAATTTCAGTTCCAACCTGGCGGGTGTGGCAAGAACATTGGAAATGGTGCCAGATTTCCGGCTCACCACCACATCCGCATAAGCGGACGTGTCCGCTTTTATTACAACTTTGCCGCTCTTGTCCTTTACGTCTTGGGCAACAAGCATGGGAACCTTGGATCCCACCTTTATGCCCGAGGAAACGCGTTCCAACAAGACCAACTTTATAGGGTATTTGCTCTGCGCAAACGCTGTTGCCATAATGACGAACAAAAACGAACTCAAAAGAAACTTATTCAAGCGTGCCCTCCCTCACCTTAGAAGATGCGCGGGCAAAGAGTGTTCAACACTTCTAGCCGCCCGTCAGTCTCTGATAGTCCTCCGCGCTTGCATTCTTAAGCCTTGGGTCATGGTCCCAATCTGTATTCACCGGATAGCGCGTTAACGGCTGCAAAACATCGGTTACCTTCTGATGTTCGTAGTGAACCGCAAGATCCAAAGCAGTATGGTGGTTTATGGAAAGCGCGTTAGCGTTCGCCCCGAGTTTAAGGAGTTCGTTTACCGAGGCGATGGCGCCGGCTTTTGCCGCAATATGGAGAGCTGTGAGCTTGTCTTCGGGGTGGACCCAATCCACCTTGGAGCCTGCTTTAACGAGAAGATCGATTAACTTAACGTTGTTCATCCCAGCCGCAATTTGCAACGCGGTCATGTGCTTATTATCAAAATCTTCTAGATGTGCTCCGTCCGCGACGAGGTGCCGCGCTGCTATCCCGTCGTTCCACGTTATGGCCTGCATCAGAGCTGTCTGGCCATCTTTGGCGCGATGATTTACATCGGCTCCATGTTTGAGGAGACAAGCGATATCTATGGCTGTACCGCCAACGGCGGCGGCCATGAGAGGTGTATAGCCACGGTTGTCTTGAATATCTACGGGAATGCCCTTACTTAAAAGCTCCTTCATTACCGAAATGGACTGAGCGGCCATATGGAGAGTTGTGGTGCCTCCCTTATCCTTAGCCCAGAGATCTGCGCCGTTCGACAGGAATGCGTTAAGAAGCGGCACCGAGTTGTGAGTGCAACCAAATAGGATCCCGCTCGTCTTGGATTCTGGATCAGTCACTGTTGCAAGACTAGGATCCTTCTTGATCTTTGCTTCGATTTCTGCGGGCGAATGCAGGATCAGATAGCTGAACCAATGCCCCGGATTGTGCAGGTCTTCTCCGTACGACTCCTCGACAGCGGTTAACTGAATCCAATAATGATCTGTATCGGCTAGCTCACTTTTTGGGATCGAAATCAGCGTTTCCATGTGAGCCACGCTTCCTGGCAAAGCTGTCTTTGAGTAACTGCCAGCTTCAGGAAAATCCGTAAGGTGCAGCGACTTGCTATAAGTGACCGACTGGCCCTTTCTCAGCGTGAAATCGACATTAATGGCGGAAAGCTCATCTCTCGAAAAGTCGGACAAATCGAACTTAACCTTGCAAATGACACCTTTCCCATCCGATGAAAGCCTTATCGGAGTAAATGAACGCGTGCCGATCGAAGTGGCTGTGTTATTTGCAAGATAGGGATTTCTGACTCCTGACGTAGTAAATGGCAGCATGCAGCCGGAAAGGCAGGCAGCCGCGGCCAGCGCGCCCCAAAAAATCAGCCCCTTTGATTTGAAAGTTGTTATTCGCATAAGTGGGTGCCATATTGGACACCACACCTTGTTTTCCGTTAGCTGAGGACCAAGTGGCCCGGCATTTCTGCCTTCATTTCACATTATCTCTAAAAAACGCAGTCATCTCCTCCCAAGCTTCTTTCGATGCCGCAGCGTCATATACTTCTGGCCGTTGGTCGTTGAAAAATGCATGATGCGTGCCTGCAAACATGGTGAAGTCGTGCGCCTTTCCGGCAGCGGTTAGTTCGGAGTCGAGCGCCGCGACGGCTTCCGGTGAGGCGTAGTCATCGTGCTCGGCAAAGAACCCAAGCACCGGGCCTTTTAGCTTCTGGAACTGAGGATGCACATTTGGATGTATGCCGTAAAAATCCACGCAGGCACCTATTTCCTCATTGGTAGTTGCCGCAAATAAGCTCAGTTGCCCTCCCATGCAAAATCCAACTACCCCGGCTTTTTGGGTACTTACGGCGGGATCGGCGAGGAGTCTGCGAATAGCGCATCTTAAAATCTTTTCGGTCTCCGAAATGTTGAGCGCCATCATGAGTTTGCCGGCTTCTTCGGGCTCGGTGGCGATTTCGCCTTTGTAGAAATCAGGGGCGAGGACAGTAAAGCCTTCCGCCGCGAACCGATCTGCCACATCTTTTATGTGGCCCACCAGGCCCCAATACTCTTGGATCACCACCACTGCCGGCCCTTGGCCGGTTTCGGATTTGGATAAGTAGCCTTGATAGCTCTCGCCGTCGCATTCGAACGAAATCATTTCTCCCTTCATGGAAGATAAGTATAACCAGGAATCGGGCCCCCTCTCCTGCTCTCTGGGAGGAGAGGGGGTTGGGGGCATAGCGATCAACTTAAGGATTTTTCGGCGTTCCCAAACCCCAAACCTCTCCCGGAAGGCTTGTCGTTATACACATTTTTGAACCTGAACGGAGCGGAATCCTCACGAATCGGGCCCAGAAAGGCGACTCCATGCCCTCTGGACGCCGCCCAGAGCGTTTTCCTTAGCCTTTTATCTAGA
>DASXZH010000083.1:0-78387 GCA_036502005.1 Fimbriimonadaceae bacterium
AACGTAGACCCAAATCAGAAAGGAAAGCTCACCGGAAGCACGTCTTCTCCGATCTCCGTTCTAACTTCTACATTCTAAGTTCTCCCCTACCAATAATCGGCAAGCTTCCGCGTAAGTACTGATTTTTTAAAAATTAATCCGTTGGCAGCATTTCGGGCTGTAAACCCACATCACAACGATAGCGAACCTCAAGCCCTTTGTTTCCCGTTCGCTTAACAACAACCAAGAAGGCAAGCAGAGTCCATTCACGAAGGTTGTAGGTGCTGATGCCCTTGTTTACAGGTTCCAGAACCCACTCCTCGTCACGGTATCGGCAAGTCTTGACTGTCTTCTTGCCCTCTGGATTCTGAGCCAGCACAATCACGTTATCCCTCGGTTGAGTGGAGGGGTGGAAGATGGCCATATCGCCGCTGCGAAGGGCGGGCGACATGGAATCTCCCGAAATCCGACGCGCGAAGCGGCGCAGATCGTAGATGTCGCGTTCGACTTCGATCCATTCCGGGTCGGCGTCCGATTCATCCCATTCTCCGGCTGGCACATCTCCATAGAGAGCGAGAAGGAGTGGTTCGCCGGTCAAAGAAAGCTCGTTGTTCTCGATCGGTTCCAGAATAACGCCCTCGTCACCATACCGCTGATTGGCATTGCCTGCTTGGACCAAGGGGTGGTTCGGTGGGAAGTTATCGGTAGGATCGAGGATGTAGGCGGCAGGAATGCCATATTTTCGATTCATGGCCGCCAGGTAGTCCGGGCTTGGCTTCGCGCGGTCGCGCTCATAGGTTGAAGTTCGGCCCTCCGGAAAGCCGAGGGCCTTGTCCATATCGCTCTGGTTCACGTCGCCGGAGAGCAGCTTTCTAACCCGCCTTATCTTTTCGCCGGTAGTCACATTTATTATTTTACATACCTTTTTTTGGTAACTCTATTCCATTTATCGGAAATATGTTGTATCTTATTAGTTAATATGACTATACATTTGTCTACCAAAAATGGGAAGCTCAGACCATCGAAGTTTAAGCATTTCGTAGTCGACGTGCTATCCGGAATGAATGATCGGGAGTTGGCCGAGAAGTACGGGCTGCGTGAGCGAACGGCCAACAACTGGCGGCACAGGGCTCTGCGCTTCGCAGAGGAGAACCCGCACCTGGTGGGAGGCTAGCGATGAGCTTTCCAAGCTTCGAGCCAGAAGAACCCTTCATCCCCGGCGATGAACAACCCGCTCTTTTCGAACTCGATTGGGAAATCGAGGCGCTCTCTCAGCCGGATTCTGACAAGCCGTGGTTCTGGTTCCCGTCGGCTGAAGAGGAACCAGCGGACGCCGACCAGTTGGACCTGGGAATGGAGGATCCTGCCGGATAGGGTTCTGGGTTTCTCGATTCGACTACCGGCCTTCGACCTTCGACCTTCGACTATTACCCATCACCCCAAATGAAAGACCCCGTCAGCAAAGCCATCAGATCATTCCTCATCGTAATGGACGAGGACCCCAGCGAACCAACCCTCGACACACGCGCTCTCCTATCCGAGGAAACGCGCTTAAACCTGGAGCATTGGGAACGCCTTCCCCCAAAGGAGCAAAGGCGTCTCCTGAAGCTAAGGAGATACGAAACCGAACCTGGGTTAAACATCCCAGCAAGGGTCGAGGAGCTATGGAACAAAGGCCAGACCGTGAACACGATCTCCGCCTACATGTCGCACAAAGGGGTCCAGATCACCTTTCATGAGATTCGCACGATCCTTATCGGAAAAGGCTATTCCATCCCCATAGAACAAATGGGTGAGGATGCCCAAACTGACATGCCGAGTACGTGCACTTCGCGCACCCCGCGTGACATTGCCTTGTAAAGCTAACCAGTGAATTTCGCGCGAAAAACGCGGAGATGCGGAGAACGCGGTTTTTATTTTGCGCTCTTCGCTTCTTCGCGTACTACCGCGTGAAATTACCGGTCACCACTAGGTTAGAAGTTTTGCGCCCATCAAGAACCAACGCCCCTCTCAGGCCGGATGGGCCATTGTCAGCGGGCCGCGAGCCTCCTAAACAAAGGTCTTTAGACGACGTTCGATTTCCTCCATCGGGAAGCCAATAACGTTTGTGAGCGAGCCATCAACGACGCTTACAAATCCTGATGCCCCTCCTTGGATCGCATAAGCGCCGGCTTTATCCATGGGCTCTCCGCCTGCCACATATTCGCCAATCTCAGCTTCGGAAAGCTGCCTAAAAGAGACATGCGTCTTCGCACTAAAAACCAAGACCTTTTCCTCCAGCACAAAACAGATTCCCGTCACCACCTCGTGAGTTTTGCCTGAAAGCAGACTCAACATTCTGAATGCATCGGCCGCATCAGTCGGTTTGGCCAACTGAATATCGCCCAAGGCAACCACTGTATCCGCGCCGATCACCACCGAATCCAGCCGAATCGAGGCGACTTTCATGGCCTTCTCCCGAGCGAGTGCTTCCGCCGTTTCGACGGGGTCTTTAGTTACAAACGCCTCTTCGTCCAAATCGGCGGGAAGCACCTCGAAATCCGGAACCAGCGTCCGCAAAAGAGCGATCCGGCGCGGCGAAGCGCTCGCCAAAACAACCGGATAGGGCAAACCGAGCATGCTCGAACTCTACCGCAAAGCATGGGGGGCAAGGATGCGGTCAAAATAGTGGGTGGACACCCAACAATGAGAGTTCCCTTTTACGATATTAAGGCGCAATACGACGAACTGCAAGCGCCTCTCGACGCCATCACTCACGAAGTTCTTTCCACAGGCGCTTACGTGATGGGCAAAAACCATCGCGGCCTAGAAGAAGAGATCGCCGCGCTCCATGGCTGCAAGCATGGCATCGGCGTGAACAGCGGCACCGATGCGCTGCGCATCCTTCTCGACGCGGCCGGGATCGGCCGGGGCGACGAGGTCATCACCACCGGATTTACCTTTGTTGCTAGCGTCGAAGTAATTGTCCAAACCGGGGCAACGCCCGTTTTGGTAGATATAGATCGGGACACCTTCCAAATCAATCCGGCCTTGATTGAGGCTGCGATTACGCCCCGCACGAAAGCGATTATGCCCATCCACCTGTTTGGCCAACTCGCGCCGATCAATGAGATCAAGAAGATCGCTGACAAGCACGGGCTTGTTATCATTGAGGACGCCGCGCAGGCATTGGCCAGCCACAACAACGGGGTTTACGCGGGCAACTTTGGCATCGGAGCGGGATTCAGTTTTTACGTGACCAAGAACCTTGGCGCCGCCGGCGATGGCGGCATGATCCTTACCAACGACGATGCGATTGCCGAGGCATGCCGTTCCATTAGGGTTCACGGTATGGGCCGCGAACGATATTATTACGACCACGTCGGCTACACAAGCCGCTTAGATGAGATCCAAGCCGCGGTGTTGCGGGTGAAGCTGACCAAGCTAGCCGAGTGGAACGACCGTCGCAAGAAGATCGCCAATCTCTATTTCACGGTTCTGGACGGCTCGGATATTCGCCTGCCTATCACGCTTGCCGGCAACAACCACACGTTCCACCAGTTTTCGGTTCTGGCCCCCCATCGCGATGAACTGCAAGCGCATTTAAAGGCAGAAAACGTGGACAGCATGATTTACTATCCGGTGCCTTTGCACTTCCATGAACCCTACGCTCATTTAGCGAAACGAGGCAGTTTACCGGTGACGGAAGCAGTTTCAAACGATGTTCTGAGCCTTCCAATCCATCCCCACCTGAGCGAAGATCAGGCTCAATTCGCGGCCGAGCAGGTGAAGGGCGTTTGAGAAAGTCGTGACGTGTAACGTGTGACGCGGTTTTAAGGGAATTTCACGCGGAGGGACGCGGAGGAACGAAGTGCGCCGGAGCGAGAGGCGGGTGGAAGCGCCCAAACCATGTCACTCGTCACCCGTCACGCGGTTATTCCACCCAATCGGCCACAAAGATATTCGTCTCGTGAGGAGCGGAGCCGTACCGGTTCGAAGCCCAAACGACCTTCTTTCCATCCGGCGTGAACATCGGAAAGCCATCAAAGCCGGGCGCGTTGGTAACCCGCTCCAAATGCTTGCCATCTAGATCACAGGTGAAAAGATCAAATTCCCGCCCCTTCGGGTCGCCGTAGTTGGAACTGAAGATGATCTTCTTGTCATCAGGAAACATGAACGGAGCAAAGGAAGCGCAACCAAGGCGGGTGATCTGTTTAAAATGTTTCCCCTCCGGATCCATCATGCAAATCTCGAGTTTGGTGGGCCTCACTAGGTCGTGGCGTAGTAACTCCTTGTAGTCGTCACCGGCTTTTTGGGAGTCGATCGTATCTCGGCGATAGATTATCCACTTGCTATCCCAGCTCACGAATGGCCCTCCGTCGTAGCCAAAATGGTGGGTTAACCTCTTCAGGTGTGTGCCATCTAAGTCAGAACGATAAATCTCCAGATCTCCCTCGTAGTCGCTTGTGAAGGTCATGTATTTGCCGTTGGGGGCAATCGTCGTTTCCGCCACGTAGCGGCCCAGGTCCACCAAAGGTTTAAGGTTGCTGCCATCCAAATTGGCTTTGTACATCACAAAGTTGGGATTCACCATCCACACATAGCCTTTGCTCATGTCGGCTGGTGGCTGGGCACCTGGAGCTTTCACATGGGTGCTGCTGAACACAATGCCGCTCATGTCCGGCAAGTAGTAGCTGCAGGTGCAGCGGCCAAGGCCCGTGCTCACCAAATGCTTGTCGCTTCCGTCGCCGTTCATGGTGAAGATCTGTTCGTCGGGGTATTCGGGCTGCTTAGTCTGAAAGATGAGTTTCTTTCCATCTGGGCTCCAATATGCTTCCGCGTTCTGGCCGCCAAAGGTGAGTTGGCGCACATTTCGCAAATGTTTTTCGCCTAGAAAATCGGTTGCCGCCCTGGAGTCGGGCCAGGTGGACATGGCTCCTTGGTGAATAAAAAGAATGGACAGGGCAAGTAACATTTATCGATAATACCGGGAGACCATTGGGGAGTAAAAAGGAAGCTGTAAACGGTGGGGGTGTGGGTTGCTTGGCGCCAAGTCGGACCGTTTACTGTTTACCGTTACTGACTTGGCGCAAGGAACCGATCGTTTCCCCTCGGAGTCCAATTCCTTGGGAGACAACCATGGATAAAAATAGAGTTAAAGGGACTGCCAAAAAGGCAGAAGGAAAGGTTCAGGAAGCGGCCGGCAAGGTAACAGGCTCAAACAAGGAGCAGATTGCAGGCAAGGCAAAGCAGGTTCAGGGCGAAGCCCAGAAGAAGATCGGCCAAGCGGCGGACGCAATTCGAAAGGCAACCAAGTAACTTTCATTCCTAATCGCTAAAGCACTCCACCGACGAAGGTGGGGTGTTTTTTATTGGGTTCGGTAACATGCGTGGATGTCCGAATTCTTCTTCGCGCCCGAATGCTACGATGCGGGTGACTTCGTTATCCGGTGCTATCAGCGCGGAGATGGCGCTGCCATGCAGCGTACGGTCATAGACTCCTATGACCACCTCAAGACATGGATGCAGTGGGCGAATCAAGATCAAACGGTAGAAGAATCTGAAGCCAATGCACGCCGTTTCATGGGCAGCTATTTAAGAAACGAAGACTACACCCTAGGCATTTGGATGGGCAACGAAATGGTAGGAGGTACGGGTTTCCACCGGCGATGGGGATTGCCCGAGTGGAATATCGCGGAAATCGGGATGTGGATTGCCGGCAAAATGGCAGGTAAAGGCTTTGGCACCCGCGTTTTGGCAGCCATGCTTGATTGGGGTTTTACGGAATGGCCCTGGGAGCGTATTGTTTGGAGATGCGACACCCGTAACAGCGGCAGCAGCCGGGTGGCCGAAAAGAACGGCCTTACGCGCGAAGGCACTTTTAGGTCGGATTGTATCGCCGTTGACGGCATGCGCCGCGATACTCATTGTTATGCGATTTTGAAAGAGGAATGGGAAAGCCGCCCTTGAACCTTGTTTAAAATCCGCATCCATCTCACTGCACATGGAAAGACAGTATTTCTACTAGGGCCTATTCTCTACTCGTTGGACTTATTATGAGAGTAGCGCCTCGGTAGGGGCGTGGGGAGAAAAAACCTTGGTTTCAAGAAATCATAGCCGCATGTTGTTAGCGGCAGGAATATTGGTATTGGCAGCGTGCGCGCAAGCCGGCCACAAAAACGATAGTGGCCAACCGGTTAAGAATATAACCGTTGGGAAGGGTCTGCTTGGCGGAGGATCTGGGCCCAGCGTGTTTATTGGGATCGACTTCAGCAAATTGCCGCAGGGGCCTACCGGACCAGCAGGGCCGCGTGGGCCGGCCGGTCCGGCCGGTCCGGCCGGACCGAAAGGAGCGGCGGGGCCTAAAGGAGCAACCGGGGCGGCAGGTCCAGTGGGATCAATCGGCCCAATGGGGGCCACTGGACCTACCGGAGCTACAGGAGCTTCAGGGCCTGCGGGACCCTCCGGTCCAGCCGGCCCAAAAGGAGCAAGTGGAGCGCCAGGGACTGCCGGTGCGACGGGTGCCACTGGGGCGACCGGACCGATTGGTCCTATCGGAGCCACTGGGCCCTCGGGTAGGGTTGGCCCCATTGGGCCAATCGGTGCAACAGGACCAACCGGAGCTACTGGAGCAACAGGCGCTACTGGAGCGACCGGCGCAACAGGAGCTAAAGGAGCAGTTGGGCCTGTGGGCCCGATTGGAGCTACAGGCGCAACTGGTGCTACAGGCGCAACAGGCGCAACGGGTGCAACGGGTGCGACCGGTGACACGGGAGCAACTGGCCTAAGCGGGATCGTAAACATAGCCTATAACGATGGCCCTGCCACCAATCCGCCCACGAACGGCTTCAATTATATCGGCCCAACCATAACGGTTACGGTGAACCAAGGCGACTATCTGTTCGTAACATGCCATGCCGGCTTAGGTTCGAATGAAGGCGCTTCTGGGCTGGACATTGGCCCTGCCCTTAGGGTTCATGGAAGCGGAACGATTATCGGTGTTGGAAATGGGATTTTCAACTTAACGTGCCCCGCCGGCCAAGAGCAGTCCTTCTCAGTCTCGGGAACTGCGGGTCCGATGACTGCAGGGACCTATGACTTGGGATTAGTCGCCTATGATTCCTCCGGTCAAGGCTTCTGGGATCATAACGATTACGCTGGAACCTCGGTCATCGTTGGCCAGCCAAGCGGTGGCGGAGGGCCCACTGCGCCAACTACTCCACGCAGGGGGTTACGGCTTCCGTAACTTGGGTTGAGCAGTTCGCACCCTTCCTTAAAAAAGGAAGGGTGCTTTTTTGTGCCGCCGAACCGCGTCCAAGCAGTAGAACATGGTCTCGATTAATTGTCGTTTTCGAACAACTGTTATTGTAAGTCGTAGAGAAATCAGTAGGGGCAAGAACAAATGAGCATGACACCAACGACGGAACCGCATGAACGAAGCAAAAAATCGATGATCTGGGCCATTTTGATGATCGTTCTGGGCCTTGCCGCGATCGCGCTTCCTTGGGCGGCATCCATTGCCGTCGCGGTCTTTGTGGCGTGGATCCTCATCCTTAGCGGCGTCGTCCACATTGCTGTTGCCTTTTCGAATCGGGCGTTTGCCAGCTTTGCCTGGAAGATTGTCGTCGGCGTGGTCTACGTTTGCGGGGGCGTTTTCATGCTGATTCGACCCCTGGAGGGCGCAGCCGCTGTAACTCTTTTCATCGCCGTTCTCTTCTTCATGGAAGGGATCTTCGAAATCGGCGCATATTTCGCCTTGAAGAAAATGGCCAAGTCGGCTTGGCTAATCGTCGATGGCATCTTCTCTATCGTCTTAGGCGCCTTGATCTGGGCGCAATGGCCGGCAAGCACGGTTTGGGCGATCGGGCTTTTGATTGGGATCAACCTTCTCATGAGCGGCTTTTCACGGCTGTCCCTTTTTCATTGCCCACCAAGCCTGGCGGCACGGCATCCTGATTCGTTTGAACTTAATATTTCGCCTTGCATGGGCGACCCAGCAAATTTGCTATAAAGTGTTCTCACTAGGAACATAGCGTACGTGCGTTTATTCTAGGTCTTGTGGACGCAGCAGCAGAGAGGGCACAAATAGCGGAGCTGGAAAGCTTACGAACGCAAAATAGAGTATGGCGCTGGAGCCTGACACTCATAATACTTTTAATGGTGGTGTATGTATTAGCCACCCTCAACGGCTCGGTTAAGGCATTAACTAACAGCGGGCCTCAACAAGACGAATATGTCCAAAACCTTAAAGATGGGATGAACTCAAGCGTGATGCCACGCCTACGCAGCGCCTTCGCAGAAACGATCACTGAGGTGCAGCCGGAGATTAAACAGTCATTTAGCAAATTGGGAAAACGACTGCCTGAAGTAACTTCGGTTGCAAAAAATCAACTTCAAGCGTTAGAGACGGACCTACCAACGAAAGGCGAAGCCGTCCTAAATCAATCTTTCAGAACGATAATTACTGGAAAACAATCCGCGATACATCAAATGTATCCGGACCTCACGGACGACCAGCTAAAGACGCTTGTTTCAAACTTGGCTAATGAAGGCGAGATTCAAGCGAGGGCCGCAAACCAAGACCTATTTGCACCCCATCAAGCAAAGCTGAACGACATTCTTTCGAATATCGAGAAGATCAAAACTCAGGAGGCCGCAAATGTCAAACATATAGAGCCCAGTTGGGATATGGCAATCCTCCTGCTCGATATTTTGCGGGAAGACATTAAGAGCCAGGAACCCGTGAACAACCCAACCATAGCCAAAGTCGCAAGCACCAAGGAGGTCAAAGCCTAATGGCTGACGAAGATATCACACCACCGAGCCGCCGGCGAGAAGTTACGGGCGACGATTTGGAAATCAATCCCACGCCAGAACCAAACATTTCTTACGGAGGCACGCCTCGAAGAACCACTGTTCGCAAGACGACTAAGCCTCGGGCTAAAAGCAGCAAAACTAAAAAAGTGGTGGCAGAGCCAGCAATAGTAAGTGCCGCAGCAGCATCGCTTCCTCCTTCCGGCCCCCCTCCCGAATCTGGTGGCGAAGCAGTGGCTGAAAGCTTGATTGCTCGAGAAGTAATCAGGGCGCGTTTGAACTTACGCTACACACAAATAGCTGGCACTACCATCACTCTTATCGGGGCAGTTACTCTGCTTTTTATTACCAACGGATTTGCAAGTAATCTTCAGCCCGGAACGGCAGCGACGATAACGCAGGGCATCATTTCCGACCATTTGGACGACTACATCCCTCAAATCCAGCAACAGATTAGAGAAGAGGTGCCGGCCGAGATCGCAAAAGTCCCAGATTATGCGAAAGAGCAGTTGCCCAAATATCGACAAACGCTTGAAATCCAACTGGAAAAAGCGATGCAGAGTTACGCCATCAAGACCGCACCTCAGCTTGGGCAGCAAGTCGATATGTTTCTTGCAAACAACAAGGACGCCGTCCGCGAGATGGTTCAAAGTGGAGGAAGTGGACAAGACGTCGCCGACCTTGGGCAGAACATGAAGCAAATGTTCGTGGATTATTTAAACACAACCACCATTAACGGCGAGACTTTAAAATCCAAGGTTAATACGACCTTGGCGGACCTGACCTCTATCGATGCGAGAGTTGCCAGAATGGCGGCAAACAAGAACCTGACCGATAACGAAAAGCGCGGGCGTCGCGCGATCGCCATCTTGCTCAGAAGTGTCGACGAGAATCCGCAACTTCAGGAGGCTTCACAGGCTCTACAAAGCATCGATACGACTCCAATCACGGGTGCTCTGCAGTGGAAAAGCCAAGATGAAGCAGTGTTTACCGCGCCCGGAAAAGCTCCTATGGCCTTCATCAGGAAAAAGGATTCCCCTTTGCAAGCAGCCCCCAAGATAAAGAAAGCACCCGTTCTAACTCCTTCAGGGAAGAACCCCGGGGCAGCCAAGAAGCTTTAATTCGGGACCAACTTTCGGCAAAGGGAAGGCAACTTCGAATCTAGGGTTGTATCTTGTGCGTGGCGAAACGGCCACAGAACGGGTGCCTAACGGCTGAAACACACAAGACATTCTCTTATGCCGCTTTTCGCTTCGACCTAATCGATAATGCTGCGATGGTGGCGACCAGCGCGATGACGGTAAGAAGTCCAGCCAGGCTAACAAACTTCTGAATAACAATGCTGCGTTTGCCCGTGAGTGGATCGGTATGGATGCACCCAAAGAAGGAATCGGTGCTCTTTTCTCCAACTCTGTTTGCACCGGCAATGTCGATGTTCTTAGAGAGTTGGTCAGGCGTGTAACTAATGGCGAGGATATAGCTGGAAACTTTCCCGTCCGGACTAAGGAACATGAGCCCGGAGGGGTGGTTCACAACATCCGAAGCGGCATCATAGTTAAAAAAGAAACCCAGCGCATCGGTCACTCGGTGAATATTGTCGATTGTCCCCGTAAGGAAGTGCCAACCGACATCTGTTCCCTTAAAGTTCGGTGATGAGGCAAGTGTCGTCTTGAACTTATCCAGCGCCAAAGCAGGGCCCTCCTGAGGATCGATACTGAGGAAAATGACCTCAAAATCTTGCCCTACATGCTGTTTCATTTGGGCAAGAGTGCCAATGAGGTCTTGGGTTTCGATGCTGCACACACCCTTGCAGCGGTAAAAGATAGGCAGAACCACGGTCGGCTTGTTGTTCAGCAAGCTCCCAAAAGTTACCGACGCTCCTGTTTGATCCTTAAACTGAGTGTCGAGTGGGATCGCATTTCCCAGCTTTTGCTCGACCCTAACATTTAAAGAAGGATCGTTCTGGGACTGCACGGGCAGGGTGCCTTCAAAATTCTGGGCGTTTGCAGTTAAGCAACAGCACGCGGCAAGGGCGGTTAAAAGGAGGCGGGTTACGGAGCGAAGCGAAAGAATGCTCACGTCTGTAGAGACTACCCCGCGATAGCTTGCTTCAGGTGAACACCGTTAGGCTTGCTTCATATTCTGGCTTCGAACCGCATATCGCAGTTTAAATGCTACTCATTTATAATGGTTCCAGGGTGATCCATCAGGGTTGCTCGCTATCGGGAGGAACTCATGAAATATTCAACTTTTTGCGTTGCTGCATTGACTCTTGCATTGCCCTGCGCCTTACAGGCCCAGTCTTATCCTCCGGCTTGGAGTAGCACTGCGCATTATGCAAACGGCGATCTGGTGACCTATACGGGAAACTACTATCGCGCGATTGCCACGATACCTGGCTCGACGAAGTTGCCCACGGCCGATTACCCGCACTGGGAGTTATACAATGCCAGGGTTTCAACGACGATCCCCATCGGCGTTGACCAGGCTTTTCCGGACCTTGCAACAGCATGGAAATACACTCAGAACGCCCAAGTGGGCTACAGCGGAGCAATCCATTTCACCATTCTCACCACGAACGGTAACTTCTCTGAGACGTTTACGGCGCCTTTCAGCTTGGACCATCCATTCGGGGCAAACATGAGCATAGTCGGCGATCATGCCGCAAACATCACCCTTGAGTTCCCTAGCACGTACGGGATCTATATCGATTCAAATCACTCTTTCGCGGAACTCGCCAATGTAACGATTGACACTACAACCAGCTCAGACTCACTCGTTGCATTATCGGCCAACTTCAATGGGGCTATCAACGAAGTTACCGGAGTTAACTTTACGGGTGGCTGGGCTGTCGACGTGGCCACGAACGTTGGAGGTCTTCTTAGGTTTACGGGAACGGTTGACTGGACAAATGCGACTGACCGATTTCTGGATGCCGAAAGCGGGGGCCAAATCTACCTGCCCGTCAATTCGGTGTTGACGGCCTCGACCGGATATCGCTACGGCCTATTTGCCCGGTCAGGCGGCAAGATTTTCCTTGGAGCGGGCAGTTCGATCAATGGCGTATCCGGCGGTGGAGACGGTGCCTATGCGACCGACGGCGGATATCTCATGTTGAACGGCGTCAGTTTTTTCAATAACAGCACTGACATCGATGTCGAGGACGGCTCTACCGCTCACGCGAAAAACGCCACCTCAAATCCACCAACGATTGGAATGGGCTCGTTTGTGTTTACGGACTAACCAAAAGTAAACAGGGGCGGCTACTGCCCCGAGTTCATGGCGAATCCACGGTATCATTTAATTAGCAGTTCTTTTACATTGAGTAACATGTTCAATATTTCCAATAGCTATTCACTATCAGAGTTTCAGCGTAATGCGAAGGGCTTTATTGAAGGTCTCAACAAATCACATGAGCCAGTTCTGCTCACGGTGAACGGCAAGGTCCAGGCAGTCTTGGTTGATCCTGTGAGCTACCAAAAAATGGAAGAAACAGCCCAGCGTGAAAAATTCATTGCTGCTCTAAAAGAGGGTCTAGAAGACATCGATAGCGGAAGGACTCGGCCCCTCGAAGCTGTTTATGCGGACATGAAGGCCAAGTATGGCCTTTGAGATTGAGATATCTCTCCGAGCCGAACAAGATATCGACGATGCAATCGCTTACATAGTCCGGGACTCCAAATCTAGAGCCAAGAAATGGCTAACGGGCCTTTTGCTGGCATTCGATTCCCTTAAAGAGCTCCCGAATCGACATTCGTTGATCGAAGAGTCCAGTCAATTGGGTAGGCCGCTTCGTTCTATCCTTTATCATTCGCACAGGATTGTCTATGAAGTCGACGAAACCCCAAAATAAGGTGTTCATCGTTCGCGTTTATCATGGAGCCCGTCATCCGCTGAAAAGTTCGGACATTTCCTAGGCAATCATTTGGGATACAGCCGATCAAAGCTGTACGTATACATATGCATGAGTTATAGGACGCTCCTCGCCCTTTCCGTGCTGGCCGCTTCCGTTTGCGCACACGCTGCCGACCAACAAGTTGAGACCCTTCTTGCACACATGCGGGATGCCTACAAATCGGTAAAGTCGGCGACCTTCCACGCCGAAGCCTCCGTGTATCCACCCACCGGTTCTGCCCAGGACTTCACATGCGATTTCGCCTACCGCAGTCCAAACCTGATCCGGGTTGTCATTAAGGGGAACGAGGCCAATAGCCCGGTAGTTACCGTGCTTTCGAACGGAAAGACGATTACAATTTCGACCCCACAAGGCTCACCTCCCGTTCAGGATTATTCGGTCGATACCTTGGAAAAGGAATTGCCCGTGAACCTTGAGTCGCTCAGCTTTTGGGATTGGGACAGGCAACTCAACACGGCCGCCGGCAAGAACATGGAGAAGAGCGCCTTTAAGATCGTAAAGGATGAAGAGTGGAACGGCAAACACTGGATCGTTCTTGAGGAGACCGCCAAGAAAGATAACGTGCTTTGTCGCTACTTCATTGACCCGAAAACCTTCTTCATCTGGCGCACCCGGGTTAAAGACCTAGCCACAAACAAGGACCAGGTGGATGCGCATTTGACCAAGCTGAATCCGGACGCGGGACTGTCGGATGATAGCTTTACCGGAAGCTAGCTAGCGAGGGGCACCGGCTGGAGGGTTCCACCCGATTCCGTAGTCGTAGCCTTTGACTTCTTTCGCATCGCCATCAGCGGCCGCTCTACCAGGAGATGCATGACCGAAGCTAAGCAGAACGTAAGAACGAAAGCCAAAAGCACCTGCTCAACTCGCGGCCCATGTACAAACTTGCGCACCGTGCTCAGCATGAGCCAAGAGAACAGATAGAACGAGTAGGAAATGCGGCTCATCCACAGCAGCGATGGCCAGTGCAGGAACTTCAAGAAGCCCTTTCCGCCTTGCAGAATGGCCAGCGTGAAGAGAGGCATGAGGCCGATGCCTTCCATCGTGTAACCCAGTGTGACTTTCATGTTATCGTTGCCTGTAAAGCTGGGCAACAAGACCATGATGAGGCCAATGATAACCGGCAGCGGCTTGGCCAGCCAAGCTGCCTTGGCAGGCTCCTGAGCGGCGTTGCACCACAGGGCCAGAATCGCACCCCAAAGGATCGAATCGAGGCGGGTGTCGGTCGCCATGGCGACTCGCATAGTGGCACCCTGGGCATGGACGAGGAACATTCTCCACGCCAGAGCGGCAACGCACAGAGTAACTAAGCCGAAGGCGATTTTGGCAGGGGAAAACTTGTTAAGAGCACGCTTTAGGAACGGGGCATAAAGGAGGTAGTAGTGCTCATCCACCGCCAGAGACCATAGCAAAATCATGCCAGGCAGGAAGCCTCCGCCGTCCTGGGTCATGGCAATGGCGATATTGGTGAACTGCAAGAAGTTGCTGGAAGCCTTCCAAGGCACAATGGCGGTGCCAACATGGCCAAACATTTTTAGGCACAAAGCTATGCCCAGCACTAAATAAAGTGGAGGCAAAATGCGCAAGGCTCTTCTGTAATAGAAGGAGCCGAGGTCGAGGTCGCCAGTCTTCTTTCTTTCTCGTAAGAACAGCGTGGTGATCAGGAATCCGCTTAAGAAAAAGAAAACGGTGGTCGCTAACTCACCGGGGACATGCGGCAAGATCTCCGCATGAAAGATGAAAACGATGAGGACTGCGAGTCCGCGAATGCCATCCAATCCTGGAATAGTCGCACGCGTTTTGTTTAATGTGCCGAAGAGGCTATCCTTTGCCATACCAGGACTTCTTGCAATTTCCGTTCCACAACTTGCGTTTATGGATAAACTGAGGAGATGTCTGCCCCAGCGGAGATGCTTCTCAATCTTCCGATCGATAAAGTTCTCATCGGTCGGCGGCTTAGCTTCGTTACCCTCACAAAAGGAGAAAAAATCGTCGCAAGCGGCAAGGTTTTGGAAGCCAATGTTGACCAGCTTTCCATAACCGGCATTGTTCAAGGTACACAGTTTGCTCCCTATCGGCAAAACATTATCCTCACTGATGACAAAAAGGTCATCGGTATGACCTACTGCACATGCCCCGTCGGAAACGACTGCAAACACGTAGCGGCCGTTCTTCTGAAGCTTGCAGCAGATAAAGCAGAGATCGAGCGAAGGTGCAAAGAGCAGGAGGAAATGGCAAGCGCCTACACCCCCGGTTACGACGTGACCATGTGGGTGACGGCCGTGATGGACGCGGCTGGACCGCTGCCCAATGACTACCCTTCGAATACAGAGCAGCGTGCTCGTTACATTCTAACGTTGAGAGACGGGGACGTCATCCTCAAGTTGGTCACGGTTAGGATTCTTAAAAATGGCCGTTTTGGCGACCAGCAGCTCTTTAAAATGCCTTGGATGGAAGGCAGCTTTCCTCGCTCAGTTTTAGAAGTTGACCGTCCGCTGCTTCAAACCATCCACCGTGTTTGCCATCGGGACTATAAGAGCTTCGGCACACCCCAATATCAGATCTCGGGTCTCCAAGGAGCGTATTTGCTCAGGCGGCTGATTGATACGGGAAGGCTTCACTGGATGGATCACGACGAGCCGCTCCAACTCGGTCCCAGTCGCGAAATGAGGCCGGTTTGGCTGGATGAGGATGGCACGCAGAGGCTTCAAATAGAAGTGGAAGGGGGCGGGGCGATTCTTCCTTTGTCGCCCCTTTGGTTTGTGGATCTAGAGCAAAACCTCATCGGCGAAACGGTGAGCGCTATCCCCCAAAGCGTCGCTTTGGCGATGTTGAAGGCTCCCGCCATTGCCCCGCAAGATGCAAACTACGTGCATCAGCGCCTGCGTGAGGCACTGCCTGATTTCCCGGAAGCTGTGCCTCGGGATCATGAGCCGCCCGAAGTTCGGGTGGTGGCTCCAGTTCCAAGCCTGCACCTATTCAATGTGGAGGGTGAGAGGCTTACGGCAAGCTACAACAGGCGCAAAGCGACTATCACGGCCGCTAGGCTCAGCTTCGTTTATGAGAACATGCAAGTGCGGAGCACTAGCGCGCAGAAAGAGCTAAAGCTTAAGAAGGGCGAAAAGGTCATCGTCTATCGCCGAAACTCAAGCTTAGAAGGGCAGTTCGAGCGGCGTTTGACTAGCTTCGGCTGGAGCCAATTCCACTACCGCGTCGATTTGCCGAGCGGACACGGCAACGATTTTGTGCTTGATCCTGAAAAGTCTAAAGCTAGCGATCCGGTCATCGAGTTCGTTTTTAAGGGGGCGGAGGAGCTAAAGCGCGAAGGCTGGAAAGTCAAGATCGACCCGGATGTTGCTAGCGAGGTCTTACCCGAGCCGGTCTGGGAGCTTTCGCTGGATGAAGCGAGCGGAATCGACTGGTTCAGCATCCAACTAGGGGCCAAGGTTGGCACTGAGCAAATCGATTTAGCGCCCGTTCTGGCGCGGATCGTGGCCAACATGCGGTCCTACGGCAAATCGCCTCTCAGCGCGCTCGATAAGGCCGGAGAAACGATTATGGTGCGGATGGAGGATGGCCGCATTCTGCCCCTGCCGGTTGACCGGGTAAAGCCTTTGCTGAGCGCCCTCATGCAGCTTTACGGCGACCCTTCCGAATGGGGCGAGTTGAAGAAGCTGCCTAAATGGCGACTCCTGGATTTCCAACTGATCGAGGAATCGACCAAAGGTTTATCGTGGTCCGGCAGCGCCAAATTAAAGTCGATTGCAGCCCAGCTTGCGACCTTTGAAAAGATCGGTTCTGCAACCGAACCGCCTTCGTTTAGCGGCACTTTACGTGATTACCAAAAGAGCGGCGTGGCTTGGCTCCAATTCCTCTCCGAGTTTGGCTTTGGTGGGATTTTGGCGGATGACATGGGCCTCGGCAAAACCATCCAGACCCTGGCCCATCTTCTTTGGGAAAAAGAGAAGGGCCGGGCAGAGTTGCCATCCCTGCTTATCGCCCCAACCAGCACTTTGCCGAACTGGACTTCCGAGGTTGCCAAGTTCGCACCGGGCCTAAAAGTTTGCCTCTTACACGGATCAGACCGGAAGAAAAGACTCAAGGAGATCGATTCCAGCGCTCTGGTTATCACCACCTATAGCCTCCTCGCGCGGGACAAAGAAGAACTTTTGAAGCACAACTTTCATCTGCTCGTTTTGGATGAGGCCCAGAACGTGAAGAACCCTAAGGTGGCGGCCGCGTATGTTTCGCGACAGATCCACGCGAACCAGAAGTTCTGCCTAAGCGGTACGCCGATTGAGAACCACTTGGGCGAACTGTGGTCGCTGTTCGAGATCGTGATGCCTGGCATGCTGGGCAATGAAGATCAGTTTAAAAAGCGGTTCCGAGTGCCGATCGAGAAAATGAGCGATAAGAAAGCGCATGAGGAACTCTCGCGGCGTATTAAGCCGTTTCTGCTTCGGCGAACCAAGAGTCAGGTGGCTTCCGAGTTGCCGCCCAAGACCGAAATTGTTGAAACGGTGGAGTTCGATGCCGCCCAGCGCGACCTTTACGAAACGGTGCGCTCAGCCATGGATAAGCGCGTTCGCGACGCGCTTTCCACCCAAGGAATGTCTCGCAGCCATATCGTGATTTTGGACGCTCTATTGAAGCTGCGCCAAGTCTGCTGCGATCCCCGGCTGCTTAAAGTGGAGGCCGCGCGGGACTTGAAAGAGTCGGCCAAGCTGGAACGCTTGATGGAAATGATTCCGGAGATGATCGAGGAAGGCCGGCGAATCCTGCTCTTCTCTCAGTTCACTTCCATGCTGGACCTGATCGAGACTTCTTTGACCGAACGGGGATTGGAATACGTTAAGATCACTGGCGAAACGAAAGACCGGGCGACGCCTGTTAAACGCTTTCAAGCGCGCGAGATACCCCTCTTTTTGATCAGTTTGAAAGCGGGAGGAACGGGTTTGAACCTAACCGCCGCTGATACAGTGATCCATTACGACCCTTGGTGGAACCCTGCCGTCGAACGGCAGGCTACGGACCGCGCGCACCGTATCGGCCAGGATCAGCCGGTTTTTGTGTATAAGCTGATTTCTAAAGATACGGTTGAGGAAAAGATCGTGGAATTGCAGGCCCGCAAAGGCGCGCTCGCCGATGCACTCATGGACCCCGCGGCCCAGAAGCTGGATGTGACGAAAGAAGATTTAGAGTTTATCTTTGGGAGATAATCACCCCTGCGAGCGAAGCGAGCTGTGGATTGCGGGAGCTTGCTCCTGCTCAAATCAGGCAGCTTGCTGCCGCAAATTAGATTAGGTCGGGTGGGAAGTAGCAAACTTTCCTTTTCGCGAACCTTCAGCTCGCCGGAAAAGGGAAGGGCGCCTGCGTACCCAGGGCTGCGCGGCTGGAGCCGCTTACCCTGCGCTATAACATTGCCGCGTTCTTCGAGGGCTAAGGATAGCTTCTGATATTTAGTTTTCAAGGTGCGGTCTGCTGAATTGTGGACACGAGATGGAATTGGTTTTCGAACCTGTTGTGTCGATTTATGGTTGACAGATCGGGTTCAAATATCAATGGATTAATTTTTATTTATTAAGGGACCAGGTTTTGGTCGAAGCGCCCATTTTAGTTTTTTATCTTCCCTTAGCCAACTGCCGTACAGAACACGACGTAGCTGAGTCTTTTAATGGTTTTTTACTTTTCGCGAGGATAGCGGTGTTACTCCGTGCGAAGGGGCGCCTCTGCCGGGCAATCGCATAGACTCCTGCGTAGACGACGATGTTGCGCCGGTTTTAAACGCCAGGCGGAGGTCCAGGGAATCCGCGCGCTCGTCAGATGCCATTGTTGCGGACCTTCAGCCAGTCCGCAACCACGATCACCAACGACACTCGTTAATTACGCCGAACGCGGATGTTCCTGAGCCTGCGGCATTTCAACGTCAATCGGATAGGTATCGACCAGGCTTTTGAACCTAGGCTGTGGCAAAGGCTGCCCGCGGTCGGCAAAACCTAGCAACATCCCTTCAATCGCCTCTTTTGCCATAGCTTTTGCTTCTTCAAGAGTGCTGCCGTAAGTAAAGCAACCGGGAATATCAGGGACGCTAACTTCCCAAGCTTCATCGGTGTGAACTATTAGAGCGTTGTATGTCATAGTGCTTTGCCTAACTTCATTTTAAACCCGATTCCTTTAACAATGAGTGCAAGATGCCTTTCGGAAGTCCAACCATTCTCCTTTAACTTTTTCACGAGATCTTTGCCACTCACCGCAATAAGTATGTCTTGCCACCGATAAAAACTAACGATTCCTTAACCACGTCGTATTTCATAATAAGAAGTTGCCGAGCCTATACCAAGTTTTAGGTGTTGATAGATCTGCGAAAGCCGAGTCGTTACGAAGGCAGTATCGCAAGCTAGCTCAAAAACACCACCCGGACGTCAACCCTGATCCCAAGAGCCATGACCTGATGGCGAAGATCAACGAGGCGTTTGAAGTTCTGATCGACCCTATGCGTCGATCGGAATACGATGCCATGCTCGATGGGGGCTTTGGCGAAGCGGTAAAGGTAGCCGAGCCGAAGAAGCCGGTTCAAGTAAGGCTATTCCGAAGACTCCGCGCCCACAGAACCCCCGTTTACGCCCTGAGTTTCGATCCCGAAACGAGCGACCTCGTCACCGGCTCGTTCGATAACGAAATCGTTTGGTGGGATGGCGGCACGTTCCAAGCCAAAAGAAAGAAGAAGCTGGAAACCGGCGTTCTTTCCACCATGAGAGCCTTTACGGGCGACCGCCTGGTTGCGGCGGGCTCGGCGGAAACCCTCGTTTCTATGTGGGATCTGCGTAGCGGCGAGGTGCATTCCTGGCAGAGCAGCAGCGATGAATGGGTTTCTTGCATCGCAATTTCGTGCGATGGAAACAACATCGCGGCGGGTTCAATTCACCGGTCATTGGTTGTTTCCGATACGCGAAACGGCAAAAAGGTTTTCACTCGCAAAGACCACGAGCAGTCGGTAACCGCCGTTGCCTGGGCGAGCGATGGCAAGGTTGTCGCTACCGGCTCCGCCGACAACACCGTGAAGCTTTGGAACGCGGGCACGGGCGCGCTTGTGCACACGTTCAAGGCAGTGCGGTCTTCAGTTACCGCGCTCGCCTTTAGCCCGGACAATCGGTTCCTGGCGGTTGCCGCGGTTGATCTTTCGATCAGGGTTTTCAGCCTGAATGATGGCACTCTTCAGAAGATGATGTTCGGACACGAGAAACCGATCGAGGCTTTGGCTTTCCACCCGAATGGCTGGCTATTTGCCAGTGCAGGCCGCGATGGTGCGGTCAAACTCTGGAACGCGGACAAGGGCCTCGGCCAGCTTCATATCGAAGCGAGCGCCATGCCGATTTTGGCGTTAGCGTTTAGCCCTGATGGTGAATACCTGGCGGCCGGGGGCTTGGATAAGCAGGTCCGTCTTTGGGAAGTTAAGACGAAGGCTGAATAGTCGAAAGTCGAAAGTCGAAGGTCGAAAGCCGGAGCGTATAAAGAGCATGTTCTGGTCGATAGCTGTTTTATTGGCAATAGGAAAGCAGACGCCTTTGGTGGCTTTCGCAGCCAGATTCTATGCTCAGTCGTTTCACCAAAGGAGTTATCAACAGATTTATCTTTCTGACCTTCACGGAAAAAACCGCAGGCAACTCACATTCGACAGATCGGATAAATCCGACGTGAGATGGGTTGGGAAAGGAAAACTGGCCTGGCTTCAAACGGTCCCGGCCCAGAAGAATCTAGGATCGCTCGTTGAATATGATCTTGCAAAGGGAGCGACCCGCGTGGTTTCAACGGGGTTCATTTATGCCGACGAAGACTGGCACGAGACCACCCAATATAGCCGAGGGCAGGCAGTTTATGTGCAAGTTCCAAAACCCACAATCTGCGAACCTCCTTCGACTGACCCGTCAGCAAAAATCTTAGCTGTAACAAATGGCTGTCTAAAGGCTGTGCCTCAGCTTCCCAAACCGGCAAACCCTTGGAGTGGCACCTGTGACGGCGCAGAACTGTTTAAGGGGGCGGGACTGAATGTTGGGTACAGGGATTTAGACGGAACTCAAGAGACACTGCAGGAGAGATCCGGAGGGACTTGCGGCGGAAACGCATTTGAGCTTAGTTACGGTGGCAGTTGGCACACATTCCGGATTCCGGGCCCTGATCTGATTTGGCGCTCCAAAACGAGTGCTGATACTTGCTGGGTTCGTACTGCAGCCTTTGCTTCTTCTGCTGGTTCAGACATCTGGATTTACGCGTTAAACCTACGAACGGGAGAGGCAAAACTGATAGCGGACGATGTGTTGGATGTGGATTTTGAGGCAGACCAGCCCTACTGGGCGGCCTCAAGCAACAATAAAGGGACTGCTCAAATCGGCAACCACCGCGTTTGGGCTCGTGATCTCTGGGTGGGCGATGCCCGTACCGGACGTCAGTGGCGCATAGCGCAAGGAGCCGTGTATGGTGAATCGGCCCGCATCCAACCCGAGTAAGAGATATGGTCGAACAGCAAGCGCAGCCTTTGGATTTCTTCATTCAGGAGTTTCTGGATAGCCTGCGCGCGCGCCGATCCGAACACACGGTCAGGTCCTACGGTGTCGACCTCTCGCAGCTCTCGATTCACCTTAACGGCCGGTTTGAGCTCACAACGGAGGGGATACGGGGCTATTTGCGCAAATACGGCTCTAGCCCTGTCACGCGGGCGCGGAAGCTTTCGGCAGTGCGCAGCTTTGTCAAATATCTAAAGCTCACGGAACGCATCACCATCGACCCTACGGAGCCCCTAGAAGCACCGATCCAACGCAAGCGGCTCCCAAAGGCATTAAGCCAGCTTCAGGCAGGAGATTTGCTGGACCAGGGCAGCGGTGGAAGAACGCCTTTACGAGACCAAGCGATGCTGGAACTGATGTACGCCGCCGGACTTCGGGCAGCGGAGACGGTGGGGGTTAACCTTCACGAGATCAACTTTAAGGATCGTTCGCTGATTGTAAAGGGAAAGGGCAACAAGCAGCGAATGACCCTATTTGGGCAAGCCTGCGAAGAAGCTCTTCAGGCTTACTTGAAAGGCGAACGCATGCACCCTCCGGTGGGCGATCCGCTGTTTACCAATCCCAACGGGGGACGATTAACGACAAGAACCGTGCAGAACGTGATCAAGCGTTGGGCGCTTCGGGCAGGTTTGCCGCCGGAAGTTTCGCCGCACACGTTGCGGCACAGCTTTGCAACGCATCTGTTGGATGGCGGAGCCGATTTGAAGTCGGTTCAGCAGTTGCTGGGCCACGAAAGCCTAGCAACCACCCAGGTTTATACGCATTTGAGTATAGAGAGGCTAAAGAAGACGGTTGAGGATGCCCACCCTCATTCGAAATAAGTAAGGCTTGTCGAATGTCGAAAGTCGAATGTCGAAAGCCGGATGGCGAATGTCGAAGGTCGAATGTCGAAGGCCGGATGATGAAGAAAGTGATTGTGGCCCCCCTACTTGGGCAGCGGACTGCATGTGAAATGGTTGCACCACCTCCGGCGAGGTTTGTCCGATGCTCGTGACTGTCTTTAGCAGAAAACGCAGGATCGGAAACCTTGGGGCAAATAGCATAATGGAGCTATGGTTGCGGCTCACGATTCCAATAAACAATGGCCGGTGCGGCCCGCTAAGCTGCTCCAAATCTTAATAGTGGCCCTAGTTGCTTGTTCTTACAAGAATTCGGGCTCATCAAATTATCTAGAGTTCGGTCCCGAGACTTCGATTTCAGATATTGAAGACCAAATTCGATCAGGAGCCGATCCAAACAAATTGCCCCCTAACGGACACCCGCCGCTCTTGCTAGCTGTGGCGTCCAAGCAACTTGATCTAGTGGGTGTCCTTATCACAGCGGGCGCCAAGGTTGATGTTATGGACTCTTACGGTAGAACTCCGCTCATGCTGGCCGCCTTTAGCGGCCAACCAGGCATTGCCGAAGTCCTCCTAGCTAATGGTGCCGCCGTAAATGCGACATACGGCAATTTTACGGCGCTCGGATACGCAATCTCCAAGTCCAACAGCGGACTTAATACTGAAGACAACTATTTAAAAACGGAACAGATTCTCATTTCTCGCGGGGCGGTATTCATGGCGATGAAATCAAAGGAAGGTCCGGCACGATTTTGGGGATTTGGCAGTCATTTCGAGCAGTCATTCTTAAGATATGCGCCTTCAGTTCTCGTCGCTGAAGCGATTAGCCAAGGAGCTAGCCCTGTGGCCGAGGTTAGCACGGCGAAGCACGACCCCGCCGGCTTCCCGCTGTACTGGGCGTCGACTTTCGACCGAACCCAAGAGACCAGAGTGCTGCTCGCGCACGGTGCGAACCCAAATCAGACTTCACTCGGCGGCAAATCCGCGCTTGCCGCGGGAGCCGTGAACGACTCCCTTGGCTCTGCCAAGCTTCTGCTTGCAGCGGGCGCTAAAGTTGATCTTGCCGATTCATACGGGAGGACTCCGCTTGTTTGGACAGCCGAATTGGAAACCTCGATTTGGAGCTTCTCTTTTTGGCCCATGGGGCGAATCCAAACTCGAAAGACAAAATGGGCCTCAGCGTACTGTGGAAAGTTCTGCATACGTTTGACGCACATGGCGCGAAAGATAGGCCGAAAGCTATACAGATATTGAAAGAGCACGGCGCGAAAGACCAATAGGCTCTGGTTCTAATGGGTTCTAAGGCTGCCTCATTGTGAAATCCTCTCATAGGTTTTGTAACTTACAACATACGAGGCCTTGCCACCGGCTGGAACCGTGACCTTCCAGTCCAGATCAGAAGTTGGATTCTGGCCGTTTGGGGCCGAGGCTTTCGAGATTGTTGGAGAGCCTTCTGCCTTCAAGATCGTTCCTCCCACGATCTTGTCGAGCTCGATCTTAATCGTCTTCTTCTCGAGATTTTCGACGGTAATAGTTTCTTGCTCTGTCACCAAATCGAAAACGGATTTATCCGGGAGCGTGAGCGCTTGGTTCTGTCGAGCCAACTCGACCATAGTTGCGGATACATGAATGTCCGAAGCCTGCGAGAGGTAAAGGCTGCCCTTGCCGTGGGGGGATGTGTAACCAAAGTTAGACTGGGCTACTATTTCTCCATCCTTAAAAACCGATGCGGGCGCGGGCGCGAGGGGGTTTTCTTGCGAGTTTGTAAAGTCGAGTTCATCGGAAACATCGGAAGTAGTTGTCCCACCCCACACTCCTGTCGGTTGAAGATAGCAGTGATATCGATGCTCGCAAGGCAGTTGCTTTTCGAAGAGTTGATAAGATCCCCGATCACCTTTCTTCAAGGACACCGATGACAGATGATAGAAATAAAGGTTCTCTGCCGGTGTCATCGGCACTGGGGGTGCGGCTGGCATGTGAGGCGCTGCGCCAATCTGCTTGTCGGTCCCCTGCACCACAACCGAGTTATCGCTCGGGTCATAGGTGATATAGGGAACGTTCGGCACCAGTCCTACTCCACCAGAATGGTCGAACGCGATTTCTCCCGAAAGCAAAGGATCATCAGACTTTATCCAAGATAGATTCGGCAAACCATTCACGAGCCTAACATCGGCTCCATCCATGTCATCAATGCCATTAATCACAATGGCCTTGGCCGTAATGTCCATTTGGTTATCGCCGATAAGGTCCACGGTATAGGAGGGTGCCCAAGTCATGCCCGACTGCAGCCCCTGCATGATAATTTTGCCCTCGCCGCTTGCTTCTACCTTAATCTCGAGGGCGGATTTGGTGTTGGTCACCGGCTGCTTATAAGTGAAAGAGCCCTCGCTTGAAGACATCATGGAGATCTTGTCTCTAGGAATCGCGACGACGCCTTCGCCGGACTGGATCAAGACAAGATTGCTGTCCGCTGAGAGCAGCTTTCCTGATTCCTGGGTCGCCAACCGCTCGTCGCCCCCGAGAATGCCAACCTTGACGCTATGCCCAATGTTCGCCTTAAGAAGATCGGTTAGGCTTTCGACCGGCTTCTGGCCGGTGGCTTGCTCTTCGGTCCGCCTAATAGATTTGATCTCGACGCCTTTGGTTGAGCGGAGGATAAAGGTGCCTGCCGAAGCAGTTGGGAGTGGATCGAGCTTGATAATCCCCGATCCGTGAACAGGGATCTCGCGGGTGATGAATGCGTATCCGTTGGTGAAAACCGAAGCGGAAATTATTTTTGGGGCGGCCGAAACCATGGTCGCGGCAAGCGCCGCTACGGGAAGCGTAAGCATGTTGTCCCTCCAGGAAGTTTGCTAATTGGCAGACGTTCGGGGAGGGATGGTATTGCGCGGAAGCGAAATTCTAAGACTGGCCTAGGAGAGATTTTCCAAGGAATTATTTTCACGCAAAGGCGCAAAGCTCGCAAAGAAATGGCTCAGATCCTCTCACGTCCTCGTTCGAATTAGAGGATGCGAAGCTGTGGAGTGCGCAAGCTTGCTTGCGCTCAAATCAAGAAGGTTGCTTCCGCTACGTTTCGCAGATCTTGAAACACTTCCCAATCGGTTATCGTCCGCGCGGCAGCAAGCTGCCTAATTTCGAGCAGGAGCAAGCTCCCGCACTCCACAGCTTAAACCTCTCCTCCCCTAACCCCCATAGGCGTTAAAATAAGGAAACCTCGGCGTTTTTGCAGCCACAAATCTCTCCCGGATGGAGAGGTCGGTGAGTCCGCGAACCGGGAGAGGCGCGAGCGACAAACCTTTGAAAGTAGCCCTCTAAACCTTATTTTAACGCCTATGCCCTAACCCCCTCTCCTCCCAGGGAGCAGGAGAGGGGGAATAAATGGTCTAAACGGTGATCGCGTCCATGTGCTTGAACTTCTCTCCGAGGACGATTTCGGAGTCGCCTCCCATCCACTCATCCAAAGCCATGGAATAGACTTCGCGGAAGTCGGTCGTCATCTTAATGTCGCCGTCATCCAGGTCGTGCAGGTTCGGAATCGGGCCGTGAAGTCCACCTTTCACCTTGGTTCCGATGAGGAACATGGGAGCAGCTGCGCCGTGGTCGGTTCCTGCGCTGGCGTTCTCATAAGAACGTCGGCCGAACTCGGAGAACGTGAGAACGAGAACGTTATCGGCTTTGCCGAGAGCTTCCATTTCTTCTTGGAAAGTCTTTACAGCGTCGCCGAAATACTGAAGCAGCTTGCCCTGGGTCGCGATCTGGTTCGCGTGAGTATCGAAGCTGCCTGCGCTAAAGTAGATGACCCGAGTGTTGGGTGAGGTAGCCACAAGCTGGGCGATCTGCTTAAAGCCTTGGCCGAACGAATCCCGTCCGTAGGTGCCTTTGGGTGCGTACGCTTTAAGCTGGTGGTTCAACAAGCTCATAGCATCCAAAGCGGTCTCGTTCGCTTCCTGGACCACTCTTACATCGCTGCCAAGAGGAGCATCTTTGCCTTGGATCTGGCGGAGCATCTTTTCGGAGTCGGGATCTCCGACCATATTCTGAATATCGACCAAGCTGGCGAAACAGGGAATGGAGGCTTCTTTAGCGGTGAGTGCCAGAGGCTTATCATAAGAAAGGCCAAGGGCGACAACCGGGTTGAGCGGGCCAGTCGACATCTGATGGTCGAAGTGGCGGCCGATCCAGCCGTATCTGAGCACACTTTGGGGACTGGCAGACTGCCAAATATCCATGCTCTTAAAGTGCGAGCGGTTGGGATTTGGGTAGCCAACGTTCTGAATGATCGCCACCTTGTTTTGCTTGTAGAGATCGGCGATGCCGGTCAGAGAAGGATTCAACCCCATCTGGTCGTTTAGCTTGAGAACCTTGTCCTCCGTGATGCCGATGGTCGGGCGCAGCGTGTAATACTGCTTGTCCGCGTAGGGGACGACCGTGTTTAGGCCGTCGTTTCCACCGGAAAGCTGCACCACGATTAGCACGGTGTTGCCGGTGGGGTTCTTGCCTGCCGCTTTCTTAAAAACATCCGCTCGGGCGATGGTCGATAGCCATCGAGGGGCGGTAAGGCCGATGGCGATAACTCCGCCTCGTTTGAAAACATCTCTTCTTGATAGTAGGTCGCTCACTTTTGTTTTTGGCTCCGTTCAGTCTTATGGTAGCGCAGACGGACGAGAAGTGGAAGGGTTCAGTTGGAAAAATGAAAAGCCTTGGGCGTTCGGCATTCGGCATTCGGTTACAAGTTGTGCCCCAAATCCAGCGGGAGTTCCCGGCCGGGTGTACTGACCCATCACAAGTCGAGGGCCACTGACTTGCAAGTCTAACAGCTTGGCGCGAAAATGCCTCGGGCCTAATCCGGAGCACCTAAGGCCAAACGCCGAATGCCGAAGGCTTCCCCCCGGGTATATTCCCGGCAATGCATGCTGCACGCTCCCGAACCGCATCGGCGATTGCAGCGCTGCTTTTGTCGGCCCTCGTCCTGTTCACGTTCTATATCTTAAGGAACTATGGCCCCGCTCAAGCTATAAATCGGTTCCATGCGGCAGCTTTGGCAAATGACCAGTCTGAAATTGCAAGGGTTACTGTTCAGACTCCAAATACTCCCGAAGTTGTAGAACTTGAACACATTGTTCGCCAGGCACGGGCAATCCAGGTTCAAAGCGTCAGCCAAAACCCAGGGGAGGCGATTTTCTTGATCGCTTACTTGGTTCCTCAGGGGCAAGTAACAGTTCACTGGATCGTGGATCAGTCGGCGAACGCCGGTTGGCTCATCGATGCCAAGAAGACATTGAATCCGAATCAATAAGCCCTTTCGGCGTTCGGCCCTCGGGGTATCGGAAATCCATTTGTGTTCCTAAGGCCTAAGGCCCAAGGCCGAATGCCCCTCTCGAATGAAAAACCCGTAAATCGCGGGCACTCACGAAGCCAAAAATCTGTTTCGGGTTTAATAGTGCGGATGAAGAAGGCCGGAAGGGTCAGTTTATTATCGTTGATTGTGATCGCTGTGGTTCTAATTGGCGGCGCGGTCGTCCTATTGCTTATAGTGCCCGATTCACCAGAATCGGCTGCGACACAGTTTTTCTCCGCTTTAGCGACAGGAAATGTCGATAAGTTGGTCAGCCTTTCGGATATGGGCGATGAGACGCCTGATCAGGTTCGAGCGCAATGGCAGTTTGCAACTCATGATGCCGGCAAGTATTACCAGTTCATATTCCAAGTAGACAGTTCCTCGCAAACCGATGCAACCGATGCATCGGTGAAGGTGCAGATGCTTAGAAATCCCGACAAGCCTGGCGGCTATATGGAAACCTTCGACATTCCGATGGTCAAAAAGAATGATGGTTGGAAAGTGGACGTTCGCGCGGTTAACCGCACCATTTACCCGGCTCTCCCCGAGTAGTAAGTCACAATAGACTCAGTGGCCACGCTTCCCAAAGTAAAAATTGTCACGCTAGGGTGCGCCAAGAACGACGTTGACAGCGAAGAGATCGCTGGCGTTTTAGGCTCAAGTGGCTGGACTGTAGATTCTTCTGCACGCAAACCCGATGTAATCGTAATCAACACATGCGGCTTCCTGCAGTCCGCGAAAGATGAAAGCGTGCGCGCTATTAAAGAAGCCGTTCGCGAGAAAAAAGCGGGCCGAGCCAAGAAAGTGATCGTGGCCGGCTGCTTAAGCCAGCGAATGGGCACAGAACTTTCCAGATTAGCGCCCGGAGCCGATATCTACGTCGGCGTTGGCCAGATGGGCCGTTTTAGCGAAATCGCGCGAATGGCGCTGGGAACCAGGGAGCCGGTGATCGATATCCAGGCTCCTCAGCACCGCTGGGCCGATATCGGTACTAGAGCGAGAACCGGCCATGAGTGGTCGGCATACCTAAAGGTGAGCGAAGGATGCGACCACCAATGCACGTTCTGCACCATCCCAGGTTTCCGCGGCAAGCACGCAAGCAAGCCCATGGAACGGGTTATGGCGGAAGCTCGGCAGTTGGCATTTTCAGGTGTGAAAGAGATCAACTTGATCGCCCAAGACGTGACGCAGTACGGCTTCGACCTCTATAAGGAGTTCACCCTGCCGAAGCTTTTGCGCGAACTCAGCGCAGTCGATGGGATTGAATGGATCAGGATCCTGTATTTTTATCCAAACCGGCTCACAGATGAGGTGATTGAGGCTATTTCTTCTTCGCCCAAGGTGTTGAACTACATCGATATTCCGATGCAGCATGCCCATCCGGACACTTTGCGGCGCATGAAGCGGCCATGGGACGGCGAGCGTTATTTGGCGTTGTTTGAGAAGCTGCGGGCGGCGATCCCGGATGCGGCCATCAGGAGCACGTTTATTGTTGGCTTTCCGGGCGAAACGGATGAGGAATTCGAATATCTAGTCGATTTTGTGAGCGCGGCGAAGATGGATAGAGTGGGTGCCTTTATTTTCAGCCAGGAGCCCGGCACGCCCAGCTTTGACATGCCTGACCAGATTTCTTTGAAGACCAAGAACGCCCGTTACGATAGGCTAATGCGGGTTCAGCAGCAGATCTCGCTGGAAGCGAATCAGCGTCTTTTGGGGCAGCAATTGAAGGTTTTGGTTGAGGAAGTGAAGGATGGCTGGATCAGTGGCCGTTCTTATCGGGACGCGCCGGAGATCGACGGTCTCGTTTACGCGCCTGGTTTTGCGGCGCCCGGAAGTTTCCAGGAAGTTACGGTTACCGGGGCAGAGGCTTACGACTTGTACGGCGAAATCGAGGGGGCGGCCGTTGCTTCTGCTAAGAAGCTGGTGCCGTTGAGAATGGCGAGCCCGGTAGCGCCAAGATAGTGGCTTCGCCTAAAAGAACTGAAATCAGTCTAATGGAAGGAGTAGCGTTCAGCCTGCCATCAGGAAATTCGAGTGAATCGCATTTCCCAGTTCCACTCCCACGTTTCGCCTTGGTCTGTCGACAATGCTTGCCTCCAAATCGGCGCGTTTTCGTCGCTCTTGTCCCACTGGAACTGGCAAAGCACGGGTTGCCCATCGTGGATATCCCGGCCAATAAAGGTGCCGATCAGGCCGTCAAACGAACCTTTTAACACGTCGATAGAGGTCATCCCCGGAAAGGCTCCCAGAATCGACCATAACCTCGTGTCCGGATCGAATAAGCGCAAGGTGTTCCCGGATTCATCGAGATTTCCGAATCCGCTTAGAACCATGCGTGTTTTGCTCTCGAAGTCGAATTCTCTCCACTCTGTGCAGCCGCACAATCGCAACTTTAACTTTCGGTTATGGATCGACCAGTTTCCGACGATGAAGTCGAAATCTCGGGCCGACGATCCGGCAGAAACTTTCACCTCTAAAGCACTCATTTGCTCATTTTAACGGAAAAGTCACAGTTCCAATCGCGCTCAAGCATGTGACCGAAATAGCCCAAAATTCTCCCCGCAAAAATGAGGAAATGCTCTTATAATGGTTCTTAAGGAACGAAGGGACGTTTCCCGGCGATTTGACGAAGAATCGCCGTCGTCGCAAAGAAGCGACATGATTTGGGAGGTTAATAGATGAATCGATGGCTTTTGACAGCTTTTGCTGTTCTATTCTCTGCTGCGCTTTGCTCCGCTGATCAAGGAGGACGTCTTAAGGCGAACGACGTGAATGTCTGGATCCCCGGAACGAGCATTTCCGCTCCTGGCGACGCAGGTTACATGATGCACACCAACCACATGATCTACTTTGGACCGAACAATGCCGTGGAGCAACTTGGTCCGCAGTATTCCATGGTTTTTGGGCCCTCGCTCTTTGCAGCGAATCCGTCCGGATATTCGCCTACGCAGATTAAATCTGCTTATGGATTGCCATCAACCGGTGGATCAGGAACGATTTGTATCGTCGACGCTTACAACTATCCGACCGCGTTGAACGACTTCAACGTTTTCTCGGGGCAGTATGGTCTTCCGAAGGAAACTTCCACCAACGTGACAGCTTCCACGAACCAACACTTCCAGGTTGTCTACGGATCGGGAAGCAAGCCCGCTGGAAACGGTGGCTGGAACGAAGAGGAAGCGCTTGACATCGAGTGGGCTCATGCAATGGCGCCGAACGCGAAGATCGTCCTCGTGGAAGCATCAAGCGCAAGCGATGCGGGTTTATTGCAGGCAGAGAGTGTGGCTGCGAGCCAGTCCGGTTGCCGCGAAGTCTCCAATAGTTGGGGCGGCGGTGAGTTCTCTGGCGAACACAGCGACGATTCCTACTTCTCTCACGCGGGAGTCGTGTTCTTTGCTTCGGCAGGCGACACTGGCGGCGCCCAGGAGTGGCCGGCTGAATCACCCAATGTTGTCGGTTGCGGTGGTACGACCCTCAACCTAAACAGCAGCGGTGGCCGCAGCAGCGAAACCGCTTGGGCCGATAGCGGCGGCGGTCCGAGTTCCTATGAGTCGATTCCAAGCTACCAGAGCGTGATTTCCAGCATTGTTGGAACCCACCGGGGTTGCCCCGATATCGCATCGGATTCGAATCCGAGCACGGGTGTCGCCGTTTACGATAGCACCAACTACGAGGGTTATGTGGGCTGGCTGGTATTCGGCGGAACCAGCGTTGCCTCCCCCACGCTTGCCGGAGTTGCCAATCTCGCGGACAGGAATGAAGGCAGCTCCCTTAATGAGCTTAACCTCGTTTATGGCGGCTACAAGGGCGCCAAGTACTTCGACATCACCAGCGGTTCGGCAGGCAGATTCAAAGCTGTTGTAGGCTGGGATTACATCACCGGCGTAGGTTCTTTGATCGGGGACGGCGGACTTTAGGGAAGGTCGGCTTGTCTAAGGAAAAGCCCCGCGATTGCGGGGCTTTTTTTATGTCCGGCATTCGGCATTCGGCATTCGGCATTTGAACTAGGATCTAAACCAGGTTCGAAATAGTTCGCGAAGTAAAACGTGAGTTCGGGAAGGGGGGGCGTTCAATGTTGGGTTAAACATTGGTGCACGCAGATACGCAGAAGGCGCAGGGGTATTCATTCGTTCTTATGCCGCTTCGTTGATGGCGTGGTCCTAAACACAGTCTAGATGGATCGGAATTTCACGCAAAGACGCAAAGCTCGCTAAGGGGAAAGTTGGACAGTTGATGACCGTTCCATATTGGTTCACCCAGAGACACAGAGGGCGCAGACGATTTGGGGAAGTTATTCGTTACTAGATCCGAGCATATTGCCGGACGGAAATCCATAAACTCAAGTTAAAAATATGCCGACTCTTCTTCTTTTCTTTGCCGGCTTTGCGTCTTTGCGTGACAAATAAAACCCTTAACCACGCCCTGCTCCTGGCAATGGGCTCTCCGATGCAACCCTCTGTGTCTCTGCGTGAAACCTCGTCGCACGATGGCGGTGCGACTAAGCACAAAGCCTTGACTTTGCGAGCTTTGCGTCTTTGCGTGACAAATAAAACCTCGAACCAAACCCTACTCCTAGCTAAGAGCTAATCCTCAGCGATCTCGGCGTCTCTGCGTGAAATTCACAACCAACCAGAACGAAAATTGTCACCTCAAAACCGGCTCTTAAAACGGGAAATAAAAACCATTAACTATCAAGGAATCGTCGTTTATTACCGAAGATTTACCAGGGCCCGCGATTCGCGTAACCCGGACTTCAAAAGCGAGAGGGAAATGAGAATCACCGATTATGAAAAGGGTACGACGCTTCGGGATATTTGTATCTCCCTTACCGTGGCAGAAGCCGACGAGCTTAGAATCTATCTGAACAAGCTCGTGAAAGACCCTCAACTCAGCCGCGCATACCTCAGTGAAGTCAAAGGCTTTAATCTAGACAAAGAGATCACGATCGCCGTTGATGGCAGCGCCCTCTCGCCCAAAATCTTCAAAGCGACTAACAGCTAGCTGATCGCAAAGAAGCACCCGGAAGACAGCTTCAGCGGCGCGTAAAGTGGATCAAAATCTTTCGCCGTTCCCGATGTCACAGCACCCATTCGCGTGTTCACATCGCGCAGCATGTCCTGCGAGTATCCCGGCCACATCGTATCAATCTTGCGGTCCGAAGTGATCAAAAGGTTGTAGACCGAGTGCTTTGCCCGGTACGCCCTTATCGCTTCTAGCTTGGGGTCAGCCAAAATAGTGTAGGGCATTTCGTGCTCCTTGGCCCATTTCGCGGCGGTTGCCTGATCCGAGCCGATTACCCCCACGAATGTGATCTCGTTCCTGTAGCGTTTGTAAAGCTCGTGAAAGAGTGGCTCAGCGTCGGTGCTGCATGGGCAGCCATCCAGAATGAAATACATGTAAACGGGCTTGCCCTGCGAAAGGCTTGCCAGCGTCCATTCCTTGCCCTTGCTGTCGTCCAGTTTGAACTCGGGCGCGGTCTTGCCCGCCATCGCCGCCGTTTCAACTGCCATATCCCGCGTTACGGGGTGACGCGGTTGGGTTCCCGAGCTAGGGCTCGTTATGGGAGCGGGAGACGATGCATGCGAAGCGGCCGCCATGAACCAAATCCCCGAGGCTGCAAGCAACCCGCCGAGGGGAAGCGTGAGGTAAATCAGCTTCATGTATTCAGTTTACCGGTAGCCCGGAACTATACTAGGGAAGTGCTGCTCGCCAACCTGCTTCTATCCTTGGCAATGCTGCAAAGTCCCACCCCTCAAAAGTGGTACGGCCCACAGGAAGTTAACTTCAATATCCAGTATTCGGGCAACCCATACGACCCCGCCTACAACGACGTAACCGTCCATTTTGTGAACGAGCGCGGGTTCGCGGTTGACCGTCTCGCTTATTTTTCCCACGGTTCTTGGAAGGCAGTTCTAGTTGCGCCGCAACCCGGCCACTACAAAGCAACGCTGCTGCGAAATGGCCACGAATCCGTTGAAGAAGCCGTGCCAGCCGTGCTCATTCTGGATGAAAAACTGCCCCATGGTTTTATTCATACCGATCACACGCATTTGAACCGCTTCTCTTACGATGACGGCACCTACATGTTCCCGATCGGATTTGACCTTGGATGGCAGACGGCGGGCATGCCGACTATGGTTGACCAATTGGTGAAAATGAACGCGGTCGGCTTGAACTGGACTCGTATTTGGTCCTGCGGCTTTGACAATCGGAACCCGTGGATCCCGCATGACGACCCTTATGCCATCAAAGACCAACTCTGGCCTAAGGCCCTGGACAACCTGGCCGTGACCGCCAAGGGTTGCAACGATTCCTCCGTGAATTTCCAATTTGTTCTGTTTAACCACGGCGCGTTCAGCAGTAAAACAGACTCCGAATGGCGCGATAATCCCTGGAATGCGGCCAAGGGCGGGTTCTTGAAAAGCGCGGACGACTTCTTCACCGATCCGGAAGCGAAACGCCGAACCAAGATGTGGCTGCGGTACGCAGTCGCCCGCTGGGCCGGCAATCCCAACCTTTTCGCCTGGGAGCTCTTCAACGAAGTCGAGTGGACGGATGCCGCCAAGGACGGCCACTGGAACGAGATCGAGAACTGGCACAAAGAGATGGCGGATTACATCCGCTCGCTAGACCCCTATGGCCATCCGATTACGACCAGTAGCGAAATGAATGGTGGCCTATTTGAGCCGATGGATTACTACCAGCCCCATGAATATGCCGATAACCTTCCTCTCGTTTTCGATGCGTACACGGCCCTGAAAAACAAGCCGCTGTTCGTGGGAGAGTTTGGCCCCAACCACGAAATGGGCATGAAGGAGCGGCCGTTTATCCGCAACGTTTTATGGGATTCAATTAAAGCAAACGGAGCGGCCACCGCCATGTATTGGTATTGGGACCGAGTTGAGAAATACAACTTGTACCCTGAGTTCACCATTTGGTCAAAAATTTTAGACCGGGCTAAATTTGGCGATCACGCCACGGCTACTTCGATCGGTTTTTCTTCAAATATCGGCACGGCTGAGGGGTTGCGGGATATCGCCTGGGCCTTGGTGCGCATCCGGGGCGCGGAGGGCAAATCGCCCCGCATCTCGTTCCCCGGCATGGTCAGCGGGACCTGGAATGTAACCTGGTTTAACCTCGATACTGGCGAAGAGTACAACGATTTGGCGGCAACCCACGGGGTGAGTTTGCAACTTTCCGCCGTGAAGGGGCAGGATGTTGTTGCCTTGTTGAGATTGGGCTAAGGTGGTAATTGTGCGGTATTCTGCGCCGCACAATAGGTTCAAGCTATATAGAAAATAAAATCAAACGTGCGCCTGTTTGACGTAGCCCCTAAGATTTCCCCCACTTTTTTTCCGCTCCCTTTTTCCCGGCCCCGCTCCTGACAGCGGTTATCCGTCTCACCCGCTCCTGCTCCGCGCGCTTGTTCAACTTGTCTCGGTCATGGTCGGTTACGCGTATAACCAAATGGTCTAAAAACCTCTCCAACGCCAACTCCAAAACAAGGAGATTCGTTAACGCCAAGCCCCTCACCCGTTCGGGCAGCTTTACCGCTTGCGGCTGAGCGATTTGGGTGAACGTGTTGAGCCGTTTGGCATCTGCTTCGGTCAGAGCCGGCCTCGTTTGCGGCATGGGCAGGTTCAGCGCTTTATAATCCGAAGGGCTCGGCGCGGCGTAATCGCTGGCCGGGTTTTGATCGAGCGGAAACAGCCTAAAGTTGGCGATGTCCATCTCGTACCAGTAAACGTGCAGCAACAACTCCGTTAGGGTGCGCGTGTTTTCGCCCATTTCGGCGAGGACCTTGTCCACAAGCTCGAAATCCTCACTCGTGTTTCGCGGCACGCCTTCCGTGGTTGGCTGCTCGTAGCCTCGCGGGGAGGTTCGCTTGATACGTTCACCGACAATGATCGACGCCCAGCCGCGTAACACGGCCTCGATTCGGTCCTCGTTCGGCTTTTTGGCGGTGTGTTCCAGCGAACGTGCTACTTGCTGTTGCTGCTCAGGCGTCAGCCTGTGCAGCGTGTTGATGATGAGCTTTAGGTCGGGCTCTTTCTTTGTCTTTTCTAATTCTTCTACCATGTGGTTCTCCGAGGAGAACTGACGGGGAAGGGGGCGTTAATGTAGACAAAAATCTACAGTAAACAGTAAACAGTAAACAGTAAACGGCTAGGAAGCTAATCATCCAGCTGATCCAGTTTTCCGGGCCGCTTACCGTTTACTGAGAACCGTTTACTTCCCTAGTGATAAAAATGCCGAACGCCCGTAAACACCATCGCGATGCCGAGTTCGTCGGCGGCCGCGATAACCTCCGGATCCTTCTTACTTCCCCCCGGCTGAACAATCGCCGCGATGCCGGCTTTGGCCGCAGTCTCAACACTATCCGGAAATGGGAAAAACGCGTCGCTAGCCAAAACGGCGCCAACCGATTTCGGTCCCGCTTGCTCTAGGGCAAGCCGCACCGATTGAACTCGGTTCATCTGCCCGGCACCAACTCCCAAAAGGCGATCCCTCACCCCAACCACGATTGCATTGGATTTCACATGAGGAATGATTTTCCACTGAAAACGAAGCGCCTCCATCTGCTCTTCAGTCGGCGCCAGCTTAGTAACAACTTTCCACTCTTTGCCGGGGTCGATGTCTGCATCCTGGGCCAGATATCCGCCCCCAACCGTTCGAATAGTCAAGAACCTCGACTTGGATGGCACCGGAGCCGACAACAACCGCACCTCTTGGCCCCAGCCTTTGCGATTCCGAAAGAGAGATAACGCGCCGTCCGTATAGCCTAAAGCAATAACAACATCTAGTTTGTTGCCCTTTTCAACCATCGCCTCAGCCCCTTCCTCGTCCAAGATCCCGTTCACGGCGACCACCCCGCCAAAGGCGGATACAGGATCGGCATCGCGGGCTAGCCTAAAACTTTCGCCGAAGGACTCCACCGCTGCAACCCCGCAAGGGTTTCCGTGCTTGGTGATGGCGCAAGCGGGAACGGGCAGGTCGTTCACCAGATTCCAAGCGCCATTGGCATCGTTGATGTTGTTGTAGCCAACCTCCCAACCCCAAAGGTGCTCCTCGTAAGCAATGCCCTGATTCGGCGTTAGCGGCTCTACGTAAAGCGCCCCGTTCTGGTGCGGGTTCTCGCCATAGCGCAACTCGATATGCCGGCGCATCCCAACCGTTAAGGTTTCTCGATATAAATCTTCACCCGCAGCCTGCGTCAGGTAGCGCGAAACAAGCGAATCGTAAAAAGCGGTGTGCCGATAGGCTTTGGCCGCAAACCTCAGCCGCACGTCATCGTCTGGCTCTGCAGCAAGAACATCCGGATAATCGTCCGGATCCACCACCACCAAAACGTTGTGAAAGTTCTTAGCTCCTGCCCGGATCATCGCCGGGCCGCCGATATCGATCGACTCGACCGCCTCCTCCAGGTCGTGCTCCTGGTTCACCGTCTTCTCGAACTGATACAGGTTCACGCAGAGGAGCGCTATCGGCTCAATCCCCGCATGGAGCATTTGCTGACGGTGGGTATCCAGCCGAATATCGCCCAACAGCCCGCCGTGAATGATGGGGTGAAGGGTCTTTACTCGACCGTTCAACATCTCCGGAAACTGGGTTACATCGGCAACCTCTTGCAGCTCAAGTCCGGCCTCTCGGAGAGCCCGCGCCGTGCCGCCAGTGCTGATAAGATCGAAGCCCTTGGCGACAAGGCCCTGGGCAAAAGGGACAATTCCAGATTTATCGGTAACGCTTAAAAGGGCTCTTGGCAACTCTATCCACCGCCGGCGGTTGTTGGAGCCGGCGCATTATTATTGCCTGTTGAGGAGGGAGAATTGTTGCCCCCACCGGTTGTGCTCGTATCAAACGCTGGAGTTGTGGGCTGAGTCGGCGGCGTGGACTTCACGTGAACGCCAATGTGCTGGCTTCTAACCGTGATTCCGTTGCTGTCGTAAGCGGTTAGGTAAATGTCGGTATTTCTATCGATTGGGACGGCGGTGCTGCCCGATGCCTGTGGCAAATCGGTGGTAGCGCCCCCAACCGTGAGAGTTATGCGCGCTGCTCCCGTCACCTGCCACTGGATCGTCGTCTGTTCGTTAGCGGCAGGGTCTACCGTTTTTGGAGAAACATCGAAGAAGACGATATGAGCCGAGCTTGGCTGCGTCACACGAACCGTGATGGTCTTCGATTTCACCGACTTATTCGTCGCATTTTCGGCGACCAGATAGTAGCTGGTTTTCCCAGGCTGGTCCGGCTTTACTTCGTAGTCTTCCGCGTTCAGATCGAGAATGGTCGCTGTTGGCTCGAGATACACCTTTGTCGCATGCGACACGTGGTAGTGAACGATGAAGGATTGCCCCACGTTAAGACTTGGTTGAGATATCTCAAAATTATCGATCACCGGCAAAGGCTCAATCTGGGGCTGTTTGACTTCGAACGAGCGGGAAACAGGCTTGCTCTCCGCGCGGTCTTCGACGGCGGTCGCATCAACAGTTCCGGAAGTCTCAGCGGTGAACGATGTGCTTCCATCGGCGGGTTCGTCATGGCGTTGATCGCCGATTTTCAGGATCACGCCACTAGCATGCACAGCATGCCAACGCACGGTTACCACTTCTCCCTCTGTGTAACTCGCCGACTCTGGTTCCAGTTCCAAACTTTGGATCACCGGGGGGAGGGGCCGCGAAAGATACCAAACAAAAATCAACAACAGAACTAACGAAACCACGCCCAACGTGGCGGGAGTGATGACCGGCCTCTGTTCGATCTGGGCCTGGCTGGACGTGACGAGCGATGGTGTTTGGATACTGCGAGCGCTTAGCGTGAAAACGTAAATGCGGGGGCTGGCAAAGGGTTTTGTGCTCGTCGGCGTCGCGTGGACCTCGATATCCTTTTGCTGGCCCGGGCCAACCGTAAGCTGCTCTTGGCCAAATTCAAAGGCAAACGCGTCTTCTGGATCACTTCCAAAAAGCTGCAAAGTCTGCTCAGTATTGCCCAGGTTCATCACACTGGCATGGAAGATCTCCGCGCCGCGGATTGGGCTTACATGGCCCTTTTTAGGCAAGATCTCCATGCTGAGATGGTTGTAGGGCTTTATCTGGACCACGCCCTGCGCCTGACGGCTTTCGGCGGAGTTCAGCGACCGAACCTTAACAACGAACGGATAATTGCCGGCAAGACTTTCGCTGGCACGACCTGGTTTAAAAAAGAGTTTTTCGGTTTGCGTTTCGCCGGCAGCGACACTAAAAATGGGAACCGGGATTGCCGTCCATTCAGGATCAAGACCTTCAATCTCGACCTCAAAACGGTCAACTTCTTCGCCTCGGTTATGAATCTGAAGGTTGAGAGGCGTATTATCGCCTGCCTCAACGGCTATCAGATCGGAGGATAACTGGATCGAAAAACTCATCGGCAGGAGATATTAGCAGACAGAACACAATTTAGACGCATGACACCTTGCGTTAGCATGGGCGTTAAACTAATCAAAGTGTCGCGCTTGCAGGGTCTCCTCATATTGCTGATTTTAGCCGTCAGCGCACCCTTTTCTTACGCCGGAACCGATTTTTCTTTTTCAGAATCAAAGGTTGATATTTCTCCGCCCGAGCCGCTCCCTCTCGGAGGCTACACTGCCAGGCACGGCAAGGTTATGGATGAAGGCGGGCAGCCGCTTTACGCCCGTTGCGTTCTTTTTCAATACGGCGGACTGGAGATAGCCCTCGTAAGCGCGGAAATGTTGACCATTCCCGACAGCCTGGCTGAGGAGGTAAGCAAGCATATCCCGCCGAACGTGATGCTATTTCTTTGCGCTACCCATACCCATTCCGCCCCCGATAGCCAACTTTTAAACGACCACATGACGTTTTCAATCCCAGGCATTGCCAGCTTTAAGCACCGATGGCTGGATTGGTATTCAAAGCAGATTGCATTGGCGGTCAACACAGCGGTTACGGCGCCGAGGCAAAAGATTGACAAGCTGCAAGTCGTCCAGTTTAAAGAGGAGCTGAACCGAGGCCGAAGATTTAAAGCGAAGCCGGATCAGCTTGTTACCGTGCTGGAAGCCATTCTAGCCCCCGCCAACCGGTCTATTCAAAATCTGTTTCTGGAGTATGCGGCACATGCCGTTTTCTACGGGGCCGACAACAACAAGACGAACGGAGATTGGCCAGGCGAGGTCTCCTCACGCGTGGAGGCCGACCGAATCGGAAGCGCCTTCCCGGTTCTGGAGGGTGCAATAGGCGATGTTTCCCCTCACGCACAAGGCGCAACACCTCAAGACCAGATAAACAACTTTGCTTCTACGATGCTGGAAGGTCTTGTTAAAGCCCAGAGCCGTGGCGAGACAATTTGGCAAGCAAAAGACAAGGGCAACATGATTCGCTACGTTCGGGAGCCGATCCAAATCGACCCACCCACCCCAAGTAAGGCGTTTATGAAGGATTACCACTTGCCAAAAGAACTGGCTGAAATCATGGTTAAGCAGTTCGCGCCGACTTCGGCCAATATTACGGCACTCCGTTTTGGGTCTTTGGCGGTCATCGGCGTCCCCGGCGAACCGACTTCGGCGTTGGGCCATGAAATAAAGCTCGCCGGTGCCTTGATAGGATTTCGATCGGTTTTGGTTGTTAGTCACGTAAACGGCTGGATCGGCTATGAGTTGGACCCGAAAGACTACACGCGTGGAGGGTATGAAGCTTCGCTCTCGTTTAACGGTCCGAAGGAAGGCGTACATATCGTCGCCGCAGCCGTGAAGGCGCTGAAAGCGCTGTCTAAGAAGAACGGGAAGAGTGAGGGGGGTAAACAGTAAACAGACGAAGGGTACGCAAATCGATAAATCTTCGCATCGTCACAGTGACATAGACTCGATTTATCGATTTGCGGCTATTTGGCGCTCGATTTCCAGGGCTCCGCTCGTCCGACTACGTCGAACTTCGCTTCACCCTTCGCTAAATTATCCTGGCCCTCAGGGCAATGCCATCCAGTTTTTTTGGTTGAACCAAAGCACCCGTTTCGCCCCTTTGGGGCTTCGAGAAGAACCGCGTTGCATGACCATGCCTTCAGCCTTCGCTAAGTCTTCTCTGCCCTTCGGGCCTGCATTCCGCCCACGGAATTGAATCCAGGTTTTGAAAAACTGGATGGCATTACACACTCCGGGGTGCGGATTAATCGCATGCTCCTCCTGCGGTGTCGCTTCGCTTACAACCGGCATGGCAGAGTCTGTGCGAGCCGTGGTGGGCCGAGGCTGAATAAGTAAACAGGCTCAAAAACTCTATTTGCAACAATTAAGAAAAAGTTTTATACTGGACTTACCGGCGGGCGAGAGGGCAAACGCGACGCACGGCAAAGGAAGGTTCCATGAATCAAAACAACGAGATCACTCGAAGGAGTGTGATCGCGGGCATTGTCGCCACCGCAGCGGCTCCGCTGCTGTCTGGCCAAGCATTAGCGGGCACATTGGCGGCCGGCAAAAAGGCAAAAGTCGTCGCCAGGCGGGGTGTCACCGCATTGCCACGCTACTTTCATTCGGCAGTCACTCTGGCGGACGGCAGGGTGCTCGTTACAGGGGGATACCATGTTGACGAGCCGGCAAGACGGGGCACCACCATCGCACCATCTGGCAACGTCCAAATTTTCGATCCGGGTAGGAACGAGTGGAGTACCGCCGCACCAATGACCTTTCCACGGGCTAGGCACGCATCGGTGCTTTTGCCAGATGGGCGCGTTGCCGTCCTCGGCGGCTTTTACAAAGGGCCGCTGGATTCAGTTGAGATCTACGATCCTTCTCAAAACACGTGGGCGAAGGGCAAAAAGCTACCCCAGCCTATGTGCGACCACTCGGCCTGCTTCGCGCAGGGAAGGATCATCGTTTCGGGCGGTCCCGCAGGAGCTCACGCCCTCGACCCTAATGCGGTTTCATTGAAGAGCCAAGTGCCATAGGAGATAACACATGATTTTAATGACCATAGATGCAACCAAGCAAGGCCGAATATACGGCGGTGGAGCGCAGAGGCAGTGGGACGTTTTGTCCTTTTCGTGGGGTCTTTCAGTTCCCTACGACGAGTCGAGCGGCCGACTCACGGGAAGGAGGCAGCATAGTCCGGTTGCGCTTGTGCTGTCGGATTATGAGAATGTCGCGCAGTTATTACAAGTTATTGAGACCGGCGAGAATCTGAAAGAGGTCGTCATATCGATCATTGACGATTCAACCGGTGAACTGGCGGAGCGGATCACTCTCTCAAATCCCTTGCTCATCTCGCTAGACTTCAGCTCGGGAGGGGATAGGCCAACCGAGAGTATTACGTTTACGTACACGTCAATCAGCTACGTTTCTGGAAACAAAACGTCAATCGACGATTGGCAAGCGCCGACGTAAAGATTCGGTGTTTTGGCCGGACGCTTTCAGCGCTTCGGCCAGCACTTTACTGAATCACATGCGCGATCGGACTGGTGATCGTGCATGTGGGATACGCGCTAATCGCGTTGATCGCATACTTGCCACCCGATGGGCAAACGGGCATGATCTTGATGTACTCGGGAACGAGCACGCTGCTGTTCGGCACAAATGTGTCAAGGAAGCGATAATCCACCTTTGCCATTTCTTTGGCGGAGTCGATCTGGTGGAGATTGGAGATGCAGCCCTGTGCGTTGGCGGTGTCCCTTGCATGAATCATGTTTGGAACTGCGATGGAAAGAAGAACGCCGATGATCAGAACGACGATCATGATTTCGATTAGTGTAAATGCTCTCTTTTTCATATAACCTATCCCTGGTGGGAATCTTCGTTGCAAGAACTGTGCCAGTCGGGGGGAAATACAAGGGAGAACTTAGAAAGTAGAACCTAGAAAGTAGAACGGAGAACTTAGAAAGTAGAACGGAGAACGAAGAAATACAACCGAGGAAGGAAAATGCGGACAACACAGGAGCGCATAAGGAAGGAGCTGGTTTATTTAAGAGTTTCCGGTTGGATTGGGAAAAGAGCGGAAACCCGTCTGGCCAAGTTAGGCACGGATGCTTTGCCATTTCTGGAAGAGGCTACTAAGAGCAAACGAGTCGAGTTGCGATATCGTGCGCTGTGGGCAATTGGCCTTATCGGCACGGAAAGGGCAGTCCCGATTTTGGCGAAGCTTGCATTCGATCAAGACGACGCTGTTTCTTACGATGCCCAAGTCGCGCTTTCAATGATGTCTTCGCCGCGCGCAGTGCGCTTTGTGTATAGAGCGCTCGCATCGCAGCGCGAGGAAAAGCCACTTGGTGCAAACCTTGGATGCTCCGGGTCTTACGCACGAATATTCTTACGGCGGCTACTTCATAGTAAGGACCCGGCTTTGGTGCGTAAAGCCATTTACATGGCTGCCCAAAACCGGCATGCCAGGCGTTTAGTCAAAGAGCTTGTGTTTTCGCCGGACCCGGCCATTCGAGCAATTGCAGAAGACGCCCTTAGTTAGCATGGGCTTAATCCGCCCGCATCTCTTCTTAAGCACGATTCAAGGTGCGCGCTTTGACTCGCTCTTCCAGGGCCCGTAGTTAATCCGTAGGCCCGCAGGGTCGTTCTTCCTACAGCCCATGGGTGAGCGGCTCTGGCCGCGAGCCCTGGGTAGAGCACCCGCCCACATTCGGTAGCCCTGTAAGGGCGTAATATGTCCAGCTGACGCCTCAGTCCATATTTAACATTCCGGGGAACCTAAATTCGAACACCGCATAACAGTATCTTGCCGTGATCCCACATGGAAAGTTACCAATGGGGTCGACATTTGTGCCGCCCATTCAGGGCTACGGAGTTTGGGTGGTCTACCCAGGACTCGCGGCGGGAGCCGCTCACCCGTGGGCTATAGGAAGAACGACCCTTCGGGCCTAGGGATAAATTCCGAGTGCCACGAATCTTGTCAAAGGCGCTATTATCTGCTGGCCGCGGCCTAAAACCAGCGTCGCTATGGTCAAAATCGCTTTCCGAACTGGCGAACGAGACTTTGAATGCTGCCAAACTTAGCTATGAGATTCCCTTTAAGCTTGGCGGTTTTCTCGCTAGCCACAGCAGTGTTGGCTCAGGAAACGCTCACCCATAGCCATCTAGTCTCGCCGGCCGGCTTGCCGAAAGGCTGGACGCGAATTGAAACAACTTCCGGAGAAGTCTCCATCGGCCTACCGCCGCACTGGGCTGAACTTGACCAGCCGCTGTCCCATCTAAATCCTAGCCAGCAGGAAGCCTATAGCAAGGAAGGCGAGAACAGGCACAGGGATCGATTAAGTTTCTATTTCAAGCTGCAAGGGTCCACCAAATACACCGGCTCCGGGCGAATAATGAAGGACACCACGGGCAAAGTGACTCTTAACAGTTGGAAAAAAGCTGGCAACATTCCTCAGGCCAAACAAGTGCACTTGCAGGTCAAGGAGCTATTGCTACCTGCGGGCCCAGCCGTCTTGATTGAAATGCACAGATCGCCGGACATGAAGCAAGCCGGCGCGGATATCCTCTTTTACGCTGTTCAGAAGGGTTCCGCTATTTATGAACTACGTTTTAAAACCACGCCTGGCTTGATCTCGATCAATGACGTCTACAAAATGGCCGAGACCCTCAAAATCCGCTGACCCTCATCGAGGAAGTTTGGTTACCGGATCAATTTCACGGGAGAATTGCGATTTAACGTAATCCCGTTAAGATCACGCGAAAAACGCGGAGATGCGGAGATGCGGAGGACACACTCACTGTTTTGCGCTCTCTTCAGCACGGCAAGCTAAAGCTAAACGTAGCGCCTTTGCCCGGCTCGCCCTCAGCCCAGATTCGCCCGCCATGGCGGTCCACGATCCGCTTCGCATTCGCCAGTCCCATACCGGTTCCGGCAAACTCCTCATCGCTATGAAGCCTCTCTAGAGGCTGAAACAGCTTGCCGGAGCAACTGCTATCAAAACCAACTCCGTTATCCTTTACAGAAACAGTCATCTCGTCGCCATCCAAGTAACCGGAAACCTCAACGCGGCCGTGCCCGCTCCTGGCGCTGAATTTGAAAGCGTTTTCCAGCAAGTTCTGCAATAAAAGGGAGAGCAGCAAGGGGTCGCCCAATAGCTGCAAATTCGGCTGGATCTCGACCTCAACCGGCCCGCCCCAATCTCGTTCACGAATCTCAGTAATGGCCAACTCGCAAAGAGCGGAAAGATTGACTTGCGATTTTTTGATCTCGACTTTTCCAAGCCGTGCCATTTCCAACAAAGCATCGATCAGGTTAGATAGCCGCGTGGCGGCCATGTTTACCCGGCCCAGCTCTTTTATGCCTTCCTCTGGCACCTGCTGGCCGTAGTCCTCCTGAAACATCCGGTTGGTAGCGATGATCCACCGAAGCGGGGCGCGTAGATCGTGGGCTGCAGAATAGCAAAAAATCTCCAACTCCCTATTGACGGCGTTGAGCTCGTGGGTTCGCTCTTCAACTCTTTTGTCGAGTTCATCATGAGAAGCCTTAAGCTCCGCTGTTTGGGCTTTAAGCAAGTGCAGGTTATGCTCATATTGGAGGCTGAGTTCCGTCATCGTGCGGTAGGACTGGAAGAGCAGCAGCGCTCCAAGAAGAACAATGCTGCCCCCGAAGACGGCAAGCAAGACGATGGCCGACCTTCGCTGGCCCTGCACGCTCATGTCCAAGTTGCCGTGCTCGGCACGCATGAGTTGGTCGAGGACGCCTTGGATTTGGGACATCGCCAAGGAGCGCGACAAGGTAAGAGTGGTAGCGCCGCCCTGCTTCATAACCGGGTTGTTGCCCGTAAGCTTCAACCAAGCTTCGTAATCTTGCCCCAACTGCTTCAGGCGTTCAGATTGGGCGGAGTCATTTTTGAGCAAGCCTCTCAATTGGACGAAGAGGCCTGGTAGCTGCCCTCGAGATGCGCCGAAGTTCTTCCAGAAAGTCGTATCGTGAGTGACTTCCAGCGCTCTAAGGGCAGTATCGCCCTCTTCAATTCTGTTTTGAATTTTCTCGGCCGAAGCGATGACGGCCTGGTCTCTATCGACGGCACGCGTTTGAAACTCTGAGGCCGCAACAAGCCAAAACAGAAGCGCCAACAGTAGCGCCATCAAGCCTATCGGGAGGTAAAGGCTCCGTCTTAGCAGGCTCCGAAACGACGGCTCGCTTGTGGAATACATGGCATCCGTGAACCGCGCTTAGCCTGTGAGCCCCCCTTTGCCTCCCATTGCAATGAAAAGAATAGCACCTAAATTGAGTCTTGGCGTTGTAAACTAAGATAGTGATTAATCGTTTAAGGCAAATGGAGAATGCCCCTTAACGACCGATAATAATTTAAACAGCTACCAAAAATTTCTGAAGCAGAGGGAGAATGCAGTCAGTTATGAATAAACGCACGAGGGTTTTTTGCGCGTTCACACTCATCGAAGTGATGGTTGTGATTGCCATCATCGGCACTTTAGCCGGTTTGCTTTTTCCGGTTTTTTCAAGCGCAAAAGAGGCGGCCAGAGGGACAAGCTGCCTGAGCAATGTTAAGCAACTCACGGTTGCCGAAATGCTTTATCAGAACGATTACGACGACAACATCTGTCCGGAAGTGCTCTTTCAAAATCTGGCACAGTTCCCTTGGAATGGTTGGTTCGGCCAACTTCCCTCCGCAACCGATCCCCTTGATTCGACCAAGGCGCTTCTTGCTCCCTACCTTCACAACACGAGCATCTTCAACTGTCCGGATATAGATGTGATCACGGACCCGGTGAGCGAAGATCTGAGCTACGCGATTAACGACCACCTTTGCGTAACGACGATTAACCTCCAGACTTTCAAACCCACCTTTACGGTTGTGAATATGTCTGAGGTTCAACTTCCCGCAGAGACCATCATTTTTGGCGATGGGGCGGAAAATGTAAGCGGCCCCGAAGTGACGAAACGGGCGATCTTGCAGTTCAACACGCAGTTTGCGAACGGCACTTCGCGAGGGTTTTTACACGCTCGGCATGGCGGGCAACTGGCCATGGTTGCTTGGCTGGACGGGCACGCAAAGCCGGAGCATCTTTCTTATAACACGCGCAACGATAACGCGGAGTACACGGCCACCTGGGAACAGCAAAACGGACTGGGAGACTTCTTGAAGTATCCGCGCCAGTATGTTGGGGCGACGGGGACAGAGCCTTCTGTTCAGGACATGTATTATTACTTGCCCGATAAGAGCGTTGATAATACGGCGGGGCACACGACTCTTACTGACTGGCTTCTGCTTTAGTTTGGCGGGGCTTTGGTTTCACGCTGAGATAGTTGGGGATGGGGGACCGGGTATAGCGGATAGGTCACGGGGAATCGTTGCGCCCTTAAAAGTTGACAGCGGCCGGTGATTTTGAAAGGTCGGACTAATGCGGTCGATTACCTATCCCCACCCTCCAACAGCTATCGCTGTCCCATCCCTATCCACATCCGCAATCCTCTATCCCCTTTGGCCGTCCAGCACACATTTTGCTGGTTTCCACCCGCAAAATTGTCAGATCGAGGCGGCATTGTTGCGAGTGGGCTATCAATTGCCTTATCATTGATCTGGTAGGGCTATATGTTCAAATCATCCTTTCAGAGGCTTAGTGCGCTATTGGTTCTTGGCGCGGCACTTTCATCTTCGGCGCTTGCTGGTGGTAACGGCAGTGAACCGATTTATCAAATTATCGCCGGGCAAGGTCTTGCCGGCGGGGGTTCGGGCAAATCGGTTTGTATCTACATTCCGGCAGGCGGCATTACGTATTGCATGCTCTCAGAAGATGTTATCTGCAAGCTAAGAGGTAACACGGGCCCAACCGGTCCCAGAGGACCTGCCGGTCCGACCGGGCCACAGGGACCAGCCGGTCCGCAGGGTCCAACCGGGGCGCAAGGGACACCCGGTCCCTCAGGAGCGACTGGCGCTAACGGGGCTACCGGTGCGACTGGAGCTAATGGGGCTACCGGAGCAACAGGTGCTACCGGGGGAGTTGGCCCAATCGGACCGATGGGCGCAACCGGCCCCACCGGCGCGAACGGCACCACGGGAGCAACAGGTGCCGCAGGCGCCACAGGTGCAACAGGTGCAACTGGTGCTACGGGACCTATTGGATCTAGAGGAGCGATCGGTCCGATTGGCCCGATGGGAGCCACTGGCCCAACAGGATCTACTGGCGCTACAGGAGCAACAGGAGCAACAGGAGCAACAGGGGCAAACGGTGCGACAGGAACTGCAGGTGCCACCGGTGCTACCGGCGCCACGGGAGCAAATGGTGCGACCGGTGCCACGGGAGCTACTGGCGCTAAAGGTGCTACCGGAGCGACAGGGGGAGTTGGACCAATAGGACCGATGGGCGTAACCGGACCCACAGGAGCAAACGGCGCAACGGGAGCAACGGGAGCGACCGGAGCGACCGGGTCTACTGGTGCGAACGGCGCAACTGGCCCAACTGGCCCAACTGGGTCAACGGGTGCCACTGGAGCAACGGGTTCAACGGGCGCCACTGGAGCTAAAGGAGCTACGGGTGCCACTGGCGGAGTCGGACCAATCGGACCGATGGGCGCCACCGGCCCCACAGGAGCAAACGGTGCAACAGGATCCACAGGTGCTACTGGAGCAACCGGGTCAACCGGCGCAACTGGTGCAACTGGTGCAACAGGCTCCACAGGTGCTACCGGCGCAACTGGAGCTAAAGGTGCGATTGGGCCAATCGGCCCTATGGGAGCCACCGGACCTAACGGGGCGATGGGGCCGACAGGCGCGACTGGCCCCGTGGGGGCGACAGGGGCAACGGGCGCAACCGGCTCCTCGGGGGCGACAGGACTTAGAGGCGCACCTGGGCCTCCGGGAGAGACGGGACCGGCTGGAGCCACCGGCGCAACCGGCCCCATGGGGGCGACCGGACTTAGAGGGGCGCCTGGACCTCCGGGAGAGACGGGACCGGCTGGAGCCACGGGTGCAACTGGAGCCACAGGATCATCTGGAGCTACCGGAGCTGCTGGTGCCACGGGATCAACTGGCGCGACAGGTGCTACCGGGGCTAAGGGAGCAACAGGTGCAACCGGCGGAGTCGGACCAATCGGACCCATGGGAGCGACCGGACCTACCGGCGCCACGGGGCCCACAGGTGCAACCGGACCAACGGGTGCCACTGGACCCACAGGTGCCACTGGCCCAACCGGACCTCGGGGAACATCTGGCCCTCAAGGGGTCGTCGGCCCCACCGGTTCAACAGGCCCTGCTGGAGCGACGGGCTCCACAGGTGCAACCGGAGCAACTGGCGCAACGGGTGCAACCGGCGCCGCTGGAGCTAAAGGCGCCACCGGCGCCACGGGCGGAGTTGGACCTATCGGCCCGATGGGCGCAACCGGCGCTACGGGTGCCACAGGGGCAACAGGCGCTACGGGAGCCAAAGGTTCTACAGGCGCCACGGGTGTGACTGGTGGGGTTGGGCCAATCGGACCTATGGGCGCAACTGGCCCCACAGGTGCAACTGGTGCAACGGGGGCCACGGGGGCCACGGGAGCTAAAGGAGCCACAGGTGCAACTGGACCAACTGGAGCAACTGGGGCAACTGGTGCCACCGGTGCTACGGGTGCTACGGGTGCTACGGGTGCGACTGGCGGGGTTGGGCCAATCGGACCTATGGGAGCGACAGGACCAACCGGTGCGACGGGAGCTACAGGAGCAACTGGAGCCAGCGGAGCTAAGGGAACCACAGGAGCTACCGGTGCTACGGGTGCCACGGGAGCGACCGGTGCTACCGGACCCGGCGTGGAGTATTACGCCATCGTTCCAATGAGCATTCAGCCGCCTAAGGCACCCCAAACGAATCTTTTGTACACAACGAAAACATTCAACTTAACTTCGGGCAATACGTTGCTGGAAATTAGAGCACACTTCGACGGTGACAATGGGGAGTTTCTTGCTCCTGGAAGCGAAACAATGACCCTAACTGGGCCAAGCACTAACATTACGGAGACAATCTTTAGTAGCGGCAATGTGCCCTATCAAGATTATTTCTTGAACGGGACTTTCCCGCCGGGGTCTTATACGCTCCAGGTATCCGATAACCAAATCGCCGAGGCGTCAGGTTATATCTATATATTGGCTCTAACCGTGCCCAACACCTAGGTCAAAGAGAAAGGCCAGATAAGGCAAAGTTAAGGTTGTCCTTGACTCTGGCCCTTTCGCCCTCCGGCAATTGAAGGCTGCTTAGAAGCGTTTCGCACGCTTCCTTGGACTTGCGATACCGGGCAGTGTAATAACACGCCACCGCGTACTCATCGAGTGCGCGCCAGTTGTAACAAGAGGCATCCAGAAACAACATGTCGTTCGGCTGCTTAATATCCTTTGCACTCGAAGAGAATAGGTGAGCGAGGGCAAACTGCTCCTTTAGCCGGCAATAGGTGGAGAGATAAACCAACGGCTCGACACGAGTGGGCCGGTTCTGATAAGCGGCTAAATAACGGTCGGCCACAACTGACGAGGGCCAGCTTAGCTTTTCGCTAAGGATGGCAACCTGCAGCAGCGAATACCAAATCTCCTCATCCCAACCGCCCATGCCGGCTCGTCGCTGATAAACTTCTAGGGCCTTCTCCTTTTGGTCGGAATCCCGGTAGCTTTGGGCCAGGTAGAAGACGTTACGGGTGTTGTTCGGTTCCAGCTTAACTGCTTCTTCCAAAATCTCTGCGTCGCGGGCATATTTTGTTTTGGTGTCGATTCCCTGGCTTCGACCGCCATCGAAATGGCCCATAACGATCGGCCCCTCCAGATGGCCGCGGGTGTAAGGCTGGTCGGTGGTCAGGTATTCATGAAGAATCCCAACATATCGCCAGGGCAGAGAAGACTTTACCAGCACCTCTCGAAGATAACGGTTGTCGCTGTCGCCCATTTGGAGCGTGTAGGCGTCTGCTGTGAGCTTTGGCCATTCAAAACCTGCCGGCGCTTCAAACACCTCATCGGCATCGATAAAAAGTAGGTAGTCCGCTTGGCCACGGGCGAGTTCAATCGCTTCTGTTCGGTTCGTCCCAAAATCTCGCCAAGGTCGCTCATGGATCTTGCCGGGCGTTTCGTTTAATATTTCAGAGATTAGCTCTTTAGTGTTATCGCTCGAACCGGTATCCACAATGCACCAAGAATCGATTTGGGGCGCCAAGGATTCCAGGCAGCGCCGAATTACTTTTGATTCGTCTTTAACGATCATCGTTAGGCAGATCGTTTGGTTGCGATTTTTGAGGTTTGTGTGGGACATCGTCTGTTTGGTATTTTATTTGAAGTATTGGTCTAATGGACGTAATCGCGCAGTCGATTACAATAGACTCGAAGGGAATCGCATGTCTAAGAAATTTTCAAACATCCTCATTGGAGGCATTCTTGCCGCCGGTCTTGCCGGTTGCCAAAAAGGCGCAACATCTTCTGACGCCGCCCAATCATCCCCCCCGCCAACGGCCTCAAGTAAGTTTGTGGGGACTTGGAAACACGTCGCAAGCGGCTCGGAAAGCAACGCTACGCTTACGTTCAACTCAGACGGAACGATGTCTTTTACGGCAAGCAATGGCCCTAAGCTGCAACCCTATTCGGAAAAGGGGATCGGCAAGTGGGATGCCAATGGCAATCAGCTTTCGATGACGCCGCTTTCGATCGAAATTCAGACCCCCTCACCAGCTACCACGGCGAAGTTGATGCCTTACGTAAAGAAGCAAGAAAAGGTGCGATCCTCGGCACCCGTGATTTGGAAAGGCAACGATGAGTTTGTTGTTACTCGCGACAAAGCCGATCAAGATTTTCAGCGCGTAAAATAGGGACAGATCTCCGGCGATTCCGTCAAGTCGATCAAATACTCAAACGACCTTTTCTCTCCTGTGACCACCATAGTTCCAGAGGTTGGCGGCACAACAGTCAGTGGGGCCATTTTGAGCTACGACTCTCAAACTGGGCTAGTTGCCCTCGTAATCCCTTACGCTTCTGCGATCAAGCGGACTAACGAGGCCGGCGTAATTGCCTACACGGGCAAAATTTAGGCGTGTGGAACAGTAAAGGCGAGAACCTTGCTCCCACCGGTGCGGCGTCGGTTCAGATAGATGCAAAGTCCGGACGTCTTGTCTCAAGATCGTGAGCGTCGCCAAGTTGTTCGTTAATGTGAGATAGCCATCGCTCTCAGCGCATCTAACCGCTTCTGCAGAGGCGGATGCATTGCCGTGTTGTAATCGTGCAAGTACGGACGCAGGCTAGTGGATCTGCAAATCGAAAGACACTCAACACCTGCCAGTGGGCTACGAGTGGCGATAGCGGCGATCTTGTCCGCCTCAAACTCCCTTTTCCGCGCCCATGTCCTCAAGACCTTCGCGTAGAGCATGTAACCGAGGACCATGAAGAAGATGGGTGTGAACGCGGTGGCAGGATGCTCTCGGGCAAAATCAGTGCCCCAATAGTATATGGCGGCGGCGATTGCTGGAACGGTAAAGCAGATCGAGGCGACCAAGACCTTGTTGAAATAGTTTTGCCTATAATGAGCGATCTCGTGAGCGAGAAGAAACTCCATTTGATCGTGAGTCAACTGGTCAACGGAGGCTAAGGTTACCGAGATCGCCCTCCTTGTAGCCCGTCCCATCACCATTTTGTCGGCGAACAGGCCTTCCTTCACCATAACCGGCTTCGCCTTGGTGCCGATGACATCTGCCAGCGTTTTGGCGCGGCTAGTTAGGTCTTCACTAGGCTCTCCAAGGCCAAATCTCCTTAAGGATTTTCTATCCTTAAACCCGAATAACCACACGCCAAGCAAAAGTGCCGTTCCGGCTAGAGCGACGGACTCCTTTGCTACGGGCTGATCTTGGAATATGGGTGGGACGAAGTAAATGACCCAGCCCGCCAAAAAGAGCGTCGCGGCCATTCTTAATCGGGCATTGCTCTGGTTGTATCGCTTTTCGCCACCGTCGAGCTTAAGGGAAACCGGGGGCAAGTCGGGGGCAAATAGCTTTCCCTCAGCAGCTAATGCGACCTTAATGATTCGGCCTAGAAACGCAATGCCGATGAAAGGAAGGAATGAGATCCAAAGCACACCATAAGGGTCAGCAAATGCGGACGCGAACGCCTTTAGGGTTCCGCTTGAAGCCATGAAGGAGGCGAAAATGAGATGTGCAGCGGCCGCCAAAGGGATCGTAAAGGTCACCGCCAACAGATAAAGGCGGCACCGTTTCTCGACTGGGATAGCTTCGTTTTTGCCATAGACAACAGCTCCTCCGTAAAGAAGCCAAACCATCGCCGGGAAGAAAAGAATCCAAAGAATCAGAAGCGGAAGAATGGACGCGAGGTCCGCCTGCGCCAGATAGATTGGCCCGGCGCACCCGTAATAGGAGCAAGCCGCAGAGGAAAAGAATATCAGGTAGATGAAGGCATACCGGAACACTCCATTATTATAGTTTCAACTATCGCCTATTCCATCGATTGCCAAGACTAGCGTGAAATATCAGCGTGAAAAGGGCGCGGGTCTCGCCAGGCACTTCCTGTATCGTACTGAAACATGAAGCTCTTACGACCCATCCAACTGAAGCGCTGGCACCCATTGCCGTGATGTGCACGGCAGTAGGGCCTCATTTCCTGTGGAGGAAACGGCAACGGCGGCACAACCACCACGGCCGGAACTAACACCACCGGCAAGACGACAACGTTTGCCTCTATTGGTCCTGACGGCACCATTGTGGGTAAAGATGCCACGGGTGCAGCATGCTACGGGCTGCCAGGGACGACCAAAGGCGTGGTGCTTCCCCGCGTTATGGGATGGAAACCATCCTCCGCCAGCGCCGTAAACGCCTCTCGCGAGATTTGCGGGACTCGACTGGTGTAAGCCATGCATGTCTCTGGCCGGCGGTTACTGCGGCGCCGGTGAACTTGCTGAACGCAGCAGGTGGCTGCCAAGCGACCTTGGACGTCTCCCAACCAACCCTCGATGACGGAACCGTCATCGCACCCTTTGATGGGGTGGAGAGCTCGGCTTATTATTTGGTGCAGACGACTCAGGCCGCGAAAACGCGGCCGGTGGTTCGCTAGAAGCCGAGTTCAGCCGGCAGTTATTTGTACAAACTGCCGGCTCCAATTCTTAGTATTGGGCAGATTAATTTTTATTAGTTAGGCTTAGCGTGAAATACACGTGAAATAAGGGCAAATATGCCAAACATCTCTGTATCCTTAACCCTTATGAAGTTTGCCCGTTTCCTCCAACCGAAGACCTTCGCTCCCTTTGCTTTAATCTGTTCTGCCGTAGGACTCATTTCCTGCGGAGGAAACGGCGGTGGGAGTTCAATCACAGGCACGACCGGAACAAAAACGACAGGAACTACTGCGACCACTGGAATGACCGGATCAGTCAACACCATCAGCACGACACCTCTAAACGGTGATGCGCAGCAGGGTGGCGTGGAGTATGAGTGCTTCTCGTCTAACGGCCAGTTCGTGGGAGCCGTAACAGATCCAACCAATACATTTTATATTGGTGTCTATGGAGCTACTCCTGCATCGACAGCAACAAAATTGGTTGCCCCATCTGGGGAACCTGCCTACATCGGGGCGGCAGTTAATGAAGCAGGAAATATAGCTGGATGGTCGGATGGTGATTTTTTGCCCTTTTATTGGGCCTCCTCGACATCAACACCCGTAGGTATGCCCCTTCCCGCCAAAGCAACCGAAATGATTCCAAAATTCATTTCCGACGCTAAGATGATCATTGGAACTGTTTTCAACGGCACTTCAGCTACCCCGACCTATGTTTGGCCGACTCCTACCTCGCAGCCAGTGGAGCTCTCCACGACCAACAGTTTCATTGGGGCAAGCCGTGGGGGAGCAATTCTACTAAAAAGTGGGAGCAGCTTCGTGGTTATGCCGTCGTACACCGGTGCCGCTATAACTCTCACCGCCGTCGATGGAAAGGCTCCGGCGCAAGCGTCGATGGGCGCAGACGGAACAGTGGGCGGCCAAGCGCAGTCTGGTGTGGCCTGCTATTGGCTATCAACGAACTATAGCAAAGCGCTTCCTCTTTCCATGCCTGCCGGCTCAAAGTCCGCATTCCCAAGCTCCCTTAATGATTCGCGCGCGGCGTGCGGAACGTACACCGACTCTTCAGGCACTGTCCATGCCTGTTATTGGCCGACGCTTGCTTCGGCGCCAATTGACTTAAGCACTGGCACGAGCCTATCAGGAGCTCAACTGTATTCCGAGCAGATCTTGGATAACGATGAAATGATTGTGAGCGGCACTGCCTCCAATTCGGCTGCCTTCACTTATTTGGTAACCGTAACCAATAAAGCTGCCAGAAGGACATCCGTTCCAAGATAGGAAAACGGTTGGAGGGTAAGGCCTTCGGGTCGATCGTTCTTTAGTTTCGCCGGTAGTTGCAAATCGACCAACCTTCGCCTGGGACACTTTGTGGCGAGGCTTGGTTTGTCGATTTGCTTTATAGGTTGATTTGCGACTTTACCATGGCTCCGCTTGTCCCGCTTGGCGGGGCCTGACACCTCGCCTCTGAAAGAAATCTCCTAATAGCTAAACATCATATAGTGGCGGCATACGTTCCCATTCTTCGAGATATTCCAAGTAATAGGTATGAACTCCATGCCAATTGAATCCGCGAGGTTAACGGACATCATAGACGCGTCTGCGTTGGCCTCAAGGGTAACATTCCGCTTTCCAAATGCCACCTGAGTTCCGTGCCCAGCTTCAAACCAGCCAATCCCAGGTTCAAGATTCAAAACATCCGCCCAATCCTTCCTAGGAACATCGATTCGCTTGCCATCAAGCCAAACAACAAATCTTCTTATCAACCAAGGTTCCTCTTGGCCCCTTGTAAACTTGCCGCTGCGCCATTGTGCGATTAGGGATCTTTGTTCTGCAACGTCCCAAGAATCCAGCCCCATCATAACAACTCCGTTGATGGCGAGGCTCCGCCGGTAGCCAAGGCTATTCTTGCCAAACTTTGACATAGACAGCTTGTCTATCTTAGGATCGACTTGGCTCGTCGCCATAAGGATCCTCCACGTATGACCATCTTGCGAACCGCTCTTATCAAGCACGATCTCATGCGGGCTGTGGGAAAGCAAAAGCGGCAGTAAGGCTAGCAAAACCATATTTTAAGTATATGGCAAAAAAAACGAGCCCCGCCTTGCGACGGGGCAACGTTGGACCAGTAGGAGACAAGTCTAGCTAGGAGCCTTTTGTGCGCCTAAGAAAAGTTGGTATGTCCAAATCGATGTCATCCAGCTCAACCGGAGAAGCCAAAGTAGCCTGCGGCGGCTGAGAAACCTCTTCCTCGGGAGCCACAACCGGCGTTACGGCAGCCTGAGTTGAGGCGTAAAAGACGCCCGTATCACGTACTGTGCGGGGGTTTTCAACATCCATGCCGGCGGCGAGCAAGGTCACCTGAACCTCGCCATCAGCGTTCTCCCGCATGACGTGGCCCATGATGATGTCGGCGTTATCGGCATCGGCAAACTGGAGGATGTATTGCATGGCGTCGTGCGCCTCTCCAATACTGAAATCGGAGCCGGCGGTGATGTTGATCAGCAGCTTGGTTGCCCCATGGATATTGGTTTCCAGGAGCGGACTATTGGCAGCGGCTTCGGCGGCTTCTCGTGCCCGTGTCATGCCCGTTGCTCGTCCAAGACCCATAAGAGCAACACCCGCGTTAGTCATCACGCTTCGCACGTCGGCGAAGTCGACGTTGATCATGCCAGGCAGAAGAATGATGTCGCTGATTCCCTGAACGCCCTGACGCAAAACATCATCGGCGGCGAGGAACGCCTGCTGCATGGTGGTTCGTTTGTCGACCACGCTTAAAAGCTTGTCGTTGGGAACTGTAACGAGGGTATCAACATGCTTCTTCAGCCTTTCCGCGCCTTCTTCGGCTAACCTGCGGCGTCGGGGGCCTTCAAACAAAAATGGCTTTGTAATGACGCCGATGGACAGAATGCCCATCCTTCGCGCCATTTCGGCAACGATCGGCGCCGCACCGGTGCCCGTGCCACCGCCCATGCCGGCGGTGATGAACACCATGTCGCAGCCATCGAGCTCCGCCATGATCTTGTCTTGGCTCTCGACTGCTGCTGCTTCGCCCACTGCGGGGTCGCCGCCCGCACCAAGGCCGCGTGTGGCCACGCTGCCGATCTGAATGGTTACAGGGGCAAGGGAAAGGTTCAGCGCCTGGGCATCGGAGTTAAGGGCAACAAACTTAACGCCTGCTACACCGGTTTCAATCATCCGGTTCACCGCGTTAGTGCCGCCGCCGCCGACACCAAACACCTTTATGGTCGCTTGGTTCTCAAACAAGTTGTCTGGTCGCATGCCGTTCATAAGGAATAGCCGCCCTCATGCGACTGTTCTTGTTGAAAGACGGCAGTAAAGCCGTTTACGCCTCCATTTCTTTGTACGTTTTGGGGGCGTGGTTTTGTTTACGAGACGTGCTCTCGTTCGGCTGATTGGAGAGTTTCTTTGTTTCACGCAGAGATGCAGAGGGTTGGGGAATTGATTTCGCGCAAAGGCGCAAAGCTCGCAATGAATAGTTAGGCCGGGCTATTCCGTGGATTACAATTCGCGTCCTATCGGAAGCTGTTTTTTTCACACAGAGGACACAGAGAATCGTTTGGGGAATCGATTTCACGCGGCAGTTTCGGAGCGGCAGTTTCGGAGCGGCAGTTTCGGAGCGGCAGTCCGTCGCGAAGCTGTGGAGTGCGCAAGCTTGCTTGCGCTCTGAATCAGGCAGCTTGCTGCCGCGCAGATCGGAGCCGATCGGGTAGCGGATTTGCAAATCTTCTGACGCTTTAACGGAAGCAAGCTTCCTGGCTTTAGCGGCTTGGGCTGCGCCCCCCGAGATCCCTCACACGGAGTTCGGGATGACAAAAATGACAGATGTGTCGAAAAAAACGCTCATCAATCGAGGGCCATCGTTGAGCGGACTCTACCCTCTCGAACATTCCGGACAGTTTTTTCAAGCCCCACGCAGTGAACCGACTTGCCGTGGTGAACCCATAAACCGTCCTTTTTCTCCATCGAAGGCTCGTTCCTTACTGGGCGCAAAAGAACACCTTCCGGGGTTTCTAAAGCTTCGATTTCGACATTTTCAACCAATCCTAACCGTTCGCGAATGGCCTTTGGCACGACCAAGCGGCCGGCGCGATCAATTCGAATTGTCATGCCATTTATTCTGACAGGGTGGGTACAGATAAAAGATTCCAAAGATGAGGCCCAACAGCCAAGACCGAGGACTCAACACTTGGGACTTTCCTTTAATGTATTCGCTCAACAGAAAACTCGGCCAGTTCAACCAGCGCTTCGCGCCGTTTCAGGTCCGCGCCCAGTTCCCCAATCGCGCTAGCAAGTAACTCGCCCGCGGCGCGCTTGGCCCCATCCAAGCCGTAGAGCGCCGGATAGGTAGCCTTGCTCTTCTCCCGATCCGAGCCGGTCGCTTTGCCAAGCTGAGCCGCGGTCGAGGTCTCGTTCAACAGATCGTCCACGATCTGGAACGCGAGCCCAACCTTAGCCCCAAAGCCTTTCAACTGCTGAACCTGCTTTTCCGACCCTCCGCCCAATAAAGCGCCGATCTCACAACTGGCGGAAATGAGAGATCCAGTCTTGCGGGAGTGGATGAACTCCAGAGTCTCCTTATCAGGTGGCTTGCCTTCGGAAAGAACGTCCATCACTTCGCCGCCAACCAACCCATCAGACCCGGTCGCCTTAGCCAAGCTTTGCAAGGAGCGCAGAACCCTGTCGGTCGGCCCACGAGTTAGAGATAGGGCTTCAAAAGCCAAAGCGAACAGTGCATCACCAGCAAGCAACGCCAAAGCTTCACCATATTTCACATGGCACGTAGGCAAACCACGCCGCAACGAGTCGTCATCAATGGCGGGCAAGTCGTCGTGAATGAGCGAAAAGCAGTGCACCATCTCCAATGCGCAAGCCGCTTCTAAGAGAGATTCTTCAAAGGGAGCGCCGCTCACCGCTTCGGCGGAAGCCAAACAAAGGGCAGGGCGCAGGCGCTTGCCGGGGGCAAGGCACGAATACCGCATGGCCTCGTGAAGTTCTAACGGCCGGGTTTTTTCGCTCGGCAAAAGCTGGGCTAGGCGCAAATCCACGCGTTCGCCGTAGGCCTTAAGTCGCGTTTCCACTCGCACGTGGCGGAAGTGTACCAGTGGGCGGGGCTAGCGCTTGGTAAACTCAATCGCTTATGGCCACTATTCGCCCCTTCAAGGGCCTGCGCTTTTCGGACCTAGCGGGTGCGCTCTCCGATCTCGTCGCCCCCCCTTACGACGTCCTCAGTAAAACCGAACGAGATGAACTTGCCTCTAAAGGCAAACACAATGTTGTTCACCTCACCCTCCCCGAGCAGAAGGAGGACGACCGCAGCAAATACGTAAAGTACGCGCGAAGCGCGGCCGACCTTGCCGAATGGCGCCGCGAAGGTGCCCTTGCCTGCGAGAAGGAGCCGACTTTTTACCGCTATCGGCAGAGTTTTAAAATCCCCGGCAGTAAGGAGACCTATACACGCACGGCTTTAATCGCCCTAATTAAGGTTGAGGATTATTCCAAGGGCGTGGTGCTTCCTCACGAGCAAACCTTCCCCAAACACAAAGAAGACCGGCTTCGGATTTTGGAAGCGACTCGTTCACATTTGGAATGCATTTTTGGCTTGTTTGAAGACGACGGCGGCGAAGTATTTCGCGACATCGAGAAAGCCCCTAGCTCCAAAACCATTGAAGTCGCGACCGACGACGACGTCGAGCACAAGGTCGACCTGATTCAAGACCCCGCCGTCATCGAGCAGCTTTCTAAGGAGTTGGAAGATAAGAAAGTGTGGATCGCGGACGGGCACCACCGGTACGAAACTGCCTGCAGCTTCCGGGCTGCGCACGGCGAAAAAGAGCATGAGATCCCAGAGGATTACATGATGATGGCGCTGAGCAGCATGTCTGATCCAGGGCTGGTTCTTTTGCCCACCCACCGCATCGTTAAGAAGATGCCCATTCCGGTTTACGAACTGGAGCAAAAACTGCAAACCTACTTCTCGGTTCGAAAGGTGCCCAACCATGATCTTTTGCGCGAAATGGAAGATCTGGCCGATGCTTCGAACCGCATCTTTGGTGTGGCGCTACCGGGCGGAATGGGGTTATTGCTGACCCTAGACGATCTTCAGCAAGCTCTCCATTACATTGATGTTGAAGGCAGCGATAGGCTGAAGCTGCTGGACGTGACCATCCTCCACGAGCTTATTTTTGGCAAGATCCTTGGCTTGCACGGGTTGGATTTCTTCAGCTACACGCGCGATCCGGAAGAAGCATTGGCCGCCGTCGAAGACGGTGCAGATGCCGCGTTCCTTATGAACCCGCCCAGTGTGGAGGACATGCGACAGATCGCCTTAGGCGGCGAGAAAATGCCCCAGAAGAGCACCTACTACTATCCCAAGATCCTCAGCGGCCTTGTGCTTTGGTCGCTTAACGACTTCAAATGACCATTCGACTCCTTGGCACCGGCGCAGCGGAAGGCATCCCCGCTTTTTATTCAAATAGCGATGTGAGCCTTTACGCCAGGGAGCACGGTGGCAAGGATGTTCGCACCCGATCTGGGGCGCTGATCGATGGGACAGTGAAGATCGATCTCTGCCCGGATACGCTGCTGCACATGCATCGGGACAACCTCGATGCAACCGACTGGACAGCGCTGATCTTCACTCACAGCGACGACGATCACTTCGCGCCGAGCGAGTTGCAATATTGCCTTTATCCATTTAGCGAGATGGATTATCTGTCGTTCACCATCTACGGAAACGACGCTATTGTGCCGCGTTTGCACGAGATGTACCCGGCTTGGCCAATGGACATTCTGATGACGCACAGCTTTCAGTGCTTTAAGCACGAGGCTTATACCGTGATTCCGATCCAGGCCAACCATAAGCTGGCCGAAGACGCCCAGAATCTCATTATTCAAAAGGATGGGGCGACGTTGCTTTATGCGACAGATACCGGCGTTTGGTTTGACCGAACCTGGTCCTTTTTGGCGGATTTTAAGTTGGATGCTTTGGTGATCGAGTGCACGGAAGGCGTGAACTGCACCGATTACGACGGGCATTTAGATATTGAGACTCTGTTGAAAGTTATTGAGAGGCTGCACGGGCAAGGGACTTTGAAGCCGGATTCTTTGATTTGCACCACTCATCACAGCCATAACGGCGGGGCGACGCATGAGCAATTGGAGTCGATTCTGAACCCGCACGGGATTCAGGTTGGCTTTGACGGAAAAGAGATCACATTGTGAACTAAAATAGTCAAATGGCTATTGTCGAACTCAAAACGCCGGGCACAAAGGGCCCGACCTTCGCTCCTTGGGATTTTGAGCCAGACTTCGACGAATCCGGGGGCGAAAGCTTTCGCGTTCGGCACTTGATAGCCAAGCTTGTGCGGGAATCCATTAAGGATTTCAACTTAAGAGAAAAGGAGAGCACTTTCCGATTCTTAACTCCTGCCGCTTTGGATAAGGGCGCCCAAACAGGCAAGTTTTTATCGCCTCGAGAAGAGCGGCAACGGCCGGACGAGGAACAAGCAATAGGCCAGGCTCTGCAGGCCTTTGAAGATGGGCTGTATCTGCTTTTCATCGATGATGAAGAAAAGCGGTCATTAGAGGATCTCGTCTCCGTTGTCCCTTCCACTAAAATCACGCTCTTCCGTCTTACGGCCCTGGCAGGTCTTTAGGCCAAGATGCTGGACCACAAAACAGCGGCCGAGCGACTGAAAAGATTTCAGCGATCCAAAGTCCGAAGCGATGAGGACAACGATAAGCTTTTTAAAAAGTTGTTAGCGCCAGGAACCAAGTTTGGCAACATTTGGGACTTCCAAACTAATGTAGCCATTGGCACCGCCTATAGGAATCTGAAGCCAACAGACCAGGAAAGGTTTCTGCGGGAGGCCACTGGAAAGTTGCATCCAGTGGCTAAAAGTGCTCTGAACAATATTGCCAATTATCCTTACCAAGACGGCCATGCCCGGCAGCCATTTCGGGCACCGCACACCGATTGGATCAAAGACAAGCTAATCGGAAAACTTCTTCGCCACACATGCGATTTAATTGCCGGCTACGACCATCCTATAACTTTTTTCGCTGAGTGGATCGGCTACACGCGAGGAGATTATAACTGGGCCGGGCCGATACTGATGGCAGCGGCGATTGATGCAGGTGACGATGTTGTCCTTGATCTTTGCGTTCGAGCAATCAATGGTCAGGATCCGATCGCTTATCCGTGCCGGGCCATTTTTCGCGCACTTCTCGCTTGCAATAGGCCATCGGCATGGCAGGAAGTTGAAAAAATATTTCTCGCAGCCCAAAGGCAGGAAGGGTTACGCCAGACGATTCTTGAATCGGTTGATGAGCTCAATGCCGAAGCCTTCAAGCGATTTGTGCGAATCGTTGTCGAGCATAACCTGCTTCGATTCACATCCATTGGGCGGGCTCTGTTAACTTGGATGCCGGGATGTTGGCAGGAGTCGGACACCAAATCGGGAGTTCAAGTTTTAGGGAGGGTTCTGGGGTTCCTAGAAGATCCAGAACTCGCCCCAGACTACAAAGACGGGATCGACGTTTACCTGCGCCTTTGGGCATACGCCTTCGTTGACATTGGCAGAGCGATTCCCGAGGCCCACAAAACTCTTGTCTTTGCGAATGCCGGAGTTCGAAGGTCTACTGTAAGGCTTCTGTCGGAAATCGGCTTGTCTACTGTAGTTCCTTATATGAAAGTCGCTTTGACCGACGAAGATTTAACTGTTTCTTCAATCGCAATCGACTTTCTATTTTCCGGCTTCAAGTCCGAAAGCTTACAAAAGTGGGAAATCTATGACAAAGTCAAAGAGATCGCCCAAAAATGGCCTAAGAACAATCCGGATGGTGCCGTTAAAAGGTCGAAGGTTTGGCACCTGGCTCTAACATCGGCTCCCACCGAACGCCTTAGCGAATTTCTGCCATTGGTTTCCGAGCTATCAGTGGAAGGCAGAGCCTCATTCGCTTCCCGTATCGGAGAAATTCCTGAAATCACAGTTCGCCGCGCGGCAGCGGTTTCCCTAATGGGGGATGTAAGCCCTTTCGTGCGTGAAAGGGCTGCTAAAGCGCTGAGCTCAAGTCCCCTGGCGCCAAAAGAAGCCCAACACTTTGAGGAACTACTAAAGCGAAAGGCTTCCGATCTACGGCAAACGCTGTTGGAGATGCTGTCGAAACAGGAACCTGAAGAAGCCCTTGCCAGTGGAAAGCGCCTTATAGCATCAAGGGATAAACTCCAGCAACAGGCGGGTGTTGAACTCCTCTCTCTGGATGTTTTCGGGCGGCTTAAAAACGAGGCCAAAATTGCGCTTGCAGACTCGGGCCCGTCGATTGCTACCGAGTCAAGTGCCCCGCCGAAAAACCAGGCCTTGGAAAAGGCGGCGCTGGAAAATGGTTTTGGTCTCTATGATCCTGGTGACCTCACTTTTTGCCCACGGCCACAAAACATCAAGGTTCAACTTTTTAACGATGAGTCCTTTGAAATAATTTCCTCTCTTGATAAGTTGATGCATGAGCATAGAAACGACGAGGTGACCTTTCAAACCTGGCCGCAAATGGAAGGGTCGGCGGTCGAAAAGACTCTGTTGGGTGATGCCGAAAAGAACCATAACTTTTTATATTCGCGTAACCGAAACCCTGTTTTCGAGGATCTTGCAACCGAGTGGCTGGCCCGGCATTCTTACGGGTCCATAGACTTGGTTCGTGCCCAGTTAGTCTCGACTGTCTCCTCAATAAAGGCTGACCGTTACTTGGCCGATAGCGCCAAATCAGTCTTAAAGGTCAGCGTTAAAGCTGACTATCCAAAACTTGTGGATCGAACGCTGACCGCTGCGATTCATAAATCAGCGCAATCAGGATTTGTAAGCCACATATTAGACCTCCTTTGCCACCTTATCTATTTGGAGGAAGACGACAAAATCGAACTCATAACGGGTTACAGCACTAGGATCCGCAGTTGGCAAGAATCGATAAGCATCGAAGCCATCCGAAATTTCTTGACCGCCGAGTTCGTGCGCGATCCTAAGTTGTTTTCCGATCAAGAAGTGGGGCGCGCATATCAAATTCTCAAGTTCATTGACGAACCCCTCGGCGCTAGTGGCCGCTCCGATCTAAACTCTCTGCGGCGCAACTTAATAAATAACCGAGACGACCGCCACAACTTTGGAGAGCGCGACAAAGTCATCCTCCTTAAAACTCCATATCGATCGCAGTGCTCCATTGACATTTTCGCGAAAGCACTCCAGCTCGGGTTTTGTAATGAGGCCGATGTTTCCGACAGCCTAACCTTTGGTTCGGTTTACCACGGCTATCGAGCGTCCACCCCGTTGAACGAAGCTACAAACGCTTCCACCAGATCGCGCTTGTCGGAAGAGTTCAATGTCGCCGTCGACAGGTTTCAACAAAGAATTGTTGAGGTTGAATCTGAACGCGGCGACCTACCTACAGAGGCGACGCCATTTGTCGGAAGCGTTTCTACAGGAATCCATCTAGAACAGGTTCTTATACTTCTCCGCAAGAACGTGCCAATCGTTACCGATCAATATGGATCGACTAACAGTCGCCCCGGCTCCTTTATGCGCTTGCTCACAGCCTCGCGGCCTAAGGCGGACGAAACGCCGGAGTTATGCGCCCAAGCGTTTCGCGAAGACCGAATTAATCCCGACAGATTGCTCGAACTCGGCATGCTCTCGCCGCAATGGGCTAGCACCGTGGAAATTGTGCTTGGATGGCCGGGCCTGGCAGAAGCCATTTGGTGGATGCACGCCCACACGAAAGCACACTGGTGGGGGCTAAACAAGGAAATCAAGGAGATTCGAGAGGGGGCTATTTCCGAGCGAACACCGCTAACTAGCGACCAGTTTGAAAATGGCTCCGTAGACGTAGCGTGGTTTAACCAGTTCGCAACTCAGCTGAACTCTAAGCAATGGAAGGCCATCGAAAAGGTCGTCAAATTCGCCTCGGATGGAACGGGCCATGCGCGCGCTCGATTATTCGGACAGGCGTTGCGTGGCGAAGTTTCCGTCAAAGATCTGATCGAAAGGATCGAGCAGAAGCGACATTTGGATACGGTTCGCTCGCTCGGACTCGCCCCCCTCACAGAAGACCGTGAAGCAGATATTCGCAAACGCTACGATGTTCTCCAGGAGTTTCTCCGCACCTCGCGGCAGTTTGGCTCAGCCCGCCAAGCTAGCGAGAAGCTGGCCGTAGAAATAGGATTAGAGAATCTGGCACGAACAGCCGGTTACGAAGACCCCAATCGGCTCATTTGGGCGCTGGAATCGAAGTCCGTTTCTGATCTAACCGGCAACGGCAAAGCGGTTATGGTCGGTGATGTTGAGGTTCGGCTTTTCTTTGACCCCCTTGGTGAGCCTCAAATCGAGGCGAGCAAGAAGGGGTCGTCTTTAAAATCAATTCCGGCTTCTATTAAAGGCAGGGCCGAGGTTAAAGAATTAACAGATCGAAAAACGGCACTAAAAAAGCAAACGCAACGCATGCGCCTAATGCTGGAGCAGGCCATGCAGCGCGGTGACAGGTTTGAGGTTGTCGAGTTGAGAAAGCTCATGGACCATCCGGGCCTTAAGCCCATGTTGTCCAACCTACTGTTCATTGGTAAATCCGGTTCGGCGGGGTTCTTGACCGAAACGGGCGAACTCGAAGGGGAAACGGAATCGGCCATCATCGCCCACCCCCACGATCTCCTTACCCGAGGCGATTGGATCGCCTGGCAGCACGAAGTTTTTCGACAGGAGCGGATCCAGCCATTTAAGCAGGTGTTTCGGGAACTGTACTCGGCCACCGAAAACGAAAAGAGTTCCAATCATTCCACCCGCTATGCAGGCCACCAAGTCCAGCCCCGCCAAACCCTGGCCATTCTTGGCAAGAGGGGTTGGGTTTTTCGCCCGGAAGAGGGAGTAACGAAGACCCTCCATCGCGAGGGCTTGGTTGCCTGGCTTTCCTTTGACGAAACTTTTTACACCCCAGCAGACATTGAGGGGCTAACGCTAGAGGGCCTGCATTTCACCAGCACAAGGGACCATAAGCCGGTTCTGCCGGGTGACGTTCCGCCGAAGGTCTTCAGCGAAACCATGCGCGACTTGGACCTTATCGTCAGCGTCGCCTCCATGGTCGGCATCGATCCCGAGGCAAGCGAATCTACCGTTGAGATGCGAGCAAGCGTAGTACGGGAAATGTGCTCTCTTATGCGCTTAAGCAATGTGGAACTGCTGGAAAGAAACGCGATCGTGACAGGCAAACTCGCGGAGTATTCGGTTCACCTGGGGAGCGGCGTTGTGCATCAAAGGGCCAAGGGCGAACTTGTAATCGTGGCCGTAAGGCAGCCGCAGAGGGGCCGGCTGTTCTTGCCTTTTGTGGACGACGACCCTCGAACGGCCGAAGTTGCTTCGAAGGTGCTTTTGCTTGCTCGCGACCACGAGATAAAGGACCCAACCATTATTTCGCAGTTTGTAAGACCCGATGAGGTTTAACTCGCGCTCTTCCAAGTTGCCATTGTTTCCGCTGATCATGTCGATCTTCTTCGTCGTGAGCGGAGGGCCGTATGCGATGGAAACACTGGTTTCCTCGTCCGGCGCGGGGTTGGCGTTGGTGCTGATTCTGGTAACGCTTTTTGTGTGGTCATTGCCGGCTGCCTTAATGACAGCGGAACTCACTTCCGCCATCCCCGCCGAAGGCGGCTACTACGTTTGGGCCAAGGAAGCCCTCGGCCCGTTCGGAGGGTTTCTGTGCGGTTGGTGGAGTTGGGTTTATTCATGGGTGGATACCTCGCTGTACCCAGGTCTGTTTGTGGGCTACTTGGTCGCGGTGGCGGACCAGGCGTCGCCAAATGGGCCGCTTCACAACTTAAGCCCCCTCCAAAAATGGCTGCTGGGCATGGCGATGCTGGTTCCTATTATTTGGATCAACGTCCGTGGGATCAAGCTTTCGGGGATTGCCAGTGTGGTGCTTGGGCTCTTGTTGCTAACGCCGTTTGTGCTGCTGATCGGGATCGGCATCGCCAAGTTTGGTGGCCACGCAACCGCTATTTTTCAGCCGTTTAATGCGCCCGGTAAGAGCGTGAAGGAGAGCTTTGGGGCGGGGCTGTTCGTGATCATGTGGAACTACCTGGCGTGGGATTCTCTTTCGACGGTGTGTGGCGAAACGGAGCATCCTGCGCGTAACTTCCCTAAAGCATTGATGTGGTCACTTCTAATCACCGTTGCCTTTTATTTCCTTCCCTTTGCGGTGGGTATTGCTGCCGTTCCAGATATTTCCAAATGGACGGAGGGTTCTTGGACGGCGATCGCATCCGCCGTGGGGGGTTCATGGTTGGGGCTTTTGGTTGCCTTTGGAGCGATTTTAAGCGTAATCGGAATGTGCAATGCGACCCTGCTTTCCGGCTCTCGCCTACCGTTAGTGATGGCGGAGGATAAGCTTTTGCCTAAGCAGCTTTCCGCTCTTCATCCAAAGCACAAAACACCGTGGGTTGGGATTTGCGTTAGCGCGGCGTTTGCCGCTTTGCTAACCGTGAAAGGGTTTGCCGAGCTGGTAAAAGTGGACGTTCTCATCTATTCGGCGGGACTGTTGCTTGAGTTTGCAGCGTTGGTTGTGTTGCGTTATAAGCGCCCGGAGTTGGCGCGGCGTTACCGGATCCCTGGCGGGAAGCCCGGCGTTTGGCTGCTGGTTTTGGTGCCGACTGGGTTGATCGTTGCGGCCTTTGTGATCACGCTGAAAGGAGATTTTGAAGCGGCGATGATAACGATTGGGGCGTTGGCAAGCGGTCCGATTGTTTATGGGGTCGCGAGGTTGGCGAGGGGACGTAAGACGTCGGCGTAATTTGTGCCGGTCCTTCAGACCTCCGGATTTGTGGCGGCCGCGACCCAGCCTTGCGCGACCGGAGTCGCTATGACTGGGCTATCTTGCTTCGGTCCGTTGGACCTGGGGAGGGAGTGCGGAGGGCCTGCCAGTTAAAGGGGCTCGGTCTAGCTTTGCTTGGGTTGCAGGGTAGACGCTTTCCAGGGATGCAACGGCTTGCAGATATAGCCTTTGCCATATGAGCCTGACTCTAACGTTTGCTTAGTTCGCCCTTACGAGCCCTGGTAGCACCTTCACTACACATCCGTCTATTTCGCGCTACGCACTCTCATCCGGTTGGGTGAAACTGTGCGTCGGGTTTCCGAAGGTCCAAGGGACCGAAGCAAGATAGCCCAGTCATAGCGACTCCGGTCGCGCAGGGCTGGGTTGGCTGGCCCACCACCCAAACAGGTCTGAAGGACCGGCACAACCTAATCCCACATGTAGCGTTCATCGTAATCAACCTCGTGCTCATCAAGCAGAGCCCTATACTGCTCCTGAAAACTGCGATGATGATGGTGCTCCTCCTGCCTCAATATATAGCCGACGATCATTTCTTTTTCGGTCCGGCCAATAGATAACGACGCGTAGCCGTGCTGCCAAGCGAAATTTGGCGATCCCTGGCCCTTGGCCCACTTACTCGAACCGGTCTTGATCGCCTCTACGATATCGGCCACGCACTCCGTCCGTGAAAGGCACATTAAGATGTGAATGTGATCTGCGACACCTCCGATTTGAATTGCCGGGCATTTTTCGCTGTTTAATATCCCGGCCGTGTATGCATAAAGCCTTCGTTGGAGATCAGGAGTTATGAAAGGAGTCCGATTTTTGGTAGAGAAGACGAGGTGAAGCATGTTGTTCGACAGTGATTGGGGCATGTTTTATTTTGTCACGGTCCTTCAGACCTCCGGAACGGGGTTGGACGGACGCGACCCAGCCCTGCGCGACCGGAGTCGCTTTGACTGGGCTATCTTGCTTCGGTCCCTTGGACCGCCGGAGGCTAGGGGCTTAACCCATAACCTTTAACTACCGGCTAACATCCCCCTCCCGCTTCCGGGTATATTAAGCGGACAGATTTTTTGAGGACCGCTGATGAAACGAACTTACCAGCCCAATTTGAGGCACCAACAGACCACGCACGGATTTCGCGTGAGGATGCGCTCCACCAACGGGCGCAATGTACTTAAGCGCAGACGAGCACGTGGCCGAGCGCGCATTTCCCACTAAAGATTCGATTAGCAGAGGACCTTCTAAGAGTCGGTTCGAAGAAGTTTATCGGGACGGGAAACGGGCCGCTGGAAGCTTTTGCCGCATTTCTGCATTACCTGGCAAAGGTCTAATCGGTATTGCTACGAGTCGCAAGATTGGGACAAAGCCGGCGAGGAACAAAGTGCGCAGGCGATTTCGAGAAGCCCTAAGATTGTGCTCGGACTGCATCGAAACGCGCCTCGATTATGTAGTAGTTATCGGAATTGCGGGGGCGAAGGCATCTTTACCGGAGCTTTCAGCCGACGCGAAGCCTTTGCTAACGGATTTAAGCTTGAGATGGGCAAACGGGTCGGAGTCTTTTTGATTAGGGCATACATGGTAACCAGGCGCGCGGTTCTTCCTGGAGCGTGGTGCCGTTATCAGCCCACCTGCTCTCGATACACCCTGGAAGCGATCCAAAAATATGGTCTGCTTAAAGGAAGTTGGCTTGGGCTAAAGCGAATTATGCGATGCCATCCGGGCCACCCCGGCGGATACGATCCCGTTCCCTAACCTTTCTAACACATGAGTAAAGCAGCCCCTGCCCAAGCACCTAAGCAAAACATGATGTCAACCATTATGTTGATGATCGCCCTCTTCCTTGGCGTTAACTTGATGTGCAATAAACAAAGCACTCAAGAGGATCCCCGGACCGAAGCCCAGATCGTTACCGCCATCCAGCAACAAGCTGGGGTCGTTCGGAGCACGGCTGCGAAGGACCACATCACCATTAGCGATGCGGTTAAGGCACTAAAGGAAAGCACGCTAAAAAGCGATAGCATTACCGACCTCATTTCGCCGCACCCGCAGTTAAGCGCCAAAGAAGATTTGGACCAGATGCACCTGCTTGATGACCTCGGAATGGATTTCAGCATCAGGGGTGTGGAAGGCGCCTACGAAACCCAGATCGACGCCATAAAGGGCATGTCGGTTGCCGATAAGCAAGATTTAAAGATCAAAGCGCAGATGGTGGAGATGCATACGCTTATCGTGGCCGCTGCTGAGCGCCACGAAATGCAGAGAGTCGTTTCTGCGGCAGGCATTCTTATGCCCCTTGAGCGGGGTTACGATAGCAAGCCCATTTGGCAACAACCTGTACCAGTAGCCTCGACCAAACTCTATCCCGCCAGCCTAGCAACGCCTGCCCAACTGACGAATGACCTGAACACTTTATCAACCGAACTTGGCAAGAGCTCGCCAGTTTGGGGCTTTTTCCCTGGTTACCAATTTGTGGACTGGGTCGTTCACCTAACCGGCGCCAATTCAGGGTTAAGCTATTGGCTTACCGCTCTGCTGATGGCGTTCTTCGTCCGAGGCGTCATCTACCCAGTTTCACAACGGCAAATGATGTGGTCCCGAAAAATGCAGCAGCTTACGCCGCTCGTCAATGAGATCAAAGCCGAATACAAGAACAAGCCAAACCAAACGGCGGCCCAACAAGAAATTTCTCAACGAACCATGGCTCTTTACAAGGAGTACGGCATGAATCCGTTGGCTGGGTGCGTCCCCGCCTTCATTCAGATGCCGCTGTTCTTACTTGTCTACGACTCCATGCTGAACTACCGGTTTGAGTTCCAAAAAGGCACGTTCCTTTGGATCAATCCCAGCACCAGCGCTTTGAGCCATGGATTTTTTGCCCGCAATCTCGGAGAAAAGGACTACGTTCTGATCATCATCTACGCGATCTCGATGGTCACCACCGCGTTACTCACGCCCGTTACCGATCCAACCAACATGAAACAGCAGCGGATCATGGGTGTGTCGGTTTCCGGTTTCTTCGGTATCATGATGTTCTTCTGGCCGGTGCCATCCGCGTTTATCCTTTACTGGATCTTCACGAACATATTGGCTACCGCTCAGTCTTTACGATCCTACCGCTTACCATTACCGCCGCTCGTAAAGGTGAACGCGCCAAACGGAGGGGTTTACCCCATCGCTGGCACCATCCCCGGTCCATCCAAAGAAGGCAAGTTGAACGGAGCCGCCACAAACGGAACCCTCAACGGCAAACCCAAGAGCACCGGAACTCCAAAAATCCACAAACCCAGAAAAAAGAAGTAAATGCAAACAATCGAAACCACTGGCAAATCGGTAAAAGAGGCGACCGATGCAGCCGCAAAAAAGTTAGGCGCGCCCGCAGACCAACTGAAAGTCACCGTTCTTGAACAGCACAAGGGGCTGTTTGGTAAAGCGACAGTCCGCATCAAAGCTGAGTTGGAATCAGCTCCCGCCTCCGCTGCTGTCGAGGCTCCGGTGGTAGAGGAAGCGAAGCCGGCAAAGGCGCCGAAAGCTCCGAAAGCACCCAAACCTGAGCCCGTTGCTGAAGCTCCCGCTGCTGAAGAGGCTGCACCTGCCGAAGCGGAGGAAACGGAGGAGAAAGGCGGACGTGAAGAGCGAGTTCATGCCGATGCCACTGAGGAGGATGCGAACCGCATCCACGGTCTTTTGGAAAGCATTCTAAAGGCTGGAAACCTGGAAGTTACGGCCAAGGTGACGGGCACCAGCGGCCGCTATGTAAACGTCGAATTGGATGGCCGCGATGTGGCTTTCCTCGTTGGCAAACATGGCGAAGTGCTCAACGCGCTTCAGTATGTTCTCAACATTATTTCGAACCAGCAGCTTAATAACGGGATCCGCGCGACTCTCGATGGCAACAACTATCGCCATCGCCGCGAGGAAGCCCTAACCAAGCTTGCTACGCGCATTGCCGACGAAGTAAAGGCACGCGGCGAAGAGGCTGTGCTGGATGCACTTCCCGCTTTCGAGCGCAGAATTGTGCATAAAGCTCTTTCAGATTATGAGGGAGTTGCAACGTATAGCGAAGGCGAAGAGCCTACGCGGCGCGTCGTTATTGCACCGGCTAACTAGCCTACGTCATTTCAGGGGAGCCAAAATACTCCCCTTTTTAGCACGTTTCCAGGGTTCATGGCTTCAAATTCGAACACGTCTGTCCGCAAACCTCGACCCCTTAAGCGGGGCGACCTCGTCGAGATCGTCACGCCGGCCTCGCCTTTGGACGTCAGCAAGGTTGACGACGTTACAAAGCTCTTATTGGCGCAAGGCTATCGCGTTCGCTTAGGTGAACACGCCTTAGAAAGGGACTCTTATCTGGCCGGTTCCGATCAAGATCGGGCCCAAGATCTACAAGGTGCATTTGCCGATCCCGAGGTTGCCGCCGTTCTCTGCTCACGCGGTGGATATGGGTGCGCGCGACTGTTTCCTTATCTGGATTTGGACGCCATGGCATCTTCAGGAAAGATGTTTCTTGGTTTTAGCGATATCACCACCCTGCATTTGGCCCTGAATCGAAGGGGGTTGCCCACCGTTCACGCGCCCATGGCTATCACTCTTTCCGTACCGCGCGAGCACTGGGTGTTGCAATCCTTCCTCCGCGTCTTGCGCGGCGAAATGGTGGTACCGGCCGATGCTCCCGGGGGCACGACCATTGTTGGAGGAACCGCCGAAGGAGTGGTGACGGGAGGTTGCATGTGCTTACTTACCGACAGCCTGGCAACAGCCGATGCCCTTGATGCAACAGGCAAGATTTTGATTTTGGAGGACGTGGACGAAGCGCCCCACCGGGTCGACGCCATGCTCACCCATATGCTCAACTCGGGCATTTTGCAGAGCGCGGCCGGCATTGTGATGGGTGAAATGACCCGGACAGACGAGAAAGCCGACCAAACCATCGGGCCTCGGCCATGGCAAGATATCGTTATCGAAAGGATCCAGCCGCTTGGAATTCCGTTCATAATCGGGTATCCCTTCGGGCATATGCCAAATATGCTCAGTCTGCCTTTGGGAATCAAGGCGGTTCTCAACGCGGACGAGGGGATGCTCACTTATACGGAAGATCTATGCGAAAGCGATTAGCTCTTGTCTTTCTCGCGCTCTGCGCAACTTGCGCCCAAGCCCAGGTCTGGGAAAAATATCTCGCGCCGGGCCTCACTTACCGCATGGAAGTAGAGGCCGCTCTTCCACGCACGATCCACGCCCTTCACTTCGATTTGCACTCAAATGCGGTTCATTTTGAGCCCGAGCTTGGCCAATTAAAGGTTTACAACGACGACAAAACCAAGGGGCGTGCCACGATCTCTGATTTGGTGAAGAAGACGGGCGCTATAGCCGGAATCAACGCTTCCTTTTTCCCTTACACGGGCCGCCCCTATGGACTTATGATTCACAACGGCGAGCTTATCAGCACACCCTATCCAAACCGGCCGCAGTTCGGCTGGGGTCCCGATGGAATCGCTGTTCTGGGAAGCGTGACGCTTGCTGCCGACTTGAAAATGGCCGATGGCAGCGTTTTTACCCTGGATAGCATTAACGACGAGGCGAAGCCGAACTGGCTTTGCCTGGACACCGATACGGGCGGTTACGCGCTAACTAAACCGGGCACGGGTGCCTGCGCCATCGTTCACATGCTTGGCGGCCCTTTAAAGCCGGATGGAGACGCGGAGGTTGAAGTTGAGGGCATCTATGATAACACCGCTCTGATGCCGATCCAAAAAGGCAACGCGGCCCTTATGGCAACCGGAACAAAAACTTCGATTGTGGATGGCTTAAAGCCGGGGCAGCGGCTCACGATTCAAACCAAAACTACCGGCTTGGATTGGAAGAAATTCTCCAATACTGTTGGGGGCGGCCCGGTTCTACTCAATCACGGGCAAAAGATCGTGGACTGGAGCGCAGAGGGTTTTGACAAGGATTTCTCTCTGAAGCGACACCCTCGGTCGGCGATCGGGATCGATGGGCACGGCGGGCTGTGGCTGGTCGCCGTCGATGGGCGACAATCGGAAAGCGCGGGCGCCACTTTGGATGAGATGGCCGATATCATGGCTCGTTTGGGCTGCCAAGAAGCCATGAACCTGGACGGCGGCGGAAGCACGACCTTGAACATTCTGGGCGTGACCGTAAATCGTCCGAGCGATAACGTGGAACGCGAAGTGGCCAACGCGGTTCTTTTCTTCGGGCCTCTTCCTGGCAAGGATGACGCCGACATGATCATCAAAACGCCTAGCGCGTTAAAAAACGGCGACAAGGTTTTTATGAGGGTTGTTAAGTCCGATGGCACGATCGTGCCGGACTCCGAGATTCTATGGGCCGCCAACGGCGCGGGCTGGATCGACCAAGGCGGACTGCTTCACGTGGACAAGGCAGGAACGGTTGCCTTGAGCGCGTTCGTGCACGGCAAGATTCTCACCTCAAGCTTGATCACGGATGCGGCTGCGGTTAATCACAAATGAGTTAAAAGATGGTGCCGCTCAAAGTAAGACGAACTGAGAGCGCCCCATTTGATCCTTGCCGTATTGCGGTTAGCAGAAGCCTCTGCCCTGGCGCGAGAATGAAGTTCTGCTTTTGAGCCCGAAATGCGGTTCCGATGCTATAAGTTGCTATGGCAGGCTCCGCAAAGGAACCTGTAGTCGTGAAGGTTCCTGGGCTTCCTGATACCGGCGACTGGGTGTAGCATCGAACATAAGTGAAAGGCACGGCTTCGGTGCTGTTGGTGAGGTTCACAAAACATACATCTGTGATTAGCTGGCTGTGGGCAGAAGTATTAGTATATGAGCCAGCAACTGTGGTTGTTGTGCTGCCTGCCATTAACTCAATATCCCCCATCCAGTCCACCGATGTAGTTTTGGGAGTTGTATATCCCTCCAAGGTCGCCTGGGCTACATAATTCGAACCTCCGATTGGACTTAATTCGATGTCATCTCCCGGTTGAAGGACGAACTTGAAAGGCGCAGTTGAATCGGAATTGACGACTCCGCTAGGGTCAGCAAACAGGACAGCATCTCCTGTTCTTAGGCCATTGGTTTCACTTAGGATATAGATGAACGATGAGGGTGTATAAGAGCCTCCACTAAGCGATCCTTGTACATAAGCTACCTGCGTGAGGGTTAGAACCGTCGTCCCAGTGTTCTTATAGTCCGCTATGCCACTTGCACCTACAGTTAAGAGCTTCTGAAAAGGAGTGGATCCCGAAGGCGCTTGAGCTGACGCGGTGCTGGCGGCCAAGGCACACGAAAGGGCCGTGAGGAGCCAAATCCATTTTTTCATTGCTCTATTATGGTTTAGATCTGGAGCGGGCGACGAGACTCGAACTCGCAGCCTTGACCTTGGGAAGGTCCTGCCCTACCATTGGGCCACGCCCGCTCATTTTTTCTGGAGCGGGCGGCGAGAATCGAACTCGCATGGCCAGCTTGGAAGGCTGGAGCTTTACCACTAAGCTACGCCCGCAGAAGAATTAATGGTACCCAACAGGGACCAGGTGATAGGTGAAAAGTGAAAGGTGATAAGGGGAAGAAGGTTTCTATGTTTCTCATCTGCCAGCCCGTTCCAAGGGTCCGATGCCCCTACTCGCAGCTCACATGCCCATTCAGTTAGCAGAACACGCTTTTGTCGAGGCTCGCTAGCCTGGTTCGCGGACTCACTCCGCTTAAAAGGGCACAAAGGGCATGACCCCACACCTATCACCTATCATCCGCGGAGCGCGCGGGCGTATAAAAGGTACAAACAAAGAGCGAAACAATGTCCGAACTGCGCCGCCATCCATTTTTAGACACCTGGGTTATCACCGCGACCCAAAGACAGGACCGAACCTTTCTTCCTCCGGACAACTACTGCCCCCTAGATCCGACTAAGCCTGGCGCGTTCCCGACCGAAATCCCTTTTTCCAACTACGATATCGTCGTCTTCGAAAACAAATTCCCCTCCCTAAGGCCAAATCCACCAGCGCCTGCCGTCGAGGGCACGCCAACGATGCCGGTGGAGCCGTGCTACGGCGTATGCGAGGTGGTTTGCTACACCGAAGACCATCACGCCACGTTTGCCGACCTTCCGCTAAACCAAATAAGAAAGCTGACCCGCGTTTGGAAGGACCGGTTTGAAGACCTAGGGCAGAGAGAGGGCATTGAATACGTTTTCATGTTCGAGAACAAGGGCAAGGAGATCGGCGTTACCTTGTCCCATCCTCATGGTCAGATTTACGCTTACCCCTTTATTCCTACAGTTTTGAAAACGGAGCTTGCCAGCGAAAAGGCTCACTTCGAGAAGACCGGCCGAAACCTGTTCGACGACTGGCTCAAGGATGAGGGGATCACAGATGGCATCGGTGAACGGGAGGTTTACCGGAACGATCACTTCGTAGCGCTTGTTCCCTTCTTCGCCCGTTACCCATACGAGGTACACATCGTGCCTTTCGACCACATTGGTTCGTTTGCAGAAATGGACCCGGCGCATCTCGATTCGCTCGCCCAAATCCTACAAAACACGACTAAACGTTATGATGGGCTCTTCGGTTTTTCGATGCCATACATCATGGCCATGCATCAACGGCCAACGTTGGCGGGATACGACTACAGCCGCTTCCACATTGAGTTTTATCCGCCTTATCGAACGGAGAAAAAGCTGAAATATCTTGCTGGCAGCGAGGCGGGGGCGGGCGCGTTTATTAACGATACGCTTCCGGAAGAGACCTCAAAAAGGTTGAGGGAAGTTAAATTCGAATGAAGCGTTGTGCGTTCTGCGTTATGCGTTAAAAACTGGTCCCAACGCACAACGCATAACGCATAACGCATTCCCTACGGATTGACCGTAATCGTCACCGTCGTAGAGCCACCATCATAGGTTGCCGTAATCGTAACAGCAGTCGCTTTGGTTACCGCCTTCGTCGTGATGTCGAAGTTAGCGCGCCGGGCACCAGCGCCAATCGTCATCGTTGCAGGCACCGTCGCTACTGCCAAATTCGAGGACTTCAACGAAATAACCGCTCCGCCTGTTGGCGCGTTCGCCGTCAACTGCATTCCGCAAAGAATGGCTTGACCCCCGACAATAGAGGTCACGGTTGCGTAGATGTAGGCCGGCACTGGCGGGCTAACCGTATACGAAACAGCCTTGCCGTTGCCGTCCACCGTCGCCGTTAAGGTGATCGTCGTGGGGGTCGATACATATTGGTTGATCACTTCAAACGTTCCCGTGGTCTTACCCGCTGCGATTGCGGCAGGGGTAGGAATCTGAGCCACATTTGTGTTTGAACTCGTGACAGTATAGGTTTGGCCACCCGAAGGAGCGGCCGTCGAAAGTGTCACCGTTCCAACCGGCGTCGTCGCGGGAGACGAGAACGCATAGGGAACGCTCAACGCCGTAAAGCTCACAGATGACTTTACAGTTATCGTAACTGAGGTTGAGCCGCCATCGTAAGTCGCCGTTATCGTAACCGTGGAGGTGGTAGCTACCGCCTTTGTGGTTATCGTGAAGTTAGCCCTTCGAGCACTGCCTGGGAATGCCATTGTTGCAGGCACCGTCGCTATCGCCGTGTTCGAAGACTTTAGAGCCGCAGTCGCGCCTGAAGAAGGAACGTCTCCATTCAGTTGCAGACCACACAGGTCGCTTGCCCCTCCATTCAGGCTGGTTGCTGTAGCATAGATGTATTCGGGGATTGGTGGCGAGACTTTGTAAGAGAGGGTCTTGCTAGTCGTGCCTACGGTCGCGGTTAGTGTGATCGTCGTGGCAGTCGAAACGTAGCCATTAGTCACGCTAAACGTTCCCGATGTGGCCCCTGCCGCAACTGTCCCCGAAGCGGGTACTTGGGCAACGGCTGTACTTGAACTCTTCAGAGTATAGGCCTGACCGCCCGTAGGCGCCGCTGCTGAGAGCGTGATCGTTCCCACTGGCAGTGTGTTGGGAGACGCGAAAGTGGCGGCAACGCTAAGGCCGCTGACGCCATCGCTAGTAACGTTCAACGGGATCTCCCAAACGCCCCGGCCAAAGGTGCCTACAAATAGGTTGGTGCCAACCGTTTTCAGGTCGAAAACCTGCACAGCCGGTAGATTGTCGTCCACGTTGGCCCACGAGCTTCCGGAGTTGGTCGTCATGAAGACGCCGTTGTCGGTTCCCACGTACCAAGTCGTCGTTGGATTGGAATAGTCTCTAGCGATCGCGTTAATGGGAATATCGGGAAGACCGGAGGTCCCGGTTCCACTGACGCTAACCCAAGTTGCGGCCCCATTCGTGGCTGAACAGCGCCAAAGATGAATGATGCCAGTGTTCTGATAGCCCACAAGAATATCGTTCGGGTTCGCAGGGCTAACAGATATCGCCCCTACTGAATAGTTCGAGCCCGGTAGATTCGATTTATCAATTTCAGTAAATGCGTTTCCGGTTGTAGACGAATACCAAATTTCGCCGTCCGCAGAACCTGTATAGATAACGGCATCATTGGAAGGCGCTGTCGCGATGGCATTTACATAGTAATTGTTGCTAAGAGCCGTGTTGCCTGATCTGAAGGTGTTTGCTTCTGGGTTCGTGCCGTCAATGGTCTGCAAGACGTTTGTTGCGAAGAACAGAAATTTGCCGCTCTCACTCAATACGGTGGGGGCTATAAAGGCAACATTGGGATCGTTGCTGAAGCCATTCGACGGGTTCCCCAAAGGATTTCCGTTAAGATCATAGGTCAAGACACCTCCTTCGTCGAAGGTGGTAAAGAAGTAGCTGTATGGTATATCCCATCCACAAAAACCGCCATCACCCGCGCCAGGGTTCGCCCATGTGCTAAGACTCCCTAGCGCGCTTGGAGCAGCGTTATCCTGTGCGCCGCTAAGGAGATCGTTGGCATTAGTGGGGTGTGGAGCGATGCCGTAAAGTTGGGTAATGCCAAGGCCGGGGTTTAAAGATTTCTGGGTAACAGTTGGTGTAGAACCACTCCAAGCGAAGTTGAGTTGGAACAGACCGCCATCGCAGCCTGCCAAAACCTCGTTGGCGTTCGTCGCACTTACAGCGAGCTGATGCTGATCGCTATGCAAAACCGTACTGCCATTCATGCTCATGCCGTAGTCGGTCCACGTTGAGCCGCCATCCGTTGAGTAGGCCAAG
>DASXZH010000084.1:0-25086 GCA_036502005.1 Fimbriimonadaceae bacterium
ACTCAAAAGCAGCGTGCCTTGATCTGAGGCCCAGCCTGCAGATGAACGAAAAACCGGCACATTTCGTGCGTTTGTCCCAGCCATATCGAAAAGACGAACTGACGAGTTCAAATGAAGCCAATGCAACAGTCTCCAAGCTCCGCGCACTCCAGAGCTTCGCGATGCCGCCGCTGTCTAAAAGCACTTTCAACTAACATCACTTAGCCAAACCGAAAAGCAAGCGCATTTCACTCATACTTCGTCCAAGTCTAAGTGAGAGTCGTGACTTTTAATATCCGAAACAGCAAGTCCCTAGATGGGGAGCTTTCTTGGCAGTTTCGGGCTGAGCGCGTTTGCGCTTTGATCCAAAAACTTCAGCCGGACATCCTTTGTGTTCAAGAGGCCTTTCGCGACCAAGTCGATGCAATAGCAGGGTCCTTGCCTAAGCATAGTTGGTTTGGTGTTGGCCGTGATGACGGCAAGGATGAAGGCGAGTTCGTGCCCATCTTCTGTGCCCCCCATCTGGTGCGAAGCGGAGGGGATATCCTCAATAACTCAAGCAGTAAATTCGTTTTTCCAAAGCAATTTCCGCGGGACCTCCCCCGGTTCGCGGACTCACCGGCCCCTCCGACCGAGAGGGGCGATGAGTATTGCGACACACGAAGTGTTAACTTAATGCCAAACGGGGACCTGAATGGAGTTTTATCTGAAGGCCTTATAGAATGCGGCACGTTTTGGCTTTCCACCACGCCCGAGGTTCCCGGTAGCCGTTCGTGGGATTCTGCGTGTACGCGGATTTGCACATGGGTCGAACTGGCGGGACTCCGTATCTACAACTGCCATCTTGACCACAAATCCTCCGAGGCCAGACTTGAGGGCGTCAAGGTAATCCTGAAGCATTTAAGGTCCCGCGAAGTGCCAGCTCTTCTCTGCGGAGATTTCAATGCTAATCCTGCAAGCGAGCCGATTCAGTATTTGCTCTTGGAAGGCCTAAACGACCTTGCCGAAGGCACAGGCGACACTTTTAATGGCTTTATGAACCCTGCCGTGTTCGAGAGGATCGACTACGTCTTCGGGTACAAAATCGAGGAAGCAAGTAGCGTCAGCGTTTATGGCCAAGAACTCGCCAGCGACCACTGGCCGGTGATTGTTGACCTATGGGAAGCCTGAGAAACTGCTAAAAGAACGGAAAGGGGAAGCTGTGACCCCAGCGAAATGGTTGAATTTTTGTTGTGTCGCTAGTCGCGACGGGCACGATTGCCAACCCTCCAGCTTCGCTGGTTCCCCCTTCGCGAGGAACGCAGTCTTGTGCTGCCGTAACAGCCATCTGGCCGGAACTAGGCGACTGCGCTCTCGCATATAGGGGGCACCGGAGACATCTTGAATCCTAGAGAGTGAAATAGAACGACGAACCCTTACCCGGCTCACCCTCGGCCCACACCTGGCCGCCGTGCCTTGTCACAATTTTGTGAACGATAGCCAAGCCGATACCCGTGCCCGGGTAGTCGTTTCCAACCAGCCTTTCAAAGGGTTTAAATAGTTTCGAATGGAAGGCCATTTCAAACCCTATGCCCTCATCTTTTAAACAGAAGCCTTTCTCGGCGTTCTTGCAGAACTGCACAACACCGCCTGACGGTGAATACTTGAAAGCGTTGTCGAACAGGTTATATAGCAAAGCCTCGATAAGGCCCTTATCGGCGGAAGCATAAAGGCCATCTTCGATTTCCAGTGCCCAGGTGGAATCCGGATAGTGCTTCATGCAGTCGGCCGCCGTTTTCTTGGCCAACTTCGAAAGGTGCAACTTCTCGCGAACCAGTTCTTTTTGATTTAGGCGGTAAAGCCGAAGCAGGTCGTCGATAAGGGTCGCCATCGTTCGGGCCGATTTAGCCTGGCATTGAAGTTGTTCCACACCCTCCGGGCCCAGTTTCTCGCCCATATCTTCCTGCATTATTTTGCTGGTGGCGATGATGTTGCGTACCGGCGCCCGCAGGTCGTGGGCCACAGAATAACAGAAAGATTCCATTTCCCGGTTGGCCTCAACCAACTCGGTGGTGCGTTCCACCACGCGGTTTTCCAACTGCTCGTTTAGCTCCAATAGGTGTTTCTGCTCAAATTCCTGCTTTTGTTGGACGCGTTGCCGCTCGGCCTCGCGGATCAGGGCTTCCTGGATGAGTAGTGCCTGTTGCTTAAGCTGCTGTTCCTTTCGGAACAACTCCACAAACACGCTTACCTTGGATCGCAAAATGGCCGCGTTAAAGGGCTTCCGAATATAGTCGACGGCCCCAACGGAATAGCCCTCCAGAATGCTTTCGATATCTTCATCAAGAGCGGTAATGAAGATGATGGGCACGTGGCGCGAGCGATCGCGCTCTTTCACAAAGCGCGCCGTTTCGACGCCGCTGAGCCCGGGCATCATCACGTCCATGAGGATCACGGCGAAGTCGTTTAGCAATATCTGCTTCAGCGCTTCGTTGCCGGATCCGGCCTGGATAAGCTCTTGGTTCAGGGGCTCCAGTATGGCTTCGAGGGCGTAGAGGTTTTCTGGACGGTCGTCGACCAGTAAAATCTTCGCCCTCACTTCGTCAGTGCTAGGGGCTGACGCTACGCTAAGGTTTTCTGCGATAGCCATGATCTCATCATCGAAAAGAGCTTTTCAATATCGACGGGCTTAGTGATGTAATCGCTGGCCCCTGCTTCAATGCACTTCTCTCGATCTCCCTCCATTGCTTTTGCTGTTAAGGCAACAATCGGCAACGATTTATAGCGCGGGTTCTGGCGAATCGCCCGCGTCGTCTCGTAACCGTCCATGTCCGGCATCATGATGTCCATCAAAACAAGGTCGATCCCGTAGGATTCTCCCAGCTTCTTGATGCCATCCTGCCCACTTTCGGCAAACACCACTTGCACGCCCTTACTCTCAAGTGCGCCAGTCAGAGCGAAAATGTTTCTTATATCGTCATCGATTATCAAAACTTTTCGCCCGGTAAGCGTTTCGGACTCATTTGGAGCCAGATAAAAGGCGCTTTGCTGGTCATTTTTACGCCGCTCTCCGTTGGCAGAGCTAATGCTGGTTTTGCCATTTGTTTGCTCTGTGCTGCTCAAGCGGTGAAGGAACAAGCTCGTTTCATCAAGAAGCCGATCCGCCGAGTTAGCATCCTTTGTGATAATGCTGGCGGCGTATTTCTTCAACTGAAGCTCTTCTTGTTTCGAAAGGTCACGACCCGTGTAAATGATCACAGGCAAGTCACGGAACCGTTGCTGACGCTTGATTCGCTTGAGAAGGTCGAGACCGCTCATCGCTGGCAGCGCCAGATCGAGAACCAAGCAGTCAAATGTCTTCTTCTTTAGCGCTGCCAACGCTTCTTCGGCGGTAGCAACAGCCGTTACTTGAACGTCGGTGCCGGCAACCAGCTCGCAGATGCTGCTTCGCTGATTGTCGTCGTCCTCTACGACCAGAAGTTCGCGAACATCGCGGTCGCTGAACTCACTAAGGTGGGTAAATGCGCCGTGCAGGGCTTCTGCCGTGACCGGCTTCTCTAGGTACGAAACCGCCCCGAGTGTTGTGCCGCGCTCCCGATCAAGAACGCTGATCACTTGAACCGGAATATGCCGGGTATCGGGGTCTCGTTTTAGCCTATCCAGCACCGACCAGCCGTCCATGCCGTCCAGTTTGAGATCAAGCGTGATGGCGTCAGGATGATAAGCCCGGGCAAGTTCGAGGGCGGTTTCGCCGTCGAACACGACGATTCCCTTGAATCCCGCCTTTCTTGCTACATCGAGCAAGATCGCGGAGAAGCCAGGATCGTCTTCCACGATCAACACGACTTTGTCGGTCGACGCGATATCATGGCGATCATCCTTAACCGTACTGGCCCTAGTTGAAGGAGGCAGGGCGATGGGGCTAACCGAGGAAATCTCATTAACAAGCTCCGGAAGCTCCTTGATCTGAAACTCGCCTTGGCGGGTGTTCGGTGTTACCACCGCATCGGCATCACCACCCAAGAATTCCACTGGCAGATACAGGGTAAACGTGCTTCCTTTGCCTGGCTCGCTCTCAAGCGAAACACGCCCACCTAAGAGCAGCGTTATCTCTCGACTAATGGAAAGGCCAAGGCCGGTTCCACCGTACTTGCGGCTGGTCGTGCCATCCGCTTGCTGGAAGGGCTCGAAAATGAGCCGCTGCTTCTCTGAAGCGATTCCTATTCCAGTATCAATAACCTGGAACGCGATGGTCTTTTCGTGCGGAGAAACGGTGCCATTGTCGAGAATCACATCTTGCTGTGCGGCAGAGATGTTGAGCTTAACGGCGCCCTGTTCCGTGAACTTGAAGGCATTACTGAGTAGGTTTCGCAGCACCTGTTGGAGGCGCTGGTTGTCGGTCGCGATGGTGGTCGGAATGCCTTCCGATATCGAGACTGAGAAGTCGAGACCCTTTTGCTGGGCCACGTGACGGAACGTCCGGTCGACGTATTCTTCGATGTCCGTGAGGGGGACCTGGGTGACCTCGATCTCCATCTTGCCGGCCTCAACCTTGGATAGATCAAGGATCTCGTTGATGAGGTTAAGCAGATCGCCTCCGGATTGGAAGATCGTCGTCGCGAACTCCGTCTGCTTGGCAGTCAGGTTTCCTTCTAGGTTGTCCGCCATCAGCTTCGCCAGAATGAGCATGCTGTTTAGCGGCGTGCGCAGTTCGTGCGACATGTTGGCCAGGAACTCTGACTTGTACTTGGAACTGAGGGCGAGCTGTTCGGCGCGCTCGGCAAGAGTCGCCCTGGCTAGCTCCACTTCCTTGTTCTTCTGTTCGACCTTGTTGTTCTGCTCGGCCAAAAGTCTGGCTTTTTCTTCCAGTTCTTTCGCCTGAGTTTCCAACTCGGTATTGGTCTGCTTGAGTTGGCCCTGCTGATTCTGCAGTTCTTGCGATTGCGACTGCAGTTCTTGGGTGAGCGACTGAGATTGAGCGAGAAGCTCTTCCGTTCTCATGTTCGCCGTGATCATGTTGAGAACGACGCCGACGCTTTCCATAAGCTGGTCAAGGAACGTCTTGTGGATTTGACTAAACGTTTCGAACGAGGCAAGCTCGATGACGGCCATGATTTCGCCTTCGAACAGGACCGGCAAAACGATGATGTTGAGCGGCGGGGCTGAACCCAATCCCGAGGAGATCTGGATATAGTCGTCCGGAACATTGGTTAGTAGGATTCGCTTCTTTTCAAGCGCGCACTGGCCCACCAATCCTTCGCCCGGCCGGAATCGATTGCTTACGTTCTTTCGTTCGGCATAGGCATAACTGCTCATCAGCCGAAGAACAGTCTCGTTGGCCACCACATCGTTGATATAGAACACGCCGTGGTTGCCGCCAACCAGGGGCGTTAGCTCCGACATTATAAGCCGGGCGACCGATTCCAGGTTCTTTTGACCCTGCATCATGCCGCCGAAACGGGCTAGGTTGGTTTTTAGCCAGTCCTGCTCCATGTTTTGCTGGGTCGTGCTCTTAAGGTTGGCAATCATCTGGTTGATGTTGTTCTTAAGTTCCGACACCTCTCCCTGCGCTTCAACCGTAATGGACCGGGTGAGGTCACCCTGGGCCACAGCAGTAGCAACGTCAGAGATGGCTCGCACCTGAACCGTAAGCGAGTTCGCCATGAAGTTAACGTTGTCGGTGAGATCCTTCCACGTGCCGGCAACGTTTGGCACCTTTGCCTGGCCACCGAGTTTTCCTTCCGTGCCTACTTCGCGGGCCACGGTGGTTACCTGTTCGGCGAAGATGCTCAGCGTTTCCGTCATGTTATTGATCGTTTCCGCGAGCGCGGCGACTTCGCCCTTTGCTTCCAGAACCAGCCTTTGTTTGAGGTCGCCATTTGCAACGGCGGTAACGACCTTGGCGATGCCTCGCACCTGGGTGGTGAGGTTGGAAGCCATGAAGTTAACGTTGTCCGTGAGGTCCTTCCAAGTTCCGGCAACGTTTGGTACCTTGGCCTGTCCGCCCAGAATTCCTTCCGTTCCTACTTCGCGGGCCACGGTGGTTACCTGTTCCGCAAAGATCGAAAGAGTGTCAGTCATGCTATTGATCGTGTCGGCAAGCGCGGCGATTTCGCCTTTCGCATCCACCTTCAGCTTCTGCGAAAGGTCGCCGTTTGCAACGGCGGTAACAACCTTAACGATGCCTCGCACCTGAGTGGTGAGGTTCGAGGCCATGAAGTTAACGTTATCGGTGAGGTCCTTCCAGGTTCCTGATACACCGGGCACCTCGGCCTGGCCTCCCAGTTTTCCTTCTGTACCTACTTCGCGGGCCACACGGGTAACTTCAGCGGCAAATGAGTTGAGCTGGTCCACCATGACGTTGATGGTGTTCTTGAGCTCCCAAATCTCGCCTTTAACGTCTACCGTGATCTTTTGTGAAAGGTCGCCATTTGCAACGGCGGTGGTAACAAGGGCAATGTTTCGAACCTGGTCCGTAAGGTTGCGGGCCATGAAGTTTACGTTGTCGGTAAGGTCCTTCCAGGTCCCCGAGACACCGCGCACTTCGGCCTGACCTCCCAGTTTTCCTTCCGTTCCCACTTCGCGGGCCACACGGGTAACTTCGTCGGCGAACGATGAAAGCTGATCGACCATGACGTTGATGGTGTCTTTCAGCTCTAACACCTCGCCCTTCGCTTCAACCGTGATCTTCTGCGACAGGTCGCCATTTGCAACGGCGGTGGTAACGAGGGCGATGTTTCGCACCTGGTCGGTCAGGTTTCGGGCAAGCCCGTTTACGTTATCGGTAAGGTCTTTCCAGGTTCCGGAGACGCCGGGAACTTCGGCTTGGCCACCCAGAATTCCCTCCGTACCCACTTCGCGGGCCACACGGGTAACTTCAGCAGCGAACGAGTTCAGCTGATCGACCATCACGTTGATAACGTCTTTGATTTGGAGGATCTCCCCTTTAACGTCTACCGTGATCTTCTGGGTAAGGTCGCCGCTGGCGATGGCGGTTGCGACCTTGGAAACGTCTCGTAGCTGGACGGTTAGGTTGCCGGCAAGGCCGTTTACGTTATCGGTGAGGTCCTTCCAGGTTCCCGAAACGCCAGGCACATCCGCTTGGCCTCCCAATTTTCCTTCCGTACCTACCTCGCGGGCCACGGTGGTAACTTGCTCGGCAAAGATGCCGAGCGTTTCCGTCATGCTGTTGATCGTGTCGGCAAGAGCAGCGACTTCGCCTTTCGCCTCCACAACGAGCTTTTGGGTCAAGTCGCCCATAGCGACGGCGGTGACAACTCGGGCAATGCCGCGCACCTGGGTGGTTAGGTTCGAAGCCATGAAGTTTACGGAGTCGGTAAGGTCTTTCCAGGTTCCGGAAACACCTTGCACTTGGGCTTGGCCACCCAGTTTTCCTTCCGTTCCCACTTCGCGGGCCACACGAGTAACTTCGTCGGCGAATGAGTTGAGTTGGTCCACCATGACGTTAATGGTGTTTTTGAGTTCTAGGATTTCGCCTTTAGCGTCGACGGTGATTTTCTGAGAGAGGTCGCCGTTTGCCACGGCGGTCGTAACGAGGGCGATGTTTCGCACTTGGTTGGTAAGATTTCCGGCGAGGCTGTTGACCGAGTCGGTAAGGTCTTTCCACGTTCCGGAGACACCGGGCACCTTGGCTTGGCCGCCCAGTTTTCCTTCTGTACCTACTTCGCGGGCGACACGGGTAACTTCAGCAGCGAACGAGTTAAGCTGATCCACCATGACGTTGATGGTGTTCTTAAGCTCCAAAACTTCACCGCGGGCATCGACGGTGATCTTCTGAGAGAGGTCGCCGTTTGCAACGGCGGTGGTAACGAGGGCGATGTTTCGCACCTGGTTCGTAAGGTTCCCGGCAAGGTGGTTTACATTGTCCGTTAGGTCTTTCCAGGTTCCAGAAACGCCGGGCACTTGGGCTTGGCCGCCCAAAATTCCTTCCGTGCCCACTTCGCGAGCCACACGGGTAACTTCAGCGGCGAACGACCCAAGCTGATCGACCATGGTGTTTACCGTTTGGCCGATGCGGAGGAACTCTCCTTTAACCGGCGTGCCCTGTATTTCCAGAGCCATCTTCTGCGAGAGGTCGCCTTGGGCGACAGCGGTGATAACACGAGCCACCTCAGTGGTGGGCCGCGCAAGGTCTTCGATGAGCCCGTTGATTCCGTCCACGCTGGTTGTCCACGAGCCTTTGGCGCCCTTTAGAGTTGCCCTTTCCGTCATGCGGCCTTCGCGGCCCACGATGCGGCCCACGCGGACAACTTCTTCCGCCATGCTTTCGTTGATGCCGTTAACCTCGTTAAAGGTCTTACAGATCTGGCTTAAAACGCCGCCCTTTTCAACGGGAAGCCTGACCGTGAAATCGCCTTCACGCGCTGCTTTAAGGGCGTCCAAAAGGGGACGCAGTTGCTCGGCAGTATAAGTCTGCTCGGCGGGACTATCGCTATTAATTGCCTTTCTGGCCATGAATTCCTCTCCCAGGAAGATAATGGTAGGAAAGAAGGCAAAAGCAGGCTGACGCGCGCGCTTTCCCCTTTATTTGCGCTCGCCCATCGCCTAAAAGTTGTCGTGGGCCAGCGTACTCTCCGTTTGCATTCTACACTGCATACTCCACATATGCGTGTTACTTGGGCAATTCTCTGTGACTATTACATCCGCGATGTACAAACCGGCAATTCATCTTTGGTAGGGGTGTTTTCTAGGGCCGGTTTTCCTAGCTTTCCGCGCACTTTGGTGAGTTTTTACCTTGCTCTTAGGTTCGAAAGCGAAGTTAGTGATACGTCTGGCGTGAAGGATTGCCGGGTTAGCTTGGTCGACCAAGATGGACGCGAATTAGCGAAGGGAAGCCTTACCGTGGACCTGCCGAACGTGTCGCCCGAAAACGAGATTTCCGTGATTACGGCCTTCCGCTTTGACATGGTGCAGTTTTACGAGGCAGGCAAGCATCGGTTCGATATATTTATCGATGGCGTTACTGCAGGCAGCACCAGCTTGGAGATCATTCGGACGGATTAGATGGCGGTCGTTCTCTAGTAGGACAAAATCCACCGGGAGGAGAATGTCATCCAGTTTTTCAAAACTTGAATCCAAAATCAGGGTTCTGGGATGCAGGCCCGAGGGGTCGAGAAGCCTTAGCGAAGGCCGAAGGCCTGGTAACTAAAAACAAATTATTCCGACAGCCCCAACGGGGCGACACCCGAGATTGCCTCGGCACTGAGACCTCCGGTACCTCAGAGGCCTGGAACAAGTCTCCCCACGTTCATTCCTATAAGGGGCAGGCGTCTCGGACCTTCAGCCCTACCGGATTGGGGGAACTGCGAGCTACCAGGCCTTCAGCCTGCCTTCAGCCTGCCTTCAGCCTTCGCTAAGTCTTCTCGGCCCTTTGGGCCTACGCCTTTAGGAACGCCATCCATCCGCTAAATCCGGCTTTGGTAAAGATTCTCCAAAGGCAAAACGTGACAAGCGCAGTAATCGCGAAGATTACAAAAAATAAGCACCAAGAAAGGCCAATAATGCAGCCCTGGTTGCCGGGTCCTTGCTTCGGTTCAAATTTCCTCCCGGGCCACTAAAGTGGCGAATCCGAAAATAAAGACGCAACGATTTAAATAAAGGATGTAGGAGACAAGATGCGTGCAAGCGGTAGAATCGGGCCACGGTCGCGTTTTAGTGACCAACTGTTTAGATGATTACGGTTTTCCAAAGCTTTGGAAAAGGCCACTCGGGTTCTGTAAATGCAGTTTTACACGTATTAGCTAGCAGGAGACCTTAAGAAGCAACCCAATTTAGTACATGAGGATAATAGTCACATTTCTGTTTGCGACCGCCTCTCTCGGATGTTGCGCTCAAAATCTTTACGCGGTGGGGCGTTTGCCAAATCCGGTCCGGCGCGACCTGCTCGAGTTCCGGGCCCTAATGCATCGGCACCACATTCCTTTTCGTATGTGCCGAATCGAGGATAATGAGGAAGTACTCGTTCCGGTGTACAAGGTTCGTGCATTCAAAAGAGCCCTGGAGGATAGAGGATATCCCATCAGGAGATTTGAGATGTCATGGGAAGTGCAGTCACCTTTTTGGAAACCTCTACGTTATGCCCCAATTAAGCGACAGGATTCTTAACTTAAAGTGTTCACTGTTCCGGCCTTTGGCCTCCGCTTGGCGGTGCGGCCATGGAACGTGACCTTCAACACTACAATTCAATACACGAACGAATTGGGAAAATCAAACACGCGGTCTTGTGTCGCAACAATAGTTATTTGGGCTGGGTTAAAATATATTAAGCGCTCCTGACTATTGACAAGACGATTTTTGGGACAGCTTCACAGGGCACATGCAAAGATATTGGCATAATCTGGGGCCGGATAGATTATGAGACTGGTGATCTCCACCGACGATGCCCGTAACTAGCGTGCCTGACCCGGTGCCCACTTGGAAGTGATAAGGTCTATGTTAGCATTTGCCGTTGCGTTTTTAGTTCTCTCGACTCCTAAGAAATGCTGTTTAGGAGCTACGCACCTGAGTCGGCCGGCTTCCATTGGGCAGCAGCAGAATCGGCCGTCACCACCCAAGGATGACTGGACCGCTGTCGCTGTCATCCCGTGGGCTTCGCACCTGCTGCAGCAGGATTGCCTGTACGGTGCTCTCGATGGGATCCGAAGCATAACCTTCGACCCAATCTACGATCCAGCGGCTGGACCGAAGTCCGGGGAGGGGCCCAGCTCCTTGTGCGTGCATGCAATCGACATTATGAAAGCGCTGAAAAGGGTCAAGAGACATTGTGGATTTCCGATCAAAGGAGTTGTACTCATCGAATATCCTGTCGCTTTAAAGACCTACCAGCGGGCCCTACGCGACAAGCGCTTGGAGGCACGACGTAGGCGAAGCTGACAAAAGCATATTTTGCCCGCAAGTTGAGCTGTTCGATGGCAGTAACCAACTATTACACCGTAAACGGGCATGATCATCGGGGAGGAAAGGGTGTGGTCAAACTGCCTGCAAAAATGCCCTGATTCGAATAGGAGCGCAACCTGCATACCACGATGAGCCGGTGGCTACCGGTGCTATTGCGCATCCTTCACAGCCTGAACACGCCGAAGCGCATACTCATCCGTATTCGCCTTCGGTTCGAACTCCCTTGTATCCGGTGGTGCCTTTGCTCTTCATTGCCTCATCGGTGTTTTTGATTGTTAATTCCTTGCTTGATGCTTCCTCTCGCGTGCCGACGGTTATTACCTTGGTGATCGTGCTTGTCGGCGCGCCTTTGTATTACACGACTATAGGTAGACCGCGCAACGCCCCGTGATCTTTTAGCGACTTACTTTCGAGACACGGCGAGCCTACACCTTGCCACTTTAAGGATCCGGGGTCAGCACAACAGGGGTGATGCCGCCACCTGGCCCCTTCGCGACTGCAGCAATCCATCCGCCCGTATTAATCGCTGAGCCGCTTTGGATCGTGTAGCCCGCTCCTGACGAGTCGAGCAGTGTATCCAAATCCTTTACTCCGCCGGTTGCCGTGTAGATACTACCGGTGAACGAAGTTGAGCTATAAGAAGACCAGACGACAGTTCCAGCATCGTTCAACCCCATAACGGGAATGAGCGCTGCCGTGGTGCCTAGGTCCTGAGGAGTTGCAGACGTGGACGTCCACAGTAAAACGTGGGTCCCAGAAGATTCCGTTTCTGTCCCGATAACTTCGCCCGACGAGTTCACGGCCGCCGCTTGCGAACTGGTCCGCCGGCTATTTCCTTAAGCATGGTGGGCGCAACCGAGAACGAAGACCAAACGCAGGCATGAGTCGGCGATCCGGCTTCGTTGAGACTTTGAAGCGATCCCACAATTTCACCGCCAGAGTTTATGGCTTCGGCAGATGAGCCTGCCGCGCTGCCCTGAGCGAGGTTCACCGGAGTCGCGCTGGGTGAAGACCAGTAGGTGGCCCTAGAATTGTTTACGAAACCCGTATTAGTAGACCCAACCATGGAACCGGAGTTGTTAATCCATTGCATAGCAGTTGAGCCTGCATTTAGGTTTCCAGATCCAAATGTTTGTGCTGGTTCTGCGGGCGCGGCACTTCCGGATGGCCAATAGGCAGGCTGATAATAACCCACTCCGGTGCCAATATTATGGAAACCCGATCCTACGATTTGGCCGGAGTCGTTTATTGCCTGCGCAACCGAGAAGTTATTAGGGAACTGAAACGAACCCAGGTTCAAGTCGATTACACCTTGCGCCTGCGTCCAAACAAACGCCAGATCATTCCCGCTGTTATTGAGAGTGGTCCCAATAACTTCTCCGGAAGCATTGATTCCAAGTGTGTAGATCCCGGAAATAACCGTGTTGATCGGAACAACCCTGTATTGCCCAGCCTTCCCGGTTGCCGCTACCAATACGGGGCCCTGAGCGCTGGCGATGCCGTCAACGGTTGCAACCACCTCCGCCGTACCTGAAGCGACGGCGTCGCAGATCCCATCTTTAGTGAGCGTTATAAAAGTGCCTCCCGAACTGATCGACCAGATCGCGGAACCTGGCGTTACGGCGACCGTGTTTCCGTTGGCATCTGTGGTGGCGAAAGCGAGTTGAACGTTGTTCGTCCCAACCGTTAAGGAACCGGGGTTCACTATCGCTACTTTCTTGATCACTCCATCAAGAACGATATTTGCCAGATCGAGATTGCTTCCGCTGACCGAGATTGCGGCGGTGGCCGTGCCAACAACGGCGCCGGCTTCGGTATGTTGGGCAAAGAATTGCGCCGTCAGTGAAGAAACCGAAGCCTTTATTGGAGTGCCAACTGCATACGTTCCTGTGTAGGCTGCGATTTGCGTCGCATCTCGCTCAATCTTCGCCGTTACGTCTTGCCCGTTTGACGCCGCCGCTTTAAGGGTTACCGTGGCGGAGAGCGCTGAACTCAGGTTTTGGGTTAGGACACTTCCTTTGGGCACACCAACTCGTGAACGCGCAGGCCACGTCACTTGAAAACTTGCGTTCTGGATAAGCGTAGGGCCCGTCGTGGTCCCCCCTCCGCCACCATTGCCCCCGCAACCGAAGAGGGTTAGTGCAAAAAGAAATAAGACGGATCGGTTGAAATTACTCATTACATTAGGGTCCAGCCACACCAGTATAACAAGTTAAGGACTGAATCACCTCTCACGATTGTCAGTCGCAACCCGATAATCAAGATACAGGTTGCAAGAAATTGAAGCGGTTCACAAATTTCCCCAAAATAGCTCTGCTTCTCGTCTGGGTTTCCTTGCTTGTGTGCCTTGGCCTCAAGTTTGAAACACACGAAGCGACTCCCGGCCCGGCAGCGGCCCCCTGTTCCAACTGGCCCACCGGATCCGCGCTCGTCGCCGACGCATCGCGCCCCACCATTCTCTTCTTCATCCATCCGCAATGCCCTTGTACACGCGCATCCTTAAACGAATTGGACCGAATCCTTTCTAGCTACCCGGGCAAAGCCAAGGTAATCGCCGTCGTTCTCAGTCCAAAAGGAATGGCCGCCGATTGGTCAGAAACAGATACGACCGAACACGCGAGGCGCTTGCCAGATGCGACGATGGTGAAAGACCCCGATGGCGCCGAGTGCAAAAGGTTCGGCGTGAAAACATCGGGAACCGTGCTAGTGTTTTCCCCTGGCGGATCTCGTGAGCTTTTTCGAGGCGGGCTTACCGCATCGCGTGGCCACGAAGGCGAATCCGCTGGCGGAGCAGCCATTTCTCACTATTTAGAAACGGGCCAGATGACCATTAACACCGCGCCCGTCTTCGGGTGCTTCCTCTTTTAGGTTGGATTCTTATGGATATTGCCACTACTCTGGATGTGCGGATTAATAAACGCGCCGCAACCCTCTATTCCGAGCACAAGGACAAGATTTACCGTCAAACCGACCGCCTGATGGCGGGGCTGCTTGCCCTGCAGTGGCTGTTTGGAATCGTCGCCGCCGTGTGGATATCGCCTCGGACTTGGGCTGGAGTCAACAGTGAAGTACATATCCACGTTTGGGCTGCCGTCGTTTTAGGAGGGGTCCTCTCGGCTGTTCCTATAACGATGGCGTTGCTCTGGCCGGGGCATAGCAGCACCCGTCAGGTGATTGCCGTTGCCCAGATGCTCTGGTCGGCGCTCCTGATCCACCTCACTGGAGGGCGGATCGAGACCCACTTTCACGTGTTCGGCTCTCTCGCCTTTCTCGCTTTTTACCGCGATTGGAAGGTTCTTGTCAGCGCCACCGTGGTTGTTGCCGTGGATCATTTTCTCCGTGGCATGTATTTTCCCCAGTCGGTTTTCGGCATCATTACAGCGGAGCCCTGGCGATGGCTCGAGCACGCCGGGTGGGTCATTTTCGAGGATGTCTTCCTCGTAGTTTCGTGCCTTCGCAGCACCCAGGAGATGAAGGAAATAGCCTTGCGGAGAGCCAGCTTGGAAGAGGTAAATGAACTCACCGAAGCTGAAGTTCAGAAACGTACGGCCGAGCTAACGATCGCTTCAGAAGAAGCGTTGGCCGCCAATCGGGCAAAATCCGAGTTCCTGGCTAACATGAGCCACGAGATCCGCACGCCGATGAACGGCGTTATCGGCATGAACGATTTGCTTCTGATGACTCAACTCAGTGAAGAGCAGCGCAGCTATGCGAGTACGCTCCGAACAAGCGCCGATTCTCTTCTGAACATTCTTAACGATATCCTCGATTTTTCAAAGATCGAATCTGGCAAGCTGCAACTGGACGAAGCCGATTTCAGCTTAGTGGATCTGGTAGAGGAAGTGGGTGCGTTGTGGGCCGGCAGCAGCTATGAAAAAGGGATCGAGCTCATCGTTTCCACTCCCTCTCGGTTGCCGCTCTTGCGGGGCGATGCGGGCCGTATCCGGCAGATCCTAAACAATCTGATATCTAACGCTCTGAAGTTCACCCCGCGTGGAGAAATCGTCGTTCGCCTCAGTGAACAATCTCGTTCGGGTGAGAATGTGCAGGTCATCCTGTCGGTCACCGATACCGGCATTGGCATTCCGGAGAATCGCCAAGTTGCTATTTTTGAAAGCTTTACACAGGTAGATGGCTCAACCACGCGTACCTACGGCGGCACCGGCCTTGGGCTCGCGATTTGCCAAAAGTTGGCGACGCTTATGGGTGGAACTATTGCGCTAACGAGCACCCCTGGAGAAGGGAGCACCTTTACCGTTGGCTTGCCACTCAGACTCACTGAAGCTGACCATCAGTCGACATTCTTCGGAGAGCACGATGTGGCTGGAGCGCGGGTGCTCATCGTCGACGACAATGACACGAACCGAACAATCCTTGCGGAGAACCTCAGATTCTGGCACTGCCAATGGCGAGAGGCGGCGAGCGGGGAAGAGGCGCTTAAAATCATGGCCGAAGACCCCACTTGGCCACAACTCATTTTAATGGACTATCAGATGCCGGAAATGGATGGCCTTGAGACTACCCGCGCCATTCGCGAGATTCCGGGCGCGTCTGATGTAAAGATCGTTGTGCTGTCCTCGGTTGCGGTGGCCAAGCACGACGAGCATGAATCAGGCTTGAACATCTTTGCTTGGTTAACCAAACCGGTTCGTCAGGGCCAACTCCTGGACTTTGTGCGCCGTTCGATGCAGGAGGGAAGGCAAGAACCGGCTCGGGAAGCCTCCACCGTTCAACACCCTGTATTTTCCACGACCGTTCTCGTCGCAGAAGACCACTTGATCAATCAGGAGGTTGCCTCCGGAATCCTGCGAAAGCTAGGATGTACCGTCCACGTGGCAAAAGATGGCAACGAAGCGGTCGCTTGTGCGGCGGCTGTGGTTTACGACCTGATTCTGATGGATATCCAAATGCCCGAACTTGACGGCATCTCGGCCTGTAAGATCATCCGCACTTCACCCGCGTCACTAAACCGCAACACTCCCATCGTCGCGATGACCGCCTTCGCGGATGAGACGCATAGGGAACAGTGTTTAGCCAACGGTATGGACGAATACCTTGCCAAACCCGTGAAGGCAGAGCAGTTGGCTTTGGTTGTGGCAGGCTTATCGCAGCTAAGGGACTGTCGAGAAGCGGCGTAGAGTTTGCGTCTGGAAACTAGGCCGCTTTCTTTCGTGCGCTCCGGACTTCCTCTAGTTCCGCGAAAAGGGCGGGGAGATCGACGGGCTTGGTTAGATATGCCTTTGCTCCGGCTTTCAAAAGTCTCTGAATCTGATTCTCTGTGGCATCCGCGCTTAACACGATGACCGGAATATCGCCGGTTTTGGGATTGGATTGAAGTTCTCGCAAGACATCGATGCCGGGCTTGTCGGGAAGATGAAGATCCAACAGGATCAGGTCAGGTATGTGGTCTTCAACCAATTGAAGGCCAACGCTTGCTTGCATGGCGGGCATCAAGTCAATGCCTCCAACGTCCTCGAATACCTTCTCCATCAATCGGACATTGGCGAGGTTGTCTTCGATATAAACGACGCGAAGCACGTCATCGAGGTGGTGAAGATCGCGGCGGTTTTCGGCATCAATGTCCGCCGGATTAGCTTTGGGTGCAACGGCGCCCGGGAGTTCGATAGCGAAGGTGGAACCGTTCCTGCTGGAATCGGTTAACGTCAGGTTCCCACCCATCACTTCGACCAAACTTTTCGATAAAGCAAGTCCCAGGCCAGTTCCTTCGCCAGCTTCTTTCCCGAGCCGCTCGAAGGGCTTAAACAGCCAGCCACGACGTTCTTCGTCGATACCGGTGCCAGTATCCGAAACCTCTATGCGGTGCGTGCCCCGAGATCCTTCCGAACAGGTGACCGTAATCTGACCTTCCGGCCGATTGTATTTAGCGGCGTTGGTCAGAAGGTTCAGAAGGACTTGAACAAGGCGTTGGCGATCCGCCGTAACGTGAATGCCTGCACTAAGCGACGAACTAACGGTGATCTTGACACCGCGCTCATCCGCCACCGGACGAACGAGGTCGACGGCATGAGTTATGGTTGTACTGACCTGCACCGGTTCAAGAGAAATCGTCAGTTTGCCTGCCTCAATACGCGCCAGATCAAGAACCTCGTTTATTAAACTAAGTAAATGGCGGCCACCTTTAAGAATTGCTTTGGCGCTCTCCAGGGTTTTGGGATCGTCAGAACGCATTTCGAGTAGCTGCGCGTAGCCGATGACTGCGTTGAGTGGTGTTCGCAACTCGTGGCTCATTCGCGAAAGAAAATCGCTCTTGGCGGCGTTGGCACGGTCTGCCTCTTGTTTGGCTTGTGTTAAGGAAATTTGGTTCTCATTCAAATCGGTGATATCCCGAGCACTTGCATACATCCTGCCCTGGGGCCCCGGTATCGATTTCCAGGAAAGCATTCGCCAAGAACCATCTTTATGCTGATAGCGGTTCTCGAACTGAAATATGGGCTTGCCAGCCGCGATCTGCGCTAATACGGCCTGATTTGTTGCTTCCCGGTCTTCGGGGTGAACGAACTGCATAAATGGAGTCGTAGTCAGTTGTTCGACCGTCCAGCCGAGAGTTTTTGTGAATGCCGGACTAACGCGCTTGAAGTATCCATCGGAACTGGCGATGCACAATAAATCTATGGACAAAGTAAAGAAACGCTCAAGCTCTTCTTCGGCTTGCTTGCGTTTGGTCAAATCACGCGTGAGTTTGCCATAGCCAAGCAGTGCTCCATCTTTGTCCTTAAGCGCGGTGATGATGACGTTCGCCCAAAAAAGGGAACCGTCCTTTCGAACTCGCCAAGACTCATCTTCGATCTTCCCGAGTTTCTTGGCAACCTGCATCTCATGTTTAGGCTTGCCGCTAACGATGTCTTCTTTAGTGTAAAAAACCTCGAAGGATTTGCCGATGATCTCCTCGGCACTATATCCCTTTAGCTGCTCTGCGGCTGGACTCCACGTTAAAACGTGACCTTTCGGGTCGAGCATAAGAATGGCGAAATCCTGGGCGCTCTCGGCCAGGAGCTGAAGCATTTCTCCGCTCGCCATTGATGTGATGGGACGTGAATCGTCCAACGCTGTTACTTTCTTCATTTGGTTCCCAGTTCCCATAGTTATGACCTCTGTATATTATCGGCAGAACACAGAAGGGTTCCCGGGAAGTTTGCCAGTAATGAAAAATAAAGCGACGCCGTGCGGGGTTGCTCTAAAGCTCCGAAAAGATAAGTCCGATACTTTCGTGGGGGACGAGCATGTTAAGCGAACGAATTATCAGGGAATCACGGATTCTCATCATCGACGATGAGTCGGCAAACGTGGAGTTGCTCCAGCGGATTCTGGAATGGGCCGGATACGCAAACGTAATCCCTTTGTGCGATCCAACGAAAGCCTTTGTCGTTGCCGAGAATTGTAAGCCGGACATTATCCTGCTTGATCTTCACATGCCGGTAATGAATGGTTTCGAACTTCTCCAACAGATACGCGAACAGGTCACTGGAAGCAAGTATGTCCCGATCTTAGTTTTTACCGCAGATATCAATCCGGAATCGAAGAAGAAAGCGCTAGAATTGGGTGCCAACGATTTCCTAACCAAACCTGGCGATGCCACTGAGATCATGCTTCGGGTACGGAATTTCTTAGAAACTCGCCATCTACACCGTCAACTCCAAGACCAAAACCTAGATCTGGAGCAGAAGGTTCAAGAGCGCACCCAAGCCTTGGAGACTGCTCGGCTCGAAGCATTGGAGAAGTTGGCTCGCGCGGCAGAGTTTAGAGACGACGACACAGGCGAACACGCCAAGCGAGTGGGCGCGACGGCTGTGGGGATTGCCGAACAACTCGGGTGGGCACATATCGATGTCGAAGAACTTCGCATGGCAGCCCCGCTCCACGATATCGGCAAGATTGGTTTACCGGATTCCATTTTGCTAAAACCAGGAAAGCTCACCGACGAAGAATTTGAGGTAATGAAGCGCCACACTCGAATCGGAGCATCCATTCTCGGCGACAGTGAGTCTCCTGTATTACAGTTGGCAAAAATGATCGCCATGGCCCATCACGAATGGTGGGACGGAACCGGTTATCCGGGGGGACTTGGTGGAGAAGAGATTTGCTTGGCAGCTCGCATTGTTGCTGTAGCCGACGTATTTGACGCTTTAACCCATGCCCGTCCCTACAAAGAGGCTTGGCCGGAGCAGGACGCAGAGGCTGAGATAAGCAAATGCGCCGGGTCCCATTTCGATCCGCAAGTAGTGGAAGCGTTTCTTGCCATGCGTCAAAAATATGGCGTGGCCAGAGCGGCGTAAGCAAAACGCGACTCAGATAACTCTTCGAACAGTTTGAGACGCTAATAGAGTAAGGGCGAAAAAGCCAACTGCCGCCGCATATGCCGGCGTTGTCATGGGCCTCTAATTTTGGTTTGGCGGTTACGATTGACTCGCACGCCCCAGCTAAATGCACCATAATTTAGCCAATAAGGGCCCATTCACCGCTAATTAGGCTATTCGGTTCAGGTTTTTCTGTTCCAGATCCGGGCCGCTATCCTTAACGAGGGTCAACGCCAAATCGTCCGAAAGGGTTGCCGTTTTCAATGGTTTTAAGATATACGCGTCGCAGCCTGCAGCCAAGGCATCCGCCTTGGAGAACATTTCCGGAAATGCCGTCACCGCAACAATGCTGATATCCTCAGTTTCAGGATCAGATTTAAGTCTACGGGCGAATTCCAAGCCACTCATGCCGGGCAAGCCCAGGTCCAGGAGGATGACTTCTGGCCTTTCGAGCTTGATCGACTCAAGGGCCTCCTCTGCGGATTCCAGATTAGTGACCGCATTGTTAGACGCGCACAAGACGTCGTGAGCTAACTTAAGTTGGGTCGGGTGATCTTCGATAACCAAGATTCTCATGCGACCCTCTTTGTCATTCCGGCTCGGTTCGCCAGGTGCTGCTGCACCTGTATGTTCAGGTTTTTGATGTCAATTGGTTTGGTGATATAACCATCACAGCCAGCGTCACGAGCTTTGTCCTCGTCGCCTTTCATTGCAAATGCTGTCAGCGCCACAATCGTGATGTCCTTTGTGTGAGGGTCCGCCTTTAACTTGCGGGTTAACGCGAGCCCGTCCATTCCTGGGAGAGCAATGTCCATGAGAATGAGATCGATATTGTTTGTCCGGATGACTTCTTGAGCCACCTCGGCATCTTCTGCCTTAAGAAGGTCGTAGCCCTCGAACTCGAGCACGTCGATTACAAGTTTGAGATTCGTGGGGTTATCGTCCACGACGAGAATTATTGGACTCTTCATCTTCTTCATAATTTTCACGCTGCAACCGCCTCCATGAGAAGCGGCAAAGTTACGATAAAGGTGCTTCCTTTGCCAACCTCGCTTTCCACGCTGATTGAACCACCTTGCAATTCGAGGATCTTTTGGGTGAGAGCCAGACCGAGTCCGGTCCCCTCATACCGCTTAGATGAACCCGAGTCAAGTTGCTGAAATTCCCGGAACAGGCGGTCCATATCTTCTATCTTAATTCCAATGCCGGTGTCCTTGACAAGGAGTCTGAAGCGATATGCATCGAAGGGTGCCGCCGAGATGTCGATAGTGCCTCCTTCATCGGTAAATTTTATCGCGTTTGACAACAGGTTGAAAAGCACTTGCTTGAACTTTTGTGGATCTAGCTCGACCTGATCGAGTTCTCTAGATACGTCAACTCGAACCTGGATTCGCTTTTTCTGCGCAAGGGGTCGGGCCACCGAGCACACTTCGTTAACTGTCTGAGCTACCGAGAAGAACTCTGGAAAAAACTCCATTTTGCCTGCCTCGACTTTGGCCAAGTCAAGGATATCGTTTATTAGATTAAGAAGATGCTGGCCGCTATTGAGGATATCGCCGAGGTACTCACGCTGCTTAGGGTTGATCGGGCCTGGTTTGCCCTCGGATAGGAACTCCGTGAACCCGATGATGCCGTTAAGTGGCGTGCGGAGCTCGTGGGACATGCTAGCCAGGAATTCGCCCTTTATTCGGCTGCCCTCCTCAATAAGTCGATTCATCTCCACTAATTCGAAGTTCTGGCGATCTATTTCTTCTGCTCGCTTTCTCTCGGTTATGTCGGTAATAAATACACAGACCGTCATAACTCCGTGAATTTTTAGGGGGCTGAAGGCCAGTTCGGCTGGGAACTCCGTCCCGTCTCTCCGCATAGCGGTCATGTCATGGACCCCTGTGCTCCCCTGTTCCCCCTTGGCCATAAAGCGTTCCAAACGAACGTGATACCATTCTCGGGACCGCGCGGGAACGATCGTTTCCGATACCAGGCGACCTAACGCCTCCTCATTCGTCCAGCCAAACATGGCTTCTGCCCTTGCATTCCAGTCAATAATTTTTTCGTCTTGATCGATCAACAGTACCGCGTTGGTCGAAGAGTCCAATACTGCCCGCACACGCTCTTCGCCTTCCTTCAATTCCTGGTTCTGCTCTTGGATCCGGGTGAGCATCTGATTGAAAGCGTCGGTAAGCAATCCCACCTCGTCTTCACCTAACTTGATTGCCCGAACCGAATAATCTCCCTCGACCGAAACGGCTCTGGCGATTCCCGCCAGGGAGAGGATAGGCTCCGATATTCGCTTCTGCAAAGTCCTGGAAAGGGCATACGCCACGATCAGCGATGCGAAGCCGACCAATAGGGCAATAAGGCCGCCCAGCCGCAAAGTCTGATACATCGACTTCATATCAGAACGCAAATAAAGCGTTCCTAGGCGCCTGTTGCCTCTTTGGACGACGGGTTCGAAGCCTGCTACGAACGGTCCCTGGAACCGGTAGCCGTCAGTCTCGGGCTTTATTGGTAACTGACTGTCCGGAAGGTCGCTCGGAAATTTGCTGAATAGCTTTCCATCCTTATCATAAAGGCTAGCGGCAACTATATGCGGTTCTGCGCGCACAGCAGCTAAGATTTCTTGAGCGTCGCTCTGGTTATCAAAAGCCAAAGCGGCTGTGCTGTTGTCCGCGATAATTGCCCCTTGGACTTTGAGCTGTCGCAAAGTTGACTGCCTGAATGTTATCGTTTCGTGAACAAAGAAAGACGCACATGTGAGGGCTACCACAACCCCGCTGGTGAGTAGGAGGATGATCATTACCTTTTGGCGGATGGGTAGGTTCTTGAATTTCATCCTAACCTCCTCCGGCAGTAACGATTCGCGCGGGTCTTAGAAGCTTAGAACTGATCGTTAAGTGAGCTGCTTTGGCTGCCTCAACGTTGATTGCGAGTCTTAACTTGTGATTCTCTGTAATAAATCGAATCATTCCCCCATCACGAGAGAAGTTCTCTACATCACCCACGGTAAGAATGCTACGGCTCTTTAGACCGTCCACCACTCGTTGGAGATTCGGAGACTCAGATGCACTGATGAAGAGCACTTGACATGCCCTGACGTCCTTCAGGCTGCTATAGCGTTGGACAACGAGCGGGTGATTATTTATCCGCTCTCCACGCACCGTATCATCCAAGTACTTGCCAAAGGGATCGTCGCCAAGGACGCCGATGACGAGAGGCGATTCGGGCCCGGCGAAAGCTTCCGATGGCCACTGTACGAACTGGGCAAAGTTAAAGAGGAAAACAGCTTTAACTTGATATTCGTTGGTGGCAGTTTGCGCCACGGCTTTTCCGCCTGTCAACAAGCAAAGGCAAACTAATATCCAAATCAAGATTCTTCCGCCAGGGCGCGGATGCCGTCTTGGCTTTTCTAGAACCGCCACGTTACGCTCCCGTAGAGGCTTCGTTCTATGTACTGACGCTCCATAACAGGCCCAAACTCGGCGTGGTTAGCGTGCAAGAGGTTTTGTCCGACGAGGGAGAGTACAAGGTTTTTCTGTGGAGACCAGGCAAGCCGCAGGTCAAGTTCATCATAAGCTGGGACTTGTTCATTGGCGATTGCGGATACATAACGGAACATTGCATCAAGCGACGTCTTGGCAGTCAGATCCCAAGAAGAGTGTAAAGAAAACTGGTCGTTAGGATCGTGGGATTCATTGCCGCCGGCGGATGTATCCGTGCTTCCCAGTTGCGAGTGCAGGCTCACTCGTAAGTGCGTGTAGCCTGCGCGAAGCTGCCAGCGGTCTGTCAATTTGTAGTTTGCTGTGAACTCCGCGCCGTAAGTGGATCCTTCTAGCCCGTTACCGATTTGGATGGGATAAGGTAGAGGTGGAGTTTCTTCCTCCAAGCTACGGATGTTGGTGTAGCTGTTATAAAAAGATGACACCGAAAGAGCCAGTCGCGGACTAGGTTGAATTCGGTAGCCAAGTTCATAGGCAATCTCGTCTTCGGATACAAAATTCGGGCCGCCCCCTAAAAAGTATGGCGGTGTGGCGGGAGAATACAAATCTCGGTCAACGAGCGAAGGCGTTCGAACTGCCCGGGAAACCGCACCCCACAAGGATTGCTGGGGACTCAGTTTCAACCACAACCGGCCACTCGGTTCCAACTCAAATCCCGTATAATCGTTATGCTCTAGTTTGGATCCGAGCGTAAGTTTCAATCGATCCTTGATAAGCTGAATCTCATCCTGAAAAAATGCGCTATAGAGATTGTTTGTAACTTTCGGAGGCAAAAACGCCAATTCCTGGTTGCCCATAAAACTGTCCATGGTCTCGCGATAGCCGAGCCCCCACACAATGTCGTGCCGATTTCCCGCGAGAAGGTGGTACTGGAAATCGAAATCTAGGGTATCGAGATCATCCGTGATGCTTGGACCGTAATCGCGGTATGTATGATCGTAATAGAGCTGAGCCTTTAGATCAGAGGTGTCCGAAACCGCATGCGACCATTTTGCCATAAGGTTGTCGCCCGACATGCCAAGAGAGCTAGCGTTAGGTTGTGCTTCGCTGCCCCCGTAGATGTCTCCCTGAAATGTGAGGTTGTCCGTCTTCGACTTATCCCAGTCGAAGCGAAAGCCGCCTTGCCCCATTGACCAGCTGTCGTTCCCGCCTTGTCCGTTGGCCATAACGGTATCACCGCGCTCAAAGAATTGGCCGTAAGCCCGGTACTGAAAATTCTGACCTTCGCCACCGTAGCGGATCGCGGTTGAATCATGCAAGGTCGTGCCGACACTGTTCGACAAGTACAGCCCTTTAGTGTCCTTTGCGGCTTTGGTGATGATGTTTATGACTCCATTCACCGCATTGGAGCCCCAAAGCGTTCCTCCCGGACCGTTGATGACTTCGATCCGGTCGACGTCCTCCAGAAGGACGTCTTGAACGTCCCAATAGACCCCTGAATACAAGGTTGTATAAACGGTCCGGCCATCAATCATTACGAGCAGTTTGTTAGCTAATGTGTTATTGAATCCGCGCGCGCTGATGGCCCACGTATGCGAGTCGATTTGAGCGACTTCTAGATTTGTGGCAAGACGCAAGGCTTCGGGAATACATGTCGCCCCAGAACGGCGGATTTCCTCGTTCGTTATAACTTGGATGGCAGAAGCGGTGTCATTCAGTTTCTCGGGATGCCTCGTAACTGACGTGACTTCAATGTCCATAAGCTCGTCGAGGCTCTTCTTCTTCAAATCATCTGGGGTTGGTGATGCACTTTGTGGCTGCGATGGATCTTGGGTTCCCGATGGGACCTGCGCTTGGCAGAAACCTAAGTTCGCGAACGCGATTATAGCAATGCAGCCTAAAGCCCGCAAGGAAGCGTGCCTAAGCCTGGTACTCGCAGGGAATTTAGAAGGTGTCACGGTATTAATAGTAGTGTCGGCGTCCGTGGGGTTCTACTTTAGCGAGTGCATCAGTTAATGCCCGCTAAATTGGCGGTTGGGTACATCATAGGAGCCGCTCCTGTCCTCAAAACTAAGGTGGTCCTCAAATGTCCTGGTATTACAGCAAAAAAATTCATTCGCTCAAAGCTCAGGTTGAGTTACACTGCATGGGACCAGTCTCGACTATCCAAGAAAGCATGCGCGAAGTAGATCGCGTTTGTTTTTGAACCTAAATCTGGTATGATTTATCCCCGTGCGCTCGTAGCTCAGTGGATAGAGCAACAGGTTGCGGACCTGTAGGTCGGGGGTTCGAGTCCCTTCGAGCGCGCCATAGATTGAAGGTGCATTCCGGACACATGGGTTACAAATCGTTCCGGACACATAGGTTACACCTTTAGCCCAAATGGATTTTGGAGCGGTTGCAGGGTTTTCTCTTCCAGATCAATGTATCCGAGGTCGTACTTCATAAAGGAAACAAGC
>DASXZH010000085.1:0-23143 GCA_036502005.1 Fimbriimonadaceae bacterium
TAAAATAAGGTCTTCCAGAGATAATTTCCAAGGTTTGCGACTCGCGCCTCTCCCGGTTCGCGGACTCACCGACCTCTCCATTCGGGAGAGATTTGTGGCTGCGGGAATGCCAAGGTGGCTTATTTTAACGCCTATGCCCCTGCTCCCTGGGAGGGGAGGGGGTTGGGGGGAGGTTCCGAAATCTTACGCCCGATCTAGCTCCAGATCGATCTCGAAATGGATCTCCTTGCCTACTGCAATGCCGCCCGTTTCCAGCGCCTGGTTCCAAGAAACGCCAAAATCTTCGCGGTTGATTTCACCTTTTGCGCTGACGCCGATCTTGAATCCTCCGAACGGGCTCGGAACCTCATCGCTAACCTCGGCCTTAAAGGTGACCGGTTTGGTCACGCCGTGGAGAGTGAAGTCGCCCACGATATCGAACTCATTACCATCGGTTTTGGTCACGCTCGTCGATTTATAGGTAATGGTCGGATATTTTTCAACATCCATGAAATCGCTGCTCTTCAGGTGTCCATCGCGTTGGTCAACCTTTGTCGTGAGGCTGTTGGCATTGATCACTACGTCGATCTTCGTTTGATCGGGAGCGGCCGCATCGTATTCCACGGTTCCGGTTATGTCTGACAACTCGCCGTGGACTTTCGAAATCATAAGGTGCCGAACCCAGAAACGAACGTTTGAGTGGGCTTCATCGATCTTGTAAGTCTTAGTGTCTGCTGAAATTGTTGGTTGCATTATTTTTTCCCTCGCTTGTTTTTTTATCGCGCTACATAATATTACCGCGGGTTTTGCCAGACAGTTTCACAAGAACGCAAAATTCTTTCGGAATTTAATCTGAGGTCTATTCATACGCCAAAATCAAGGGAGCTTGCTAACGGCGAAGGTTCGCGATGAGAATACATAATAGAACTTCATGATTTTGCCAATGCGTGGAAATCGCTTCCTGTTTAGCTTTGCCATTGCCGCGGCAGCCGTGGTCTCACAAGGGCAAGTGCAACCCACTCCGACTCCGCCCGTAACGCAGAGTCCGGTCAGCACGAGCCAGTTGCCGCAGAGTCCAATCACGACCACTTTGGTGCCTCTTCCTCAGGGAGCCCCGAACACGGGCCAGCAGGGGCCGGTTCCAAAGCCCGCGCAGAAACTTCCGGCAGCAGATAAGCCGCTCAAGGTTTCTCCTGCCATGCCCCTCATCAATGGATACGTGGCCAACCACCCCCTAACTATCGATGATTCGATGGCGATCGCGCTATACACCAACAAGCAGCTCGCAACATCATTGGCCAACCTGCAATCCGCCGAGGCAGCGACTGGGATTACAAGAGCGCAGTTGAATCCGACCTTAGGCATCAACTCGCAAATAACTTACTATGCGCAGGCGATCTCGTTTGACCTCGGAGCGATTTTGCCGGCCGGAACGCTTCCCGCCGGAACAAGTGGCGTTTTTCCGATTCTGCCGCATTTTGACCCCGTCAACACGGCAACGTTTACGTTGCCTATCGATATAACGGGGACCATACAGTCAGCCGTTAGCCAAGCGAAGTTCAACGAGATCGCCGCTAAGATCGCTGTGAACGCTGCTCGCAACCAGATCGTGGCCGACGTTAAAACCGCTTTTTACAACGTGCTCCGCGCTCAAGCCCAGGTTGGGGTGGCTACCGACAACGTAAACGTTTCTCTAACCAGGCTGTCGGACGCGAATAAGAACTATGCAGCCGGCACATCGCCCTATTTCGACGTCCTCAGCTCCCAGCGAGACCTGGCTGACGCTCAGCAGGCCCTTATCGTAGCGCAGGGCCAAGTAAGCACGAATCTTTCAAATCTTAAAAATACGATTGGCCTGGATCCTTCCGCGCCTTTGACCATAACTGATTCGGGCGCAGTCGAGTACCCCAACGGAGTCACTCCGGCTATTCATGGACCGTTGGAAGGCCCTCAGTCCAGTAATGAAATGCCCGTTCCGTCCGGCAACACAGAAACACCGATGACGGCGCCGAATGCCGGCTTTACACCCCTGAAAGTGCCGGATACCCACCTTGTGCAGGATTCCTTTACCTTTGGCCCCGAATATCAATCCGCAGTCAAAGAAGCTTTGCAGAGCCGCCCCGAAATCCTAGAAGCCCAAGCGGAAGTCACGGCCGCGCAAAAGGGGATTTTGTATGCTCAGAAAAGCCAACTGCCCTCCCTTTCCTTGTCCCTCAGCTACGTGAACACTCCTGACGCGGTTGGGTTCACACTGAAGAATCAGGAATCGGCGACTTTGGGGATTAGCATCCCGATCTTTGATGGCGGATTGGCAAGAGAGCAGGTGCGGTCAGCCAAGGCTCATGTGGCTGCCGCCGAAATAAACCGCCGCGTCGCGACGGACCAAGTCCAGGTGGATGTTCAAACCTCCTACATCGCGCTCGTGCAAGCCCGCAATCGGGTTGCTGTAACGAACTATGAAGTAGCCGAGGCTCGAGAATCCTATAGGCTCGCTCAGATACGTTATAACGCCGGGATGGCCGCCCAGGTCAGTTCTTCCCCCCAGTTGGAAATCATAAACGCGCAGACAAGCCTGACTCAGGCCAGAACCGACCAGGTGAACGCCCTTTACGACTACAACAATGCTCGCTCGCAGTTTGATCGTGCTGTCGGACGTTATTCCTACACCGGCTCGGGCCCCGGCTATCCAGCGGCCCCATCATCATCTGCAACTGGCAAGGGCTGAGGCAGGCGAAACCTGCGAGGGTGAAAAACCCGATTTGTATAACCTTATTGACCTACTGATATAATCTAGAAGAGATTTCCGCGTCTGGCGCGCGGCTAAAGGTAATCCAAGGGTGATCGCAACGCAAATTCAGAGTCTGCTGGAAGTGGCTAACGCGGCGTTCATGGCAAAGGACTGGGCAAAAGAGGAATCTGTGCTTAGGAGGATCGTCGAGATTGATTTTTCGATCTCCATTGCACAGTTGAGGCTAGCACAGATTTTGTCTGAGTCGGATCGACAGGCAGAAGCCATCGTAAACTTAGATCGGTTAATGAAACTTGGCGCTACAGATCCGCAAGTCGAGTTCCAGCTAGCCGCGCTGCTAAGCGATCAAGGCCGACATAATGAATCGATTCCTCATCTATTAAATCTAACTAAGAGGTATCCGCAAGACCTCGGTGTGCTCGCTTACCTGGCGCAGACCTATCAGGAGGCCCGGCGCCCGGCAGAAGCAGTTCCGTTTTTGGATCGAGCTTTGCAGATCCGCCCCGATGAGCCCGATTTCCTGTTTGCACGGGCACAATGTTTGCAAGAACTGCGGCGGGTAATGGCCGCGGAAGCGGACCTGCGCGTCGCCTTGGCTAAGTCCCCCAACCCAGGAGGATTTATGATGCTAGCTAACATTAATATGCAAAGCAACCGTTATCGAGAGGCACATGAAAATGCCTCACGAGCGCTTGCTCTGGATACAAATCTATTGATGGCTCGCGTGGTTTCTGCCAAGGCCCTTATGTCTGTTGGCGAGTTGGAACTTGCTGAAAAAGAATGGAGCGCGGCGACTTTGATAGCTTCGGACAAAGCCGGATTGCTGCGCGAAAAAGGTACGGAGTATTGTTCCCAAGGCATGTTTGAGGAGGCTGGCGAAGCCTTTAAAAGGTCAATCGAGGAAGATCCAAACTCAGGTGAGTCCTACTATCTCCTCGTTGCAGGCCGGCGTTGCGGAGCCGACGATTTGGGGCTAGTTTCTCAAATGCAAGACTTATTAGCCGGTGGCAAACTTTCAAAGGAGCAGGAGCAAAAAGTCTGTTATGCGATAGGAAAAGTTTGGGATGACGTAGGGCAATACCGGGAAGCGCTTGCTTCCTTTGATCAGGCAAATCGCATTGGTTTGTCGCTATTTACGGGCCACTCTCTGAGCAAAGAGAGTATTGAAGTGTCTACGAATGCCATCATCTCTCGCTATACGGCCGAGTTCATCGCAAGTTACGCGGGACAGGGAAATCCATCGCCTCTACCCATCTTTGTGGTTGGCATGATGAGGTCGGGCACAACACTGGTTGAGCAGTTGCTTTCCGCGCACCCGTTGATCGGCGGAGCCGGTGAACAGCCTTTTTGGATGGAATATGAAAATGAGTTTTCCGGCCTCTTGGGAAAACCCTTCAACATGGAGCGCTTGCTAAACTTGTCGGAGAATTACTTGAATATTCTTACAGACGTTGCTCCAGATAGCGCACGGGTCGTAGATAAGAACAACTGCAATAGCTATCTTGCTGGGATGCTGGCCATCGCATTTCCGAATTCCAAGTCGATCCACGTACAACGCGACCCGGTCGACACCGCGCTATCTATATGGACCACCGTTTTGTATGACAAGAGCTCGTTCCTATGTGATCGATCGAATGTGGTCACCCTCCTTAAGGACCACTTTAGACTCGCCAGGCACTGGGCGCAGGTCATACCACGACGGCAATATACAGAACTCAAATACGAAAGCTTAGTCGACGACACAGAATCGGAGATGCACAGGGTCGTATCGTTCCTCGGACTTAAATGGAATAGCGCTTGCTCACGTCCGGAAGCTAATCAAAGAACCATTCGGACCCCAAGCTATTGGCAAACTCGACAGCCGATCTATAAGCGGTCCAGTCAGCGTTGGAAGAATTACGAGCCATGGCTAGGCGAATTCGCTGACCTGGTAGCCGAACAAAAGGGCGATTCCTTTGGATAGTTCCATGCTTGCCGCGATAGAGCAATTGACTTCGGTTTTGGAAAGCAACCCTGCGGACGTTGTTGCGCTTAAGCAACTCGCATCACTTTATTGGCGTTCTAATCAGTTGGATCTTGCCGCCGAATGTCTCGATCATCTACTTGCGCAGGAGCCAGATAATGCTCATATTTGGAACAGTCGCGCGATCTGCTTGACGGCAGTAGGAAGGCCAGAGGAAGCGATTCCATGTTTTCGAGAAGCGGTGCGGCTTGAGCCTGCAAACGCTTCTTTCCAACAGAATTTAGGAAGAGCCTTTTTGGAAGTAGGTGATCTCAAGGAAGCCTCCGAAGTTTTTAAGCAGGCCCTAGTTCGCGATCCCAGCTCTATAGATGCGCGAGAAGGGTTAGCGGCCGCCATACAGGGTCTTTCTGATGAAACGGCTGCGCCAACGACGGTTCTCAGCCCCGAAGAAAGGCTCGACATGGCGTCGTCCTTATACGATTCACATCGTATTGAGGAGGCAACTCGAGAGGTGGACCTTCTCTTGGAAGAGGGGCATGTTTCGGCCGCCGCGCTCTTACTCAAAGGGACCGTCCTAGCGTTGGGTGGGTTTCATAATCAAGCTCAGGAGTACTTCTGGAAATCCATTGAGCTAGACCCTCTTTCGGGCCAAGGTTACTTTTCATTACTGCAGTCCCTAAAGACCAATGAAATCCAGCGTCCGTTGGTTGATCAAATGGAGGAGCTTGGAAGCTCCCCTGGGGCAACGGAATGGGACAAGGCGATGATCCATTTTGCCCTCGGAATGGCCTATGACCGTTTGAAAGAGTATGAGCTTGCGATGCTCCGATTCGACAGTGCGAACTTTCACGCTAAGGTTAGCCTTCAAATGGAGTTTGACCGAGAAAGCCTTGTAAAGGACGTTGATGACCTCATAGCAACTTTCGACGAAAAACAACTCTCTACACCTCACGCATTTCAGATGGATTCTGAACTCCCTATTTTGGTGGTTGGCATGCCGCGCTCCGGCACAACCTTAACAGAAGGCATTCTCGCCCAACATCCTCGGGTGGCTACGGCGGATGAGCTGCGTTTCTGGGGTAACGAGTTCGCCCGAGCTTATACCTCCCGAGCCCGCGTCATCCACGAGAAAGAAGCCCATTCGCTTGGAGGGGAATATCTCAAAACTCTACAAGCTATTGGACCGAAAGCTGATCGGGTGGTGGATAAAAACCCTTACAATTTCCAGCGAGTGGGATTGATCGCCTCAATTTTTCCCAACGCACATTTCATTCACTGCAGACGCGATCCGGTTGATTCTTGTCTTTCTTTCTACATGACTTGTTTTAAGAGTCCTCCAAGTTACTCTTTTGACAAGAGCGCGATCGTTTTCTACTATCGCCAATATCAAAGGTTGGCCGACCACTGGAAACGGGTTTTTTCTCCGGATAGGTGGTTAGAAGTTCAGTACGAGGAACTGGTTAGTAACTCAGAACCCACAATTTGCAAGGTTCTCGAGTTTTGCGGATTGGAGTGGAATGACAGGTGCCTACAGCCCCAAGACAGCAGCCGCATTATCACTAGCTCAAGCCACTGGCAGGCCAGACAGCCCGTTTATAGGACCTCCGTTGAACGCTGGCGAAAGTATGAGCCTTGGCTAGGGGAGTTCAGGGAGCTGTTGACGCCATGACCGATGTCGCATCTGATGAAGCAGCCAAGAAGCTAGAGCGAACCCTAGCCGCAAATTCCGCAAATCCGGTGGTTATCAATCAATTGGCAACGTCCTATTGGCGATCCGGCAAACTAGATCTTGCCGCCCAGTGTCTCGGCCATTTAATCGAGCTCAATCCCGGGAACGCCAACGCTTGGAATAATCAAGGCATTTGTCTCGAGGCCCTTGGTGAGACGAGGAGAGCTTCCGAGTCTTTCCAAAAGGCGTTGGAATTGGAACCTAACAATTATGCATTTCTTGTAAATTTCGGAAAATCGCTAACTAAAGAGAGAAGCTGGAAAAAAGTGGTGCAAGTTTTCTACCTCGCACTCGAGTTGCAGCCACTATCGTTAGATTGCTTAGGGGGACTGGCAGAGGGGCTGCACGCCACAGGAGAATACGCCGAGCGCGATCTAATCTGTCAACGCTTGAGCAAACTGGAAGGACTTAGCCTAGGGGATCAGATAACTCGAGCCTCGGTGTTCAATAGCTTAGAACACTCGGCCAGAGCGCTGGAACTTGTCGAAATTGTTCTAAGATCCGCTCCCGATAGTTCCGACGCCTTGCTTCTCAAAGGCGAAATCCTCACGTTGTTAGGGCGCCACGAGGAGGCCGTCCCTGCCCTTGAAAATGCGATTCGGGCACAACCTCAATTCCTGCCAACTTACTTTTTTTTGGCTCAAGCGAAGAAGTTCCAGGAGAAAGATATTGCTCTAATCGAGCAAATGGAACAGCTTGTATCTGCTACTCCAGGTCAGCCATACGAGTTAGCTATGCTTCACTACGCTCTTGGCAGTGCCTACAATGGTCTGAAATCCTATGGCAAAGCCATACATCATTTCGATGAGTCCAACAAAATCTCGAAGAGTACGGTTAGCTTGTATTTTGACAGGGAAGAGTTTAAGGAACTTTCCGAGGGTGTGCTTCATGCACTCCCTAAGAAGGAAATTGAAAAGCTCGATGCCGTAGCTGGGCTGTCTCAAAGGCCGGTTTTTATCGTCGGTATGCCGCGTTCCGGTACCACCCTCACAGAAAGCATTGTTGGTGCCCATCCTCAAGTTGCAGTCGCAGGGGAGTTGATGTTTTGGCAAATCCACGCTCCCGTGGCCGTGACCTCTCGTCCCAACGTCGTGCAAACTCAAAAGGCTCTCAGCATAGGTCGGAACTATCTTGATCTCATCGAAAATATTGATCCGGACGCAATGCGAGTGGTAGACAAAAACCCCTTCAACTTTCTCCATGCCGGTTTGATTGCCAAAGTTCTACCCAATGCCAGGTTTATCCACTGCGTTCGACATCCGGTCGATGTATGCCTTTCTTTCTGGATGTCATCATTTAAAGACCCACCACCCTTTTCCTTTGATCGTGCCAACCTCGTTTTTTATTACCAACAATACGAGCGGATGGTAAGCCACTGGAGGGAAGCGCTGGGGCCAGAACGGTGGCTGGACATTCGTTACGAACAACTTGTGGCAAACCAGGAAGCCGAGTCCCGTAGGCTCATCGAATTTATTGGCCTTGAGTGGGATGATTTTTGTCTCCAACCTGAAAAGGTTGATCGAGTAGTCAGTACGGCCAGCCATTGGCAAGCCCGGCAACCTGTTTACAAGACCTCGGTCGAAAGGTGGAGAAACTACGAACCTTGGCTCCGTGAGTTCAGGGATTTACTGCAGGAGCCGCCCGTTTACTAAGCTTATTCTCAAACTACACCATGCAAGCACCGAACGAATCCAACCCCGACCAGTGGCTTACGCACGACATCGAGGCGTTTGCGAACGATGCCGCACGACGTACATTTGCCGTAATGGAAGGGCACGTCCCGGAAGCTAAAGTTGCTGAGTTGGCCCGCTCGTTGGCGGGCGAACTCGACCAAAAGATATCCGGATACCAAGCTAGGATCAAAGGCGATACTTTGGCTTGCCGTAAGGGCTGTAGTTGGTGCTGTAACGAGATAGTGGTTGTTACCGCTTTTGAGATCCTTTGGGTCTACAACATTGCAAACACGACTTTCGACGGCGCGCAGAGAAAAGCTTTACTTGAAAGGTTGTCAGTTTATGACGAAAAAATGCAGAAGTTCTACGATAGGCCTCCCACTTTCCTGCGAGCCGCGTGCTCATTGCTTGTCAATAACGAATGCTCTATCTATGAAAATCGACCCTTTCGCTGCAGAGGGACAAGCTCTACAGACGCCGATTTGTGTCGAGTATCGGCCGAGTTTCCCGCCGACGGCCAAACTGTTTCCTTTCTAGTCTCCCAGAAGCTGATTGCGGCGGGAGCCCAAAAAGCCGTCGCTGCCGGTTCAGGCCGGATTTTGGGCGCAAAAATGCACGATTTAAATCGCTGTTTGAAGATGCTGTTCGACGATCCTAGCCTCGCCGAGAAGGTCTATCGAGGAGAAGTGGTGTTCCCACCGCTGAAGCCGATTTCAAAACCAGTCGTGTTTCAATCGGACAAGAATTCCGTGACGCCCATATCAATGGCGATGATTTCCCTTCCTTATAAAGAAGCGTGGGACCAGGCCCGCCTCGGAAATTGGGATCGGGCAGATGCGGCATTTCCGAAAGATAGCTTGCCTCACCTCATGTTGAAGCTTCGGACTCCCGGCATTATGCAGTCCAATGAGCAAATCAACGATTGCCAAGACCGAATCAACGAAGCCCTTACCGAACTCGAAAACCGACAGTTCGACCCTATCCAGTTATTGCCTATGGTGGTGGAGCACATGATGGATGTTCTCCCCTATCAGGGCACATCTGTGCGCGCGGCCCTCGAACGCCAAGGGCGAGTATTTCTTGACAAAGTGATCTCAAGGATCTACCCACATCTGTGTGAACCGATCGTGGCTCCAAGGAAGCCGGGCCGATTCAGGCTTGGATATATAAGTTCGGCCCTGAATAACAATAACGGGAACCGGTGGGCGTTAGGCTGGGCCCGTAATCACTGCCCGGATATTGAAACATTCGCCTTTAATTTAGCTCCGCAAGATATCGGTGGACGCTTGTGGGAGCGGGATGTGGAGCACTATTATTCCCTTCAGGGAAATGGCCAGCGAGTGGCTGAGTTTATACGGTCGCTCGATCTCGATGCGTTGATCGTGACAGATATAGGGGCCAGGAAGTATGACTACTTTTTCTTTAGCATGCGATTGGCGCGCGTTCAATGCAATGGATGGGGCCAGCCTGTGACAAGCGGATTGCCCAATATCGATTATTATCTAAGCTCCGACTTGATGGAGCCGGAGGATGCTCAAAAAGAGTACACGGAAAAACTGGTGCGGCTACCTCGTTCTGGGCTCTGCTATCCCCGTCCGAAAAGCTCCTTTTGGGAGAAAGGTTACACTCCTCCCAAACGGGAATTCATGCCCTTTATGGCTCAGAACATTAGAAAATGGACGCCGACCTACGATCCGCTTCTTAAGCGGATCTCGGATCGCTATGGAAAGCCTTTGAAATTTATGGGCGCCTTCGACCAAGAATCTAGCAACATCTTTTCTCAACGTCTTGATCGTGCGAACGTTACCCACGTTATATTGCCTCCGACTTCGAACCGCAACTTTGCCAACTACCTCAGGGAGGCCACGGTCTCCTTCGATCCGCCAGATTGGAGTGGTGGCAACACGACAATAGAGGCTCTAACTTACGGCATACCGGTAGTTGCTCTGCCGGGCCCCTATATGCGAGGTCGGCATAGCTTGGCCTTCCTACAGATTGCAGGCGCCCCCGGACTGATCGCAAGCGACGAGGAAGATTACTTCGAACTCCTTTTTGATGAAGAACGACAACGCGAAGCGATGCGGAATCTAAATGCGGACGCGCTCTACGAGGACACGGAGGTCGTCGGTGTCTTAGATAGCTTCCTGTTGGATACGATGGGGCAGCCATAGTGCCACCCATTTCTAACAGACATTCAGGCCACTGTTGCCCTTCTCGCAGGCCAATTTCAACTGGCCGGAACTGAAGAATCTTTCAAATACTGGTCGACATTCTTTTGTAGGATCATTCCCGAGGGTATAAAGGAATTCTTGGGGATCCTTTCATGCTTTAGCGCTGAAGGCACAGCTCCCAAAGCAGTTGGGCCACCGGGCGGAATAAAGGAGGTTGCGTATACCGTGCCATCCTTAACAGCATCATAAACCTCCTTGGATCCGTTGCCTACGCCGAAAATGTACTTTTTAACGCCTGCTTCTTTAACCGCTTCCGCCGCGCCAAGTGTTGCCGCATCATTCATTGTGAAGATAACGTCGACCGGTTTGCCTGACTTAAGATAAGAGGCTACGAAAGCTTTCGCCTTGTTCTCGTCAGTCCCGCAATCCTCCCCCATGACTGTCGTTATATTTCCCTTGAATTTGGCTTTGATAGAGGACTGCATCCCGAGAAGGAGTTCTTGACCATCTGCAGATGAATCCGGAACGATAAGGCCAGTTCCCTTTTGGCGCAAATTGCTTACGTAATAAAAAGGGGCTCCAGAAGCAATACCAGGCAAATCTGCACCGTAGAAGCTATTACATGGCGATTTATTAGTAGTCCAGGGAACGTAACAGCGATCTAGCTGAAACACGAATATCCCTGCTGATTTTGCCCTCGCAAGTTCAGGCAGAACGCTCTCGTCGATGGGGCTTACCATCAAAACCTGCGGCTTTTTTCCAATTGCGTCATCGACTGCTTTGATCTGCTTTTGAGGATCTCCCCCGCCGTCTACTTTTTCAAATTTAACCTCGCCAGCAATCTGTTTGCTCGCTAAATCCATCTGACTTTCGTAAGTCTTAGACCAAGGATCTGTCCATCCGGTTGATACGTAAATCACCGTCCCAGTCGGGGTGGAATCAGATGACGCAGAGGACTTGGGACCATTGCAACCCCCTGCGACGAGTAGGATAATGGGAAGAGCAAGGATGCCCCAAGAGCGAATTCCAGTCATTTGAAGTTACTATACCATTTGCAAAGTTTCTAGTATTATTTTTTCTAAAGCCTCAATTATGCCTACGTCGCCATATAGCTCTTGAACCGCGAGGGGACGCATTGCTTCCGAAAGCCGGTCGGGTTCGCAAATCAAGTCAAGATATTGATCCTCGCTGCTAGCGATCAAATTTGGAACTCCAGCCTGCTTCAAGAACGCAAACGAGTGCCGACTCCTCATAAACGGGCCGGGAAATGTTACAACCGGCGTTCCGGCCGCCAAGGCTTGGATGGTTGTATTACCTCCGCTCCACATAAACGGGTCGATGGAAACGTCCGCTAATCCTAAAAGGGCCAAATAGTCCAGATGTGTCACAGGCGGAATCCAACGGGCTGGAATTTCAGCTTTTCTAAAACGTTCCTTTACTCTTTCAGAGTCCCCCGATGGAGCACTTTCAAGGAAGACAACGGGCGTCCCCAGCCGGTCGTGAATGCGCCGGAAAATGTGATCGTGCCTGGGCGTCAGCTTCATACAGGCTTGCCCCATGAGAATGAACGGGCCCGCTAGCGGCAATCCAAAGTAATCTCGTGTTCTTTGGGGAACTTGCACTGATTCACGGTAAAACAACATCCCAGAACGCGGCAACCTCACAAGCTTTTCTGTATAGTGCGAATCCGCATCGTGGGATTCCATATATTGCGATGAAATATATAGGTCGATTGTTGGCAGGCCTGAAGTCACCGGGCTCCCCCACGCTGTCGCTTGTTTACGCGCTAGCCGCAAGCAGGCATATTGCAATGTGCGCGCGAACATTCCGACGTCTGTGTAAATTAAGAAGTCGATGTCTTGAGACCGAATAAACTCGGCATTTTCGGGGACTGACCGGTTGAGCCAGTAAAAATGATCCGAGTGCTGTCGAAAGCGATCGGTTATAGCATCAGTCTCGCTTCCCACAAGAAAACAGTAGGTCTCGAAATCTTTAGAATGCTGCCTGACCCACGTCCAGGCCCATCTTCCGTTGTTCGAAGCGTTGAGATGCCCGCTAATGTAGCCAACCCGGATTTTGCCCGGCTTCCTTGGAGTTTCGATAGGAGAAGTGAGGTGAGGAAGGGATTTCGAGACAATATCGTTCATTAAGAAGTTTCCATGAGCGGCCAAGATATCCCGGTCGTGCCGACCCTGGTAAGGAAGGTTCATAGTCTGATGGTAGGACAAAGCGTTAAACGCTTCCATAGGTTTAAAGGAAGCGGCCCTAAAATGACCAATGGCGGCCAGGAAATCTTGCCGGGACTGATCGATTTCTTCTTCCGAGTTTGCCACTCGAGGAACGTCGATCCTTGCCATCGCATTCATCGCTTCGCTTCCTTTATCTTTATCAAGAAAAAGCTTGAAATCTTGGTTCCGCAAGTATGCCTCAGAGGCCTCCCGCACTGCGGCCGCTTGCTCCATGGGCAAGTCACCACTAGGAAATCGCCCTGAGCCTTCAATTTTGTATGCGGGGCGAAAGTGTGCGGCAATCCTGCTCACGGGGGCGGGTGCATACTCAATTTCCGCTATGGCACTTGCAAATCTGTTCTGACCATCAACGTAGCTCTGCAATAGGCCCGGCTCTTCAAATAACATTGCCAGGGCAACTCCAAGATCCACCGTGATGGGATCGAGCTGTTCAAAGATGAGTCCGACTCGAAGCCCCGATTCAGCCGCAGAGGCGAAGGACGGAGGCTCAGCCCATTTCGGGCGCGCAGCCGGGTCCAGTTGGTTTAGCTTGATCTTCTCGCAAGCGGCAACATCGGTCGAGTTCAGAGCGCGACAGCTAAGGGGTCTCACGGCGTAAACGGAGCAAAGGCCGCCTACAAGGAGTGGACAATGGTCCCGAACCTGAGCCAAGCGTTCCGGCCTAAAAGCCTGAGTGGATGCTACGAATCGTTTGGCTGCGCTATTGACCTCTAATTTTAGGGATTCTGAAAAGTTCTCGTCAACATAACGCCAAATAGCTGACAGTTCGGGAATGGACACCTCTGGAATTCTGAAACAACAATGACAGCAACCCTTGGCACATTTAATGGTTCCCGATGGATCGCCTTGAGTGACTGCTGCAATGGCTAGCAGGGCCTTTTCAATTTCAATATCCACATACCCAGAAGATTCGCAAGCTGCATCGGCGATCGAAGATGACGAGCGGGTTTGGCTCAACCGTTTTTCAACGCTTATCTCGGCTCGGCGAATAAGCATGTTTGCGGTAGCCACCTGCTCGGGTGGTCCGTTAAGATGAAAGGGTTCTTTGTCCAATGACGGGTCGCGCTCGGAGTGATCTGTCGGCAATGTAAAACGTCTCGGGCCCCCTAAGAATATCTTAGGAGGCCCGATAACCGCACCGAATTTATTTCCTTACGGATCTAGTTGGTCGGTGCACTCTGTCTGAAGGCCCTTTTGAAAGCCATTACCTTGCTTTCGCCGGGTTTAGTCTGTATGTGCTGGATGTCCGGCACTTTCTTGCCGGCGTCGTTAACAATCGCTCTGGTGGGCGCGTCACCACACCCGGTCAGTGCAGAAGTAAAAACCCCAGCTATGCAAATCAAACCAACAACGCGTTTCCAGGTATTCAGATTCATTTTGTTCATCATCGGCGATCAGGTTAGCCAATCGGTTGACAAGCAGTTCCCGAAGGGCCTGTGCCCGCGTCTCGAGTCGTTCCATCCAACGTCCAGAGATACTTCGTGATATCGGTGATGACCGAACCGAAGCCAGCATATCCGGAGGCGGTGGTAGAACTTCCGAAGTCCGTACCTGCAGCAAGCGCATCAGCCGTCATCGACTTAGCGTGGCCATCGACCCAACCAACGTTTGCGCCATTGTAAGGATTCAACGCACGGGTAATACCTGTGATCTCTCCAACGGGAGTGGTCTTAACCCACTGAGAGCCCCACTTCGACGAACCTGCGGGCGTGGTGCTTGCACCAACGTTCACATACGTCAAGCGGTTGGTTGCGTAATAAAGCTGGCAACCCGTGCCTGGATCAGTGAGCATCGTTTCATCTGGCGTGCTGTACTGCGCACCGGCAACGAGCGCCGTACCAACAACTGGCGTTCCAGCAGAGGAGGTGAACATAACCGTGTTTGCAGGTGCAACAGCCGTCGTAGAAGATCGGCCAACGCCATTAACGTCTAGGTAACCACTAGGAAGCCAGCCCGAGGTGGACAGACCGTTGATTACGAGCGGAGAAAGGAACAGATAGTTGTAACCATACTGAGGGTGCCAGCTCTGGTGCTCGGTGTTGGCGTTTGGGCCACCGCCGAAGTAGTTCTGAGGATCTCCGGTTGCTGGGTCCACGAATAGGCCAAGCGACTTGATGTATGGCTGAAGAAGAATCGGCCAGTTGTAAGTTACGTTGAAGGGAGGAGCAAGACAGGAAGCGCCGCCATTTGGATACGGTGTACCGTTAGGCTGAATCTGTCCGCAATAAGTGTTGAACGGGTTCTGAGAAAAGAGTACGAAGTTATCGTCGTAGTCGTTCTCATACATAATGTTCGCCAGCGTGATTTGCTTGATGTTCGAAAGTGAAGCCGACTTCTTAGCGGCAAGCTTCGCTTGAGCAAATACTGGGAAGAGGATCGCCGCTAGAATCGCAATAATTGCGATTACGACGAGCAACTCAATAAGAGTAAAAGCACGTTTCTTGTTCATAAGATCTCCAATACAATGCCCACTCACCAATCCGGGTGGGCTGTTACCATTATATGATACATATACATGATACAACGAATTCTAGAAAAGTACATTAAGAAATTTTTCTGCCCGGAACCTTCCATGGATGTATTCCAGTAAATAGCTGGGAGATCTAGTTCAAGACTTGCGATCCCCGAAATTTGTTGGCTAAGCGAGTTTTCACTTGGGATATTTCCACCCCTGAGCCTCGCGAAATTGCAACTTTCTGAGATCTGATCGCTCAGGTTTAGCGCCCCTTTTTAGTTATAGCTGTTGTCCAATGTAAGGTAATCGTCAAGCAGCCTAGCTTAACGACTCTTCCCTCGTTAGCGTCCTTACTACTCTTGCCCAAATCCCCTCTCCCAGCCCATTGGCCGCTTCTCCTGCCTCTGACTGAGAATCGAACCGGCCAAAAACTGCCGATCCTGAGCCCGTTAGCGCGCCCTGTTTCGCACCAAGCTCTTTCAAAGTAACGATGAGATCCAAACACTCAGCGGGAGCAACCGGCTCAAAATCATTGCCCGACTCCAGTCGGTCCAAGCTCCGAGGCAAAGCATCAAGCCTTTGATACATTTCTGCAGTTGAGCAGGTCGCCCCACGCGGCATAGCAAGTACAACCCAGCCATTGCTTTCATCTATCAGAGGTGTAAGAGTCTCGCCATATCCCTCACCTCTGGCACGTCCACCAACCAAAAAGAAAGGCACATCTGCTCCGACCGCCTTTGCCACTTCCATAAAGTCGCTTTCCTGGGGCTGAGCATAGAGGAAAGGCCTCACTCCGCGTAGGAACCCGGCCGCATCGGAACTGCCCCCTCCGAGTCCGCTCATTGAAGGAATCCTCTTCTTGAGCACCACTTCAAGAGGCATCATGTGGACAAACTCTTTGAGTAGGTTCCAGGCTTTTACCACCGTGTTATCTTCCGGCAAGTCAACATCCGACACGAAAACATCCGCCGACGATTGGCTGATCGAAAGCTCATCGAACAGGCCCACTGCCTGAAAGACCGTTTTGATCGGGTGATAGCCCCGGCTGTCCTGTTCACCCACGAGCAAAAACTCGTTTATTTTGGCTGGGCATTGGACAATCACTTCCATGATCTGATTTTGATGCAAAATCAAAGCTAACCGATGAAAAGGCTCATTTTGTTAACCTTGTTCCTGGCCCTCTGCCAAACGATGTCTTTTGCCCAACCTGCAAACGGCGGGACCCGAAGACCACCCCCGGCGTTCGTGAAAATGAGGGCCGCCAAAGCCGATGAGGAATCAACCCTATATAATAAGGTCGAGTATCGCATCCCCATGCGAGATGGTATTCATCTTTATTGCGCCGTCTATGTGCCTAAGACAGCGGATGGTCACTCGCCAATTCTCATGCAGCGCAGCCCCTATGGTTCTGGCCCGTACGGCGCTGATAAGTTTCGCCCGTTTCCGGGCTCACATAAGTTCATCGAGAACAAATACGTTTTCGCCTTTGAAGATGTGCGGGGTAAGTATGAATCCGACGGCCAGTTTATGGATGTTCGCCCGGAAGACGGCGCCAAAGAGCACCCGAACGACATCGATGAATCGACAGACACGTACGACACCATCGATTATCTAATCAAAAATGTGCCCGGCAACAACGGCAGCGTTGGCATTTTCGGCATTTCCTATCCGGGTTTTTACACCGCTTGCGCAGGTATCAATTCCCATCCGGCCCTTAAGGCCATTTCCCCCCAGGCTCCTGTTTCTGAGTGGTTTAAGGGAGACGATTTCCACCACAATGGCGCGTTTTTTGTGGAAGACGCCTTTAACTTCTACCTCTGGTTTGGGCAAGAACGGCCTCTGCGAACGGCGACTCCCTCACCCGGGCCTCGCGTCAACCGAGGAATCAACGGCGAATACGATTTCTTTTTAAGCCACATGCCGCTGTCGAAACTGAGCCAGGATTACATGCAAAACCTGGTTTTTTGGAATCAGATGATGAATCACGGCACCTTCGACGATTTCTGGCAGCGCCGCTCCTCTTTGGCTCATCTGAAGGATGTGCATTGCGCGGTAATGACGGTAGGTGGGTTTTTCGACGCTGAGGACATGTACGGCGCCCTTCACGTTTTCCAATCGATGCAGCAGCTAAACCCAAGCATCGATAACACTATCGTGATGGGCCCTTGGTTCCATGGCGGTTGGGCCGGTGGAGAAGGCCAAACATTTGGCGATATCGATTTTGGACAAGATCCCGGCGCTTATTATAGGGACCAAGTCGAGTTTCCCTTTTTTGACCACTATCTAAGAGGCGCGCCTAAGCCGGATCTTCCCAAGGCACTCATGTTTGAAACGGGTTCCAACAAGTGGGACCGTTTTGACAAGTGGCCGCCGAAAGTGAACCACAAAAACCTTTACCTTCAGGCCGAAAAAGGGCTTGCTTGGAGTAAGCCGAGCCAATCCGGCGAGGCCGCAGATTCATACGTGAGCGACCCCACTCATCCCGACAGCTTCACGGCCGAACCAATATTTGATCGGCCGCGCGAATACATGATCGCCGACCAGCGTTTCAACGAAAGCAAATCAGATGTGTTGACCTACGAAACCCAGCCCCTAAAATCGGATTTAACCGTCGCCGGTCCCCTTCAGGCCAACCTATTCGTAACGACAACCGGCACTGATTCCGACTTCGTGGTGAAGGTGATCGATGTTTTGCCGCCAGACGCTCCTGATAACACAATTCAGGGAAAAACCGTGAAAATGTCCAACTACGAGATGCTCCTCAGGGGCGATATATTCAGAGGTAAGTTCAGGAACAGCTTCACTACGCCGGAGGCCTTTACACCGGGAAAAGTGACGCCCCTAAACTTCACACTTAACGACGTTTGCCATACCTTCAAGGCTGGCCATCGAATCATGGTCCAGGTTCAAAGCAGTTGGTTTCCGCTCGTGGACATCAATCCCAATAAGTTCATGGATATCTATCACGCGATGCCGGATGACTTTCAGAAAGCGACGATACAGATTGTAAGGAGTTCCAAATATCCGTCCCACATCGATTTCGGCGTGCTCCAGGCCGGGTGACCCCATACAAAAACGAAAGCCCACTTTGGGACGTCGAACCCTTGGAGCGTCATCGAGTTCCCACCTATCACCTATCACCTATCACCTATCACTTCTCACCATGCTAAAACTCAACTTTAAGCTAATCGCTATCGCGGCCGCTGTATGTTCGTGTGCCGCCGCCAATGCGCAGGCCCCAATCCAAATCTTCACTCAAATTTTGGGCACATGGGTCGGGACGGTCAAATTTAACACGGCACACTCCGCACTTCAAACGCCAGCGGACGCCAGCGTAAAGGTGACCACCGCTGTAAAAGGGCATTACATTGAGTTCGAGCGTGTGCTCTTCTTGCCGGGCGGAGCGGACGAATCCCTCAGCCTTCTAACCTTCGATCCGGTCGGAAGGCAATATGAAATGTGGAGTTACAATGAGCACACGCCGGGAGCTCGTATGCTTTCTGGCAATTTCGATGATAAGCATCAATATTTGACCCTCACGAGCCCGGGCATTTTGGAATCCGGAAGCACGGTGGCCTACAAGGAGATTTTCCACATTGAATCCCCGGAAAAGTTCACCCTCGAATACGATATCCGGCTAAACGATAAGTGGCAGGAAGATTTTACGATAACATTTACTCGCAAAGTGGAAGTAAAGAAATAGCAAAAAGCGAGGCCAGACTTCGCGCTCTCCCCTTGCGTCGCCTGATCCTCGCAGTTCGTTATTAATATGATGACCCAGATTGGGCAATGTGCCAAGTCGCAAAATCCATTGACATAATCTGAAACCTACCTGTGTCTGAGATTAGAATCATCCTAAGACACTGGTCGTAAGCGACATTTTGTTTTTCCAAGATCGAAGTTTTCGTTTTGAAGCATTTCTCCCGAGAGAGGCATAGGTGTTAAGGTAAACACCCCACTGTCGCCGGAAGCTCCCCGCCCCTCTCGGGCGGAGGGGCCGGTGAGTCCGCGAACCGGGGGAGGTCCCGAGGAAACAACCTCGGAAATCCGAAGCGAAGCCTGAATTTAAAGTTTATGCCCCCGAGAGAGGCTCGAGTCGCCAGCTTGGACATCTTCCGGAAATCAAAAATCGCAAACCAAAAACCAAAAATCAAAAATCAAAAATCAAAAATCCTCCATGTCCGTAACCTTTGAACTTCTCTCAACCTGCCCCAAAACCGGCGCCCGCCGGGGGCGTCTCCACACCCCTCATGGCGCGGTTGAAACTCCGGCGTTCATGCCGGTCGGCACTCAAGGAACGGTCAAAACTGTCTCATCCGAAGAGCTAGAGGAGTTGGGCTTTCAACAAATCCTATCCAACACCTATCATTTAGCCCTTCGCCCCACAAGCGAGAGGATCCAGCGTCTGGGGGGATTGCATCATTTCATGAGTTGGAAAGGCTCCATCCTTACCGATTCCGGTGGCTACCAAGTCATGAGCCTTTCCAAGATGCGAGAGATCGACGACGAAGGCGTTCGATTCCGCTCGCACTTAGATGGCAGCGCCATGTTCATGTCTCCGGAACGATCCATAGAGATCCAGGGGCAACTTGGAGTTGATATAAGCATGGTGCTGGATGAGTGCGCCCCCTATCCCAGCCCGCGAGACGATGTCGCCAAAGCGATGCAACGCACCCACGCTTGGGCAGCTCGCTGCCTGGCAGCAAAAAAAGAAGACCAGGCTGTTTTTGGCATCGTCCAGGGGGGCATTTTCGAGGATCTCCGCCGTGAATCCGCTGCCGCCATCAGCGAAATGCCCTTCAATGGGATCGCGATCGGCGGTGTCAGCGTGGGCGAACCCACAGAGTTACAGTATCCAGTGGTGCAGCTTACAGCTCCGCTTCTGCCCGCCAACAAGGTTCGATATCTCATGGGAGTCGGCCATCCAAAGGACATCCTCCACGCCGTGAGTTGCGGAGTCGATTTATTCGATTGTGTTTTGCCAACTCGCATGGCCCGGCATCACGCCCTTTATACGCTCCAGGGACGCGTGAACATCAGTGGGGCAAAGTGGGAGGAACACGACGGGCCCCCCGACCCCGAAAGCGTATTTCCACAAACTGAGCGTTACAGTGCCGCCTATATGCGCCACTTATTTAAGGCAGGCGAATCGCTGGGGCCCAGATTGGCTACCCTTCACAACCTCGCCTTCTACGCCCGCTTGATGCGGGAGATTCGAGAGGCGATTGAGCAGGGATCTTGGCAAGATTTAAGCGAGCGTTACGCTAGAGCGTAAAGGTCAAATTTGTCATTGCGAGCTTCACAACCCCAAAATTAGTAATTTGTCATTGCGAGGAACGACAGCGCGACGAAGTCGCACTGGAGTAACGTGGCAATCCACCTGGTACGCCACGGGTTGGCAAATCCAGAGGCTAGCCCATCAGATCGCAAGGTCGGCCCGACGATCCGCTGGGCGAAGAAAACCTAAGCGACAACGGGCAATCTCTAACTACGACTCCCGATCCCAAAGGGATCACCGAAGGTAGCCAGTGTGTCGAAGACCACTGGAGCAGGCCGAAAAACCCTCCGGCACCCTGAAAGGCGTGCAACAAGCTGGTTTACCAAAATCGCCATATTTGCGACTCTGAAGACACAAGACACAAGTGACAATCGCAAAATCCTTTCACGACGCTTAGCGCTTACCGGTGTCATCCCGAACTCCTTGTGAGGGATCTCTGCGGCTAGGGCTTCGCCCCCGGGATTCCTCACACGAAGTTCGGAATGACAAAGATCACCAGGTGCTATTGAGGGACGCTGCCGCCACTTCTTAATCGAACATGACATCCAGTGGGTTTTGCGATTGCCTTACAAGGCACAAGACATAACACACAACACATCCGGTTTAACGCACAACGCAAAAGCCACTACGCACAAACCCTAATTCGTCGTCACAGGACCCATCTTCACAACCTCGAAGTTCGAACCCTGCACAGTCTTCAAAGTGTTCATATCGTTGTCGTTCCAACGCGCATCGGGCGCTCCCGAAATGAACCAATTCGAGCCGTTATCGGCCACCATCATTCCGTATTTCTTCAACGCAGTCAGGATCACCTGCGCATCTTTGGGGAACGAACTGATATTAAAGTTTGCCTTCAGCCGAACTCGCATTCCCATCGGTGGCACGTTCGTGCTCGTGTTGCTGCTGGCGAAATGCCTCGCCGGCGCGACGTAACCCTGACGGGTGGTTTGAACAGTAAATCGTAGGGCGTGGTTGATTGCCCCCGCACTCACTTCGTCATAGCGGACTAAACCTGGGAAAATCGGCAATCCTGCCGCATCGGCCGAAGTCCACCCAGCGGGGCGAGTTGTGCCTGCCGTAAGGTTAAACAAGGCGCCGGACCCGCACTGCCAGCTTCCGTTACTCTGAGGATAAGAGGACCAGGTCTCGTATAGCTTCCAGTGATCTCGGTCGATGACCAGTACGTGCCTGTCCCCGCTGGAACTTGCGCCGCCCTCGATCGGGGCATTGGCAGGAATCGGATAAGGGCCAGGGTCGCTCTCGCTTGCATACTGGAAACTTACCGGGACCAACTTTTGGGTTCCAGCTACCACTATATAAGGAATGCCAAACGGCCCTCCGCCGTAGTTGGCGCCAAAATCCGGGTGCAAACCCGTGCTCAGTCCAATCGAAGCAATAAGGTTTGCGCTATTGGGATCGACCGCGGCCGTATCGATGGTCGTATTCCAGGGATCTGAGTTGGGAAACACCTGCTTTCCATGAAGGCTCGCGCCTGGGCCTAGATCGGGAACACCTGCGCCGCCTGTGGTTAATCCGGTGGTAGAACCCGTTGTTGAACCGCTGGTTGTGCTCGTAAGGCCAGTTGTGCCGTTGCCGCCAGCACCGCCGCCGCTTCCTCCGCATGCGATCGCCACAAACGCCACTCCCAGGATAACGAGATACTTCATATTCAGCCTCATGCCATTAATCCGCAATGGAGAGACTGGTTTTTGAGCGAGGACAGTTCAGCCTTATCGGCCGAATATCTTCCGAGCCGGCTTAGGCGCAAACGCGCCCTGGATGTAATCCGAGCTGAATCCCTGCGGCACCGCACCAGTCGACGCGTAAACATAAAGCGCCGTGTTGAAAATCCCCGTCAAAGTTGTAGACAGGATCGCCACACAGATCCAATAGATGACGGCCAGCAAGAACATAGGAACGGCCAAGAAATAGATCCCGCCGACGATAGCTGCGATGCCGATACCCAACGGCAACAAACCAATCAGCGTCAAAACGCCCATCGCCATCGAAATCGAGAAGCCGGCGATAACCTGCTCACCCCAAGTGGTCTTAAGCATGAGACCCGATTTCTTCAAAGCGGCGAAAGGCGCGGCATCTTCAAGAACGATCAGCGGCACCACGAAGTAGGTGATGACCGTCCAGGCCATGCCAAGCAGCCCTATGACGATCCGGCCAACGATTCCAAACCTTTCGGCCACCAGTCGAAGGATCGATCCCACGGTCGCGGCGATTACAGCCCAAGCGAAAATTTTGCCAATGTGCTTGGTCGCGTTTTGAAGCCCCTTCTGGTAGGTGGTGGGAATCCCGCTGAGCGAATCGTGCGCGCAGCTAACCAAAGCCGAGTTAAAGAAAATCACCACGAAGTAACTGACCAAATAGTAGAGGAATAGAACCACGTAGTAGGTTGGCGGAAGATGTTTGGCATCGACCCCACCATGCAAAGCCCCTGTGCTGAGGGCCAAGGGAATAAAGAAGCTTAGCGAAACGAAGAGGCTCACAATCCCAGAAACGATCGGGAAAAACATGAGTTGAGGCGTTGCCTTCAGCACCGCGTAACTTTCCTTCATCAATGCCCAGCTTCTAGCAAATCTTCCCATAGCACTATAGAATAGCAAGTTTCTCAAAGGGAGTCAAATGGAATTAGGCCTATTGGCTGGCTAGGGCTAATAGAACTTAGAACGGAGAATGCAGTTTCCGGATAATTATCAGGCCCAATTCAGAATGCCTCGGCGGCCGAATTCGACGTTAATCCTTTGAAATCCAGGGTCTACGAGATTTTCTGTGGGTTAGGTCTAATCTTAACCGATGGACGGTTCAGATCTTTACACACGTTTGCTGGGTGTCAGCGCTCCTTGGTTTGTCTCTTCTGTAGAGTTTGACGAGAGCAGCCAGTCAGT
>DASXZH010000086.1:0-26805 GCA_036502005.1 Fimbriimonadaceae bacterium
GTCTTATTCGTGGTAGAATAGATATATGACCACCAGGAACGTATCTGAAGCTAAGGCCCAACTTTCCTCGCTCCTAGTGCTTGTGGAGAACGGCGAAGAAGTTATCATTTCGCGTGCTGGTAAGCCGGTTGCTAAACTTAGCGCTTACAAACCTTCTCAAGAACCCCGAAAACCGGGCCGGTTTAAAGGCATGTTCACCGTGGCAGATGACTTCAATGAGTTTGGCCCGGAGTTGCAGGAAATGTTTTATGGCAAGCAAGAATCCGAGCCTGATCGATGAATCTACTTCTCGACACTCAGATTTGGCTTTGGTATATAACGGAAAGCCCCCAACTTTCAAGAGCGTCGTTTGAACTCATATCTTCAGCAGATAACCATTTGTATGTGAGCACGATAAGCGTGTGGGAAACAGCAATCAAGTTGGCACTAAACAAGCTTAAACCAGTTGTCGAACTATCCATCATCACGAACGATCCAACGATTACCTTCATCGCGTTTGAGATCGCAGAGGCGATGAGAGTTCAACATCTTCCACTCTATCATCAGGACCCATTCGACCGAGCCATCATTGCGCACGCGTCGCAAAAAGGATTGGTTCTGATAACCGCCGATAAGACGTTGAGACTGTACGAGAATGAAGTGAGAATGATCTTCGTCTAGCAGTAAACTCATTCAGTGCGCCAACTACTGTTCCTGAGTGCGCTTATTCTCATGGCCGCCACAAAGACAAAAGCAGTTGCCCAGACCGAAACCATCGTGTCTCCCGAGGTTCACGCGGACCGAACCGTCACTTTCCGTTTTAACGATCCCAGCGGCAAGTTCGCGAAGGTGCAGATCGAGGGGCTGGACGACGTGCCAATGACTAAAGATTCAAAGGGCATCTTTGTCGCAACCACAAAACCGCTCGCGCCAAATATTTACGGTTACAACTTCAAAGCTGACGGGCAAACCTATATCGATCCCGTGAATCCGATCTTCAAACCAAACCTCCTTTGGCAAGGGAATATGATGCTGGTCCCAGGAGATCCTCCAGAGAATTGGGAGATCCAAGATGTGCCTCACGGAGTCGTGCATCGGCACTTTTATAAGTCCGCCGTTATCGGAGACCAACGCGATTATTACGTTTACACCCCGCCCGGATACAAAGCGGATGCCGATAAGCGCTACCCCGTTTTGTATCTGCTTCACGGATTCAGCGACGCCGCAAACGCCTGGGTCGAGGTTGGAAAGGCGAACGTGATCCTGGACAATCTGATTGCTCAAAACAAGGTCGCTCCAATGCTCGTTGTGATGCCTCTGGGCTATGGGGTCGCCAATTTTGCAAGCTTCGCCGGCTTTCCGAAGGACTTAGTGAGGGTGAAGAAGAACTATGATTTCTTCGCCAAAGGGTTGCTGAAAGAAGTGATTCCTCAAGTTGAACATGATTACAGAGTCGACCCTGACAAGGAGCACCGCGCTCTTGCGGGATTATCCATGGGTGTAGCGGAAACGCTCCACATAGGGCTCAACAACTTGGATCAGTTTTCTTATCTGGGTTCTTTTAGCGCCGGCGGTCTGACCGACAAGCTCATGCTCGAATGGCCCCACCTAAACGGGGACGAGGTCAACAGTAACCTCAAGCAGCTTTTCATAACTTGCGGAACCGCAGACCATCTAATCGAGTTTCACCGAAAGCTGATCCCTTGGCTCAAAAGCAAAGGAATTCAGCTTACGGGCGCCGAAACGCCTGGCATGCATGAGTGGCCGGTTTGGCGAAGGGACCTGATCACCTTTACTCAGATGATCTTTAAGGGTTAGCTTGCCGCTCTTCTTTCCGAACCTTCATTGATAGCCTGAAGTGTTCCCGCAAACTCCTCCATGACGAGCCTAACCGCATCGCGCACGTTAGACAAGTTCGTGTCATGTGCATCCTCATCTTGGGAGGCAGGGAGAGCTTCTTCGGCCCGGACCGATTTTGAACGCACCTTCTCAAGCCAATCAAAGGCTTCCGAATCTGAAACATCTAGCTTAAGGCCATTAAGAAGTAAAAACGCTCCACAACCAAGAAGTGCGGTGCCCTCGTTTCCGGCATCAAACGGATGCAGCTTCATAAAGCCGCTTAAAAATCTTCCCGCTTGTAGAGGAATATCCCGGCTTGCGCCGTAGCCGTATTGGTAAAACGTTGCCTCTTCCAGCTTCGCAAAGTTGAAGTGCTGAACCTTTTTGGTCACCTGTAGATTGATCCACAGCATGTCCTGCACCGTGAGGTACTTCATCGCGTTGGCTTTTGGTGCATCTGGTGGCGCGGTTTCTTTTTCCATCTCCGTTCAGCGGTCTTTATTTTACTTGCTCGGCGAGCACTGTACTAGACTTTCGCTACAGAACTGGTAGACATTCTCGCGGTCTTAATGAATGGAGAGATATGGCTTTTATCGCAAGTCCCGAAATTGTCGCCGAGATTGGGCTCATCTATGTCCATGACGATTTGCCGGGGATCGCTAGAAAGGCGAGAGGCAAAAACTTTGTTTACATTTCACCAAATGGTCAAATCATAAAGGATAGGCGCATTTTGGAGAGGATCAAGAAGCTTGCGATTCCTCCGGCCTACCAAAACGTGTGGATCTGCCCCCTGGAAAACGGACACATTCAAGCAACAGGTCGGGACGCCCGGCGGCGGAAACAATACCGATACCATCCAGCTTGGATTGAGTTATCAAGCGGAAACAAGTTTTCTCATATGCTTGAGTTCGGCAAGAGTTTGCCGAGCATTCGCGGCCAAGTTGATAGCGACCTCTGCAAAAAGGGGCTTCCGCGCGAAAAGGTGCTCGCAACTGTTGTCTGGTTTCTTGAGAAGAGCCTCATAAGGGTCGGGAATGAGGAGTATGCCAAAGAGAACAACCACTATGGCCTAACGACGATGAAGATGCGGCACTGCAAAGTCGAGGGGGCAACCACCCAGTTTCACTTCGTGGGCAAACGGGGTATCAAGCACGATATCGCCGTCTCCGATATCCGCATGGCCCGTCTTGTGAAAAAAATCCAAGAGCTGCCTGGCCAAGAGCTTTTCCAATATCTGGATGAGCACGGCACCAGGCACTCAGTTAGTTCAGCCGATGTAAACGCTTATCTCAAGGAGATTGCGGGCAAAGACTTTACGGCGAAAGATTTTCGCATCTGGTCCGCCACAGTCTTGGCCATGGCCGAACTAAGCCACTGTTGCGGCTTTACAAGTTCCAGCCAAGCCAAGCGTTTGGTGACGGCCGCTATGAAAAACGTTTCCAGCCATCTCGGTAATACCCCCGCCATTTGCCGAAAGAGCTATGTTCATCCGGGCATTGTTAACGCTTATCTGGATGGATCGTTGGAGGAGTTCTTGCAAAATCGGGGGGAAGAGATGGATAACAAAAGATGCGCAGAAACTGCTGTATTGGAGATCCTTAAACATCTCCAAGGCTCTCGCACAAAAAAAGTAGCCTAGAATCGAAGGGAGTGTAGAAACTCCGTTAAGTTTTTCTGGCCTATCAAAATCTTGGGAGAACGAACGACCGCCACAATGAGTTTGTTGCCGTTTAGGATGATCATGGCCCTAGCTCTGATGTGCTCTTCGCCCGTCATTTCGCAGGATAATGCGGGTTTGTCCATATAGGTCTATGCCGTAGTTTTCAAGTCTGTCCCGTTCATGGAGCCACAAAGCTCCTTAGCCATTTCTTGCAAGATCTCTTCAGGTTTTACTTTCGCCGCTTCTTTCCCGGAGCCTAACTCACCATATCCAATTTGAAAATCGGTGTTTACGTAGAAGGTGCCGTATCTAAAAAAATGATTTTTCTCTTTCGCCTCGACATCCGTGACCTCCTCGGGCTCGTGCGGAAACTTGGCGTATATACCGCTCTTCCCTACTTCGTATTCCTTAAACTGGGGGCCGATGACCTGCAATGGTCCAGCCTTTACCGTCGATGGCAACCAGAACCATCCCTAAGAAAGACATTAGTGAAAAATATGTCACTGTCTGCCGGATGTCTTGTAGGCCGACTGCAGGCTCTGAATTAGTGCTGAATAACTCTGGCCTTCCTGGCGCTTAGCGATCCGGAACGACTCTTGAGACATCGAAGCCAGTTGCTCATTCGATGTTTTTTCCCTACTCAAAATCCGTTCGATAACCCCAACGAGTCCCTCAAAGTTAGAAGATGGCAGCAAGAACCCGTTTTGGCCCTCCTTAAGTTGCTCTTCTAAACCCGAGCAATCGTTGCGAAGCAGTGGGTGCCCTGCGATCATGCCTTCAAAAATCGACATGGGAAGCGATTCCCGCAACGAGTAACAGATGGAAATGTTGGCTGCCTTGATTAGCGCCAAGCTCTCTTCGCGCGATACTTTTCCGACAAGTTTCAAGTGTGACCCCAGATCCTCTCCGTGAGCACGTATTTGCCTGGAAAGGAAGTCGTCACCCACTCCTACAAATTGCATCTCGAAATCCCGGTACCTTTCTGGCGAAGAAATGTAGAATCGCCGGTTGAACTCAAGGAACGCATAGAGAATAGGAAGCTGTCCTTTCCGGCCGTCTACCATGGTTCCGGAAAGTATGAATCGCAGGTCGTCAAAGTCCGAAACTGCATAAACCTGGTGCATCGAAGAAGGCACCTCGAGCCTATAGGGCTGCAGAAAAATACCTTGCGGTCCAAAGAAAGAGCGATAGTTTTCCGTTGTTTTCTTGGCAACGGACCAGATCTCGAGCCGCCCATCTCGAAGTAGATCCCTCATTAGAGAAGCGTCGGCCGGGCGAAATAGAAGCTGCGGTTCGTCTTCGTGGACATACCAAAGAAGCTTGGAGATTTTGCCAGATCGAGTAGCTGCAAGCACGGCGTCCAGGGGATTTTGACGAAAGGCGGTGGTATTGAGCAAAACGACATCGCCCGGACTAAAGGGAATTGAAGCATTGCGATCCTCGATCACCCGCGGTTTTATCCCTAAGCTGTTCAGCGCAGAAACGTTTTCGCCTGATAATGGCCGGTATGTGAGGAACTCCAAGTTCGCCCCGGGCATTGCGGATTTTACTGCGCGAACCAAATCCACTAATACAAATGGAGCCCCAGAGGTATCCAGTCGATGAGAAACAAAGATAATCCTTTTCGAACTGGTTTGCAGGGTTGAATTCCTAGCCCGCGTTCGAAGTCGGACTTCTTGCGAGATGCGCTTAACAGTTGGAGCAAAGCCATGCTCGGACAGATAACTCGAAACCCTTCGCAGCTTTCGCGTCGCCTTATTGGCCTTGCTTTCCACAAGAGCGGACGCTAACTCCCATCCCCGTTGATCTGCCGCTTTTATGTGATTTTTAATCGCGGATGTTAGCTGCTCGGTAACAATATCCCAATACAGGCTCTCGCGAGCTCGCGCAAGGTTGTCACGGATTCGCGCCATTTTCTTGGGATCTTGCAAGAGCCTCTCTAGGTCATCAGCTATTCCTTCGCTATCCAGGGCTTTGAACTTTTCTGCCGCATCGGCCGCAAAAAGCATCTCGCTGACCGGATCGCCGCCGCTGGAAATGATAGGAAGTCCAGCCCAAACGAAATCAACAATCCGAGTTCGCCATGCAAGCGAGTTCTCTAATCCAGGTTTGTTGACCACAACTGTAAGATCCGAATCCAAATACCAATCAGCGCGTTCTGAAAAAGGAACCCAATCCTGCACGACGACTTCGTTCTCCAAGCCATGGGCTCGGATGAAAGACAGCATCTCCTGATATTTCCCGTCAAAATCCGGATGGTTGTTGAATGGATTTTTAGCCCCGACAATTACGAGTTTGGCGGGCAGCTTTTTGTTCAGGACTCCGACCGCTTCAATCAGGGTGGTGATATCGAACCAAGGGTACAGCCCGCCGAACCACAGAATATTTTTCACTCCTTCCTCGCTTTCGATCGCGCGCTTCCCTTGCTCCGGAGAATTGCGATAGATGCCAAATGGCACCACTATAATGAGATCCTCGCCGTACGTAAGCGGGTTTATCCTACCGAGCCCGGAAAGGACGCCTAGATAGAACTGCTTCTGGGTCTGGCTCGCGCAAAGGAAAAGATCGCCGCGACGAAGGACCCGGGACAACCTGTCAACGTCTGTTTCAAAAGATCGATATTCGCCTTCGCGATCTGCCGAATCGCGCGCAGACGCCTCAACATAGATAGGCACGTAGCAGTCCAGAATCAATTGCTGATCCGGCCTGACCGATTCCGCAACAACAACGGAAAGCGTTCCCATGCAGTAGCTAACGATAACCGTGTCGAACTCATGCACAAGGCTAGCGATGGAGTGCTCCGTGTAAGTTCCGATCACGATGCCTTCATGTTCGGCCGTAAATGGATCCTTGCGGTAGGACTCGTTGTAGGCAACTGTAACGGAAATGCCGCCATTATTGGCAACTATCCCTTTCGCAAGGCCCCAGCAACGCAATCCGCCTCCCTCTAAGATGGCCTGTTCCGGAGCAGGGACCGGTCCGTCCGAAAGAATGAGGCATTTCACAGGTTTATTTTTAGAAACTGTTCAGCCGCCAAAAAAGGGCTAGGCCACTGTTCAGAAGAGTATAACAAACCTTGTCCCTTATTCATTCCATAGTAACCGGAGTCAAGTTCAAATGAACTTACATGTGACACAATTGGATTGTGTCGCGATCACAGATCGTTTCAGCGTTGTTTGTTGCCTTTTTGGCCGTACCAATAAGCGCGCAAGGGCCTCGCGACTTGTTTTCAGATACCTGGGTCGCATCGGACGCCCTAGGTAGAAATCTTCCAACAAACCATGAAGTTGGTCCCCGGAAAAAAAACAGAACAGTAGGCATTTTCTATTTCATAAACTTCGCTGGCGGTGGAAGCGGACCCTATGATAACGCAGCGATCTTAGGGGCCGACCCAGGAGCGCTGAACAATGTCAAGGACCCCGCCTGGGGAACAGAAACTAAAAGCCACTACTGGGGAGAACCCTTATTCGGCTACTACTCAAGCGACGATGAATACGTGCTGAGAAAGCACGCGGAATTGCTATCCGACGCCGGTGTCGACTTAGTGATCTTCGATAACTCGAATGGTTACACTTTTGATGCCGCCCGCGAAAAGCTGATGCAGGTTTGGGAAAACATTCGCAAAGAAGGCGGCTCGACGCCTCAAATCTCATTTCTTTGTCCCTTCTCAAATTATCGAAATATTGGAACTTCCACCGTTAAGAAGCTTTACGACGACGTTTACAAACCTGGGAAATACGACGATTTGTTGTTCCGTTGGAAGGGCAAACCCCTTCTTCTTGCTGATCCCGCTTTCTTTAATTTAAATGGTGGGGAGGCTTGGACACCTTCGGCTCTGAACCCTGGCCATACTCTCGGACAAACGTTCGGCGTCTTAAGACCCTTCAATAAGATTGGAGGGGTTTTTCCTACTTGGGAGAAAAGCGGATCAGCGATGACCTTATCGCTTTATGAAGGCGGCCCCACTGGGGCGATCCTCGCATCAAAAAAGTTCGAGAATGTAGAGAATAACTCCCAGGTATTGCTCGATACCGGAACGGCGCTGCCACCCGGCCGATACTATCTTGAGATGTCTGATCCAATTGGAACTGTCGGCTGGTGGGGCTATTCCAAAAAAATCTATCACGATGGTGAGGCTTATGTCGACAATAATGTGCAGTACATTAGCAGATCACTCGATATACATTATGCGGATTCTGGTCCAAATCAGATCGTAAGTCTTTTCGAACCCGAGGATCAGGAAGCAGGCGACATCTCTAAAGCATTTACGTTTAGAAAACCTGAGCCTCTCTATAATGTCCAGCATCCTTCAAATTCTTCCTGGGGGTGGCTTCAGATATATCCCCAAGCGCCATTTTTGGACGACTTCGGGAAACCGGAAGAGATAACGGTAGGTGTTGCGCAAAATTACAACATTACGGATCGTTCGACGGCGCCTATGAGCCATCCTGGTGCGCTAGGAAGGAGTTACCATGCCACGAAGGTTGAAGACCACTCCAATGCCGTAGATTGGGGATACAACTTTTCTGAACAATGGAACAGAGCCCTCAAGGTAGATCCTCCTTTTGTGTTCGTTACTGGTTGGAACGAATGGACTGCCTCGATCTTTGATAAGTGGGGACTCTACACCTCTCCCCCCGTCGTCTTTGTTGACGAATTTAATGAGGAATACAGCCGTGACATCGAGCCTATGCTCGGGGGCCACGAGGATGACTACTATTACCAACTTGTCAGCAACATTCGGAAATATAAAGGGGCTCGCCAAATTGATCCTGTTAAACGGATAACGATCCCTATGAGCAGCAACTTCGACGGTTGGAACAAAGCCTCACCAGAGTATAAACACTGGATCGGGAGCGAAGCCGTTCGCTCATCGCCAGGGGTTGGAAAGACAGGTGTTTACACAAATCTTACCGGCCGCAACAACATCATTTCGGCAAGGGTGGCCTACGATTCCGACAACGTTTACTTCTTTGCCCAGACTTCAAAACCTATCAGCCCAAGCACAGACCCGAACTGGATGCTTCTTTTTCTTAAGACCGATAAAGACGCCAATGGATGGCTGGGATACAACATCGTGATCAATCGTCACCCATCTGCTTCGACTACAAGCCTGGAGAGTTCCGCGAGCGCAAGTTATCAATGGGATCCGGTGGCGAACGTGACCTACAGTGTTGCCGGCGATAAACTTCAGATTTCGGTTCCAAGGAGCATTCTTGGTATAAAAGACCGCTCTGCCACCATAGATTTCAAGTGGGCTGATAATTGCTTCTCCAAGGGCGACTGGACGGATTTTTATCTAAATGGTGATGCCGCGCCAGATGGCCGCTTCAACTATCGCGCCTTGATCGATAAATAAGTCTACAGTCGTATATTGGGAATGTTTGACCCCAAGTCGATGAGCGGGTGATAAAAAGGATCGCTAGTAAGTTCGGCACTCCAACGCGCAATCATTCGGTCGCATTCCTTCTGAAACTCCTGCGGCCCACGAATACTCCCGCCTCGCGGGCCCAAAGACACGCTCTCATGGTGGGTGAGAATGGCGAAAGGTGTGTAAACGTTATACAAGCCGTGGTCGTACAGTAGTCGCATCGCGAAATCTACGTCATTAAAAGTGATTCTGTAAGACTCGTCAAAACCGCCCGACATTTCAAAAACCTCTTTTCGAACCAGCAGGCAGGCGGCAGTGCAGCATGAAACCTCTCTTGGCGCATCTTTTGTATACCTGGTCGGAAAGTCCATCCCTGGTCTGTCGGGTAGCCCGCACAGGTAGTGGCCTGCAACGCCAAGAATGCCAGGCATAACGCCAACGTGCTGAAGCGTGCCATCCGGGTACAACAGCTTAGCCCCAACGGAGCCCACCTCTGGCCGTACACCATATTGGAGCATCGATTCGATCCAATCTCCGGCAAGAACCTCGGTATCGTTATTTAGAAAAAGAAAAAATCGACCTTGGGCTTCAGCAGCACCATAGTTGCAGACTGCCGAAAAGTTGAATTGCTTTGTCCACGTCAGGAGCCGGATCTTAGGATCTTGGCAAACCTCTTGGTAGTATTCGAAGACGCCTTTTTCCGTCGATCCGGTATCTATCAGGATGATTTCGAAATATGAATAGGTGCTCTTTGCGAGGATCGAATCGACGCAGCGGCGAACGAACGCGAGCTGGTCTTTCGTTGGAATGATTATCGAGACAAGCTCGGTTTGGACGCCAGCTTCTCGCGTTCGGAAAAGGCCAGGCAAAACCTCTTCCATAGTTCCTTGAACGCCTCTAGCCCTTAGGTCGAACTCTAAGGCCGGCTTATCAGAAGAATTTCCCCGTTTCATCTCGGTTGCGATGACCTTGGGAATGTGGACGATCTCCTTCTCCGCCTCCCGGTAGGGTGAACCCGGGCGAGCATCTTCCAAATGCCTCGATATCGCCAAATGAAGGTCGTAAACGCCCGCAGTTTGACCAAACGACGTTCTCCCAGATATCTCCTTTAACAACTCAACTGCATAGAAACCTGCGTCTCCAATATAGTTAGTGGATCGAAGGTATGCGGGGCTCCAAGTAGGCCGTAATCGTGGAGAACCATGGGATTGACCATCGGAGTAGATGGCGTCTTCGTCCCCGTATAGAAAGGTAGCCGTTGGCTGCTTTAATATAGAGATGGCTACCTCATATAAAGCGTTTGGCCAGAGAGTTAGGCCAGCTTTAACCACCACAGCGTATTCTTCAGATAGGCCACCAATCGCCTCACCTAATGTTGTTTCGGACGCTAGCAGTTTGACATTCGTTTGGAGTTGGCCCGATTCAATCTCACCCGTGAAACCGTTTGTTCTAACGATGCTAATTGAAGCGCTTGGATTGCTCTGGGCCTGCAATGAATCCAAGGTGGCACCAAGAAATGGCGACGAATCTTCATCCACCAAAACAAGGGTCGCAAAACGGGGTCCTGTCGCTAACCACAGGGCGCATTGTCGTTGCTCATTGAGCAACTCTTGGCTGGGCCAAATTGCCTCAAAAAGCACCTGGTAGCGTGCATCCACGGCGGCCTCCAACCCCTCATTTTGCTGTACTGGGCTGCCATTCGTCGCTTTCTTACCGAGGCGCTTTGCAGCCTTCAACAGTGAAATGAAGGGCCGCGTGAGTTTCCAAACCTGGGATGACTCGATGCCGCGAATAACGGATGCCAGGTGTTCGGCTCGAATCGTGAGATCTTGGTTACGTCCTTTTAAAGAGATGGCCACAAAAGTTAGCTTTTCGTTAACGACTTCAAGTTGGCCTATTCTCCGTTTTAGCGAAGCAATTTGTGGTCCCTCATTTTCCGGAGTATCCCGCGCCAATATCTATGGATTCTCCGTTACCCGATCGGATTCAAATCGGTAACTGCCACTACCCACTTCAAACGTGGCGGCGCCTTTTTCCATTCGTAAAAAGCTGACATTCTTTGCCCTTAGCGCGGAAACTCCAGCTTCAGTCACTGCTTTACTTGAAGAAGCAGGAATGTAAACAACGGCGGACGTGTTAGCAGGAATCTCGACGTCCACAAACAGGTTGTTCCCAACCGCCTTCCAGTCACTTTTGATAGGTCCATGGATCGAATCGTAGGATGTTTTCGCCCAGCTCAAACCTTTACCCGGGCGTGGACGTATGACAAACTTCTTATATCCAGGGCTTCCTGGCAATAAATCAATACCACCGACGTCGGCATAAAGCCACCGGCCGACCGCACCCAACGAGTAGTGGTTAAAGGAGTTCATCACTGGAGTTTGAAAGCCTTTTTCCTTCGTCCATCCATCCCATCTTTCCCAAATAGTGGTCGCTCCATTCTTAATTGGATACATCCAAGACGGGTACGTTTCCGTGAGGAGGAGCCTGTAGGCAAGATCATTGTTTCCAGTCTCACTCAAAACCAGGTTTAGAAATCCGGCCCCGAGAAAACCTGTTGCAAGGTGTGTGTTCCGCTTGGTTACGATGTCTTCAACAAGGTGCTTTGCAGCTAGCGGGCGCATTTCTTCGGGAATTAGATTGAACTCTAGAACAAGCAAGTACGCCGTTTGGGTATCCCCTTTTACCCTCCCATCCGGCGTAACAAACGCGGTATTAAAGGCTTGGCGGATTTGCCCATATAGATCCTTATATTTCCGCGCTTCATCAATTTTGCCAAGGATTGAGGCGCTCCTTGCAAGCAAGTCCGTTGAATGGGCGAAGTAGGCCGTGGCAACAACGTCGTGCGGGGTCTCTTCGTTAATGTTTAGCCAATCGCTATAATCGTTTCCAGCGACCTTCTCCCAAAGCAGGCCATTGGTGACGCCATGCACATATTCAACCCAGCGTTTCATTGCCTCGTAATGACGGGCTAGTATGCGCTTATCGTTATAAACTTCATAGATGGTGAAAGGAACAATCACCCCTGCATCGCCCCAAGCGGGCGCTCCAGGGGCCGTTCCAAAAAAGTGAACCCGAGGAGAAACATCTCCAAAATCTCCTTTAGGAGATTGCCCATCTTGAACATCATTTAACCATTTGGTCATGAATGCGCCAACTTGCGAATTGTAAGTGGCAGTACGCACAAAGACTTCCGCGTCACCCATCCAACCTAATCGCTCGTCCCTTTGCGGACAGTCCGTCGGGATGCTTAGATAGTTGCTTCGCTGTCCCCAATAAATGTTGTGATACAGTTGGTTCACCATAGAGTTAGAGCAGCTAAACGATCCCGCGTTCGGAGTTGCTGATCCAACGACGATTCCCGTTAAGGAATCTGGCGTAGGCTTGCCAGGATATCCGGTGATTTCCACATAGCGAAAACCGTGAAATGTAAAGGATGGCTCATAAATCTCGATTCCACCCCCTTTAAGAGTATAGGTGTCTGTAGAAGTAGCCGTCCTTAAGTTAGCCGTGTAGATCGTTCCGTCAGGGTTCAGCATTTCTGCGAATCTAAGTTTTACCGTTTGCCCCGCCGAGCCTTGAACTTTCAAGCGGGCATACCCAACCATGTTTTGGCCAAGATCCGCGACGTAAACGCCAGTTTGCGGCTCCGAAATTCTCTTTACTCTGCAGGTGTCCCATTGCCGCACCGGTTCAGAGCAGGAAGCAACAGGAACTATGTCATCTACTGGCCGCGCCATAGCGTTGGCCCAAGTCTGGTCTTCGTAGCCATTTGCGCACCAATTAGGCAGTTCTTTGCGGGCATCGTAAACCTCACCCCGCATAAAGTCGGAGGAAATGATCGGACCGGGGGATACCTTCCACCGCGAGGAACTGGCTATTATTTGTCGACTATGGTCGGAATATTCGAGCTCCATCTGAACAAGCCCCATCGGCTGCTTTCCATATTGTTGGCGGTCCCAGCCGCCCACATGGCCCGCGTACCAACCGTCGCCCAGAATAATTCCAACTGTATTTCTACCCTCCTTCACAAGGTCAGTTACATCAAAGGTCTGGTAAAGCACTCGATGGTCGTAATCTGTAAATCCAGGATTAAACTTAACGTCGTCCACCCGTTTGCCGTTCAGGTACAGGTCGTAGACGCCAAGCGCGGACGCATAAATCCTGGCCTTTAATATATGCTTAGCCGCATTGAACTCGGTCCGAGCATAGGGAGATGGATCTGGCTTGCTTAAATCTAGATTCGGCATACCGATCCACTGGGCTTTCCAATCAGAACCGGAAAGAAGCCCTTCTTCCCATTTGGCCGGGGTTGAAAATTGGGACCGCCTGCCCCTTTCATCCCACACACGCACCTTCCAAAATGCGGTTTGTCGGCTCGTTAGTGGCTTGCCTTGGTATGAAATCAGAGAAGTTTCGCTTGTAGCTACTTTTCCCGAATCCCATAAGTCCCCTGTGTTCTTTTCCAGTCGGCCCAGGCTGCTCGCAACCAAGATCTGATAGGCAGTTTGAGTTGTTCCTTTCTCTTGCGATTCGTCCCACCAACTAAGGCGTGGGATATTTTCACCGATACCGATTGGGTTTGACAGGTACTCGCACAGAAGGTGGGTGGCCGTCATTGGCTGCGCCGCCGCATAGTAAGCCAGAAGGAGGAAAACACAGCTTAAAAACGTTTTCATTTGCGGAACTACTGCTTCGTTAACGCATTGCCGGGTTTGTGGAATGCCTTGTGAAGATTGGGAATCATGTTGAAAGGCCCTTTGTTTTATACCTTCAACAGCGGAAGTCCGACTCCTAAATCCCACTAAGATATACTCGCGGACTGAGAATCGAATTTATGCGTAGCGCCAACCCCTCCCTGCCCTCCGTACACTTCGTGGGCCACGGCGATTCAGATTCAGCAACTTCCCGCTATAGATGTATTAACCTCGTTGACGCGATAACCGCGGCGGGAGGAAGCGCGGTGTTTTCCTATCGGTATTCAGCCGATTTCAAGGGGGTCGAGGAGGATGTCGTCGTGTTGCATAGGGTCTTGTGGGACACCGACCTCGAGCCATTTATCGCAGATCTTAGGAGGGCCGGCAAAGTAGTTGCCTACGGATTAGATGATCTGCTTTTTGATCCCGAGTGGCCCATCAAAGAAACTGCCGAGTATTTTCCAAACCAAGAGGAAGATCGGCAACTAATATGGAACCATATCTTCAGTCTTCATCAGGGTGTCTTAAAGGCGATGATGCTTTGCGATTGCGTTATCGGAAGCACAGAGTTGATCGCTGAGGGAGCCCGAAAGCTTGGAAAAAATGCGTTTTGCATTCGTAACTTTCTAGGTAACGAACAAACCAGACTTTCCGAGGAGGCCCGGCGTGACCATCCTCTTCGCAATGAAAAAGTTCTGGCCGGCTACTTATCTGGAAGCAAGACCCACAATGCGGATGTGGCGTCGATTTCAAAGCCGCTGGGGGATGTTTTGCATGCCAACCCCAATTTGACCCTTTTAATGGTCGGCATTGTTGAAGTTCCTGCCGAACTGCAAGGATTTGGACCGCAGATCAGGCGCATTCCAATGGTTGACTGGAAAGTGTTGCCCTCTGTTATTGCGACTTTGGATTTTCTTGTTTCTCCGCTGGATCTGACATTCGATTTCAACCATGCAAAGAGCCACATAAAATGGCTTGAGGCCGCAGCCGTTGGCGTTCCAGCAGTAGTAAGCCGAACATCGGAGTTTGAACTTTCCATAAAGGACGAAGAAACCGGGTTCATGGCGGCCACGGATTCGGAATGGGTTGAAAAGATCCGTAAGCTGGCGGACGATAAGTCGCTGCGAATTCGAATGGGTGCTGCAGCTCAAAAGGAGGCTGTCGCCTCATATATTGCAACTAGCATGAGCTCTGAAGTTGTGGCCGTCTTCCAGGAGATAGCTGATCGGCACCTTAAAGCAACGAAGGACACAGGCAGAGTCACATTTGAAATCACGAGGGTCGCTGCCGAACCTCTAAAGAAACCGAGAGCCGTACTCGGGCCGTTTCGCTTCATCGGTAAAGCGTGGCGAGCGGTTGGTGGTGCTTTTAGAGGCGAAATCTAAGCAGGCGCAGACTTGCCAAGACTCTTCATGTGCTCCTCGATCAAGGCGTAGTCGTAAGTGGCTGCTTTTGATACGACTTGGGGTAGTAGGTAGAGGTTATCGACCTGTGTGGGGTTGTCCCTAACCAACTCCACCTTCATACATGGGCAGTTCAAATCTCCAGCGATGATCTCCCAGAAATCGACGTGTGAATTAAAGGGGCCGCCGTCCAGGAGGAACCTATTTCGATGGTTCGGGTATCTCTCTCGGACCATCTTATCAACATCCGCAATTCTGGTGTAGGCTCCTACTTTGTAGCCCTCGCGCTTTAGAAGCAGCGGATAGCGCATTTCGTAATTGCGGATTTGTTCCCACTTCATGTATGAAGGAACATACTCCCTTAGGAATCTTGGGAGGAACTCTTTAACGAAGGCTTCACTACGGAATATCCATAGGTAGCTCATCATATGCCAGGCCAGTTGTTCCGATTCGACTACGCCCCAGAAATCGAAGCCCTCCGCCTCCATTTGGGCAAACATTTTCTTCTCGTCGGCGACGGGGAAATAAACGCTATCGTTAGCGATGATATAGGTTGAATACTTGAGCAATTCCGGCTCAAGTGAGTTTAAGCCGAGATACCAGGACCCAAAATCCCTTCCCGCCTCATTTTTCACGAGGATTCTTTTACAGGCTGCCGGAAGCTTGGAAAACTCCTCTTCATTGTCAAGCGCGGTTACAAAAATGATTTCAGAGCCAAGTTCCTCCAACGAGCGAAGGTAGCGCAGCACGTACGGCGCGATTCTTCCGGCGGGATCAAAATGGGCGAAAATGCACAGTTTGTCTGTGCCCGTAAAGGGAGTCCTGTTAATAGTGTGAAGTAGCTTCAACTCTGCCGATTCGGATGTTCTTTTTCGTAATCTCGTCAAATGAGCCGTTATCAAGGCCAGATCATAAAATGAGGAATCGATCAAACGTTCTGCTTCATTCCAAGAAAAAGCGCCTTCGGGATTGTCCCGCACGAGCTCTTGCTTTAAGACCGGGCAATTGAAATCTTCGATTAATACGTCCCAAAGGCGGGAAGTTGGATTTACGATGCTAATCGGCGGCAACTTACGCTTCTTTGGGGCTCGAAGATAAGCTTCTTCAATGTTACAGAGTGCTCCCACGCGAAGGCATTTCTCAATCGCTAGGTGGGTCAAACCAAGCTCAAACAAGTCGATTTGTCCATATTTCGACAGAACGGGATGCTTTTCGCAGATGGCTATAAAGTCATCGAGCATGCCCGCCTTAGCGGCCTCTCGCGAGAAACCTAGAAAGTAGCTTTGGATATGATAATCCGCCTTGGCCGCCTGTCTCGAATCGGTTATTCCCCAGAAATCAAATTGGCGTTCTTTGATGGATTCGATAAGGTTATCAACAGGTTTAACCGGGAAATAAACAGAGTCGTTTGCCCAAATGATGAACTCATATTTATCCGGCAGATTCCAACCATTCTTTAAGGCCAAATACCAGCTTCCGAAGTCACGGCCGAGGGATCCCCGAATGATGATTTCCACGCATAGGGGTCGCACCTGTTCAAGGGCTTCATCGTTGACGCTGCCGCTGATAAATACAATGTCGCACCCGATTTTTCGTAATTCTTCCAAATATCGAATGACATAAGGATCAACCAACTCATCGGGATCGTAATGCGCAAACAGACATAGGTATCGGCCCTCGGGACTCGCCCCTCCTTCAAGCTTCCTTTCGATCTTCAGGAATGCCGTCTCGTTATAAGGCTCTCTGGCTCCAGCCTTGATTTCAGCGTAACCGCTTCTTAGGAAGTGATCTAAACCATGCTTGAAATGGCCCTGGCGCACGCCTTCCGCTACATCTGGGTTCGCGGCTAGGTACAGCGGCTCGACGTAGTCGTAGTTTTTACCTTTGTGTTGGAATCGAAGGTTGAGGTAGTTACCCTCGATGATATACTTCCAACCCCTCTGCAGGTAATCGGAAACCACCTCATTCTGGGTTGAGAACGTCTCTCCGGGCCGGGGAAGGGGCGTGTAGTTGAGTTCGGTCAGCGTGGGGATATAAACCCGGTTCTTATAAACGCCAAGACGCAAGAGAAGCCCAGGCGCATAACGGGCTGCAACTTTCTTGAGGCGTTTAGATAGGCTCATGGCTAGATATCCGGACTATTGGCATAATACTGCGCAATTGCGTCCCACGCCAAACCCTCATCCCATTCGTCAGTACCCTCATCCGCGGGATCGGTATTCACACGAATGCGCGGCTCCGGAAAATCTGTTTGGCGAGCCAGCTTTACCTCGCATTTCCAACCCAGTCGGGTCCGCATTTCGGACGCGAATCTCTCCACGAACTGGCCCTGCGTCTCTATGTACTGACTCGGATTAAGTTTTAACTTAGCTCCGGATCTTGCAGCCTGCTCGCAGAATCGCACGTAAGATTTTGCGAGCAAATCCACATGGATATTGTCCCGTACATAGAGCGGTGTTTTTATTTCCGGAACGTCGCCGATCTTCCAGGTTTTCATTAAGTAGGCCGGTAACTTGGGATCCTCATAGGTTCCAAATGGATTCGGGATCACAAACTTCGCGAGACTTAGACCATGCATGTCTGAAAAAACTTTGTACATCTCATAAACCGACCTCTTCACCGCGCCGTAGGCGGAAACTGCGCGTTGTCCATCCGATCCGGCTCCCTCGTCGGGCTCAAAGACGGTCCCCGTAAACATCACCGCTTTCGTCCCATTAGTTTTTAACGATTTAAGAACAGTGGAGAGCTGAAGGGTGTCTTGCCGATATGCAGTCGAATAATCGAAACCTGGCGAGCGATAGTTCACCATGTAGGCGCCGTGCGAGCAGAATAAATCGAAGCAACCTTCGGCTGTTAACTCGAGGAATCGGCCATCGCCGACCGCAGTTTGAAAAACGGGGCGCACGAAACCCGACAAGGCTTCGACTCGCTGATTTCGGATTCCGGTGTAATCCTCAGAAGACTGAGTAAAGGTGCACACCACCTCATGGCCCGCCTCCGCAAGCTTCTTGGCAAACCAAAATCCCGTGAAGGAACTTGCACCCGTGAGGAGAATTTTCATTGGTGCCCAGCTTCTTGGAAAGTGTAGCCACTTGCATGAGTTTCAACGGCAAAGAAGGGCGCGGCCAAATCTTTCGCAGAAATTATCTCTGGCTTGAAGGGCAACGCCAAGTTGATGTTCGGATCGTCCCAGCGGATGGCCCGTTCGTGGTCTTTAGAATAAAGGGCGGATACGCCATAAATTACTTCTGAATTTGGGGCAAGAGTCAGAAATCCGTGGGCAAACCCTTCAGGAATAAAGATCGCTTGGCGGTTCTCCGCGGTCAGCTCAACTGAAACAGACTTCAAGAAAGTGGGCGAGCTTTCTCTTAAATCGACGGCAAAATCGAGGACGCTGCCGGCAATACACCGCAAGTATTTGGCTTCGCCATGGGGCGCAACTTGATAGTGTAATCCGCGCCAAGTACCGGCTGCAGTGCTCGCAGAGTTATTGATCTGCTTAATGGAAAAGAAAATGCCTGCCTTCGCTGCAAACTCCTGCTCGCAAAAAAATCTTGCGAAGAATCCTCTCTCGTCAGTAAAAAGCTCAGGAGTTACAAGGAAGCATCCGGGCAGCGAAAGTTCGGTAAAGATCATGCCAAAACCTACTAGGTTCGTAACCCGATGGATAAATATTTTGCTTGTGCAAGCTCTCCCGGTTGGAAGAGTCGGCGACTATCGAAGACAACTTTATCGGATAGATCAAACTTGGCTAAACGCCGATATTCAAGCCACTTTGTGGCCACGATAATAATATCGGCACGAGCGACTTCCTGATCCCAAGAGTCCAGCGTGTTTAAGTTTCTATCTTTGAATTCAGGCTGTTGGACAAAGTTTTCAGTGGCAACCGGATCGTGAAGTTGAACATTTGCTTCTGCTTCCAGAAGTTCGTCCACGATGACGATCGAAGCAGATTCTCTGACATCATCCGTATCGGGCTTAAAGGCGAGTCCGAGAACGAGTACATTCTTGCCTTTGAGGTTGCCCTCGCTTTGCTTCAAGATCGAAACCGCTTCCTTCGGCTGCGCCTCGTTTACATCCAGAACAGCGTTGAGTATGCCCATTGGCATCCCGAGTTCTTCGCCCTGAGAGCGCAAAGCTTGCACATCCTTCGGGAAACAGCTTCCGCCAAATCCCGGGCCCGGCGTTAGGTAGGTCAGAATTTCTGGGTTAACCCTGCCGCCCTGATCTTTGATAGGATTCCACCGTTTGTCCAGCGTAACGCCTTCAACAACTTGCATGTAATCGATCCCGCCTACTCTGGCCGCGAGATTGGCCAGTTCGTTTGCAGCGGAGATCTGGAGCGCCAACAGGCAGTTGTTTGAGTACTTGATCATTTCGGCTGTTCGCGTGTTAACCCGCAGCTTATCCACCGGCCATGGCTGGTAAATCTCCTCCAGCACGGAAAGAGTTACCGTATCTTCGTGTCCAAACACGATTCTGTCGGGATACATAAAGTCGAAAATGGCTTTTCCTTCTCGCAAAAACTCGGGATTCATCCCGAGCCCGAAACCCTCTCCTAAATGTTTACCGGATGCAGATTCCAGCTCCTTACGAACAACCGTGTCTGTGGTTGAAGGTAGCACCGTGCTTTTGACAATCACGCTCAAAAACTTATCGGCCGTCCGAAGATAGGCACCGACTTGGCTACTAACCAGCTTCAGAAATTTCAAGTCAATCTTGCCATTCGTAGACGGTGTGCCCACCGCAAGGATGACCGCGTCTGCCACGTCCAGCGCCTCTGTTAGATTCGTTGTTGCTCGAAAGACGCCGCTATCCACCACGCGAGCTAGGAGTTCGGGGAGGCCTTCCTCATGGATCGGCGGGATCTTATCGTTGATCTTTTCGACCTTGTTGGCATCGATGTCAACACAGGTTACGGAGTGGCCCTTGCTGGCCAAACATACGCCGCTAACAAGGCCGACGTAACCCGTTCCTACGACTGCCAAGTTCATGACTGGTGGCCTCTCTCTTCGATAAGAAACCTGAGGAATTTCGCCACGCCTTCTTTGACTTCGATTGTCGGGTCATATCCCAGAATTTCGCGCGCCTTCCCAATCTTCGGGCAACGGCGGTTAGGATTATGGGTCAAGTAATCCGCATCTCCGGATTTCGCGTAAATCACCTTCCCCGTATAACCGCACAGGTCCGCTCCAAGCTGGGCGTAAATGTCAGCTAACTCCCGAACGCTGATTTCGGGACCCTCGATACCGATGTTGAAATAGTCAAACTTGCCATGCGTTAGACATTTCAAATACCCGGCTAGGGCGTCGGCTACGTAGCAGAATGTCCGGGTCGGCGAACCTGAGGAGAGGATCTCGATGTCACGACCCTCCAAAATTGCCTTAGCAAAATCAGCAGGGACACGACCATCGTCGATTCTCATTCCTGGCCCGAAATTATTGAAAGGTCTCGCAACGGTAATCGGTGTTTGGTAAGCCCCGGCGAAGAGGTAGCACATCGTTTCGCCAAACCGCTTTGATTCATCATAACAAGCCCGGGGTCCGATGCAGGACACGTTTCCGCGATACTCCTCATCGGTTGGGATGGCTTCCGCAACCGGATCTCCGTAGATTTCACTGCTCGAAAAGAAAAGGAAGCCCTTAATATCTCGCGGCGAATAAAAGTCCAGGAGCCTCCGGAGCCCCCAGATATTGGCATCCAGCGTGACTATAGGATATTGCCTATAGAAGATTGGCGATGCTATAGAAGCGCCGTGGATAATCAGATTTGCTTTATTCGCGCCAGGCACACTCGCTACGTCATCTTTGGAAACGTCAAACTTGTGGCTCCGCAGTACATTTGGAAACTCGGACTCCAACGCCGAAAGCCAATCCGGCTTGCCGAAAAGGAACGTATCCAAGCCGATTACGGACTCGATTCCAAGCGCTTGCGATTGCCGTACAAGAAATTCCAAGAACCCAAACCCGAGGAACCCTGCACATCCAGTCACCAAAATGGTGGAGCCGCTAAATTTTGCCTTCTCCGCATCGCTGAGCCGCCCCAACATGTGCGCTTGGTCTTCTCGCAACACCGAGTTCAACTTATTTTTGCTCCACTTTTTAACCATGGAGCCTTGCCTGACAGATATTCAGCTTCAAGCAGTTCGCGATCTCGTTGGGTATCCATGCATTGCCAGAAACCTCGATGTAAGAAAACGTTTAACTCACGATCATCCGACAGCTTTTGCAACGGATCCCTTTCCAGAATCACGTCTTCGCCATCAGGCAGATATTCCAGAAACTCTTTCTTGAAGAAAAAAAATCCTCCATTGATCCATGATCCCGTTTCTGCCGGTTTTTCAGAGAATTTTAGAACGGTATCTCCGTCAAGCATAAACTCACCAAACCGCGAAGCCGGCGAAATACCGAGCACGGTGCCTATTTTCCCGTGTGATTTGTGATACGCGAATTCTTCGGCCAAGTCCACGTCGGTAAGTCCGTCTCCGTAGGTAACGGCAAAATGTTCCGCTGCGCCCAAATATCGGCTCGCCGCCATTCTCACCCGAGAACCTGTCATCGTTTTCTCACCGGTATATGAGACGGTGACTTGCCACGGCTCCTCATGGTCCGTGCTGTGTGTGGTTACTCTGTGAGTGTGCAGATCGACCGTAAAATCGCTGTGCATGGCGTCGTAGTTCAAAAAATACGACTTAATGATCTCTGATTTGTAGCCAGTGCACACTACGAAGCGGCTGAAACCGTGGAGGTTGTACTTCTTCATGATGTGCCACAGGACAGGCTGATCCCCGATAGGCACCATCGGTTTAGGCCTGAATTCGGTTTCTTCTCTGATACGAGTTCCAAGACCACCCGCAAGGATAAACACCGGCACATCGGAAAAATTCATGGTCTTGTTGATAGATTACCGGCTGCTAAGCCAGTCCTTGTAGACAAACGCTAGGGCTAATCGGCAAGTTCCAAACCGATCGTCAGGAGCGCCTACCTTTACCTACAAGCCTTAATATTCGGTTTCCAAGTCGAAAAGAACCGCTGGAAAGAATGCCCTGTGCTTGGTCCTTGAGGCCTTGGTTTTCCTCTCGGAGATAACCAATCTGATCGTGGAGCATCGACATCTCGTGGCGCAATGTTGAACTCAACTCACTGATTTCTTTCAGGAGTGCTACTTGCTCCTCCAACGGCGCTACCTTTGCATTCTGCTTTTGAAGTTCGCTCCAGTAGCCATCAGTAAGGCTTGAATGCCGGGCTAATTGCCCCATCGCACTGGAAAGCAGTTTTTGATAAGAATCTAAGAGATCCAACTCACCTGATTCCGAAATAGAGCCAGGGGTGCGTTCCACCAATTGCTCGAAAGTCAGCCGGGTCTGAGCCTCCACAAAGGGTTCAAAAAGCATTTTCGAACTCACATTTCTTCTTTTGGCCGATGGCTTTACTATAGAGACGGCTTTCTTAATCTTTTCCTGGTCAACCTCCTCGCCAACTTCTTCCAAAACCCGCGTCAGCTCCTTTGCAGGCTCCTCCATCCACCTCGCATAGCATGTGAAAGCAACCCTAGAGTCGCCAAGTTGTTCCAGTCCGGCCCGATTGTACTGCTCCCAGAGGCTCATCGCGCGTTGAAGCGACAGCACTTCCCAATCAGGGAAAAGACCGGCACGGCTTCCGATCGACAGTGCCACCTCAACCGGGTTTCTCCAAATAAATAAGAACCGAGCATTAGGAACCAGCTCTCGCCAGAACTCTATGGTCAAAATGTTGCGAGGGTCCTTCCAGCCCCATAGCGATTGTCCCTTGAAGAGCGCAATGAACTCTCTCGCTTGTTCTTTTGCGGAGTCGAGTCGAGGGTCAGACGTCCAACCCCTAGGAAAATCGGGCAGCTTGTAGTAAGTGCCGCCAAGAACGCTCAAAATTTCTTCGTTAATTGAAACCACACGATGGTTTTCCCAAAAACCGTCGGGATTATCGGCCTCTTCGATTCGGACAAACTCGTTCTCGGGGCCGAGTGAAACCCCATACTCTTTAAGGGCGTTTGCAAACATCGATGTGCCAGATCGGTGCATGCCCAAAATGATCAAGGGTGAGTCTTCTGTTTCCATCGTTGTAGCTTAATATTTGGAGGCTTTGTCACCATGTCGCAGCCTTGAAATCTTGGTGCACGGGCTCTCCAGAATACCTTTAGAGTAAGGAGCGCACCTGTGACGTGCGCTACAGCCTCTATACTTAAAGATTGATGGATCAAAAGGTGACCGAAGAGAGGATTCGAGTGCGCTATGGCGAAACGGACCAAATGGGCCACGCTTATTACGCGAACTACCTCTATTGGTTTGAACAAGCTCGCGGAGCCTGGTGCCGTGATCGGGGCTTTACTTATAAGCAGCTAGAAGAAAAGGGCTACATGCTTCCTGTAGTTGAAGCACACCTTCGATACAAAGGCGAAGTGAAATACGACGATATTGTGGTTATTCGAATTTGGTTGGAAGAGATCAAACGCGCCGCCATGCTTTTCAAATATGAAGTGTTTCAGGAGTCAACCGGTAAGCTCGCCACCGAAGGTTACACCTGGCATGTAATGATGGGCAGCGTCCGAAAGGCCATCACCATCCCACCCGATATCCGCGAAATGCTGGAACGCGATCCGAAAGACTGGGAAACGGTCGAGTAATTTTTGAGTTTGATTTGGATTTTTGATTATCTTCTAAGCGCTTACCTGCCGAGACCAAGCGATAACAAGATTTCAATCGAAAATCGAAAATCAAAACTCAAAAATTGCCAATGTATTCTCGATATCGCTCAAACAAGTGGTGCGCCGAAGCATAGCTAGAATGCGGCGACATAAAGTGTGCAAACTCAAAAGTGATAACTTTTTCGGCCACCGGCTGATGGGTCTCCAGCTTGAACCTCACATAACGCCAGTCGGCTGGGGGGAACTTGATCGGCATGTCTCGGTCGAAGGTCTCCAGATTTGACCAAATGGTTACTCCGTATTTCTTGCCTAAATTCGAGATGCCCTCAACAAACTTGGGCAGTTCTTGGTAATGGACTTGCCCGTCCTGAAACGCGCAGATATCAAAAGACCCCCGCGTTGAACTGAAAATATGGTCCCAGTGGTCGAAAGACTCCTCCAATGTAAATCCGGACGTTCCTAACTGCTTGGCCCCTTGGGGATACGGAGAAATCAAAATCGGAAGCTTCTTGGCCTCTTTGCAGGCTTTTCCCAAATGGTTAAAAATCTCAATAATGTGGGCGTCGTCCTTTCCGGTTTCGTGGCACATATACCATCCTTTAAAGGCGGGAGAATCGCCATATCGCTCCACAACTTCTTCGATAAAGGCCAGATTGAGATCGACTTCCTTCCACCAAGTTCGCCGCATCCAGTAGTAGCCGGAATCGTAGAGCCCGAAATAAAGCGAAAGACCAAACTCTTCGGCCAGATCCAGAAACATGCGGGCCAAGTCTTCATAAACCGGTAGCAGGTCGGGAATCGATTTCGCTCGGAAAATACACTTGTTTTGGTAACCGGCCCGAATGATGATGACCGTGTCAATCCCGATTTCTTTATAGAGGGCAAATTCTTTGCGCCAAGCTGCCCGCCCCCAGTTCTGCGAAGGGACATCGTGCGTGATCTCGTCGATAAAGGTGCCAGTGATTCTAGGTCGCATAAGCTAGTGAATAAGCAGTAAGCAGTGAATAGTAAAAAGACGGAATCGATAGCCGTTTTTCACTAATGAGCAGAAATCATTGGAAAGATTGGCTCGGCCAGACCAGCCCGTCGTTCGACTTTCGACTTTTCGACTATCCGACTTCCGCCACGACCCCTTACGAAACCACAACGATTTCTTCGCTCGGCTCGCAGTTCAGGCTTTCGTGGCCAGTCGCGGTGGGTGTAACAATATTCTCAATTCGGACTCCGAACTTCCCGGGCAGATAAATCCCGGGTTCGATGCTAAAGCAGTCGCCAGGACACACCTCGCCAGTTGCACCCGCCACGATAAAAGGCTCTTCGTGTTCACGCAACCCAATACCGTGCCCGGTTCGGTGGATGAAATACTCGCCGTAGCCGGCCCTCTCAATAACACCGCGAGCGGCTTTGTCAAGTTCCTCCGCGGGAACGCCTTCGCGAATCGAATCACGCGCTGCTCTCTGAGAATCGTAAACTGCCTTGTAAACCTTGCGGACTTCGTCCGAAACGTGCCCAACTCCAACCACGCGGGTTGTGTCGCTGTGATATCCCTGCACACTGCAACCGTAGTCGATCAATACGACATCGCCTTCCTGAATGCGCGTGTCGTCGCTCTCGTGATGCGGCTCTGCCGAATTCGGACCCGCGGCCACGATGCAGAAAGTGGGCTTTCCTCCCAGCCTTTGCATTTCGGCTCTGAGAATGAGTTCGAAGCCCTCTTCCGTCATTCCTGGCTTTAGCTGCTTTAGGGCTGGGGGCAGCGCTTGGTCGGCGATTTGGGCAGCAATGCGCAAAAGCTCGATCTCCTTAACATCTTTCTTCCGCATGAGCTTCGAAAGAACGTGCTGGCCCGGCTTAAACAGAGCTGCCGGCAGAATTTCTTGCATGGTCAGCGTCATAAAAGCAGGCATAAAGCTGTCCACAAGAACGATGCCGGAACGAAGCTTCCACTCTTCGGCCAACTTTCTAAAAAGCTCGAGGGGGTCCTGTGAATCGTTGAACGTGCGGATGTCGTTTACGCCGCATCGCTTGGCTTGCGTGGCGGAAAGGGCAGGGCAGATTAGGACAACTTCACCGCTGGACCTAATGCCCATCGTAAGAAACCGCTCATAACCGTCCTCCGCGAAGCCATGCAGATACTGCATGGAAACAGGATGAGAGACAAAAAACGCGTCAGCGCCGTGCTCACGCAACTCGTGGGACAAGCGCTGCACGCGCTCGGCCGCATCACTAACAACCATCGATAGGGCATTATACGCCATTGTTTGACTCTGGCCTCAGTGTAGCCGGGTTCCTGTGAAACCCATGGCAATACTAGGTAAAGATCTTGAATTTCGGGGAATCGTCAGGATGAGGGTGATTTCGTTAATGAGGTTCTATGATCCAAGAGCATGCGCTTAGAAAGCTAGAGTTTTATCTCCACCACTACTGTCTCGACCAAAACATTAAGCCGATAATCGATAATATCCTCACCGCCGCAAACCGCGGCTACTCCACGGGGACTTACAACATCAAAGGCCATTATGTCTCCGCTCCCGTAGAGAGTTTGGACCTGAAAATGGTTAACACATTTGAAGATCTACTGTGGCCGTTTACCACGGAGCAACAGGCGCACCGGTTTTTGGCCTTGCTCAACTATTACTTCTCCGTGCGAGGAGTTCGGGCCGAAGTCTTGGGAGTTGAAGGCTACTCGATAAAGTAAGCCGTAACGCAGATTTCCGGTGACTTTCTCTAAATCGAAGGTCGACAAGAAGAAAGATGGCTGCCGCGCCAGGACTCGAACCTGGGACCCGCTGATTAACAGTCAGCTGCTCTACCAACTGAGCTACGCGGCAACTTAGAGCTTGGGAATTCTACCCCGGAAATGTAGGCGATGCGTCGTTCGTTGTGCGTAAAGTTCAAGCACTGTCGTACAACCCACTTCATTGAATGTCGGTTGGGATCGAGCCCCGCTTTACAAATGAAACCTGACGCAGAAGCAGTCCCGATCAATCGGGACGGATCCCAGGTTCGAGTCCTGGCGCGGCAGCCATTTCTCTCAGGTGCATTCCGGACACATGGGTTACAAATCGTTCCGGACACATAGGTTACACCTTTAGCCCAAATGGATTTTGGAGCGGTTGCAGGGTTTTCTCTTCCAGATCAATGTATCCGAGGTCGTACTTCATAAAGGAAACAAGC
>DASXZH010000087.1:0-38315 GCA_036502005.1 Fimbriimonadaceae bacterium
GCTTGTTTCCTTTATGAAGTACGACCTCGGATACATTGATCTGGAAGAGAAAACCCTGCAACCGCTCCAAAATCCATTTGGGCTAAAGGTGTAACCTATGTGTCCGGAACGATTTGTAACCCATGTGTCCGGAATGCACCTAGGATTTCTGGTGGGCGGTACTGGATTCGAACCAGTGACCCCTTCGGTGTGAACGAAATATTTTAGGCTCAATGCGCTCAGATTGAGTCCACCAACGTGTCTTAAAGTCTCAGTCAGGCCCAGGCATCTGAGACATTTGAGATACGATCCGGTTCCTTTTTTGCACTCGCCAGTTGTAACAACGGGCTAACCTAAAAGACGTCGAAGAAATGAAACTAGAAGCAAATAGCATGTTACATAAAGTAAAGAGAGCAAACTCTTTTCTTTACAGAAACTTTGTTTAGCTCTCTTTGGTTTTCGAACTCCCGTTTGGGGAGGCTTTGACCCTCAGCTACCGAAGAACATTAGGATCCACCCCGTAGATCAGGAGAGATTGAGCGCGGCGACGCTCTGCTTTGGTCCCCAATCGTTGGCCGTTGTAGTCGCAGACGAGCAGGAGCCCAGACTGAACCAGCACATCAATGGCGTTGCTGATCGCCGCCCCCTCCCTGCCGGTCCAGCGTTTGAACTGGTTATGGCTTATCCCAGCCCGAAGCTTGCGGCCTTTGGAGTACGGGTCAGTGAATCCCACGGTGAAGCGGATCACGACGCACATCACCCGCCATTCCGTATCTCGCAGTCTAGCCATCGCTTTGAAGAGTTCATTCGGAAATGGAGTCGTTCGAGTCAACTCAAAGCTATTCATCTGACTCGTTTTCCGAAGTCTTATATTCGCTGCTGTTGCTGTCGGCGGTTGTTTTTTCAAGCGTTGCTGCTGCCCTACGCGCTACTGCTTCAAGTAAGCCAGCAGGCTCTGCATAATCCTCGACAATCGCGCTGACGATCAAAGAGGATGGTTTGCGGGCTCAACGATACGGCAACCAAGTTAGCTGGCCGGTGCCGTGAACTCTACGGCTTTGATCATTTTCGACTTCTTACCGTCACCACCGGTTCTGTCCGGGCTCGTCACCTTCGTCGTCTCCTACCGCCTCGTTCGGGTTTTGAATTCCTCGTTCAAACCTTTGAGGAAGTGGGAACGACCCAATATCCGCATGGAGCTGATAACCAATTATGATGCACCACAAACACCTAACCAACCCGTCCTCTCTCTTCCAAATTGTCTTCAGCAACAGTTGGAGAGGGCTCAGAATCTTCTTGCACAGAGTGAAAACGCCGAAAATAACGGTGATCGCTCTCTGGCCGTAGTCAAGGCCCGTGAAGCAATGCAAGTCGTCCAAAGCTTGGCCCAGCGCTCACCAGAAGCAGCCGCCCTTATTGTCCTTGCGGACATGGGTTATCGCGGTTTCGAATAAGAGATTGTAGAGCGCATTGACCGTTATCAGGTGATCCCCCGGACTTTCCTGGGGATTAGTTTCGGCAGTGACGTCGTGAACGTTCCAACCGTAACACGGCGATATGTGAAGAGGAGAGTCTTTTGAAAATCAAAACTACCGATGCCGTCCGGAATTGCGTTCGGGCCCTTTTTGTTTATGGTGGTCAACCTAGAAACTAAAGAGATAATAAGGGTGAAACCGGCTAGCAGCTTCAACCACTCTAAGGTGGCATACAGCGTCGAGGAGGCAGCGAGGTTGCTTTCGCTGTCTCGTTCGCAACTCTTCAGACTCATTGAACTTCGGGAGATTTCGACCGTCCAGATAGGACGTTCACGCCGAATAACATATGCTCAACTGGAGGACTATGTGCGCAAGCTAGAGCAGGCGAATGGATTCGCCCGGCTATCATAGGAGGGGTAGTTTTAGTCTGGGCCACTGGGTTCCAGTTTCGGGCTGGAGAAAGAGCAACCGTAGTCGCCGCTTCGAGAGAACAACGGTTCGTCCTCACCTAATGACTAATGCGTTTTAATATAATGGAATATCAGAACAATCGCGAGCGGTTGATACACCGCCTCCATCACGGTCAATCAAGCCATCATGATATCTCCGCCTTCGCTTACTCTTAAGCAACATCTCCCGTATAAGGACCTCACATGGCAACAGTTCGAATTGCTGTGCAGAAGAATTTTAGAGTCCCAAGAAAACGCTCCACTGTGCCGCATCTACGGAAAACAAGGCGAAGCACAGGATGGTATCGATATCGTCGTGCCCAAGCCCGGCGCAAAAATGACGGTATGCCAGTGTAAAAATGTTGCCAAGATGGGGTCGGCAGATATTCGCGAAGCTGTTGGTGAATACCTGGCCGGTCGATGGAAATCAGAGTCGAGCCGGTTCATTCTGGCTGTTCGCTGTGATCTGCGCGGAGTTAAAGTTTCTCAAACGATTATTGAATCAGCCGACTTACTGCACTCTTTCGGTATAGAGCTATTGGTTTGGGACTTGCATGGCCTAGATTTACAACTTAAGAAGCATCCGCAGATTGTCAAAGACTTTTTTGGTCTATCGTGGAGCGCTGTCTTTTGCGGGCATCCAGAGGAACTTGTATTTCACGAGTCAACAGATCCCGATTCGTCCAATCTAGAATTACATCTGGAAAATTATCGATCTTATATTGCGCAACAGTGGAATGGATTGTGGTCCAAACGTTCGTCATCCCGTAATGGGAAAACCGTTTTTATAGAAGATCAACAGCTGATGGCGCTTAAGCGTGACAGAATTTCGCGCGATCCACGCCTTGATCTTGAAGCGCAATATCCTGTCCGGAATCGTGCTTCTTTTTCCCTAGATGAAAATCCTTCTCCCTGGAAGGTAATCACTCGAGCGCATTTTATCAAACATTTGTCAGAGAAGAGCAAGCTTGCGGGAAAGAGAGCGGTGGTGCTTTCCGAAGCAGGTGTCGGCAAAACCACCAACATGCGATGGATTAACTATCAGATGAACCGAGATTCGCGTCGGATTTCAGTTCTCATCGATGTTGCGGAACTTCCACAAGAACCATCCAAGCTCATAGAGATTATTGCCGAGCAACTCCGTAAAGCTAAAGGTAACAATGACGTTCCCTTGACTGAGCTGCTGGGAGGCATTCGGGACTTGCGAAATGAAGGCCGACTTTCTCTGCTAATTGATGCATTGGATCAAGTTGATGCTCGGAATTTGCGTTGCTTAGAAACGTTGCGTCATCTACTTTCCGATAAGAATTGGACAACGTGCCCTATAGTATTGGGTAGCCGCTTCTATGCTCTTCATCGTGACTGGAACCAACTTTTCGAGGATCACTTGGCCCGGGAATGGACGTTCATTCAAGTTTGTGAGTTTGACGAATCCCAGCAACGCCGATTTCTAGGCGGCAAGAGATTTTCCTCTATTCCTGAGCACGCACGAGAGATTCTGAGAGTGCCCCGCGTTTTGCTCTATCTGCTGAGGATACACGACGATGCCGTAGATGACATCAGCACATCAAGTGATGTCTACACACTAGTTGTGGGGAAGCTTCTTTCAGCCGGAATTTGGGCTCGCTATGATTTAGTTGGCCTCACTTTATATAACGTCCAATTGATTCTTTCAGCCGTGGCTTTTGAGATGGTTAGTAGCTCCAATTACCATGCGGTGGACGGAAGTGACATAGAGTTCTTCCTAAGACGAGTGTCTATCCGTTGTTCAAAGTTCGATGTCAGTTACGACCTAGATTGGACTTGGAAGCGCTTTTCGCAGATATCCTCGATGAACGAGTTCCTAAAGCATGCACTCTTTGAAGGCGGTTGCCCAGTTCGGTTGCAGTGGCGGAACCGATCCCTGCTCGAATATTTCGCTGCATTATGGATGGCAAGATACGCTTCAACATGCGACGAGGAGATACTAAGACGCATCATCTACGTTCCCACCATCAATCAATCGTATAGGTCTTGGGGACCACCCAAGCAGGATGAGTATCGGGAAGTTTGGCAATTCGCGACAGAAATGCCCCAGACCATGCATCATGGTTGTTCTTGGGTGCTGTCGATGCTGCCCTTGTACAAGCAAAAGGTTAGTCACAAGCGACAAATCCGGCGCTCAACAGAGATGATATATCGCAGTTGGAGCAGAATGCATGCTTACGCCAGAGGTGAAAACCCCTCGTACTCTCAGGAAAGCATAAGTCTCGCACGGATGGCACTCGACTCATTCTCGCTTGAGTACCCCAGATTCTTAATGGGCGAACACGGAATACGGTCTAAAAGAATTGCCGTACAATTGTTGAGCAACTTTGTGAGAGTGCCCACACTTGGACAAGCAGATCAGAGACACAACGCCGTTTTAGGCTCGCCCAATGACGAGCATGGAAGATTAGTTGACGAGCTTGAAACCGCTGTCACCATCACCTCTTTTGATCTAGCACAATATACGGTCACTGTAGAACAGTTCAAGCTTTTCAATCCAAATCATCAGGGCCTAAGCGATTATTACCGTAGCCGGCCCCGTTACCCCGTTGTGCACGTCAGTTGGTTCGACGCCTGGGCGTTTTGTCGCTGGCTCGGTGAAGGTTTTCGGTTGCCATCCGAGATCGAATGGGAGTTCGCTTGTAGAGCTGGTTCCAGAGGAGCCTACTGTTTTGGAAATGATGTGGCCGATTTAAGTGCTTACGCCAGGGTTGGAGGATATTTCCATACTCGTTTAAGGCCTTTGCCCGTCGGCTGTTTACGGCCAAATGACTGGTTATTATTCGACATGCATGGAAATTGTTGGGAGTGGTGCGACTCCAACTATACGGAAACAATTTCCTCCCAGCTTCTCAGGCAATCTTCATATTCTGAAATGGTTATCAGGGGCGGCTCTTGCTTTGACGGCTCCTGGAAGGCAAGATCGTCAAAACGAGAGGCCAGGATGCCTCGCACCACTGAAGCTCGAATCGGTTTTCGTGTCGCACGTGATTGTAGTAGCGAAAGGCATCTGCTCATGGCAACCCCACTTCCAGTAACCATGAGCGAGAACCCTCATCTCATGGCCTTAACAACTCTTTCGGGAGCTATTGAAAGTAGTGACCAGTGAAACGTTAGGCGAACTATCCAGAATCCAATCTACTGCCCAGCGGCATTTTCGTGAGCATAGGCTCACTAGGTGCCCGACGAGATCGGTAGGTTCCCAACCATAGAATATCTCAATCTAAACAATTCAATGCATTCCAAAATGAAGAGCTTCGATTTTTCTTCGGCCCGCGAGGCGGACTGGACACGTGTTTCTTCATGAGTCTTCAGCTTCTGTCTCCGTCCTGCCAATAACCTTGCTGGAGATGAAATGCCGATTAAGCTCCGCTCAAATGGCGCTTGAATAGAAGCTAGCGTATTTCCACAAAACGTTTTGTTCAGCGTTCAGACGGGCCAACCTCGCAAGATCAAGGAAAAGCTAAATAGCTTTCGAAGAACTCTTTAAGCCAAAGCCACTTACTATCTCAATCTCGTTCGCTAAAATCTTCTGAGCCGTAGTGAGCGGTCTCGTGTTATTGACTTGCATCACTCCTTCAGCAGAATGGCCAACATGCTCTTTCAGCGTCGTGTTAGACACGTCTGGCATCAACTTCTCAATCCAGTTAATGTGCGTCAGTCGGCAGTCGTGGGGGGTCATTTCCGGTGGGAGCCCGGCATCTTTGATAACGGTGCGCCACGTTGCGTAAACGAGCTTTTTCATGCGCGCTTTATTTTCGCTGGCCGCCGACCAAACCACTTGCTGGGCCAACATTTCACTCGTCAGGTCTTCTAACAGCTTTTTAAGAAAAGGACTCATAACAGCTAGGCGCTTCTTGTCACCCTTTGGCAAGCCGGCCGTTTGTCGACCGTTCTTGCCGAACTTGATAGCTCGATCGACAAAGATCAGATCTTGATCGAAAAGCAATTGCTCTTTGGTAAGCGCCATCTGCTCTGACAACCGAAGACCAGCAAGAAGGTAGGTGGCAAGCAACGCTCGACGACTCGGATCCAACTTTACAGATTGCAGCGCCTTTCGCGCCTCTTCAGGAGTTAGGGCTCGGCGGCGGAGCTTGCACGGTCAGCTTAAACGGATTTCCCAATGTGTGCGGAACACGCCGGTAAGGCTGGATCGCCTGGTTAAACACTCGGACCAAGTCGCGCTTGACTTCCAGGACGGTTGCTTGACCGACTCCGACCTCAGATAGCGACCGATAAAACTGCTTGACCATCATTGGATCAACCCTACTTAATGGCACATAGCCGAGAACGGAGCGGACGTATTTTCGAAAACGACCTTTGCGGGCATCGATCGTTGAAGACGCTAGCGAGTCCGGCCAATCGCTTTCGGCCAACCAATCAAACCACTCTGCCAATGTAAGTTCTTTGACCTTCTGGTCGGCCTCAATCTTCGTTCCAGATCTCAGACCGCGCAGGAACTCCTTAGCCTCGGATTACTTGCTAAAGAAACGAGAAAGGCGCCTTTTGCAGCCCAGTTCGTCTTCAGTCCCGTATTGGACGCGCCATTTTCCTTGCCGAGGACCACTTACAACTTCTCGACAAGATCCATCATGATTGTCAGCTCGGGTAGCCATGATGGAGAAGCATACCCCTTATTTGAGATACTATTTGAGATATATCTGGTGGGCGGTACTGGATTCGAACCAGTGACCCCTTCGGTGTGAACGAAGTGCTCTACCACTGAGCCAACCGCCCCTAAAAAGCAAGATTACCCCGCCCAGAATCGCGCGCTACTTGCCGGTGGTAACCATCAGCGTTATCTTCGCCGGGCTAGAACTTCCATCCACTATCAGCGCAGTCTGCTTCTCACCCTCTTGCCACCCGGCGGTGGTCATTGTGGACATCGTCCCCGTGGTTTTTGGTGTCCCGATCTTATCTGTATAGAACGCCAGAACCTTCGCAGGATCGTCGGTCGTTGTTCGCACGGAACTCACCATGCTCTTGGCTGAGCTGCTAGTTGCCTTAAGGCTGCCAGGTGCTTCCACGCTACCTGGGTAGAACGGATATCCGAGCTCTTGCTCTGTAATAGAAGTCCCAGATTCCATGCTGTTGCCCTTGTTGTCTTGGTATTTTCCAACGGTACCATTTTGGGAATAGGTTGCGGTGCCGTCTTTGCTTTGCACCGTTACGTTTTGCCCGTTGTTGGAGATCGTTTCCTTTTCGCCATTGCGCCCAGTTACCTGCATCTGGTTGCCGTTCATGGTGACACTGGAGCCGTCGGCATTGGTGACGGTGTGGCCACAGCCGACTAAAACCGCGGCGCATGCGGTGACAGCAAAAACGAAGCTTCTGTTCATATTCCCTCTCTCAATTCAGTTGTATTATCGCAGAAAAGCCTGGAGCTTTCTCCTCCTAGTCTCTGCAGAGAACCGAATTAAGGCGCAATCGGTACACTCGATACATGGCCGATCCTTTAACTGCTGAAGAAAAACTCCGAATCGCCGAGTTTTACCGCCGCAGGCAAGAGATTGAGCCTTACTTGCAAGAGGAGCGGCTCCAACTTCGGAACACGCTATCGATAGGAGAAGCGATCTCGCAGTTTAATGGCGCCTTCCGGTATTCGCAATCGTTGCCGCCGCGGGAAACAAGCGGGCTGGTTGAATTCTACAAAGCTCTTGCCAAAGTGAAATGAGTGGATGATCTCTTTAAAGCCGCAGCCGACCTACAAGATGGACTTGACCGCTTTGGATTACGCAACTGCATCATTGGCGGCCTTACCCTACAGGCATGGGGCGAACTCCGATTAACTCGCGACGCCGATTTTTCTGTATTCACCGGCTTTGTCGATGAAGAACGAAAAGTCAATCAGATACTCACTCTTGTAACACCGCGACATTCAAACGCGATGGGGTTTGCCCTCACAAACAGGGTCATTCTGGGGCTAGCTAGCACCGTCCCTGTGGATATTGGGCTTGCCGCCTTTGATTACGAAGCCAACATGATTGACCGAAGCGTCGATTTCGATTTTGGAATTGGAAGAACTTTGCGTATTTGCTCCGCCAACGATCTTGTGATCATGAAGATGTTTGCGGGTAGGGATCAAGATTACGCTGACATCGTTGGCGTCCTGAAGGTAAGTAAGGATTTGCTTGATTGGAACATCATCGAGGCAGAGCTTTCTCCGCTTCTGGAAGCAATTGATTCACAAGATCGACTCGACTGGCTATTCCAACAGCGGGAGAAATAAACCTGCGGCCGACTTTTTCGCAGCCGTCCGCAGGCTTTGCTAGGATCAGTCTTTGTACTTATCCTGGAAGGTCATCCAGCTCATGCCGCCTTCCGGCTCGTTTCGTCCCTTTGGCGTAAGATCCAGATAGTTGTATGCTCCGATCAGCATGTCAAGGCCCCGTTCGTAAGTGGAGTAGGTGCGATAGATGTTGCCATCCTCGCCCTTTGTGAACACCGTTAGACCCGGCTGCTCGTCGCCACTTAACTTCTGGTTTGTGAAGTTGTAAAACACAGGCCCCTTTTCAAGATCATCCTTGTGGAACGAGACCGCATAGTCATAGTTGAAGCTGTTCTTGCTGGAAGAGACCCAATCGAAAGTCCAACCCATACGCTTCTTAAATTCCTCAAAATCAGCTAGGGGCGCACGCGAAACGGCAGCAAAAGCCACATCGTGATGCTCAAAATGCTGTCGCGCGGAATCGACATGGTCGCTGATAAAAGAGCAGCCCGCGCAGCCCTCTTCCCAGCCTGGGCCGTACATCATGTGATAGACAACAAGTTGGCTCTTGCCATCGAAAAGGTCGGAGAGGCTGATGGGTCCATCAGGCCCCTCGAACTCGTAGTTTTGGTCCACCTTTACCCACGGCAGTTCGCGGCGCGCAGCGCTTATAGCATCTCGCTCTTTGGTGAACGCTTTCTCTTTCTTTAGAAACTCGGTGCTAGCTTCGATCCACTCCTGTTCGGATACGACCTTGTTTTTGATCATTGTTGCGGTTGTCATTTTCTTTTTCTCCTTCTAGAATTCATTTGCTGCATCGGCAGCAGCATTTTGCCCCTCCAGGGCAGTGAGCGCATGTACAAACTTTGTGAGTGGCGCCCGTGCCTACCGAGCGGGCAAGAGTCGGGGCTAAGCTGGCTGCGCAGGCAAGCCAAAAGGCCGTTAGCACGATCAGTAAAAACCTAACTGAAAGCCGGGCGGGTTGGCGCAGAGTAATGGCGTGGTTCATGATTGGTTCTCGTTGTAAAAGTACTTGGGCTGCCAGCCGTTGGTGCCCCGATCGAGCATGTCGAATAGCGGCCACACGGCGCAAAAATCGTCGTTGGGGCTAAAGTGAGTTTTGGCTACTCTGTATATCCTCCCATCCTTTTCCTTGTGGAAAGTGGAAACGCCTGGCCATGGACCTGGGTAAACCCCGCTATCGGCCCAGAAGCCCATATCCCTAATAAAGCTGTTATCGTGGGCGGAGACCATTCTAAAATTCCAATTACGCTTTTCCGCAAACCGTTTTTGCACTTCTGGCTTATCCGGTGAACAAACGACGAAGGCCGCCCGGTTTTCCAAGTGCGGTAGGAGGCCCACGAAACCGTCGGCCCACATAGTACAGTGAGCGCAGCCGGCACCCATGTTGTGAACCAAGATGAGATCTTCTTTATCGCCAAAGAGCTCGGATAACGTTATCTCGCTGCCATCGAAGAGCTTAAAGACGTACTCCTCGATCGGCTCCTTTGGCCTCCGCTTGCGGGCCTCGGCCAGGCGCTGCTTGGCGAGGTCCACCTCGTTTTGTAGTGCGTCGATTTCTTTATCGACTTCGGTCATCGTATCGTTCATAAATTCCTCCATTTCTTTGTCATAGGTTCCGTGCAGATGCGGCGGATAAATTAGGGTCGCGAATCCGGTTACCACGTGAAGAAACTCTTCCCAACGGTGTTCGAACTCGGCGGGATAAGTTCGGTGAGCCGCACACAGTAAATCGGTGTTGAGAGCTTCGGGGTGGGCTATTCTGCGCATCATCGAAAAGCCTTCTGGCGTGTAATGAACACCGCAAACAGCCGGCAACTGGTGGGCGGCGTGAGCCTGTCTGAACAAACGCGGGCCAAGCCCGAAATAAGTTTGAAAGATGCGGGTGAAGGCCTCTTGAGCGTTGTAGCCCGCATCAAGGGCGATGCTTCCAATAGTGTTGCGGCTCGTTTTTAGCTGGAAGGCGGCGCGCTCCAGCCGCAACCTTCGCACGTGATCCATCACGGATTCGCCAACCACGGCCCTGAAAATCCTATGGAAGTGGTGCTCCGAAAAGCAGGCGACTTGAGCCAACTGACGAGGAGTTAACTCGTCATCTAAATGTTCTTGAACATAGGCGAGCACGTCAGAGATCGCGGCTACATATTCTTCTTCCGTGCGGCTCATTGCCTCCATATCGTTTATGATACGGCGGTTTCGACCGATAACTTTTGATCGTCCCTGCTATTGTGTTTTTAGGCTATCTGCCATGGGGCCAGGCGCTGGAAAGCTCGTAGCATTCCGTCTTGCCGTGCCAATCATTGCCCTCGGTTAGGCGAACGCCTTTAAAATCGCCCTCTTTGGGAAGGTGGAAGAGTGGCATCCAAACCCTGCCGCCTTGCGCGTATATTTCGACCGTCGTTACATCGGCAAGGATTCTCAGTTGAAGTTTGCCGTCGATTGGATCAAGGGTGGCGTCTTTGCCGAGCGCAGTTAGCTTATGGGTCGCCGCATCGAAATGGATAGCGACGCCATTCGCTTTTATCTCCAATGTTCCGCTAGTAGGAATCGTCCATTCGCCGCTGAAGTCAAAAAGACCGGAAGGCACACTCGCTTCGCCGTCGGTAAACCCAACGAACCAACCGCGCAGTTTCTTAATGTTCCTTATCGGCTCCAAGGTGAGCTCCGGGCCATCCTTAGATTCAATAAGTTTTAGCTGAGTCGGGAAGGCCATTTGTTGATTCCAACTGCAGCCTGGAAAATCCGAGCCTTGCATCCAGGAGATTTGAATCTGTTCGCCGTGAGGGGCATTGAAATAGGTCTGAGCGGCGTAGCCGGTATTGCCCCAATTTGTTGGTTTGGCTGGTGTTTCCGCGTGGAACGCGGTGCCATCGAATGAACCGACCATATAGCGCCCATTTGCCCCAGTGAAAACCCATTTGTGGGAGCCCGCGTAGGGCATGGGGAAGAAATCCGGACACTCATCGGTGCCGGGGAATTTCACATCCTCTAGTCTGGACCAGTTTTTAAGATCGCCCGATTTGAACAACGTGTAGGTTCCGCCCGTGAGGTAGAGCGCAAGAAGCCACTCTTTGTGATCCTCATCCCAAACGACCTTCGGGTCTCTATTCTCGCCCGCCACGTGCGGGATAATGGGGTTTCCCGCGTATTTGGTGAAATGGATCCCATCGTTTGAGTAAGCCAAGCACTGGGTAAACGGCTTGCCCTTTGAGGCATCGTTCGTGCCGCCGGCGGCCGTGTAAAAGCAAACAATGGCGTCCTTGCCGAAGCCTGCGACGTTGTTCGAATCGATGACGGCGGAGCCGGAAAAAATCGTGCCGAGGTTATCTGGTTCAATCGCGTTTGGCAGGTCCTTCCAATGGATCAGGTCCTCGCTTATTGCGTGTCCCCACGTCATATTGCCCCATGCGGTTCCGAAAGGATTGTGCTGATAAAAAAGGTGATATTGGCCCTTAAAGAAGACCAGCCCGTTGGGGTCGTTTAACCAGCCCGTTGGGGCCGTGAAATGGTATTGGGGACGGAGGGTTTCGGCTTGGATCGTTGGGACCGAGGGGATTAGCATTGCAACAGGCTACCATTCGAGTCTTACTTTAGAGTGCGCGAACCTGTTCGCGCTTTAGAATGAGCGACCCCTCGTTGATAACCTCGTGCCCCGTCACGGATCGGGACTATCTAAGCTCGAGATTGATCCCAAAGTCGACTTAATAACGGCGACGGGTCGCCTGATCAAAGCGCGAACAGGTTCGCGCACTCTAAATTCGGGTCTGATCAAGATTTCGGCCTTCTTTTCGCGCCCTCGTAAATCTTGACGATGACCTCTGGGACGACTTCATCAGCATGTCGGGTCGCGGTAGCCGAGGCCTGCTGGATCAAACCAATAACATAGGGATCGTTCAGGTCTTCGGAAGACTTCAGCCTTATGTGGCGAACCTGCTTCCCGCCACCTTTCAGACGCCCTTCTGGATCGTTCAAGCCCGCACCGTAGCCGAAGATGAGGGTCGCGTGATCCGAATAGGCCGCGGTGTTCACAAACACGCCCTTTGCGTTTGGGAGGTAGGAAAAACCGTCGCAAACGGCAGCGGTAGCGTCGAACTGAAGTTCAATGATCGGTGAAAGCATTTTAAGCAAGATGCTCCTGCATTCCAGCATGATTTCCACCACATGATCCGGATAGGGAGCAAGAAAATTTATCAGTTCGCCGGCATCATGCATGGCCGTATTTTACGCGGATTGCGCTTGAACAAAAAAGCGTGGCCGCACGTAGATGTTGATTCAGGGAGAGACAATGAAAGTTATTGTAATCGGAGCGCGCGGGCTCATTGGGGGCCATGTGGCATCGGCTCTTGCCGAGAAGCACGAGATCATTCGTGTTTCGCGAAAGGAAGGCGATTTCAAAGCGGATATCACGGACAAGGCCTCGCTAGAGAAGCTTTTTAACGACGCTGGCTCCTATGATGCCGTTGTTTGCTGCTCAGGCGGAGGCGCGTTTAAGCCTCTACAGGAACTAACAGATGAGGATTTTGAGTTCAGCTTGCACAGCAAACTGATGGGACAAGTAAATGTGGCACGAACGGGGCTGGCGCATTTAACGAATGGCGGATCAATCACTCTTACTAGCGGCGTTCTCGCCGTGGAACCAGCTCAGAGTTGCGCCGCCATTAGCCTAATCAATGCCGGAGTCGAGGGCTTTGTGCGATCGGCAGCTTTAGATATCGCGCCTAACTTCCGGCTGAATGTTGTTAGCCCACCTTGGATTAGCGAGACCTTGCAAGCCATGGGAAAGGATCTAAGCCAGGGAATGCCTGCCGCAAAATGCGCCCTGGCTTACGTGGAATGCGTGCAGAACACGGCACTAACCGGGAACGTGGTCGATGCTCGCAGTTGGGCCTAATTTGGGCGTAATGTAAAATCAGCTTATGAGGGTTAAAGTTCTCGCTCTTCTAGCTGTGACCGCAGCGTCCGTTTGTGTGCTCGGCCAATCTGGAAAGCCTGATATCGAGCAACGGTTGAACAAGGACCTTAAGCTGACCGAATCCCAGAAGTCTGATATCGACCCCATCATTGAGCGGCATGAGCAGGACATCGCGGCTATTAAGCAAGATCCAGTGCTAACCAAAAACGGCAAGCATGATCGGATTCGGGAGAACCTGGAAGCTATGGGTCAGGAGATCGAGCCCTTTTTAAAGAAGGATCAGATCTCGCAGTTCCGGGAGGACCTAAACGAAATGGAGGGCCGCAAAGGCGGCTTTTTGGGGCTGGGAATCCACCCTGTCGTGAACGCCTCTTACGATCAGATCTTCCCTTCAAGTTCTGCCACAAGGGCTATCTTTGGTAACTCGCCGTACTCCTATGGGTTCGGCGTAGGGTTGGCCTCAAAGGATACTAAGCGGTTAAGAATGGGTTTCGATTTTGACTTCTATGCGCTTAGCCAATCGCAGGCGGATTTCTATGTCCTTTCGCCGCAGGCTTTTGCCGAGTACCGGGTTCCGCTTGCACGCGATTTTCGCGCCTTTGGGCGTATCGCTGGCGGGCCGGCTTATATGGATTACCGGCTAAACACGCCCATTGGCTTGCACTACGCGGCCAAAAGAATAGGAGCCGACGCTGAAGCCGAAGTTGGCTTGCGCTTTGGCCCCGCCCAGGTTGGGCTAACCTACCGCGCGGTTACGCAGACCTCGCCGATTAACTTTAGCGGGTTTGAGTTGTCGGCTTCGGTGATTGTTCTTCGGTTCTAGGGTTCGGCGGTATAATCCGTTTCGCTCCTATGGGGATGTAGCTCAGTTGGGAGAGCGCTGCAATCGCACTGCAGAGGTCGTGAGTTCGAGCCTCATCATCTCCACCAATAACCCGTTCAACCTACGCGCCTCGCGTCGTCGGCAGGTGGCGCCCCTCCCCAAATAACCATGTCCGGATCAAGATCTAGTCCGTTCGGCCACGATAGAGTTCCAGCCTCCACTCCAACTGCTTCGAATAGCTTGCGATCATCAAGAATTGGGCCAAATAGCGGTCTAAGCAGGGGTGAGAGGTTGCGCGCGACGACGTTGCCATCGGTAAGGGTTAGCCTTACGGTAGGTCCATCTGATGGAGCCCCTTCGCAATCCGAACCATGCCATATTGTAACGGATTGACGCTTCAAATCAAACTAGCTTCACTGAGCCTTCTAGGACGATGTCGGCTTTGCCCAGCAATGGACGGGTGGCGACCAAATCGTGCACTTCCTGAACCATGCGATCAGTTAGTTCTCGGCGGGTTTTCTTACGTTCTTCTCGGTCGAACATCGTGCCCGCTTGGGAATCGCGGCTTAATACTTCTTCAATAGCGGCCCAATCCACGCTGTCGATCTCGCAAAACGCGAAAAGCTTCTTAAGTGTTGGAGTGGGCGAAGCGGTTAGGTCTTCAAACCGAGTCGCGCTGAGGTGTTTTAAACCGCGCAGCTTCAAATAGCCTTCCATGCAGGTTATCCAGGCCAAAACGCGAATCTGGATACCACTTAAAGGCTCGTCTTCGTGGCGATATTCCTGAATGATGGGCAATATTTTGCCCCAACTCTCTTCGGCTTGCTTATTCGATTCCCTATCGTAAACGTCCCGGTCTATGCCGTAGCCGGAGTAGTAGCTCTGCATCCATGTAACCGCGTTTCGATAAAGGAAAAAGTGCTTCTCGTCGGGAAAGATCTCCTTAAAGAAATCAGCCAGAACTAGAACTTCGCTGCGGGTCTTGATCGCGACATGTTGGGCGGGTGATCCAGCTCGGGGTTTGCAGCGCCATCTTACTGCACTGTTCAAGGCATTCCGAACCCAACCATCGCCCGCGTTTTCGCTGACCGCCATTTTTGTTAACTGCGTTAAATCGTCAGGTTCTGAAAGGCTATGCACTTGGGTTACGGCAGCGAGGGCTTTGCTTACAAGCGTGGAGCCGCAACGCCCCACCGAGTGGACGAAAATGAGCCCCTTCCGTGGCAGTTCTATCTCCGCCGCGATTTGATGAAAGGTTGAAAGCGGCATTCTGGCGAGGCCAATCGCATGGTCGTATTGTGCTTGATAGTAGAACGGCGCGCTTTCCACAGTCCCAGGGTCGTCGCACTCGACGAACAGCACCGCGTCGCTTTCTCGATCGAAGCAGTACAAGGAAAAGGCTGGATTATCGAGAATGGCTTGCGGGTTAATTTCTGTAAGGGATTCGGTTTCGAAATCCGATGGACCGACGATCTGAATCGGGTACTCGCGGCGCTTTTCTTTGATTTTCAGGCGGTAGGTCGACATGCCGGGAGATTCTACCGAGCGCCAAGTGCTGCGCGCCGATGTTGCCTCCCTCCGGGATGCGAGAGGGGTTTGGTGTGGCTAACCCGGGGTCTTTTGACCCCGGGCTAATATCTGTGACTCCTCCGGAGTCGGGAATGCCCGCAAGGACACCTTATTTTGCAGTGCATCTAACTCCTTCGGAGGCGGGAACCTTGCCCCGCAAGAACACCATATTTAGCCGTACAGAAGAAATCCCGACTGAGCCTTCGCGCTTGCAGAGCCAAGGATTTGTGGTGGGCCACTGGGGAGGGTGAATGAGCTTAACGCGCCTCAAGTTCAAGAAGGGATTCACCCTTGTGGAGCTTTTAACAGTTGTAATCATAATTGCCATCCTGGCTGCCATCGCGATCCCCAAGTTCACGAATGCCGGCCTCCGCAGTAAAGAAGCCTCCTTACGGGGCGTTTTGAAACAAATTCGCAATGCGATTGATCTCTTTAAAGCTGATACGGGCGGCTTTACGCCTAACGCTCTAGCAGATCTAACATCCTCCACGCCCGCTGCCAAGGTGCGTAACGCTGTCGGCCAGCAAGTCACCTTTCCAAGTGTGGCGTACCGGGGACCGTATCTTAGCCAGATCGACGTTGATCCAATCGATGGCTCCAGCCTAAACTTCAGTTCGGACGCAGGTAGCAATGGCGCGGCTCCTAATGTGGCCGCGAACAGCGGAATCGCCACCGATGGCAGCAACTATTCCACCTGGTAGATAGCCCAAAAGGCCCAAAGCTTGTTAAATATTCTTCACAGGGCTAGCAATCTTGGCGGAAGCCGTTATACTCCGACCATGGCAACAGATACAGAAAATCCCGCAATCGCCACTGCTTCGACTTTTGTTTGGCACGAGATCAGCGCGCCCTCTATCGCAAAAAGCATCGAGTTCTATACCGAAGCTCTAGATTTCGGATCCCAAGAATTCGATATGGGTGAGATGGGCACCTACCACATGCTTACAAAGAATGGGCAAGGCGTGGCCGGCGTCATTTCTCCGCAGCAACCTGGCGTTCCCGCCTACTGGGCAACCTACATTGCAGTAGACGACGTGGATGCAAGAGTCGAGAAGTGCAAGGGCCTGGGAGCGACACTGGTAGCCGGCCCTTTTGATGTGCCTACCGTTGGCAGAATGGCTCTTATCTCAGACCCGCAGGGCGCGACAGTTTGGATATTTAGGCCTGAACCGCGCCAGTAAGTTAGAACATAGAACTTAGAATTTAAAGCGTAGAATTTAGAAAGTAGAAGCTAGAACCTAGATCGGAGAACGTTGCAAGAAGCAGTGGGCTTTCCCTTCACATTCTAAATTTTACTTTCTAAGTTCTACGTTCCAAATTCTACTTTCTATTTACTTTCCCAGTCCCAATACACGCCTATTAAACGCCGTGTCAGCGCCTGAGCCGGCAAAGTCGTCAAACGCTCGCTCGGTAACGCGGATGATATGCTCCTTAATGAACGGTGCCCCTTCCCGTGCGCCATCTTCCGGATGCTTCAACGCGCATTCCCATTCAAGCACTGCCCAACCTTTGAAGTCATATTGGGCAAGCTTACTAAAGATGCCCTTGAAATCCACTTGGCCATCGCCTAGCGAGCGGAACCTTCCCGCTCTTTGCAACCAGCCCTGGTAGCCGCCGTAAACGCCCTGCTTGCCAGTCGGGTTGAACTCAGCATCCTTCACGTGGAACGCCCGGATGCGCTCGTGGTAGAAGTCGATGTACTCCAGATAGTTAAGGCACTGCAACACAAAGTGGGATGGATCATATAGGAGACAAGCGCGAGGATGATTGTTTACCTCTTTTAGAAACATCTCATAGGTCTCGCCGTCGTGCAGGTCTTCCCCGGGATGAATCTCATAGCAAACATCGACGCCGCACTTATCGAACTCATCTAAGATGGGCGTCCAACGACGAGCCAGTTCTTTAAAACCTTCTTCGACCAGCCCAGCCGGACGCTGGGGCCAAGGATAAACCGTTTGCCAAAGGAGTGCGCCACTGAAGGTGGCGTGCGCGTTCAACCCCAGATTCTGGGAGGCTTTTGCCGCATATTTGAGCTGCTGGACCGCCCATTCTTGGCGTGCCATGCTATCGCCCTTAACGCTATCCGGGGCGAAGCCATCGAATAAGGCATCGTAAGCTGGATGAACGGCCACCAACTGACCCTGAAGGTGCGTGGAAAGTTCGGTGATCTGAAGGCCCTTTGAGGCGACCAAACCTTTGATCTCGTCGGCATAAGTCTTGCTTTCTGCCGCCTTCTGGAGGTCGATGCAGCGCGGATCCCAACTTGGGATTTGTACTCCAACAAAACCTAAACTTGCCGCCCATTCGCAAATGGATTCGAGGGTGTTGAAGGGGGCGGTGTCGCCGAGGAACTGGGCAAGAAAAATGCCGGGGCCTTTAAGGGTGGTCACGTTCGGATTCTATCACAGACGTGAGATCAAAACTTACTAAACCGATGCCGAAATAAGGTCCAGAACGCCTCCGGGGCGTCGGTCCAGCGGATCTTCTTCCCCGCTTCTTTGGAACGCGGCACGTAATCTATCGGCATTTCCATAATCCGCTCTCCCAAACGGTAGGTCTTTGCCGTCACTTCCGGGCAGAACTCGAACCGGTGGCACGTTAGGTTCATACGGATCAAGAGATCGCGATCAAACGCCTTGTAGCATGTGGCCTCATCGCTCAGCTTTCTGGCAAACAAAACAAATACGGACCAAGCCAAGAGCTTGTTTACAACCTTGTTAGGCAGAGCCATGCCCTTAGGCAGGCCGTGGGCAAAGCGAGTCCCATAAACCACCTTGGCTTGGCCGTTTAAAATGGGCTCAACAAGTCGCGGGATCTCCTCAGGGAAATATTCTAGATCTGCATCCTGCACGATCACGACTTTGCCTTCGGCGTAGGGTAATGCCTTTCGGATAGCAGCCCCTTTACCGCCTGGCTCGGGGTTTTCTAGCAAGGTTATGCGGTCGCCGAACTCTTTCAGGCGATCGTTGGTTTTGTCTGTGCTGCCATCGTCCACAACAATCACCTGAGGATCGAGGGGTAGGGCGAGCAGTCTTTCCACCACCTCACGGATGGTTGTCTCCTCATTGAGGGCGGGCACGATGACGGTTAAGGCGGGCTGCGCAGTTGCGGTCATCGTGTTTTCCAGGAGCTTCGGGCGAGAAGACTTGCCAGGCACTCTTTCTATAACAGATTTTGTGCCGATTCTGAGCCCGACTTGGCGAACAGCCCGTCCTTAAGAAGTCAACCAACTCACTTTTACCGTCCAATCCTTTGTGCCTCACTCCGTCCGCGAACTTACTGAGCAGCGAGAGCTGGAAAACCTGTCCCCTTTCGCTGCTAAAGCTGCGGAAAGCGCGGGCCGCCCTCGGGCGGAAGAACCTGACCCGATACGCACCTGTTTTCAACGTGACCGAGATCGCATTTTGCACTGCAAGTCGTTCCGGCGTCTGAAGCACAAGACCCAGGTTTTTATTGAACCGTTTGGAGACCACTACCGAACGCGGCTTACTCACTCGCTGGAAGTGGCCCAGATTGCACGTACCATTTCTCGCGCGTTGCGACTGAACGAAGACCTGACGGAAGCAATTGCCCTCGGCCATGATGTTGGGCACACGCCTTTTGGGCATGCCGGGGAATCTGCCCTCGAGGAAGCCATTCAAGAACTCCACGCCCGAAACGGGAATGCAAACGGCGCTCCGGAGACCTTTAAGCATTACGAACAATCCCTACGGGTGTTGATGGTGTTGGAGGATTTGAACCTCAGCGATGAAGTGAGCGCTGGGATCGGCGGCCACAGTAAAGGCCGGAAAGACCTTTCCGCCGCAGACGGCCAGCCGACCTCCACTTTAGAAGCGGCCGTGGTTCGGGTAAGCGACCGGATCGCCTATTTGAACCACGATCTCGACGACGCGCTTCGATCCGGCATCATTCCCGCCGTTCCGGAGGAGTTTACGTCGATTGGGCATTCGCACTCCAAGCGCATCGGCGTGATGGTTGGAGATGTGATTGTTAACAGTTTGGATCAGCCGGCTGTTCGAATGTCGCCGTTGCTTCTGCAGGCCATAAACGAATTGAAAGAGTGGCTGTTTGAGAACGTTTATCTCAAATATCCGCTGGTTTATCCGGATTCAGCCAAGGCGGTGGCGCTGGTGAAGGAGTTGTTCTTCCATTACGCGGAGCCCGATAACTTGCCGCCTGGTTTTGATGGAATACAAGGGGCGATTGATTACGTGGCAGGCATGACAGACCGCTTCGCTATCGAAACTTACACGAATCTGAAGTTGCCGAGGGCGTTTAGGCGGATAGGGGACTCTTAAGTGAAAAGAGATAGGCGATAGGCGATAGGAGATCGGATCGGGTTTTCTTTCGCCCTATTTCTTATCACTTATCACTAATCGCCTTTCACTTAATTTATAATCAACGCATGAACAAACTGTTTTTGCTTGGCCTTGTTGCAGTTTCGGTAAACGCTTTCGCACAGATGGATCCCAACGCTTCCGCAACTTCGAAAGCCTACGCCGCCTATCGAGTTTACGATACGACCCCGCCCTACGGGCTGGCCAAAGTAAAAACGTTGATAAAGACAGCCAAACATAAAGACATTGCTGAGGGAGACACCTACTTGGTCGCGCTTACCGATTCGCAATTCAACTCGCTTTCCTTCGAAGAAAAATACACCTATGTGATGATTCATCCTGAGCAGTTTCAGCAGAACTGCGACGGCCCATTCCTTAAGAACGGCGAAGAAAAGATGGTTTTTCCATATCTTCCTAGCTCTAGCACTGAGATGGGGTTGAGCGACCGCGAGACGCAGTTCCTAAAGAATAATAAATCCAAAGTGGTGGAACTGATGAAGGAGGAAATCGGGCGTGTCCAGCATGTCGGCCTCAACATTAAGCAGGCCGTTTTGGACCTAGATGCCTACTCGTTGATTCCGTCCCTTGTCTCTGCGTTTGAGCGCAATAAGAAGGATCTGGATATCCTGACCGTCTTGGTAAATCTGATGAAGGATGGGCATTACAAGCCTTTTGAAGCTTCCGAGACTTACACCAAGCTGTTCGGTCCTAACGCCTCGTACGATTCCTATATCGTGGGAAACGCGGCCAATCAAAAGCTGACGACTGACCGCGCTATGGCTTTCTACAAGAGTATGTAGGCTTAAATCACAAAAGGGGATAAGAGGTTGATCACAAAATTTTCGCTTTTATTTGTCCCTTTCCTTTGCGGCCTATCTCTAAAAGCTACTGCACAGCAGAAGGCCGCCCCGGACGAGAGCCCAGATTTGGCTTTCGCGATTTATCGCACTTCCGATACGGTTCCGCCCTACGACTTAGATAAAGTCAAAGCGCTCATAGACTCAGAGAAACGACGTGAGAAAAAACCGGGATCGAAAAGACTCGGGGACACCTTCGTCATATTGCCGGATCACGTTTTCGCTGCCTTGCCTTTCGAAGAGAAGTTCACTTACGTTATGATTCATCCAGAAACGTATAGCCAGAACTGCTCGGCCGCGGTTTTTATGATTGGAAGCCAAGAGAGAATTACGGGATGGCTTCCAGGCTCCAGATATTCTATGCTTTGGAGTCAGCGACAAACCGATTTTCTGCATAAAAATAGGTCGATGGTGATAGCGTTGCTCAAACAAGAGATTGAAAGAGGGCGGCACGTCGGCTTAAACATTAAGCACGCAGTGTCGGAACTCAATGCAGATTCACTGATCCCTTCTTTAGTTGCGGCATTTCAACGCGATAAGAAGGATGTGGACATTCTCGCCCTCCTTATCATGCTAATGAAGCAGGGTAACTGTGCCTCCTTCCGCCGAACGCCAATATACGACAAGCTCTACGGCAAACGCATTGTCAGGGGCTTGTCGATGCCCGCAGAGGGCACCACCATGGGCATCCCAGCGAATGATGACAACGAAAAACTGATTGAAAGTCAGGCCATGGCTTTTTATGCGAGCGGAGTCAAGTAGGTAAATGATTTCGATTCTTGTCTTTCTGCCGGCTTCGCTTGTTTCGCCGACGGAAGGTTTTGTAACGGTTCCAGCGGGCTCCTATCAAGTGGGAAAACAAGGAGACCTCGATAATCCGCTGCGCAAGGTGAAGCTGAAATCGTTCGAGATTGCTAAGACCGATGTCACAAACGCAGATTTCGAAGCCTTTGTTAAAGCCACCGGCCACAAAACGGTAGCCGAACGGCTTCATAACGGGATGGTCTTTGAACCGCCCCTCAAAGAGTTTCAGTGGAAGCAGGATCCCACCGCTTACTGGCGCTATCCGAACGGAATAACGCGAGGTGGGATCGAGAGCGAACAGGACCACCCCGTAACCGGGATCTGCTACGACGATGCCCTTGCCTACTGCAAGTGGGCACACGTTCGGCTGCCAAGTTTTGAGGAATGGGAGGTTGCCTGCAGGGCGGGGACAAAAACAGATTATTTCTTTGGCAATTCCCCTGATCAGATCGGTGCTTATGCACACGTTTGGCACGGCCGCGACCACATGACGGCGAGCAATTCGGATGGCTACGCGTACACGGCACCGGTGGGGCATTTCAAGCCCAACCCATTGGGGCTTTACGATATGTACGGGAACGTTTTTCAGTTCTGTTCGGGGCGGCTGCCGATGGACCATGCCGATTGGCAGGCTCATGCACGGGGCGGGTCTTGGTGGTGCAGCCGAAATTCCTGCTGCTCGTTTAACTCGTTTTATATCGGGACGGTGGTGCGGTTCGCTTCGTTTAGCAACTTAGGATTTCGGGTTGTTAGGGGGTAGAGTGACGCGTGACGTGTGACTGGTGATGAGTAAGGTCAGCAAGCGCATTGATTTTTGAATGCGTCACGCGTCACTCGCCACTCGCCACTCGTCACACTCCAAAAAGGTATATTCTTCCGAGTCTGGGCGAGTGGCGAAATTGGTAGACGCGCTGGATTTAGGTTCCAGTCCTTCACGGGGTGAGAGTTCGAGTCTCTCCTTGCCCACCAGATTCTAGGTTGACGGCCATCGGCGATTACTTCGACCAATCTGCTTACCGAGTCCGATGCGAATGGGGGCTGCAGGCTATTGAAAGTCTTGGGCCGTTGGCCGACGCCATCGTGATTGTCGACGTTCTTTCGTTTTCTACCTGCGCGGATATAGCTGTGGGACGCGGGGCTTTCGTTCTCTCCTATCCTTGGAAAGATGAAAGCGTGAGCGCCTATGCAGCAGAGCATTGCGCGTTGGTAGCAGGCCCTCGTGGCGGTGATGGTTTTTCTCTATCGCCGAAGTCCTTAATGGATTTGAAGACTGGTGATCGCATCGTCTTGCCCTCGCCAAACGGCTCTGCTCTGTCGTTCGCTGCGCGGGATTTGGGCAAAACGGTGATCACGGCTTGTCTGCGCAACGCCGAGGCGGTTGCTCGAGCCTTGGCCGATTTTGAATCGGTTCTTGTTGTCCCCGCAGGCGAGCGCTGGCCAGATGGCTCTCTGCGCCCTTGTGTAGAGGATTGGGTTGGGGCGGGAGCGATCATCAGCTATTTGAGCGGCTCTGTTTCGCCGGAAGCTGACTTGGCAAGCGTTGCGTTTGAGGTGTTTGGGAGTCGGTTAAGGGATTGCGTTTCTGGTCGGGAACTGATTAAGAGGGGATTCGAAGACGACGTCGAGTTCGCGTGTGAGTTGAACGCAAGCGAGGAAGTGCCGAGATTGACCAATAAGATGTTTTGCGGTTGAGGCACCACGCCAAATGTTGCGTACCGGAATCAAATACAAAACCCTAAATCATCGCCCCAAAAACCGACGCCAAACATTCCTTTCCAACTGGCGTAACCACAACCTGCCGAGGCAAACCACCACGCTCAAGCCAACCCCGCTCAAAAAGCTTTCCAAGCAAAGCTGCGCCGAGCGCGCCGCCAAGGTGGGGAACGCGCTCCGTCCAGTCGATACAGGCTTTGGTTAATGGCCGCTTTCCCGCTCTCAAAGAGCCCATGTCCAAACCAAACGACCCAAAGAATTCACCCCCTGCAGGCGTGACCAAGAACCGGTCGTTTTCCAAAACCAAAAATCCCCTATCCTCTAGTCCAACCCTAACGGCGACCCCTACCCTCCCCGCTAAATGATCGTAGCAGCTTCGGCACGGCGTTAACAGCTCCTTCTTAGAAACCCGCCCCAGGCCTTGGGCCAGGTTCCCCAGGATCTCGATCAAGTCAGCAACCTGGTAGCCAGCCAATCGGTGATACCGATGCCGCCCCACTTGCACTACATCCACCACGCCGCCTTTAACCAAAGCAGATAAGTGGTGGCTTGCCGTCGAGGTAGAAACATTGGCGCTAACGGCCAACTCCGAAGCGCATTTAGGTTGCCCATCCATCAGGGCTAAAAGCATTTCGGCCCGGGTTGAATCGGCTATAAGGCTAGCTATCTCGGTTAGCCTGGTTGTGTCCATCGCGTTAATAGTTTATTCCTTCGACGCCAAAGTCACGTTTCGCAAGAAGGTCCGCTCTTCGCTCAGGATGAACTGGTGCGTTTTGGCAAACTTAAAGTTCTCCGCTCCCTCCGGATCGGCATCTATAACCCGGCGAAACTCCTCGTAACCCGCTAGGCTCTTGAACGAAACCAGAGCGAGGGCGATGTTATTGGTGCCGACATGAGGCATGAAATATCCGATCAACTCTCCCCCGCATCTGGGGATAACGGTCAGCCATTTTTGGGCGTATTTCTCGAAAGCGTCCAGCTTGAATGGATCCAGTGTGTAACGAATGCAGCAGGTGATGGTCATTTCCATGCTTTAGATTGTAATGGCGGACTATGGCAGAACGGTTCGACCTAGATCGAAGCTTCGCCAACGGGTACCCTTCTTGTATCCCCCATGCGAAAACCGACCGACGACCTGCGCATTCTGCAAACCCGTCCGCTGGTTCCACCAGCGATCCTGCACGAAGAGTTGCCGCTTTCTGAAGCGTCCTCTGACCTGATTAGCACCACGAGAGATGCTATAGCCGATATTATTCATGGCCGTAGCGAGCGGATACTCGCCATCATTGGTCCGTGCTCTATCCATGATCCTGAGTCGGCCTTTCAATATGCTGAGCAGTTGAGAACGCTGGCCGAAAAGGTCCAGGATAGGATACTCGTCGTCATGCGAGCCTATTTTGAAAAGCCGCGAACCAGCGTGGGTTGGAAGGGCCTGATAAACGACCCAGATCTTGACGAGAGCTATCAGGTGAACAAAGGCTTAAGGCTCGGCCGAAAGCTGCTTCTGGACATTAACGCACTCGGCATGCCCACGGGCTCAGAGTTTTTAGACCTCCAAATTCCGCAGCACATCGCGGACGCCACAAGTTGGGTCGCCATCGGCGCCCGCACTACCGAAAGCCAGGTCCACCGCGAACTTGCAAGTGGGCTGAGCATGCCGGTCGGATTCAAAAACACGACCGAAGGCAGCTTGATACCGGCTATCGACGCCGTTCAAGCGGCCGGTTCGCAGCATTGGTTTCCTTCGGTAACGAAGCAGGCGGTTAGCGCCATTTTCCAAACGACGGGCAATAAAGACTGTCACATCATACTAAGAGGCGGAAGCCGAACCGGCCCGAACTACGATGAAGAGAGCGTGAACCGGGCATGCTCCGTTTTGCAAAAACGGGGGCTTCCGCCAAAAGTGATGATTGACTGCAGCCATGGCAACAGCAAAAAGGACTACCGGCTTCAGGGCGAGGTTGTGCGGGAGCTTTGTCGGCAGCTTAAGAATGGCTCAAACAGCATTATGGGAGTCATGATTGAGAGCCACTTGGTCGAGGGAAGACAGGATTTTAAAGTCGGCAAAGAGTTGGTTTTCGGCCAGAGCGTAACCGATGGCTGTATTTCGATCCAGGAAACCGAGCGGCTGCTTTTGGCTATTGCCGCTGCAACAGGCTAAAATAATTCCTGTTACAAATGCTTGCCGTTCTTGTTGCCTCGGTTTTGGGCCAATCGACTGACCCTTCCTATCTTTTCATTCAAGACAAATACGTTCGAGTGGGCGTTAAGCTCGATTCCGGCGCGGCTATCGCATGGATATCCGGAGAGAACTCCGAAAAGAATCTCGTTAACGATTTCGACCATGGACGCATGATCCAGCAGTCGTACTACGGCGCGCCCGATGGTTCCCTTTGGAATGATAAGCCATGGGTTTGGAACCCGGTGCAGGGCGGGGACTGGCGAGGCGACACCAATGAGCCGCTTGAGATCCGGGACAGCAAAACCAGCATCTACTCGCGTTGTTACGCCCGGAACTGGGGCGGCTGCAACATGTTGGATGACGTGATCTTGGAGCAGTGGGTGAGTTTAGAGGGGGAGGTGGTACACGTCCACTACGCGCTCACCTATAATGGCCGGGCTCAGAATCCGCTTCATGATCAAGAAATGCCGGCCGTGTTCCTTCAGCCTAACTTCGACTGGTTGGTGATTTACCAGGGCGATAAACCTTGGACGGGCGACAAGATAACCAAAAACAAGCCAGGATTCCCTAACGAGAGCCGAGAGATGACCGAGCACTGGGCGGCCTATGTCGATTCAACCGATTTCGGCCTAGGTGTTTACCAACCCTCGGCCAAGGAACTCACCTGCTACCGCGCTGGAAGCAGCGAGACCGACCCTTCCGCTTGCTCTTATTTCGCTCCTTTGGAGAACTTCGCGGTTTTGCCCCGAAAGACGGTGACCTATGACGCCTATATCGCAATCGGGACCTCACAGGAAATTCGGAAACAGTTCTATCGGCTCGCCCATAAGAAGTGGCGCGACTAGAGAATTTTCGCAACTTTCCTCAGTATTGGGCACAATTCAACATTAGCCGTTAAGAAGACTTGCATTCCGTTACGAAAAAGGGCCATATAGACACCCTGTACAAACCCTTTCGTAATGATAGAAGCAGATTTACAGTTGATAGGTTCTGAAGACGTGTCCATAGCTAAAGAAGCGATGGACCGTGTATTAAAGGCCTGCGACCGCTATTTGAGAAGCGTGCTTAGGAAGAAAGGGTTTTCAGTTCAAGATATTGAAGATACTGTCGCGGAAACCGCTGCCCGCATTTGGGAAAAGCGCATGGACTTTAGGGACATGGGCCTGGCTGCGTTCCGCAGGTTTCAAATAACGGTTGCCAAGAATTGGACTTTGAACCAAAGGGCCAAGCAACGGGCCGATATCTCATTAGACGAGATTGAAAGCTTATCCGGGGCGAGAAAGGACCTTGTTGAAACGATGGCGTTTAGCAATATCCTGTTGGGCCAGGTGGGAAGTCTGGCCGATGAGTTGTGGCTGGAGATAGAGCCCGACACTCCTGACTGGGTTAGGAATCGTGATCTTCTCGCAGCCCAATACTTCTACCTTCACGGAGAACCCTGGGAGAAGATTCTTTCCAGAGCCAACCGAGTAAGGCCAAGTCAACCTATCACGCGTTCCGACCTTGATATGGTTCTGACAAAGCCCGGCGTGCTCCGAAATGTATGCTATATACAATTATATATCGATAATGAAGAACTGGCACATTACCTTATTGGCGAGTCCGGGATTCTCATAGGCGCGTATGATTTGAAGCTTTCGGAGACCGCCATCGGGTTCGAACGTGAGGTAATTCTTCATAGATTTCGGGATGGCTTTAGCTTAGAACAGATACAAATGTGCAAGACAATAGCTTTAAGTAAGCATGAAATAGCGGACATTATTAATAATCAAATTGCCAAGTTGCCGTATAATAGTATTATGCAGCACCTTTTGGGAGCGATGTCCTGCATTCCTAACCTCGACAAAACCCTAGCCCAACCGGGTCTCTGGAAGAGACTGATCTTTCAATATTGGGAACTTTGCAACTTGACTCATCAAGACATACGGGAGCGGTGTGATCCGCCTGCCAAGCTTGTGGGCTATTCGATTACACTGGGCCAACTGAACGGTTGGCTCAGTAAAGAGCGGCTTTTGAATGCGCTTAGGCTATATGCTTCACGCAGAGGCAAGATTTGAACGGCGACAATGACAGTTCAAGGCTATTTAGCAGGCTTCTCGCGACTAAAACTGGGACAGTCGATGTCGATGATTTGGTGCTCTATCTCTCTGGCAAAGCTGAAATAGAGTTTATCGACCAAGTAGAGGTGCTCTTGATAAGGAGCACAGAGGCGCGCCGCCTCTTGATTTCCGTACACAACAGCTTGGAAAAGATAAGGGCCGTTCCACTCGCAGAGTTTCAAGGCGTCGATGAGACGGAATCCAAAACCTTAGTGGCGTGGCGGAAGATCCTTTCGATAATCTCTTCTCTGCAGTCGCAGAACGCTCGGCTTAGCGCCGGGCTTGGAAACTATCTCGCCTACTTATCCAGACTTTCACCCTACGCTCTGACGAGAGGGGATGCCCAAAACGTGGTGATTCAGACTACCGGAGACGCCTCGCTCTCGGCCAAAGTATCGGCCAGCTCGGACGAGCAGGGAAACCTTGTCCTGGAGTTGGATTTCGGTTCGCAAGAACTCCCGGACAGTGCGCTAGTTTTGGTTCAATTGCCGGTGGAGAACACCATGTGTACGGTTTCGATCGCGGACTTGGCGCCAAAAGTGCGGATAACGATTTCTGATCTCACCGAATCGTCAGCGCAAGAGTTGCGACTTTCGACCGACCTTCTTGGCATCGTTATCACCCAAGCAAAAGAACTTTTGCAGTGCTCCATTCTCTTTGCCGAAGTTCAAGTCGCCCCGGATTGGCTTCCACTAATGATTGTCAAGCAGCCATCGGTGGAAAACGGGAAACTCACTCTCGGTATCCAGGTTAAGGGGGAAGATCTAGCTCAATTCGCGGTCAGGAAATTCCAGTTGCTTTATGTTGTGGACAGCGTTAGCCAAGTTCTTGGCGAATGGCATTTTTCTGCTTTCCGTCCCGGCAAGGAGATCCTGGAAGTCGATTGGCTTTTTGAGGAGCAAACGGAAGTTAGCCCCTCCAACCTTAGCGCCAGAATTATCTAAGCAGGGTTCTTCACAAACTCATCGCCGCCACGGCATGATTTTAGGAAGTTAAGGGAATAAACTTGACCCGTCATTTCAAGCTCGTCCCGGTACACAGGATCATGCCAGCCCTCGATATCGATGCTGCCATTGAACCCTATTAACCTGAGCTCGGAAATGATTCTCGTCCAGTCGCTGTCGCCAAAACCGGGGGTGCGGTGATAGGCGAACTCGACGTTGCCGATGATGCCGTGCTCTTCGATCACATCCCAGCGAATGGTTGCGTCCTTTCCATGGAGATGGAAGATTCTGGAACCCCACTTTCTGATCTGAGGGATCGGATCGATAAGGGCCACCATCTGGTGGCAAGGCTCCCATTCAAGACCGATGTTTTCGGCAGGCACTTCGTTGAACATCAGCTCCCAGTGCGCTGGCGAGTGGGCGATGTTCCAATCACCCTTCTTCCAATCTCCACCCATCGAGCAGTTCTCGAACGCGATCTTTACGCCCTTGCCGGCCGCCCTCTTTGTGAGTTCGCCAAACACTTTTTTGAACTTTGGAAGGCTGTCCTCAATCGGCTTTTCCCTAATACGGCCGGTGAAACCGGCGACGACGTCGGTGCCAAAAAGATGGGCGTTATCGATGAGCTTTTCCCAACTCTTTAAAGTCTGAATGTCTTCCGGGCTGTCCTCAAGCGGGTTGCCATAGATTCCGATCGCACCAATCACGGCATCATCGCCAATCTCCGCCTTCACCTTGGACGAAAGCTCTTTTAGGTCTATATCATCTGCGACATTTCGCCAGAAGTTGATCTGGAAGCTCTCGAAACCGTGGGGCAGGATCGTTTTAATATAGTCGGCCGCGTTGTTATTGCCGGGCACAAGGGTGCCAATTTTGATGGAGTGCAGTGGATCGGACATTGTTTTCTAATGCTACTCAGTTGAGAAGCGAAGATGGGGTGATAAAATCCTGCCATGACAAAGAAGCTCAGGCTTGGCATGGTTGGCGGAGGCGTGGGCGCCTTCATTGGCGCGGTTCACCGCAACGCGGCGTGGATCGATGGCTGTTACGACTTAGTTTGCGGCGCGTTTAGCAGCACGGCGGAACGGTCCAAAGAGAGCGGGGCTGATTTGCGCTTGAATCCTTCACGGGTCTACGGCTCCTACCGCGAGCTTTTTGAAAAGGAAAGGGCCTTGCCGGAAAGCGAAAAGATGCAGGTGGTTGCGATTGTGACGCCCAACCATGTGCATTTTGAGCCGACCAAACTGGCCCTAGAATCCGGATTTCATGTGGTTCTCGATAAGCCGATGACCTATTCCCTTACCGAAGCGCAAGAACTGGCGAAGGTGATTAAAGCAACCGGCAAGCGGTTTTGCCTAACCCACACCTACACCGGCTACCCGATGGTTAAAGAAGCCCGCCAGCTTATTCGCGAGGGGAAAATTGGCCGCATTCGAAAGATCTATGTGGAATATCCGCAGGGTTGGTTGAGCACTTTTCTTGAAGGCAGTGACCAAAAGCAGGCAGCTTGGCGAACGGATCCGGCCAGAAGCGGAGTTGCCGGTTGCATGGGAGATATCGGCACTCACGCATTCAACTTGGCTGAATATGTTTCCGGGTTGAAAGTGACCAAACTTTGCGCGGATATCAACACCTATGTGGAAGGCCGAAAACTGGACGACGACGGGGATGTTTTACTCCGTTTCGAAGATGGCGCAAGCGGAACGCTGTTCGCGACCCAGGTTGCGGCGGGGGCCGAGAATAACGTAAACATTCGCGTTTACGGAGAAAAGGGCGGGGTTGAGTGGAGGCAGGAGGACTGCAACTCATTGATTGTTCGATCTCTGGATGGGCCGGCCCAGATTTATCGGGCAGGCACAGGATATGTTGGCACCTATTCCAAGCACGACTCTCGAACCCCGGCTGGGCATCCAGAGGGCTATTTGGAGGCGTTCGCAAACCTTTATCGCAACTTTGCTCTGTGCGTCAATGCCGATCTGGAAGGCAAGAAAACCGAGCCAGAGTGGGAAGATTATCCCGGCGTTGAAGACGGCGTGCGTGGGATGGCCTTTATCGAATCGGTGATCGAATCAGGGAAATCGGATAAAAAGTGGTTTGATTTCCCCTCTGTTTGAGCTTAAAGACCAGCCTGCCAACTTTCAAAGGCATCTTGTGCGCTTTCGAGTTTCTTTTGCTTCCGGGCGCCTTTGTCCTTAATGGCCGGCTCGGGATCGGGGAACAGACCCCAGTTTATGTTCATCGGCGCGAACTCGCGCTCCGTTTGGTCTTGCAAGTGCGAAACTAGAGAACCATATGCGCAGGCCCGTGGCGGCACAGCAACATCTTTCCCTTGCAGTTGGGCGACAGCGCAAAGGCCCGCGTAAATGCCCATGGCGGCCGACTCCACGTAGCCCTCCACACCCGTTAACTGACCGGCGACAAAAAGCCCCGGCTTGTTGCGCATTTCCAGGTTCGGGCCCAAGACACGCGGGGCCTCAATATAGGTGTTTCGGTGGATTACCCCAAAGCGAACGAACTCGGCGTTTTCCAACCCTGGCACCATTTGGAAAACCCGCTTCTGCTCGCCCCATTTAAGCCGATTCTGGCAAGCCACCAGCGAATACAAGGTCTTCTCCCGATTTTCAGGCCTAAGCTGTAGCGCAGCGTAAGGCCAGCGACCGGTTCGCGGATCGGTTAGTCCAACCGGTTTAAAGTTTCCGAAAGCTAAAGACCTCTCTCCACCCTCGGCGATAGCTTCGATCGGTGTGCAGCCTTGGAAATACTTCACGCCCTGTTCGAAATCGTGCAAGGGGGCGCGCTCCGCTGCCACCAGCTCTTTTACAAAGGCGTAATATTCTTCTTTGTTGAATGGGCAATTGAGGTAGTCGTCACCTTCACCTTTGCCGTATCGGCTTTGGGCGAAAATGACATCCAGGTTGAGGCTGCTCGCTTCAACGGTGGGGCTAACCGCATCAAAGAAATAAAGATGCTCAGCGCCCGTGATCTCCGCCATCCACTTGCCCAAAGCTTCGCTGGTGAGGGGGCCGGTGGCGATGATAAGCGGCCCTTCCAATAGGGCCTCTTCCGCCATTGCCGGCGTGAACTCTTCCCGTTTGAGTTCTATGTTGGGGTGGCTAGAAATCTTCTCGGTGATCGCTTTGGCGTACAAGTCGCGATCCACAGCAAGCGCTTCACCGCCGGGAACGCTGTGCTCTTCCCCGGTTGGAATAACCAAGGAACCCAACGCCACCATTTCTGCTTTAAGCTGCCCTGCCGGCGAGGTGGGAAGCCGGGATTTAAAGCTGTTGGAGCAAACCAGTTCCGAAAGAAGATCGGTTTTATGGGCGGGGGTCATTTTGACCGGCCGCATCTCGTAAAGGCGAACCTTCTCTCCGCGATTGGCAGCGGCCCACGCCGCCTCCACGCCCGCGAACCCACCTCCGACGACGGTGATCACGCGTTAACCGAGTCCAGCGACGATGGCATCGCCCATTTCTTTCGTCGAGACCAATCGGCATCCTTTCTCAAAGATGTCTGCGGTTCGAAGCCCTTGGGCCAAAGCATTGTCGATCGCTTCATCGATCCGCATAGAGGCTTCGTCGTTGCCGAATGAATATTTCAGCATCATCCCCGCGCTTAAAATGGCCGCTAAGGGGTTTGCACGGTCCTGTCCGGCGATATCAGGTGCCGAACCATGTACTGGCTCATATAGCCCGAATTTGCCGTGGCTGAGCGACGCAGAGGGCAAAAGCCCGAGCGAGCCCGTAATCATTGAGGCTTCATCTGAAAGGATGTCGCCAAACATGTTCTCGGTAAGGATCACATCAAACTGCTGGGGGTCGCGAATAAGCTGCATGGCGCAGTTGTCAACCAACATGTGGCTGGTTGATACATCTGGATGCTTTTCGGCAATCTCGGAAACCACTTCGCGCCACAGCCGGCTGGTTTCCAAAACGTTGGCTTTGTCCACGCTGGTTATGCCGTGTCTGCGGGAGCGTGCGATTTCGTAGGCGCGCAGCGTAATTCTTTCGATTTCGGCACGGGAGTAAACGCAGGTATCGACGGCGACATTGCCGTTTTCTCGTCTTTCGCGGGGCTGCCCGAAGTAGATCCCGCCCGTTAGCTCTCTAACAACCACCAAGTCCACCAGACTGCTCTCGCCCTTCAGCGGACTCGCCATCATGAGAGCCTTTAGCGTTTTAGCAGGTCTCACGTTGGCAAACAGCTGTAATTCCGCTCTGAGGGGAAGAAGCGCCCCGACTTCGGGTCTTAGTTTGGGATCGAGATGATCCCACATCGGTCCACCTACCGCGCCAAGCAAAACGGCATCAGCCGATTTGCATAAATCTAGGGTTGCTTTCGGAAGTGGATGGCCTGTGGCATCGTAGGCGATCCCGCCGATGAGGGCGTTCTCGAAAGTAAAGTCTACGCCCGTGGCTTGCAAAACTTTTACTGCCTCGGCAGTAACTTCGGGACCAATGCCGTCTCCGGCCAATACAGCGATCTTGTGGGACACGGAGGATTATATCTTCTTGGCCAAGTGATAGGTGAAATGTGATAGGTGATAGGGAGAGTAGGATCGCGACTTGTCCCTTTTTAATCTTCGAAGAATGTTGTTGCAAGCCGATCAAATCTTTCCTTATCACATTTCACTTATCACTTATTACACGCGAAGCGCGGGTAACTTACCCGTGTGACGCAGATCGTGTTCCTAGGCACCGGCACGCCCAATCCCGATCCGGAACGGCAGGGGCCGTGCGTTGCCATTATCGCCGAAGAAAAGCCCTATCTTTTCGATTGCGGAACGGGTGTCGTTCGCCAGGCAATGAAAGCCCAAAAACGTGGGATCGAAGCCCTCGCTATAGAAAACCTAACCCAGGTGTTTATTACTCACCTGCATTCGGACCACACGATCGGTCTTCCAGATCTCATGCTGACACCGGCCGTAACCGGCCGCGAAGTTGGCCTTGATATCTACGGCCCGGTCGGCACCGCTGCCATGGTGAAAAGCATTCAGCAGGCCTGGTCTCAAGACATAACAACCCGTTTATCGGGCGGCGAGCCTTCGATAGCGAACGCTTACAAAGTTAAAGTTCATGAGAACGAGCAGGGAGCCGTATTTAGCGATGGCAATATCACGGTTAAGGCTTTTCCCGTCAGCCACGGCACTTGGCGCAAGGCGTTTGGCTTTCGAGTTGAAACCGCTGACAAGGTGATTGTCCTTTCAGGCGATAGCACCTACAACGAGACTCTTATTTCGAACTCACTGGGCTGCGACGTACTCATCCATGAGGCCTATTCCGCCGCTGGATTGGCAAAACGGACGCCAGATTGGCAGAAATACCACTCCTCGTTTCACACGTCCGGAGTTGATTTGGCCAGGCTGGCGACGATTGTAAAGCCCAAACTTTTGCTGCTTTATCACCTGTTGCCGTTCACCGAAACGGTGGAGCAAATAGTTGAAGAAGTTAAGGCAGGCTACGGTGGCGAAGTGGTTGCCCCGGACGACTTGGATGTCTTCTGAAGAGCCGGGTCTTCCGGAATTTTTGTAACCCCTTTCGCTCTGATCTCGCCCTTGTCTAGTTGTATGTCGGTGACGCTTATTGCGCCATAAAGGCCAAGGTCTTTGTCCAAATCGACCACCGGATTTAGAGTATCAAGAAGAACTTTGCGGGCCATTTCATCTGCCTGATGCCCGTCGAATGAGATGGTGGCATCAGTCAGCACGAGTTTGGTTCCATCAATAGCTTGCAAGCTTGCGAGCACATCAAAGTTCGTGTGGATCACGATGAATTCGCCATATCCCCAAACGTGAGCATTGCCGTTCTCTAGGGCCACATGAACAGTTTTGATCTCATGATACTTCTTGAGAATAAACTGCTCTAGGTCGCGGGCTTTTATGGTGACTGAGCCCTCGCCGGTTCCGCTTTGGCTTAGCCGGATCTGTTGTTTCTTAAGGGCCAAATCGAAATCGTAATAACAGTCGGGGATTTTGGATTCTAGTCTGGCAATGTGAAGATTCTTAAGTGAAAAATCCGATAGGATGATGCGAAGATCGTCTATCTTCCCACTCTTTGGCAAGTTTGATTCTGTGAATAGTGGTAGCCCCGGCGTGGAGAAATCCGATGCCGTTATGGTCACTCTTTTAAGGTGCCCTGCTACGGCATTTAGCCCAACCGCCCTTGTTTGCACGCTTACTCGAACATGAGGGCCGCTTAACTCGGACTTTATATCATTAGCGGCCTTATGCTCAAAGCTGGTGCTGGCGTAACCGCCAAGTCCGAACAGAAACCCCAAGCCGGCGAGCAGATAAGCAAAGATCACCTCGCCACGTCTCGCATGGAGATGCCGTAGACTACGATTGACCCGGTTCTCACCGTTCTATTCTGAACAAACCGGCACTTAGGATGGACGAAAATTTTGGCTTGAGCACAGAAACGGTTGCCTCCTACCGCCTGATTCGGGAGGGCTCCGGGTTAATGCCGGTTAGCGGGTTTTCGCTTCTTGAGATGACCGGCGAAGATCGCAAGGAATGGCTTCAGGGCCAGTGCTCGAATGATTTGCGGAACCTGACCGAGGGTGGTTCGATTAAGTTTTGTGTCTGCACTCCAACTGGGCAGTTGCTCTCGTTCTGCACCCTTTGGGATCTGCCCGATCGCTTTCTGATTTGCGTTCCTACCGCTTCTGTTTCGGCGCTTCTTGAACGCGCGGAAACGATGGTGATCATGGAGGATGTGGTTTTGCGGGACGTAACGGAGCAGTTCGATTGGGTAAGCGTGCAAGGCCCTTTGACTTATATTGAGCTTAGCAAGATGATTGGGTTGGACGATTCCGACGTAGCTTCTTTAGATCCCCTTGCCTTGAAAAACGACCGAACCGGGTCTGGCGGCTATGATTTGCTGATTGCTCTGGGTTCGGAGCTGCGAGAAAAGCTCACCGCCGCACTTATTCTGCTTGACCCGGCTGCGATTGAAGCAGCCCGGCTGGAAGCAGGCATTCCAGTTTTCGGCGTAGATACGAACCCGAAAACTTTGCCGCCAGAGCTGGGCCCCTGGTTTGAATCTCAATTTATCAGTTATGAGAAGGGCTGTTATACGGGCCAGGAAGTGCTCATGCGGATACACAGTCGGGGGCATACCAATAGGGTTTGGAAGCTTTTATTGTTATCCGCTCCGGCTTCGCCGGGGGATAAGATCTTGCTCGGAGACGATGAAGTTGGCACCATTACAAGCGGGATTGTTTCACCCGAGTTCGGCTTTCTGGCAGCCGCGTTCTTGCGTAACGGTGCCGTGGAAGATGGAGCCGCTCTAAGAGTGGGATCGGGAGTGGCTACGGTTCGCGAATTCCCCTTATGGGCTGAGCAGCGTGCTCAGTAGGTTTTAGCTAAAATAACAACTATTAACAATGCGATCACCGGTTGATTCCACCAAAATCATCGCGTTCATGGAGGAAGTTGGGCGTCTAGCGACTGGGCCGGGGCGGATTTATTTGGTTGGCGGATCAACGGTTGCCCTGCTCGGAATCAGAGCCCAAACCGTCGATATCGATTTAAAACTGGAGCCGGAGCCGAAGGGCATCTTTGAAGCAATTGCAAAGATCAAGAACACGCTCGACATTAACGTTGAACTTGCCTCGCCAGACGATTTCATCCCTGCGATCCCGGGCTGGCAAGAGAGGAGCCAGTTCATCGGCAGATACGGCCAAGTAGATTTCTTTCATTACGATTTTTATGGCCAGGCCCTGGCCAAGATTTCGCGCGGCCACGGACGGGATTTAAGCGATGTCAAGGAATTGGTAGCTGGCGGGATGATTAAAGCTGAAATGCTGCCAACTTACTTTGAACAGATTAAGCCGGACCTTATCCGATATCCGGCCATCGATGGGAAAAAATTTGAGCGCAATCTAACAGCGTTCATCCAGGGCTTGAACTGATGGAAGACCTCTCCAAATATCCGGGAGGTGATTTGGTTGCTAAGGGTCTTATTGACTTGAAAAAAGGCACCGCGTCGGAGGAAGCGCTTCTAGTTTGCATTGCTTCTAATAACGTGAAGGCTCTTGGATTTGATGTTCCCGCTCTGAAGACCGAGGAACCTTCTTACGAAATCGCCCTTTATACCGAAATCGAAAATAGAGAGCCGGACGGAGCGCATTCGGCCTACAACGCCCTAGTCGACCGCGTGGATAGCTTCATTCGCTGCTACAAGAAAGCCTAGCTTGCAGATTTGCCGCCGAAGGCAGCCATGGCAGCGCAAATAATCACGATCACCGAAGCGACAGCCATGACTCCCGCTGGCCAGAGCACAAACCCCTGAGTAAGTTTCTTTCCGAAGAAACCAAGATCCGCAAGAGCGATGACTCCACAGATAATGTAGCCAATCTTTGGGTTACTTGTGGAGTAGGCGAGCGCGCCTAGCAAGAGAATGCCGGCAACAGTTCCCGAAATAACCGAAGGAAGGCTGCCCTTTGCAACATATCCCTCAATTCCGCCACCAATATTCAGCAGCGCGTAAAGGCCAACTACGATTCTCACCCAACTCATGGGAGGAGATTACCTCTGGGCAAGTGCTTCGCACGTGATAGGTGATACGTAATAGGTGCTAAGGAAATAGCGTTGCAGCAATCCTCTCAATCGGCGCATTTTCCATATTACATTTCACCTATCACCTATCACCCAAATTAGTTAGCCCCGCTCTGAGGGCTTAGAGACGGGGCTTTGGGGGAGGGAGGAAAGAAGATGTTCTTTTCTATTACAATCTACGAGTTTTTTGGAAGCTTGGTGCCATTAACATATACATTTCCTGTTGCTATTGCCGCAAGAATGTCTACAGGCACGAAAGTTAAATCCCCCTGATTTTCAACAGGTGCCGGCAAAGTGCCGTTATGGCCGTTCAGCCGATACTGATCGGAACCCTGGGTCAACCTCAAAGTATTATCGCGGTTCTCAATAAAGATCGGGCCGTCCGCGCGCTGGTCAACGGACAAATCCATTTGGTCCGACATGTATGGCAAGGGCACCATTAAAGTCTGGCCCTCCCAGTAAGGCTGCTGGTCGGACGGGAAACGAAGCATGTGGTCCCCAACGCGGACATCGAAGTGCCGTCCCGGCGCTACACTTTCTCCCGGCATTGGGGCAGAACCGGGAAGTCTGATGAGCATCCCAACTTTTGAGCCGCGTTTCGCCACAAGATAGCGATCCGGATCCTGGTGGGCGGCGATTCCCGCAGCCAGTCCGGCAATGGAGCCCAATACAGAGCCAAGAAAAGGACGGTTAAACAGGCCACCAACTACCAAACCACCGATTCCACCAACTGCCTCATAGGCGCCGACAGGCATTCTGGCCGGATCGGCACTCATACGCCCATCGCGGTCATGGCGAATAAATTTGGAGTTCAATGGCACCGGCACTGCATCGATTTTTTGCGATTGGCCATTCGGCAACCTTATATCGTCAAAATGCAAGTCCATGGAAGGGGAGTGATGCCGATTCCCCCAAAGAATCCTTACCACGTGGCCGTCAACCTTTGTATGGCGGGGCAGAACACCGTTATCATCGGTAACGGTGGCCGTGAATTCGTCTCCCGGCTGATTGTCCTTCACGCTTAGAGGCTGGTCAAAACTGACTGGCAGAACTTCGTTCGCGCCAAAGGTATATGGAGCTGGGTTCTGCGCGGGGGCAACGCAGCTAATTCCTGCAATCGCAACAAGTGCGGTAAGTGTTCTTGAGCTCATTTTCTGATTCCGTTCAAAGAGGTGATCCACTTATTTCAACGGCTCTCGACCAGTTTGCGTTACGGTGAAACTGACGCGGCTAGGCCTTGCGGGCAAAGCTAAGCCACAGATCGTCGCCGATCTGAGATTGGGAAGTGAGTTCCAGTCGCCGTGCATGCGCTAGGGTGTCGATGCTAAGACCATCGCTCCAACTCAAACCTGTCCCAAT
>DASXZH010000088.1:0-5418 GCA_036502005.1 Fimbriimonadaceae bacterium
GCTTGTTTCCTTTATGAAGTACGACCTCGGATACATTGATCTGGAAGAGAAAACCCTGCAACCGCTCCAAAATCCATTTGGGCTAAAGGTGTAACCTATGTGTCCGGAACGATTTGTAACCCATGTGTCCGGAATGCACCCAAGAGGGATTGGTAGCGGCGAATGGACTTGAACCATCGACCTTACGGGTATGAACCGTTTGCTCTACCACTGAGCTACGCCGCCATTTGATTCGGAAGAGATTTTGACACACTTAGCGTTGGTTTAACCGACAAAAGAAGCCTTTAAGGTTTGCGAATAGAGAAGAGGCTCAAATCGAAGCCGTAATATTCATCGGTTTGGCCGACATAGCTCATCCCAATCCGTTTAGTCACATTTGCCGACCTTGTATTCTCGGCGAAAAGGACGGCCAAAATCTCTTTCAATCCCAACTGGTTAAAGCCGTAAGCAAGGGCGGCGCGCGCCCCTTCCGTGGCGTAGCCACGGCCCCACTGCGAACGCGGCAAATGCCAACCGATTTCGATGTTTTCGGAGTCGGGAAGCGCCTTTAGCAGGATGACGGCCACGAGTTCGCCGGTATCCCGGAGGCGCATCGCCCAATTTCCGTACGGCGAGTCTTTATATCTTTCAATAACTGTGGCCAGCCTCTCGCGCTGGGCTTCAATATCGGGAACGATCCCGCTGCCGCCAAGGTAGCGCATCACCTCGGGATCACTGTAGAGGGTGAAAGCTTCTTCCGCATCTTCAATGCGCCACTTTCGGCCAATCAGGCGTTCGGTTTCCAAAACGAAGTCATAGTTGGGCTCGCTCATTTTGAACCACCCAAAATTGCGTCCATGGCGTTCGAAGTGTTGGCGATCCTCACCTCTGGAAAATACTTATAGCCTGGAATCATCTCAGCAACGACTGGGCCGTCATAGCGGATCTCTTTCAGGGCGGCCATCACTTCAGGCCAATCTACGTCGCCTTCCAGAAGGTCGACAAATCCGTCTGCAGTGCCAACCGATTTTCTAAAGTCTTTAAAATGCACGCCGACGACTCTTCGGCCCAGAATCCGAAGCCAATCCTCTGCGTAGCCATAAGGTGCAATGTTTCCTACATCGACGTAAGCCCCAATCCACGGGCTGCCGAATCCATCGATAAAGCTGGCCATCTCCAATGGGCTCAACAGGAATTTGTTCCAAACGTTTTCAATGCCCAAGCAAACGTGCGCTTCCGCTGCGGCAATCAAGGCCTGCTGTATCCCTGCTTCAGCATTTGCATAGACCTCGGCGTAAGACTGGGCAGGGCGGTCCGGTTGAAAGAAAATATCTACAGATCCCGGAATAAATAGAAGCGTGGAGCAGCCTAGCCAGCGGGTGATTTGCACCATCTTTTGCACATCCTCCAGTGCTTGCTTGCGCGAAACTTGGCTGGAATCACCTAGCGATCTGGACCAATAAAGCCCACTGGCGACACTCGCTACCTTAACGCCGGTCCGGTCAGCTTCGGCCAAAATCTTCTTGCAAAACGCCTCGTCAGAGGAAAGATTGAGAGCACCAGTCTCGCCAATGGCCAACTCTACGGCAGGGAAGTGGTGTTTCTTTGCCAACTCCAAAAACGCGATGGGATCGAGCGCATTTTCCAATCCACCGGGGGCAGACCAATAGTTGAGAGATTTCAGGAGCATAAAGCTGACTCTACCTTCCCGAAGGCTGGTAATTTCTCTCCGTGTCTATTACTCGCATCGGGTTAATCGGCTGTGGTTTCATGGGCCGCATGCACGCCAACGTTTATAAGCAACTTCCAACGGCCAAACTGGTCGCTTGTGTGGATAAAAATGAGGAAACTCGTTCCAAATACCTCGAAGAATTTGGATTGATGGCCTACGCCACGCTGGAAGAGATGCTTGCTGGCGAAGAATTGGACGCCATCGATATCTGCCTGCCCACTTATTTGCACAAAGATTTCTCGGTTCGGGCGCTTGAGGCAGGAAAGCATGCCTTCTGCGAAAAGCCAATGGCGATGAATTTGGCAGAAGCGGACGAAATGATCGCCGCTCGGGACCGCTCTGGCAAGGCCCTCATGATTGGCCACTGTATTCGCTTTTGGCCCGAGTACGCACTGCTTAAGCAGATCGCGGAGGATGGGCGATATGGACAACTTCTATCTCTAAACTTGACCAGATTGGCCCAGTTTCCAAGCTGGTCCGCCGACAACTGGCTGGCTGACGAAACCAAAGCTGGGGGTGGCGTCCTGGATATGCACATCCACGATACCGATTTTGCTTTGTACCTTCTTGGCCAGCCATCGCACATTTCTTCGGTCGGGAACGTGGATGAAAAGGGCCCTTCTTATGCATCCACAACGTTCTCTTATCCAAACTCTTTTGTGCACCTGGAGGGGGGCTGGAACTTCCCGGCTGAGACCCCTTTCCGAATGACCTTCCGGGCTAATTTTGAGAGTGGGGCAGTTTTTATGGATGGTGGCCCGATGACCATCTACGAAGAAGGAAAAAAGCCCTTTACGCCCGAGTTTAAGAAAATGGAAGCCCAGGGCGGGGGCAACCTATCCGATTTAGGCGGCTATTATCTGGAGCTCGAATATTTTGTGGACCGGATTCAAAAAGGCCTGCCGCTGGAAGTTGTAACTGCTGAGTCTTCGCGTGAGACCCTAAAGATGGTGTTGGAAGAGATAAGGCAAATTAAGGGCTAGGTCTGCGCTGGAGTGTCGGGAGCTTAGTTCACTCCAACTTCCAGCAATACGGCCTCGCCTTCGGGCTTAAATTCGCTTATCCCTGCAGCCGCCAGAAGAAAATAGACTTGACCTTGGCTAAAACGGTAACTCTCTCCCCCAAAAGTAAGAGTCCCATTTCCTTCAACACAGATAACAACCCTTGGTAAGCCAGGAGCGCCGACCTTAAACGAAGAGTTAGCCATATGTCGCCAGAGCGTAAAAAACTCGCAATCAAAAACTCGCTCCGTGATCGGACTTTCAACCAGGGGAACCACGGGCCCAACCGCCCCCATTTCAAAATCAGTCACGGCTATGCCTTTCTCAATGTGGAGCTCTCGGGTTAGGCCGGTTTTGGCGTCTACCCGATCCCAATCGAATAGCCGAAAAGTTACATCGCTATTTTGTTGAACCTCAAAAATCACCACCCCGCCACCGAGGGCGTGAACGGTTCCGGCCCTCAAGAACACACCGTCCCCAACTTTGGGAAGGAAGCTCGCCAAGATCTTGTTCGCCGAACCGGCACTCATCGCGGCGAGATCACTTGCCTTAGTGCCTGGTTGAACGCCGGCAAAGATGCTGCTATCTGGCTCTGCTTCCAGCACGACCCACGCTTCGGTCTTTCCAAACTCGCCTGCCGGTAAGTAGTCTTCGTCGTTATCGCTGGGGTGAACTTGAACCGAGAGCATTTCTCGGGCATCAAGGAATTTGAGAAGCAAAGGATATCGGCTATATTTCGCGGCTAAATCACCCAAGTAGAGGTCCGGCGATTCCTGAATCAACTCGCTGAGTTTTCGGCCCTCTAACGCGCCGTTTGCGACCACACTGGGAAAGTCATCGCGGTCGCTTAGTATCCACGCCTCACCAACCGGCATATCGGCGGGCAGATTCATATGGAGAACACTGGCAAGCTTTCTGCCTCCCCAAAGGCGGTATTGGAAGATCGGTTCGATGAGGAGGGGATAGATGCTTAATGACACTTCACTTTGTTTTTACTCGGAACTTGTATTGAAGCGCTCGCATACGACATGCCTATTCCCGGGGCGGCTCCCTTAGCCAAGACGCACAATACAGAACTCCGATTCCAATTCCTCCCAAAAGGACCGCCGCGCAAACAAACCAAGGCAAAATGTTGTTTTGAAAATCATGGTCTTCCTTCGTTAATGGGTCAGCGATCATCATTGGTACTTGAAGGAAGAAACCGACTGCTGCTAGGAAAAGAAGTACCCAGCCCAGGGGGGACAACGCGGCCCCGTCGATGCTATATTTCCTTGCCAAAAACGACGTGAAAATTGCTGTAAACGGTATCGACACAATAAAGATCAAACAGACCAATTCTTTTTCGTACTCCCTTCGCTATGACGCGACGCGTAACGCGGAAGTCACCCTTCAAGCTTAAGGCCAAGCCTGGAGCCTTAGACTCCGTACGCAGAATACTGGGCGCAACGGATGACTCTCAACCCATTTCCAGGTAGAAATGAACTCTATGTTCATTTTGCTGCCCATCCTTAGTCTCGCCGTGTCTTCCGTCTCGCGTGCTCCGGATATGCAAAAACTGAAGACGGAAATGGATGCCGTCTGCGCTGGCTTCCATGGCCGGATGGGATATTACGTCAAGAATCTGAAAACCGGTGAGTCGATCGGCCTCCGACAGGATGAGCAATTCCCCTCCGCTTCCACGATTAAAACCGCGATCATGATCGAGGCGATCAATCAGATCGAGGAAGGGAAGCTGAAGTGGACCGATAAGCTGCCAATCCCGCCGAAAAGCCAGCGAGAAGTAAGTCTTTGGACCGGTTATCTTGAGGAAGGAAGCAAGGTTGATATCGAGGGTCTTGTTAATCTCATGATGAACGTCAGCGACAATACCGCTGCGATCCTCCTTTCCGACAAAGTAGGAGTAGAAAACATCGAGAAGCGCATGCTCGGTTGGGGACTGCAAAACACGGCCTGCACGATTCACGTCCCGGACAGCAATACGCGCCTGAAAGCACTGCACGAAAAATGGCAGAACATGGGCGTCGCTTCCCCTGGCGACATGGGAAATATTCTGGAACGGCTTTACCGGATGACAGCGGCCAAGTCCCGCGGCGCTTCCGAGCGCATGCTCAGAATCATGAACCACGAATATTGGGATGATCGTTTTAACAGCGAGATCCCTCCGGGGGTCTTCGTTTGTTCAAAGGTCGGCTCTTTGAATGAAAGCCGAAGCGATATCGCCATCGTCTATGGGTCCACTCCTTATATCATCACCGCCTATACAGGCGAGGGCAAAGACCAATCTTGGAGCTTTAAGAACGAAGCCGAATTGGCCTTGCGCCAGCTTGGTAGCCTGGCCTGGAGGAACCTCGAGCCAAGAAATCCCTATACGCCTCCAGAGGATCAGGATGATTGGCAAAGCACCGGCGCCGGCATCGGGGGGTAGCTTGGCTTGCAGGTCCTAAATCGTGGAGCCATATTGCCACGGCTTTTTCTTCGGGGCCTCCCCCCGGTTCGCACGAGCCATCGAACGGGTTACCCCCTTGAACCCCCTCTGAATGGGTTGGACACCACCCCTCAGGCGAGAGGGGCATAGGCGTTAAAATAAGGTTTAGAGGGCTACTTTCAAAGGTTTGTCGCTCGCGCCTCTCCCGGTTCGCGGACTCACCGACCTCTCCATCCGGGAGAGATTTGTGGCTGCAAAAACGCCAAGGTTTCCTTATTTTA
>DASXZH010000089.1:0-15067 GCA_036502005.1 Fimbriimonadaceae bacterium
GGCCTAATGCCGAAAACCGAAGGTATATCCGGTTCCCACCCCGAGGGCCTAATGCCGAAAACCGAAGGTATATCCGGTTCCCACCCCGAGGGCCTAATGCCGAAAACCGAAGGTATATCCGGTTCCCAGCCCGAGGGCCTAATGCCGAAAACCGAAGGCCTCACCACCAATTTTCTCATGGAGGAGAACGACTAAATGAAAATATCCCGCTACTTTACAACTGAGGGCAAAGACCCCTACACTGGCATTCCGTTCGAGCCGCGAACAAGCGAAATCAAAAACACCGATGGCTCCAAGGTTTTCTCGATGGAGAACGTGATGGTGCCCGCCCATTGGTCGCAAGTCGCCACCGACATCATCGCGCAGAAGTATTTCCGCAAAGCGGGACTTAATAAGGAGGGGCAAAAGCCAGTTGCCGATGACTCGTCAGCGAACCAGCTATCCCTTGGCGGCCTAACTTCCGATCCCGAAGGCCGGATGCCGAACACCGAAGGCCCTTCCGAGGGCCGAATACCGAGAACCGAAGGCCGAACTCTTGACTTCGAATCCGATTCCCGCCAAGTTTTCCACCGGCTAGCAGGCTGCTGGAAGCACTGGGGTGAGCAAAATGGCTACTTCGACGCGCCCGCCGATGCCCAGGCCTTTTACGATGAGCTATGCAACATGCTTGCCCAGCAAATCGCCGCGCCAAACAGCCCCCAGTGGTTCAACACCGGCCTCAACTACGCCTACGGAATCGAAGGCGTACCCCAAGGCCACTACTTCGTCAACCCCGAAACCAAGCAGCTCGAAAGAAGCAAAAACGCCTACGAGCGGCCCCAACCCCATGCCTGCTTCATCCTCTCCGTCAAAGATGACCTCGTGAACGAGGGCGGGATCATGGACCTCTGGACCCGCGAAGCCCGAATCTTCAAGTACGGCTCCGGTGTCGGCACCAACTTCAGCAAGATCCGCGGTGAGAGCGAAAAGCTTTCCGGCGGCGGCAAATCCAGCGGCCTCATGTCCTTCCTCCGCGTCGGCGACCGCAGCGCTGGGGCTATCAAGAGCGGCGGAACGACCAGAAGGGCAGCCAAAATGGTCTGCCTCGATATCGACCATCCGGATATCGAAACCTTCATCAAGTGGAAGGTCGTCGAAGAGCAAAAAGTCGCCAATCTGGTGACTGGCAGCCAAATCAACAACAAGCATTTGAATGCGATTATCCGCGCCTGCTATGAGGGGGGAACGGCCTTGGGCCTTCGGCCTTCGGCATTAGGAAAGAATTCCTCGACCGAGGGCCGAACGCCTAACACCGAAGGCTCTCCCTCCCCCGAGGGCCGAATGCCGAACACCGAAGGCCCGGTCTGCGATCCTCGTCGCAACCCCGCCCTTCGCCGCGCTATCGCCGAAGCCAAACTCGCCTCCGTGCCGCTCAACTACATCCAGCGAGTGATCCAACTCGCAGGCCAAGGCGCTACCGGAATCGACTTCCCAACCTACGATACAGGCTACGAATCCGAAGCCTACATGACCGTCTCCGGCCAGAACTCCAATAACAGCGTCCGCATCAGCAACGATTTCTTCCAGGCCGTCGAAAGAGACCAAGATTGGAACCTCATCAGAAGGACCGACAAAAAAGTCAGCCAAACCCTTAAGGCAAAAGACCTTTGGGAAGACGTTTGCTACAGCGCATGGGCCAGCGCCGACCCCGGCCTCCAGTACGACACCACCATTAACGAGTGGCACACCTGCCCCGTCGATGGCCGAATCAACGCCAGCAACCCCTGCAGCGAATACATGTTCCTGGATGACACCGCCTGCAACCTGGCCAGCATCAACCTCATCAAGTTTTACGATCAAAAGACCGGCAACTTCGATCTGGAAGGCTACAAGCATGCCATCCGCCTTTGGACCATCGTGCTGGAAATCAGCGTGCTCATGGCCCAGTTCCCATCCAAGGAAATCGCCCAGCTCAGCTACGATTACCGAACCCTCGGCCTCGGCTATGCCAACATCGGCGCCCTCCTTATGCAAATGGGCATCCCCTACGATAGCCCCCAGGGCCGCGGAATCGCGGGCGCTCTCACCAGCGTTCTCGGCGGCGAATCCTATGCCACCAGCGCCGAAATGGCGGGCGAGCTTGGACCGTTTGCACGCTATCCAGAAAACCATCAGCACATGCTCAGGGTGATTCGCAACCACCGCCGCGCGGCTTACAACGCCACCGGCGAGCAATACGAAGGCCTCAGCATCCTGCCCGTCGGTATCGATCCCGACGAGTGCCCGATGGATATGTTAAAGTCTGCCCGCCAAGCCTGGGACAAAGCCCTCGAACTCGGCGAAAAGCACGGCTACCGAAACGCCCAGGTCACCGTCCTTGCCCCCACCGGAACCATCGGCCTTCTTATGGATTGCGATACAACCGGTGTCGAGCCCGATTTCGCCCTCGTCAAGTTCAAAAAGCTCGCCGGCGGCGGATATTTCAAGATCATCAACCAGTCCATCCCATCCGCGCTAACCAAGCTCGGTTACAGCGCCGATGAGATCTCGGAGATCATTGGCTACTGCCTGGGTCACAAAACCCTGGCCGGCGCGCCCTATATCAACCACCAAACCCTGGCCGCCAAGGGCTTTACGCCGGAAGCGATTGCCAGCGTGGAAGCGGCTCTGGAGAACTCTTTCGAAATCGGCTTCGCCTTCAATAAGTGGACCCTCGGCGAAGAGTTCTGCATCGAAAAGCTCGGTTTCACCGAGGAGCAGCTTAACGATTGGTCGTTCAATATGCTGGTCGCCTTGGGCTTCACACGGGAGCAGATCGAGGAGGCGAACGAGTTCGTTTGCGGCACCATGACCATCGAAGGCGCGCCCTTCCTAAAGCCGGAGCACCTGCCCGTGTTCGACTGCGCCAACAAATGCGGCAAAAAGGGCCGTCGGTTCATTTCCGCCGAAGGGCATATCCGCATGATGGCCGCCGCTCAGCCGTTCCTTTCCGGGGCGATCAGCAAGACAATCAACCTCCCCAACGAGGCCGATATCGACGCGATCGACAGCGCCTACATGCTTTCTTGGAAGCTGGGCCTTAAGGCGAACGCACTCTATCGGGATGGATCGAAGCTTTCGCAGCCTCTTAATGCTTCGTCGGATGACGCCGCAGCGGCGATTCTTGAAGCCGCCCTCGAATCCGAAGACACAACACACAACACACAACACATTGAATCCGCGGCTTCTACTGGAATCGCAGCCTATGCCGGCGCGAGCACCAAACCTCTCCCCTCCGTGGGGGAGGTCGGTGAGAGAGGAACGAACGAACCGGGAGGGGGGGGAAGAGACGAAATTATGGCCGCCGCCCAAAAACTCGTCTACCGCTACATCTCAAAACGCCGCCTCATGCCCAGCCGCCGAAAAGGCTATACCCAAAAGGCCCGCGTCGGCGGTCATAAGGTCTATATCCGAACCGGCGAGTTCGAAGATGGCTCCCTCGGCGAGATCTTCGTCGACATGCACCGCGAAGGCGCCGCCTTCCGGTCGTTGATGAACTGCTTCGCCATCGCCATCTCGCTCGGCCTGCAGTACGGCGTGCCCTTAGAGGAGTTTGTGGAGGCGTTCGTCTTCACCCGCTTCGAGCCGAACGGCTCCGTGCAGGGGCACGACAATATCAAGATGTCGACCTCCGTCATCGACTACATCTTTAGGGAACTGGCCCTCTCCTATCTGGGACGAACGGATTTGGTGCAGGTCAAACCCGAGGACCTGCGAGGGGATACGGTAGGAAAGCCCGACCAAGCGCCGGAGTTCTTTGAAGAAGAAGACGGCGGCGAGTTCGAAGGCGTGGCTCCAGGCATCGCCCATAACGACTCCGAAGCCCGCGGCTACCGTGGCGCTGCAGGAATCAAGCCTGAAGAAACCGATCAGAATGTCTTGCCATTTGAAGGAAATTCAAGGGCGGTGGGATCTCCGACTTATCAGTTGGAACTGGAGCAGACCCGAAAGTTGAAAGCGATTGAAACCTCCGATGCTCAAGGCTTAACGCCTAAGGCCCAAAGCCCTTCCGTCCCCTCCGACACTGAAAGCTCAAGGCTAAAGGCTCAGGGCTCTCCCGCCCCCTCCGACACTGAAGGCTCAAGGCATAAGGCTCAAGGCTCTCCCGTCCCCTCCGACGCTCAAGGCTCAAGGCCTAAGGCTCAAGGCTCTTCAGCCTCCGCCGTCGCAACCAAAACCCAGACCATGATGGAGCAAATCCGCCAAGCGCGCCTAAAAGGCTACGAGGGCGATCCCTGCATGGGCTGCGGCGCATTTACTCTGGTCCGAAACGGCGTCTGCCTCAAATGCGATAGTTGTGGCGAGACTAGTGGTTGCTCCTAGATGGTCGAAGGCGAGCTGCATCCAGAGCTAAAAGTGCGCTTGGCCCAAGAATGCTTTACGTCCTTCGGGGATGCGTCCCACTCTGCCGTAGATGAACTGAAAGACATTGAAGTGCTTGCTGCGGCGCCGGAATTTGCAACACAAGATGGTCTTCAAATGCCCGGAGGAGAAATTAAGTATAGCTACTATCACTCACTCACAAAGGTTAACAAGGTAGAAGCCGCGAGATGGGATAGATTGTTGCAACAGTGCTCCATCTATGTATTCGACCCAATTCCAGCAATGGAACGTATCAGGGAGCATTACACCTTTGAACTTTACAAGCATTGGTTTGGAAGTCATTTTATCGATTGGTGGCTAAGAAACGAACTCTATAACGAAATGCTTCGGATGCATCCTGAATATTGGCTGAACGTTTTAGACCTTGAAAGAGACTCGGTCATTTGGCACGTTGGAACATCAAAGATGGCCAAGGCCGCGGCACAACGAATCTACGACGGCACCAATAATATTCCCAATCTTCGTCGGGTGTTACTTGAGAGTCAGCATATGTACAGGCATGTCTTAGATGACCGGCCAAAGTTGACAAAATTTGATGATAAGCAACCTACTTTAAAATGGTCAGTGGATATCCACGATCTCATAACCTCAATAGCATGTCCGGTGGTGTTTGACGGAGGTCACGAATCAGACCTTCCCGTACTAGAGGCGGGTCGGATTCAGCAGCATAGCCGGCTGTTGGGATTTTCGCAGTACTCAGTGGTGCCGGACTACGTGCCTGCTGAAATTGCCACGAGGCCATCTCACGTAGATTTCCGGATACAGGTCGCCGACGTCGCTGCCGGGAAAGCTAAGCGTTTATACCAGAGCGGTCGCCTAGAGGAACTCAGAACGTCGTTTTGCGACCTCGTTGTAAACGGGACGCGCCAAGTGCCTCGAGAAAAATACGGTCTAACGCGCGACGGTTCATATTCACTGTTGCACCGAAACTAGGACGCACCACCATGCCATACATTTTTCCCAAATGGGCACTTCTTACAGGCGCTGGATTTACGGCAAACTGGAACGCCCCTACCGCAAACGATATTTGGTGTCAGCTTTTATCTAACCTATCCGTCAAGAACCACCAAGATCTAGTTGACGCACTAAAGTCTAAAGATGGACTTCTCTTTGAAAATGTCGTTGCCAGCGGTCAGTTGGGAATGTTTTCGAGAGAAGCCTGCGGAGACTTAAACGTGGCTCTTAGAGATATCTATAACGATATAGAAGACATCCTTTACGATGTATTAGAACCTGTTAGTTTCGTTGACTTTGATGCCTTAGTGGCACAGTTTGCTCCGAGAGCGCCAGAGCAAGTTGGGTTGGTCTTCACGCTAAATCAAGACATGCTTTTTGAGCGATTCAGGTTCGTGGGACATGCGGAGGACGCGATGAAACGGCCTTGGGTGCAAAAGCCTATCTACGAAGAAGGAGAGGTTTTTGGAAATAATCACTTTCGAAGAAATTCTTCTAAAATTAACGAGCCGGTAATTCTGGAATCGTTGGAATCCGAACCGAGCGGCGGTTTTCAAAATCTTGATCCGGGATTCTACTATGTTAAGTTACACGGCTCGTGGGACTGGAGAAGGCCTGGGGGACATGACGCCATGGTGCTGGGGGGCGGCAAGCTATCGACGATCCAAAAATCGCCGCTAATGAAGGAGTACTGGTGTCTTTTTAACTCTTTCTTAAACTCAGGAAACCGACGACTCATGGTTATCGGCTACGGATTTAACGACGAGCATATTAATCGGGTCCTCATAGATGCGGTTAACAATCACGGCCTTAAGATACACCTATGGGACATAGAGACTCACTTCTCGATGCGGGAAAGGCTGATAAGTGGCGGCCTGGATGCGATTTGGATGGGCATAGAGGGGTACACGGTTGGTGCGTTGACAAAACATCTTAGGCCACTTGGGCCAACTCCTTGGCATACAGTCTCAATGGAGGCCGAGCACGAGTTGTTCAGGATTTTCGGGGATGATACAAACTTGGTCTGGAGAAACATGCCTCAATATGCATTTCAGAAGTAAGCTTTCTGCGCAGAACTCCCAGGAAGCGACAAGCTCGATTGCGAGTTTGCGTTTGAAAAGTTCACCAGCCACGAGCCGTCTTCAGTTCCGCGTAAGCAACATTTATTGACTTCATTCGTTCCTCAGCAACAAGCCTAAACTCAGGAGCCAAATGCGAGACCAAATCAGGGTGGTAGGCCTTTGCCAATTCGTGATATCTGCTACTAGCCTGCTCTTTGGTGCAGTTCAAATCAAGGCCAAGCTCAATCAGATATGGTGGTCTAGGAGCCGTGGGCCTCGGGGGCGCTTGGCCACTTCCTGCGCCAGGACGCCCAGCAGATGTTTGACCTGAAGCCCCTTGCCTTCCGATTGCCGTTTGGATTCCAGCCACAAACGACGAGGACGCTGGAAACGAGCTTACGTGAAATAACAAGTTCAGACCGGTGGCAGATTTTAGAGAAAGGACCCCATATTGCATCATTGGGATTTGGACATTGTTGTTGAAGCGACGGTCGGGGCCGCCGCTCTTGTTGACGTATCGCCAGGTTGTTCCGACCCGTGGCGAGTCGTGAGGAATGAATCCAGTTTCAACAAAATTCGTTGTCCCCGTTTCTAACTGAAGCGCCTCGTATGCCACGGCACCGTATCGCTTATTCTCATAAACATAAAGGCGGTCAGGAAAGAATACTAGCGTCTGGCCCCCAGCCACTATGCAATAGGGCTCGAGGTTCGAAGCAATAAACGGCGCAGCGGCTGTTCGAACCTGAACATCCTTCCGCTGCACAATCGTTCCAGCGCCGGCATTGCGCTTGAGATCGTACGTGTAGGTTTTAGTGTCGATCTGCCAAATCTTGTTAGAATTTGCCAATGCTTGGAGCGCTGCGCAAGTAGCCTTCCATTTCACGGAGGAAGCATCGTCCAATTCAAAAAACAAAGGGAACGTCCTATTCTTTACGTCCAGTCCATGCAAATAAAATCCGATGCCTGCGGTTAAAGCTCCGAGCAAAGCTCCAATCGCGGTGTTGCCGAAAATAAGCACAAGAAAGGCAAGGAGACCTAGGCAAAGAGTAATAAGGAAAAAATAGGAGGTTTCGCCGACAGTTCCGTTTATTTGATCCAAAACTGCGACCGAGGAGCTGTCTCTTAGTTGCTCAGCAGCAGCCGTGTTGATTTGCTCTTGCGCGTAAGCTCCGGAGACTGCTACCGGAACGCGTTGCACATTTTGGAACGGAACGTTTGATGCATGGCCTGAATGACTGACGTTCGAATGAGGCATGCCAATTCGTTGCGTATACCGAATCCCAGCCCGCCCAACTGAGACAAACGTTCCTCGAGAGCTTGAACTGACCCTAAAGCCCCGAACGCCTGTGCTGACTCCCACCCCGCGCTTAGAGAAATTGAGGCGCGTGCCTCCGCCTAAAGACACCGATCTTCTGAATGACCATCCCACTTAAGTTATATTAGCGGAAGGACGTCCGCATTGCAAATTGAGACGCCAGATCCGTCATTAAATCCATGAGCGACGAAAACAAAGTCGGCTTTGCCGGCAAAGCCGCAAACGCAATCAACATCGGCATTGTTCTAGAAGTGATCCGCCACCGCCGGAAAGAACCCTCGTTCAAAACCAACGCGGGATATGCCAGAAGCGAGTCAGTAGTCTGGAAATCCTGGGAAGACGAAGACGACCGCTGCTACCAATGCGGCGAACCAACCGACGACGGCGAAGGCTGGGATGGCCTATGCGGCAATTGCGCGGACATACAATCCCCTTCTAAGCTAAATTGAACTGAAATACTTTCTCAGAATCACAGGGCCCTCGCTACAAAAAGTCTGCCACGGATTAGGTTTCGGGCTACGAACTGGAACTTCAGACGTCACAATTAGCTGACCGGCCGACAGCGTGTTTGACGATGGCACGTCAAAATGAGGTTGATTGCCAAACCTACTGTTACTTATTATCAGGACCTACTTGGAGATTTTAGAAAGCAGAATCTTCAGCAAAAGGAGAGCCGTCCCACTGAGTGCAATGCCCCGCCAGGCGCTGGAAACGGCCTCAATGATCATCTTTAAGAGAAGCAGCGGCATCACAAGGATCACCACGACTCCGCACCTAAGCCAATCTGGCAGGCTATTTAATTGTCCTTCAAGAAAGTCCAGCGATGGATCTCTCGCTCGGGCCTCGCCCAGCAAGGGGGAAACTATTTCTAGGCTCTGTTTTTTGTCCTTATTTGTGTTCAAATTCAAAATCTCCAAAGGTCGGTTGGGATTCCTTTGAAGTTTTTAAATAGTTAGATGCGTCTCCAAGTTGAATCCCAATAATGGGGCAGAATTTCTGCGGCATGCAGTGGAATTCACCACAGCAATGCTCAACTTGCAAACGCGAGGACCGCCTACAAAACTATATTAAGTTTTTGCCGGAGGCTCATTCGAGAAGGATGTCTTCTGAATTTCTCAACGATTTGGCGGATTTTGCTGGCATCCTCGCAGCCCGCGCACCAAAGCTGTTAGCTCTAACCAAATGATGAGTCCCAAATATGCCCCTGGGCTTGGGCCAACACTGAGTATACGTTGCAGTGAAGAACAACTCTTTGGAAACAATGTTTGGAAGCTGATCGCACGCAAGAAGAGCAGAGTTGTAAAACAAGCAATTGATGCCTGGGTAGTATCCGGCCAACTTGTTCCTAAGTGTCTGCGCTAAACTCAAGGCGATCTCCAAAGATTTAAGCTCCCTCAACACCCAACTCCTTGAGGGCGGAGCCTTCATTCGATTGTCTTTACGAAGGATAAAGATTCCCATAGGCACTTCCTGGGAAAAGGAAGACTTTGAAATTGCTCCAAAGCAGAGCTTCTCAACGCCGGTCCCTTGAGAATGGGATGCGGATCGCAGGATTCTGAGAAATGCCTTTTCCCAGAAACTCCGCGCTACCACTCGTCAGTTTCGTCGTATAGTTTCGCCTCCCTTAAACTTGAACATTATCATAAACTTCGTACCTCCCATAAATGGGATGTAAATATATAAACGCACCTTTTCCCCTTGAGGTTCATGTTCTTCTAGAAAATAACGAGTCCTTAATCTTGAAATCTTATAGAACTCAGGCGCTACGCAGCTTCAGAGCGGAAAAACGGGAAAGGCTGGGATGGCCTATGCGGCAACTGCGCGGACGTTCAATTCAACGCATAACACCCAACTTCGCCCTCCAGACCCTTCCCCTTGCGCCATCGCGAAACTTTCGCCCTCCTCAGCTTTATGCGGCGGAGTGGGAAGGGAAGGGGATGGGGGTTCACTAACTGCGGGGGCTTTCCGGAAACCCTTCCCCTTGCGCCGTCGTGAACCTACGTCTTCCTCAGGTTTATGCGGCGGAGGGGGAAGGGCAAGGGATGGGGGTTAATGGCCGATGGTTTACGCGGTAAGCGGCACCATCCCAGGATGGGGTTAAGATCCTCCTACTCACAAGCTTCGGCAATAACCTTTAGCCACGCATCTCGGGCATGCCCATTGTCCTCAAACAAATCCAAACTAGGAGTTCGAATCACCCGAATCCCCAACAGGGCCAACTCCGAATCCCGAAACTTATCGGCCTCAAGAGTCTCAAAATGCTGCTCACCGTCGACTTCGATACAAAGCTTCTTTTCTGGGCAATAGAAATCGAGCGTGTATTTGCCAACAGCATGTTGGCGTCGAAACTTCACTCCAAGGCGTTTCTTCCTTAGAAACGACCAGAGCCACTGTTCGGATACAGAGGCTTCGGAGCGAAGTTTTCTCGCTCGTGCAATACGATCTCTATCACGGGCGCGAGTGTTTGCCGGAAGCATGATTTATTCTAGCTCGCAAACCCCCACCCCTTTCCCCTCCCCCTCCGCCGAAAAAGCTGTGGGCAGTTAGAAACAAAACAACGGCGCAAGGGGAGGGGCATCCAGACCCCCGGCAAACCACCGGCTAGCTTTAGACTGCGCGAGCTCGATCGCGCTTTAAACCCGCGGCTTGACGCGGCAAACACCACCCGCGTTAAAACTTAAACTGCAACGCCTTCCCGGGCGTAGTCGGATAATGGTAGAGTCCTCGGTCCACATAGCTCATCGTCTTAGTTACATTCGAGAACACATCGTAGAACTGAGCCTTAGTCATCTCGAACGTGCCCCCCGGTGTAATGACCCGAAATTTCTCGTTATCCGACAATGGTTCGATCATATCGCGGATGAATCCCAGCCTTGTGAACTCATATTCAACCATTCGCAGTTCCCAGCAACACCTCAATATCATCCGCAAGATCCGATATATTTAAGCACGTGCGTCGTACCCTCATCCTTGATCTCAATGCCTCGCTCGCTTGTTCGCGCGAAAACCCTTGCTTAGAGTTTAGCCATTTGGCGGGCCGGCGCCATGCGGAATCCTCAGGAATCTTGTCGGGTACGTGAAAGGCATCGCCGTCGACTTCCGCAAGATAGAAGCTCTTGAAATGGGGAACTACGACTACGTCTCCTGGATTCATTTCGCGAACAAAAAGCCACATGTTTCCCGCAGAACTGCCCGCATGTGCAGCGCTCCACTCATGAACGCGATAAACATGCGCCAGGTATTGCTTAAACTCCGTTTTGCTCAAATCAGGATTTCCTAACTCCCCAGCAAGCGACCAGCCAATGATCAGTTGATTTTCAGCCAGCCCCTCGGGAACGCGATCGCGTTTCTTATCCCCTCCGGGCGACATTCTCAACATGAAATACTTTCGTTCGGCCACCCACCAATCTTATCACGGCGCATGCTTCAATCGCAAAAACAGGCGGCGAAGTTGAGCACGATTTGGGAGTGCGAGGACCTGGCCTCGCTTTTCCCCCAGCGACCCGGCGCGGCGACAATCACCCAACTCGGCCTCCGGAAACCCTTCCCCTTGCGCCGTCGTGAAACTATGCTTTCCTCAACTTTTGCGGAGGGGAAAGGGAGGGGGTTTAGTGGCCGATGTTTTGCTGCAGTCACGTGCCCCTTTTCCTACGACGGGGCCTCGGTGACCGAGGGCTTGCGCGATCCCTCAACATACGCTGTACCCGCTCCGGTAATCTCCTCGACAACCATGCCTTCCACTACGAATATGCTCGTTTTAAGAGTCGAACTGCGAGATACGGACCCTCTTGTCTGGCGGCTAATCGCAGTTCCGTCGAACTACAATCTAGCAGACTTGCACGAGCTCCTTCAGATGGTGATGGGGTGGGAAAACAGCCATTTGCACCTGTTCAGAATCAACGGGAAAGAGTACTCGGCTGACCAACAAGTTGAAGGAACAACCCGTACAAACCTCAAGATTGCAATGGCCTGCAAGCTCGCGCCGAAAGGTTTCGAATACGTGTACGATTTCGGCGACGAATGGAGCCACTGGATCACGGCGGTCGATAAGTTCAAAGAGCCAAAGGATGACGCGTTGCCACTGTGCCTCGACGGAGCCAGATCCTGCCCGCCAGAAGACGTTGGCGGACCTCCGGGATATCAAGACTTCCTTGAAGCATTCAGCGACGAAAATCACGAAAACCATGAAGACATGGTTGAATGGGTTGGGACCGGCTTCGACCCCGAATCCTTCAATGCCCGGCATGTGTCGGCCTGCCTGATCGGCTGGTGGCGGCAACGTCAGGCTCTACAGTTGGCGGCTTCAAGCATTGCTGTTAACATTGTGGAGGCTGAATTGGGTCTAGATTTCCGAAAGAAGCAGCTAAAAGGCGGTTAAGTCGTCTGGCAGTGCCTACTGGGATGCCACAACGGTCGCCTCCGGAAACCCTTCCCCTTGCGCCTAGCAAAACTAGCCCAAATTTGGCTAAACCATTAACCAGCAGCCCACCGTCTCGTATTACGCGAAAGAAAACCGCGCTCGTCGAAAACCTAATGCCCTGCCTGATAATCGCGGCCAACAGAAGTAGACGGAAAGTGTCGTTTCGATTCGTCTGTAGCACGAGCCAACTTTATGCGTACCCTCGGACCCAAACCTCTACCCTCCGTGGGGGAGGTTGGTGAGGTACGAACCGGGAGGGAGGGGATGGACTTAGCAGCGAAGCACAATAAAGAATTCCCCCTAAAAAAATAAAAAAACATTTCCATTATTTGAACCTGATTTGTCGACCAAAAGCCGACAAGACAAACTCAAATTCAAAAATCAACCCTGTTCCAAAACCGCAGCCCCGGACCCCGGTAAAAATACGTGAATGCATTCCCTATAACCTGCCCGTCAATACGATTGTGAAAAGAGTCTTTTTGCTCCTCATACTTCTACTCACCATCGCGACGGCGATGGCCAGTAAGCAGACGCAGCACTACGTGAGGCCGGGTGACACCGTCGCCATAAACTGCGATGAAGAAGGCGCGCTCAACAAGCAGTACACGGTTTCCAAAGATGGCTTCGTGATCATGCAGTATGTTGGCGCGGTTCAAATCGCCGGGCTAACCGAAGAAGGCGCGGCCATTAAGATCGGCCAGGCGCTCGTTACCGAGCGCATTCTGCCCAAGGCCACCGTCGGTGTTCAAGTAGTGAGTTCAAAGCAAGCCGGTATCAGCTATTCCGGCGCGGTTGCTAATAACGGCCTCGCCCAGCCTCAGCCCGGAATGCGGCTATCGGATATTGTTGCGCTTGCCCAGCCAACTGCGCAAGCGAACCTGCAAAGGGTGCGTGTGGTTACGGCTGCGGGGAACGAGATCGTGGTCAACTATGCGGCCTTCGATGGCGTCGACACGGTAAACAATCCCCAAGTCTTGGTGGGAGACAGCGTCTTCTTCGACCCGATCACGGCTAAGACTCCGAGGCAACCCTCCACCCAAGCGATCGGGCAACAAGGTCAGGGCGGCCCCTTGTTTAGCGCGGATCAGCAGCCGTTCTACACGCCCCTGGATAACCCCGGGCCCGCGCCAACTCCGGTGCAAAACCCAACTCCAACGCCGGCTCAGAGCAACCACCCTACTTATCAACAGCCTAATCAGAACCAGAATCAGAATCAGCTAACACCAGTGCCCAGCCATCAAGGCGGCGGAGATGGCTACCGCGATCACGACCAGGATCATGGTTCCGTCACCGTTCAAGGCGCGGTAGAAAGTCCAACTCAGGTTCCTTTTCACCCGGGCATGACGGTCAGCATTGCCATCGCCCACGCCGGCGGATTTCTGAAGGATTCAGATGCCGATAACGTGAAGATTGACGAGAAAGTTGACGGCCACGTACGTTCAGTTTCGATCAACGTGAACGATATTCAGAAAGGCTTCGCCGGAGATCGAATGCTCCTCCCCGGCGATGTTATCGAGGTCCCGTTCAAGCATCGCCGCGGAACCAACTTCATCAAAATCGCTGGCATCGTGATTTTGGGATTGATTCTGATTCACTAGCGTGAATAGTCGGAAGTCGAAAGTCGAAAGCCACACGTTCTTTAGCCGCTTGATTACGATTTGTAGGTGCGGCGCCCGAGGAACTTCGGAGTGAGATAGCTGCCGTGAATTGGGCTAAGTTATTTCCGGCTTTCGACATTCGACTTTCGACCTTAGACTCTCAGCAATCGAATAAACTAACCCCAACCAATGCTGTGGGATAAAACGAAGGGGAGTCCGGAGCCGGTTCACGCGCTAGACCGCATACCCGAGCGCGAAAACAACGACCCATTGGTGGACCTTCGCCTCGTCGCCCCCAACATCAAAATCCTTAGGCCCGCCACTATCCCCTGGTGCCGCAAGCGCGTGGCCGAGATGGTGAAGGAAGCAGCTTCCAAGCTGCCCAACGGCTATGGGATCGGCGTCACCGATGCCTGGAGGCCGATCGAGCGTCAGCGCCGGATATACGACTTCATGTGGAATTCCGCCAAAGAGGCGTTCCCCGACAGACCGCACGCTAGTCTGAGAAGAACGGTCAACCGCTGGGTCGCACCGCCCTATCGTAAAGCCCCTCCGGGCCACTGCACAGGCGCGGCGCTAGACGTAAACCTGGTGGATGCCAATGGCGAGATCATCGATGTCTCCGCCCCATATGAGCGTTTCAAAGCCGCCCCAACCTATACGCTTGGCTTGGATGAAGAAGCAGCCCGAAACCGCATGCTGCTGGTGGATACCATGCTGGAAGTCGGATTCTCTAACTGCCGAGATGAGTGGTGGCACTACAGCTACGGCGATGCCGGATGGGCTGTTCGCATGGGCGAGCCGATCTGTGTTTACGGTCTTGTAAAGCTAGACCCAAGCCTTTATCAGGAGCAAGAACGTCTTGCTGAAGAGGCGATGAAGGAACGAACCAATCCGTTTGTGTAAGGCGCTTCGCGCGTGATAAGTGAAAGGTGATAGGTGATAGGTGATAGGTCCGGATAGCCCTTCCCATTGCGCGAAGCGGAGGGGGAAGGGTTGGGATCACTAGCTATTAAGTTAAGAAACTTTCGAGTGCCGCAAGGCCCCAAGCCCCTCTCGGGTGGAGGGGACGGTGAGTCCGCGAACCGGGGGAGGTCCCGCTAACGAGCCTTCGAAAAAAGGGGTCCTGCGCTTAAGTTAATGGCTATGAGGGTTGGGATGGGGGGGCCAGGCATTCACCCTTCACCTATCACCTATCACCTATCACCTATCACCTATCACCTATCACCTATCACCTATCACCTATCACCTATCACCTATCACCTATCACCTATCACATATCACTTATCACTTATCACTTATCACTTATCACATATCA